>NZ_FOIU01000001.1:661037-1322074 GCF_900111495.1 Chryseobacterium wanjuense | reverse complement strand
TTGAAAACTTTCGTATTTAGATTATGATAGAAAAATAAATTTTAGCTATTTTAGAGGTTGAAATCAAACAAAAGTTTAGAAATAAATTTATTTTTTTGTATTTTTGCCGTCAGATTTTTATTGAAAAATAACAAATAATGAGTAATGTTTACGATAATATACTTGGCCTAATAGGAAATACTCCTATGGTGAAGCTTAATACTGTGACGAAAGATATTCCTGCAACTGTTTATGCCAAGTTAGAATCATATAATCCTGGACATTCCACTAAAGATAGAATCGCACTTCATATTATAGAAAACGCTGAGAAAAAAGGTTTATTAAACAAAGATTCTGTAGTTGTAGAAACTACTTCAGGAAATACAGGTTTCTCTCTTGCCATGGTTTGCATTATCAAAGGATACAAATGCATTCTGGCTGTAAGTGATAAAACAAAACCTGAAAAAATCGCTTATTTAAAAGCTCTTGGCGCTACTGTTTATGTATGCCCTGCGAACGTACCTGCGGATGATCCCAGATCATATTATGAAGTTGCCAAAAGAATAGCTTCAGAAACGCCTAATTCGGTTTACATTAATCAATATTTTAATGAACTAAATATTGATGCACATTATCAAACCACTGGTCCTGAAATCTGGGAACAGACTGAAGGGAAGATAACGCATCTTTTTGCATGTACGGGAACAGGCGGAACTTTATCCGGTTCTGCAAAATTTTTGAAAGAAAAAAATCCTGATATCAAAATCATTGGTGTAGATGCAGATGGCTCTATTTTGAAAAGCTATCACGAAACAGGAGAAATTCATAAAGAAGACGTTCACCCTTACCAGATCGAAGGTATGGGTAAAAACCTGATCCCTTCTGCCCTTCTTTTCGATAAAGTGGATGAGTTTGTAAGAGTAAATGATGAAATGTCTGCTTACAGAACCCGCGAAGTTGCATTGAAGGAAGCCATCATGGGAGGTTATACAACCGGAGCGGTAACTCAGGCATTGCTGCAATATGCACAATCTCATGAGTTTTCGGAAAATGATATGGTTGTTCTTATCTATCCGGACCACGGCTCGAGATATATTACCAAAGTATACAGCGACAAATGGATGGCAGAACAGGGCTTTGTAAATAATTGTGTTCACAACTACGATGAAGTCTTCAAAACAGAGATTATTAAATAAAAATTATTAATTCACGATACAAATCGAGCCTTTTTTGTAGATCATAAAAGGCTTTTTTACTTAAAAAATTACTATAATGTTGGATATTTTTGAAAGAATAAAAGATAATCCAGGGCCTCTTGGACAATTTGCAGATTACGGAGAAGGATATTTTATTTTTCCCAGATTGGAAGGACCAATCGGACCGAGAATGAAGTTTCAGGGAAAAGAAGTGATTTTCTGGAGTGCCAATGATTATCTTGGACTGTGTAATCATCCTGAAGTTTTAGAAGCTGATGCAAAAGCTGCTGCAGAATACGGAATGTTTTATCCGATGGGAGCAAGAGCAATGTCAGGAGAAACTGAACAGCACTTGCAACTGGAAAGAGAATTGGCTGATTTTGTTCAAAAAGAATCTGCGTATTTATTGAATTTCGGGTATCAGGGAATGGTTTCTACCATCGATGCTTTGGTAGGAAGAAATGATGTAATCGTTTATGATGTTGATTCTCACGCTTGTATCGTAGACGGTGTAAGACTTCACGCCGGAAAAAGATTTACTTACAAGCACAACAATATTGAAAGTCTTGAAAAAAACCTTCAGAGAGCAACAAAAGTAGCTCAGGAAAATGGCGGAGGTATTTTAGTAATTACTGAAGGTGTTTTCGGAATGAGAGGACAGCAAGGTAAACTGAAAGAAATTTGTGAATTGAAATCAAAATATAAATTCAGACTTCTGGTTGACGATGCTCACGGATTCGGAACTCTTGGAAAAACAGGAGCCGGAGCTGGTGAAGAGCAGGAATGTCAGGATCAGATTGATGTATACTTCTCTACTTTTGCCAAGTCAATGGCTGGTTTCGGAGCTTTCATCGCTGGTGATAAAGAGATCATCAGATATTTAAAATTCAATTTAAGATCTCAGATTTTTGCTAAATCTTTGACAATGCCAATGGTAATCGGAGGTTTGAAAAGATTGGAGCTGTTGAGAACAAGACCGGAAATCAAAGCAAAGCTTTGGGAAAACACCAATAAACTGCAAAACGGATTAAAAGAAAGAGGATTCAACATTGGTGATACAAACACTTGCGTAACTCCGGTGATGATGCAGGGAACCCCTGTAGAAGCCACTCTTTTGGTGAAAGATTTAAGAGAAAACTATAGAATTTTCACCTCTGTGGTTGTGTATCCGGTGATTCCAAAGGGAATGATTTTATTAAGATTAATTCCTACAGCTTCTCACACAGATTCAGAAATCAACGAAACGCTTGCGGCGTTTGAAGCAATTCATGACAAATTAGTAAGTGGTTACTATAAAGAGCAGGAACAGAAACTGTTACAAGAACAAGGTTTAAGTTTCAAACCTATTTAATAAAAAAAAACCACTGAGTCATTCAGTGGTTTTTTTTATAATATTTTAATTTTTTATAGAATAATTTTAATGAAATTAAAAGGATATGCTTTAGGAATTATTTCAGCGGTTTCATATGGTCTGATTCCGATTTTTATCGTACCTGTAAAGCAGGCACATTTTTCATTAGATATTACTTTATTTTATAGATTTTTATTTTCTGCCTTAATGATTGGTGGTTATTTACTTTATTCCAAAGAAAGTTTTTCTATTAATAAAAAAGAAGGATTAATTTTAGCAGTACTCGGAATGTGTTATGCCCTTTCTTCAGAATTTTTATTTTTAGGATATGATTTCCTCACCGCGGGAATCGCATCAACCGTGCTTTTTATCTACCCTGTTATTGTTGCTCTGATCATGTTTTTCTTTTATAAAGAAAAGCTAAATTTCATTTCTATCTTATCATTACTTCTCGCTTTTGCTGGAGTAATTGTTTTATGCCTAAAAGGAAAAGGTCTGGAAATTAATTACATAGGATTGGGAATTGTAATGCTGAGCTCACTTTTTTATGCACTTTATATTATCATCGTTAATAAATCCAATATAAAGGTTTCAGGGTTTAAGCTTTCCTTCTATTCCATGCTTTTTACTTCAGGTTTTTTTATGATTAAAGCTCTACTAGGAAAAGAATCATTCGCTATTCCGTCAATAACTTTATTTTTTAGTTTTGTAGTTTTTGCATTTTTAACGACTGTAGTTTCAACATTGTGTCTGGTTTTTGCCATCAAAAGTATTGGTTCAACTCCGGCAGCAATCTTGGGAGCACTGGAACCTGTAGTCGCAGTATTGGTGAGTGTACTTATTTTTAATGAAAAATTTACTTTCAATTTATTTCTTGGAATCACTTTGATATTGGTCGGAGTAATTTTAAATGTTTTGGCCGGAAGTAAAAAAAATGTTCATTCTTAAAAATTCAAAAATTTAAAATAACTTTGCAAAAATTTTACTGTTGAAAGATCTGCTTCTTATCACTCCGCCTTTTACCCAACTCAATACTCCATATCCTGCGACGGCTTATATCAAAGGTTTTTTAAATACTAAAAATATTTCAAGCTATCAGATCGATTTGGGAATTGAAGTGATTTTGGATTTATTTTCAAAAGACGGAATTCAGAGAATTTTCGACAAAAAGATTGATATTCAAAATGTTTCAGAAAATGCGCAAAGAATTTTTGCCTTAAGAGATGAATACATCAAAACCATCGATCAGGTAATTTCTTTTCTTCAGGGCAAAACTCCGACACTGGCGAGACAGATCTGCTCCATGAATTTTTTGCCGGAAGCTTCCAGATTCAACCAACTTGATGATATGGAATTTGCTTTCGGGAACATGGGTTTGCAGGATAAAGCTAAACATTTGGCTACCTTATATTTAGAAGATTTATCTGATTATATTATTGAAAATATCGATTCAGATTTTGGGTTCAGCAGGTATGCAGAAAAATTGGGAAAAAGTGCCAATTCCTTTGATGAATTATATTTAAAACTATCAGAGAATCAGACTTTTATTGATGATTTTACTTTAAAAATTCTTAAAGAAAAAATTGATATTGTACAACCAAAGCTTGTGTGTTTTTCGATACCTTTTCCCGGAAATTTATATTCAGCTTTTCGATGTGCAAAGTTTATTAAAGAAAATTATCCTCACATCAAAATCGCGATGGGTGGCGGTTTCCCGAATACAGAATTACGGGAAGTAAAAGACACGAGAGTTTTTGAATTTTTTGATTTCATTACTTTGGATGATGGCGAGCTTCCTATTGAACTGCTTTACGAACATATTTGTCATTCTGAACCGAGTGAAGAACCTGAATTTAAAAGAACCTTTCTCATTGAAAACCAAAAGGTTACCTATAAAAATAATTCTAAAAGACACGATTATAAACAAGTTGACATCGGCACTCCCGATTACATTGATTTACAACTAGATAAATATATTTCAGTGATTGAAATCGCCAACCCGATGCACAGTTTATGGAGCGACGGAAGGTGGAATAAACTGACAATGGCGCACGGCTGCTACTGGGGAAAATGTACTTTTTGTGATATTTCTTTGGATTATATCAAAATTTACGAGCCCATTTCTGCAAAAATTCTCGTTGACAGAATGGAAGAGTTGATCCAAACAACAGGGGAAACCGGATTTCATTTTGTAGACGAAGCCGCTCCTCCGGCTCTGATGCGGGAAGTTGCGCTGGAAATTTTGCGAAGAAATCTTGTAGTCACCTGGTGGACCAATATTCGATTTGAAAAAAGTTTTACTAAGGATTTATGTTTTTTGTTAAAACTTTCAGGTTGCGTTGCCGTTTCGGGTGGCCTTGAAGTGGCCAGTGATCGGTTGCTACAATTAATCGACAAAGGAATTTCTGTGGAACAGGTTGCACAGGTGACAAGAAATTTTACCGAAGCCGGGATCATGATCCATGCTTATCTGATGTATGGCTATCCTACCCAGACAATTCAGGAAACGGTCGATTCTTTAGAAATGGTTCGACAGATGTTTGAAATGGGAATTCTGCAAAGTGGATTTTGGCATCAGTTTGCCATGACTGCCCACTCACCTGTCGGTTTGAATCCTGAAGAGTTTGGAGTGATTCCGATCAAACAGGAAATTTTGTTTGCCAACAACGATGTCGATTTTAAAGATAAAACCGGAATCGATCATGGGAAATTTAGTTTTGGATTAAAAAAATCTTTGTTCAATTATATGCACGAAATTAATTTTGACCTTTCGCTTCAGGAATGGTTTGATTTTAAAATTCCGAGAACAACCATTCATCCCGATTATATTCATGACTGTTTATTGGAAGATGAAGATTTTAAATTTAAAGGAAATTCAAAAATCGTTTTTCTGACGAAAAATGTAATCGCTGAGAATCGCGTAAAAACAAAAAAACAATATGTTTATCCGTATACGAAAATTACAGTCCATTTAAAAACCAATATTGTCAGCATCGATTTGGAGCAGGAACAGGCAGAATGGCTGATGAAAATGTTTGAAGAAAACTCTCCTGAAAACCCTAAAAAGATTACCCTTCAACAAGTTAAGACAAATTTTGAAGAAAATTTTGAAGATTTTGAATTGTTTTGGTTTTCAAAACCCATGCAGCAGTTGAAAGAAAATGGAGTGATTTTGAGTTTGTAATTTTTGAATTTTTTTCTTTCGTAACTTTTATAAATAAAATATACATCAACTTTGTCGTAGGAATTCAGGTTCCAATTTTTAGCAAAACCATGTTTAGATTCCTACAGAATGACAAGCTAAGTTTAAAATATAACTCCTGAAAAATAATTTTCAGGAGTTTTTTTAATTTTGGCTAAAGCCAGTTGAATGTATTTTTTGTGCAAACGGGCTAAAGCCCGTCCTATTTTTATTTATTTTTCTATACCATCTTTCAAAACGGGACCAGCGACAACTTTTCCCTGAGGTTTAATAAAATTCGGATCC
This sequence comes from Chryseobacterium wanjuense, assembly GCF_900111495.1. Classification (NCBI taxonomy): domain Bacteria; kingdom Pseudomonadati; phylum Bacteroidota; class Flavobacteriia; order Flavobacteriales; family Weeksellaceae; genus Chryseobacterium; species Chryseobacterium wanjuense. The sequence goes on along the minus strand of NZ_FOIU01000001.1, from coordinate 1,316,061 downwards.
ATGATGGCGAGTCTTTCTGCAATCGCTTTGTAAGTCGGAAATTTCAGAATCGAAGCCCGACCGGACATTTCCCTGTACATGGTGAAAGTTTTTCCGCCGGCAGTTTTCAATTGCTTCGTTGTTGTGATATATCTTCCGATATATTTACTGTTGGCGTCGTAGATTTCTATATCAACAAAAGTTTTATCCATGACCGTGTCTTCCGAACCAAAACTCACGGGTAGATTGGTAAAATATCCAACGGGTCTTCCGTTACTTAAAATTTCACCGACATTGTTCACCGTGATATTCAGTTTATCAATTTTACTTCTTACGGAATATGCTTCCTTGGTTTTGGCATCTAAATTTCTTTTGGGAGTTTTAGAAAATAAGTCGTCCAGATTTTTGATATTAATTCCTTTATTATCAATAATTTTCAGACTTTTAACCGAAGTATAGACTGCCGATTTTTCTTCACCGGAAAATGCCGATGGAGAAATGTAATCTAATTCTAAGGTTTTATCTTTATTATAAATCCTATTTAATTTGATGTAACTGTCTCGTACAGAATCAACTATACTTTTGTCTACAAATTCTATAGTATAAATCGGAGTTTCCTTCAAATCCATGAAAATATATTCATCCGATTTGTTGGAGATTTTTGCAACGTGAATTCCGTCAATCGTTACAATTCCTCTTTTTGTTTTTATATTTTGAGCATTGAACAGCATACCCAAAACTGTAAATAAAATGATTAAATATTTCTTCATACAATCAGATTTTTACAAGACATAAAAAAAGTGTAACCAAAGTTACACTTTCTTGAAAATATATTTAGCTTTTCATTTAATTATTCACAAAGGATAATTCCTTTATTATGATTAAATTCTACAACACCGCTTTTGATAGGATAAGAGAAAACTGAATCTTTTTCATTTTCTTTAGTAAAATATTTCGTATATGCTTCATCCACAGACTTAGCATATAATTTTACTTTACCACCTACTAGAGAAGAAACGATTCCTGCGTGATTTTGCATAATATGGAATTCTCCATTTTTACCCGGCAACAATACAGAATCTACTTCCCCTTCAAAAACTACGTATTCTGGTGTTAAAATTTTTATATTCATATTTTTTAGGCTTTAGGCTTTAAGCTTTAGGCATAAAGCGTTCAAAAATTAAGCGTTATCAGCTAACATTTTTTGTCCAGCTTCGATAGCTTCTTCGATAGTTCCTTTCAAGTTGAAAGCAGCTTCCGGTAAGTGATCCAATTCACCATCCATGATCATGTTGAATCCTTTGATGGTATCTTTGATATCTACCAATGATCCAGGAATACCTGTAAACTGTTCTGCTACGTGGAAAGGCTGAGAAAGGAATCTCTGAACTTTTCTAGCACGGTAAACTACTAATTTATCTTCTTCAGAAAGTTCTTCCATACCAAGAATCGCGATGATATCCTGAAGTGCTTTATATCTCTGAAGAATTTCTTTTACTCTCTGAGCACAGTTGTAATGTTCTTCACCGATAATTTCAGGAGCCAAGATTCTTGAAGTAGAAGCCAATGGATCTACCGCAGGATAGATACCTAATGAAGCGATCTTTCTGTCTAGTACCGTAGTTGCATCCAAGTGGGCAAATGTAGTTGCAGGAGCAGGGTCAGTCAAGTCATCCGCAGGTACGTAAACCGCCTGTACTGAAGTAATTGAACCATTTTTAGTTGAAGTAATTCTTTCCTGCATCGCACCCATTTCAGAAGCTAGCGTTGGTTGGTAACCTACCGCAGATGGCATACGACCAAGAAGTGCAGATACCTCAGAACCAGCCTGTGTAAAACGGAAGATATTGTCTACGAAGAAAAGTACGTCTCTACCTTGTCCGCTTTCACCTCCATCTCTGTAATATTCAGCTAATGTAAGACCAGAAAGTGCTACTCTCGCTCTTGCACCAGGTGGCTCGTTCATCTGTCCGAAAACGAAAGCTGCTTTAGAATCTTTCATTGCTTCTAAATCTACTTTAGAAAGATCCCAACCTCCGTTTTCCATAGAGTGCATGAAATCTTCACCGTATTTAATAATACCTGATTCCAACATCTCTCTCAAAAGGTCATTTCCTTCTCTCGTTCTTTCACCTACTCCGGCGAAAACCGAAAGACCTCCGTGTCCTTTTGCAATATTATTAATCAACTCCTGGATCAATACCGTTTTACCTACACCGGCACCACCGAACAAACCGATTTTACCTCCTTTTGCATAAGGCTCGATAAGGTCGATTACTTTAATACCTGTAAATAAAACTTCAGCAGAAGTTGAAAGTTGATCAAATTTTGGAGCTGGTCTGTGAATTGGCAGACCACCTTCCTTAGATATATTTTGAAGTCCGTCGATAGCATCACCAACAACGTTGAATAGTCTTCCGTTTACAGCCTCTCCGATTGGCATCGTAATAGGATTTCCGTATCCGATTACTTCCTGCCCTCTTTTAAGACCATCAGTAGCGTCCATTGCGATACATCTTACTGTATCTTCGCCAATATGTTGCTCTACCTCTAAAACTACTTTTTCACCGTTTTCTTTTGTAATTTCTAACGCGTCATAAATGCTTGGAACTGCTTCCACATCAGTAAAGACAACGTCGATTACCGGACCAATAATTTGAGAAATTTTACCTTTAATTTGGTTTGCCATTGCTAAATTTTTTCTTGGTGCAAATATAATGATTCTTCATTAACCCGCAATTGGTAAAAAACAGATTTTTATCATACTTTTTTGCTGGTGTAGCAAGATAATAATTTATGAGTTCCCCAGTCAAATCGCGGATAACAGAATCAGGTTATATATTATGTATTGCTAAAATGCTACATTGTTATATTGTTACATTAATTTGGTACATTATTTCCTATATTTGCAGTCAAATTTTTTTCCGTTTTGAAAGTTTTCAAGAATTTCACAGATTATTCCTCTCAAAAGCCATTAGCCTTGTCTTTAGGTATGTTCGACGGGGTACATCTTGGTCATAAAAGTATTATCGATGAGTTGACAAAGGTAGGTGCAGAGAACAATTTAGAGACTGCAGTGCTCACTTTTTGGCCACATCCGAGGTTTGTTTTTAATCCTAATGAAGATTTAAAACTGCTGAATACTTTAGAGGAAAAGAAATTCCTGATGGAAAAGTATGGCATTGATAATCTGTTTTTAAAAGAATTCGATGAAGAGTTCCGAAACCTGACAGGTGAAGAATTTGTACGTCAGATTTTAATTGAAAGATTAAATGTAAAGTATTTAATTATAGGCTACGACCATTCTTTCGGAAAAAATAAAAGCGGAAACTTTGAATTGCTTCAAAAATTGTCAAAAGAACTGGATTTTGAAGTTGAGCAGATGGAAGCGATTAATATTCATGAAAATAATATCAGTTCTACCAAAATCCGAAATGCGCTTTTAGCAGGAAACATCAAGGATGCCAATGAAATGCTGGGGTATTCCTACTCTGTTTCCGGGACGGTGGCTCACGGGAAGAAAATCGGAAGAACAATCGGCTATCCGACAGCCAATATTGAAACAGATTCCATTAAACTTTTACCTAAAAAAGGCGCTTATATCGTTGAAGTTTTTGTAAAAAACCAGCAATATAAAGGAATGCTAAGCATTGGAACCAATCCGACTGTAAACGGAGAAAAATTAACCGTAGAAGTATATATTCTTGATTTTGAAGGTGATATCTACGATGAAAAAATTACTGTGAAATTCAGAGATTTTCTTCACGACGAAATAAAATTCGAAGGACTCGAAAAACTCATTGAAAGATTAGACGAAGACAAAAGATTAACTGAAGAATTTAATTTTTAAAATAAAAAATGCTTACAAATTTGTAAGCATTTTCTTTTTTGTATTGAATTATTTTTGTGGTTAAAATTATTTATAACCTAAAATCTGGTTTTCTGCATTAATGGCATCTTCCACGAATTTTTTAAACTCAGGATATTGTTCTTTCTTGATATTATCCCAAGGTGTATCTGCTTTTCTGGTAATTTTTAATCTATTGTTTTTTTCCAGATTATAATTGATGGAATAATTAAATCCATTGTAAGCCAATGTTTTATTTTCAGGAATTTCAATGAATTTCATACCTTCAGGAATATTCAGATACACTTCTTCAAAATAATCGTTCTGTTTCTCATATTTCGTGTATTGAATATCTGTAGATCTGTTTTCAGTGGCCACCACTTCTTTCGTAAAAGGCTTTGTCACAAAAGGAATTTTCATGATTTTCAAACTTCCGACAGATTGTGGCTTATCATTAATATTAAACTGCACTTCATACGACAGCGGTTTTGCCGTAAGATCTTTCCCGTCAAGAAGTTTCACAGATTTTACGCTGATCACTTTATCTAAAACAGATCCGAATTCCTCTTCCAGATTCTTTTTGCGGAAATCTTCCGTCTGCGAATCCTGGAAAAAATCGTTGTAATAACTTTTCGTTTCTCCCATTACAAACTGTTTTGTGGAAAAGTTCTGCAAATCCCCATTGATATTGACTTCACTTATTGTTTTAAAAGACGTTTTCGTATTATTATCAATAGAAATATCAATTAAATCCGAATTTCCCGAAGCAGATTTATCTGTATAAATGACAAGTCCTTTTGCTTTATAATTTCCTTTAACAACTGAATTAAACGGTAAATATTTATCCGTCATTTCCAAAAAGGTTTCTTTTCCGTCGAGATTTACTTTTACAATACAATGATTGAAACTTAAATTCGGCAAAATCAGGCGCTGCACAGAATTATCATTAGTCTGAACCAAAACCAGATTTGATTTTAATCCGGCTTGATTTCCAAGGATCACGAAAAGCGTCGAAAGGTCTTTACAATCCCCCAGTTTTGTTACCAAAGTTTTGGATGGTTTTTGCGGAATATATCCACTCTGGCGGAAGTCTACCGAACTATACGTGACATTTTTCTCAATATAATTGTAAATTTTTTCTGCTTTTTGAGTGTCATTCATTCCTGAAACTCCGCTTGGGAAAATTTCTTTAAATGCTTTTTCGACCACTTTATCAGAAACCAGACTTTTTCTCGTCAGATCCGCGTACCAGCTTGAAATTTCCTGCCAGGTCTTAATAGAATTTGCTGTTACAGAAATAGTTGCATCGTAAAAACTCGGTCCAAAATATTCATCAAGGTTGACTTCCGGAAGATCGGTCAGTTTCCAGGTCTGGAATACTTTATCACCGATTTTTTTCTTGGTTGAAGGCACTTCTTTATTATTGCTTTTCACCTGATAATTCATTGATTCCGGCGTGATTACCGTGAAAATGGATTCCACAACAGGATATTCCGAATTAAAATAAGAACTTAAATTAAAATCCTTATAAAATCTTCCGCCGCTTCTTTCCAGGCTCTCTTTCTGAATGACAACAATATCTCCCACCGCAAGATTTGTAAATACGATCTGATCCTCAGACTTTTCTCCGGGAACGATACTTCCGTTCGGTTTTACGATCTCGGATTTTATGACATCATCATAATAATTGACATAATATTCTTTCATTTCCTCGATCCCTTTCTCGGAAGTTATTTCGTAAAGATAGGTGCTTCTTTTTTTGAAACCTCCTTCAGGATAGACATTTACGATGTACTCATCCAAAAGTGTAGTTACGCCTTTTTTACCTTTCGGAGCTTTATTTTTTCTTTCGGAAGCGATTTTGTAAAGATCTTTTACCGCCACCAGGCTTATCTCATCCTGTGTATTGTCAATGTCCCTTACAAGCTTGTGCATCGTTTCGTTTTCCGTGTTGTGGGAAAGGGAAAGTTTTGCAAATTTTACGGCTTCCGCTTTTTTATTTTGCTTGGCCAGATATTCAGCTTTTGCAGCCAGTAAAGAATAAGAATACGGATAGTTTCCTAAAGCATTTTCCAGCTCTGTCCCATATTCCGGATTCTGAACATTATCATCCAGAAGATCAAGATATTGTGATCTGAAAGAATTCACAGACGGAAACATTTCCATATATTTTTTCAGTATTTTCTTCTGATCTTCTACCCTGTTTGACTTCTGATAAAGGCTGTACAAGCCCGACATCACATCCGGACTGCTTTTCTGAGCATAAAATTCTTCAAACTTTTTGATCGTGGAAGACTGATCTTTTTTATCCATATCCTCCAAAGCGGTGAAAACAACGAAAAATTTTTCGTTATTGGCAAAACCTTTTTTAAGATTGGCAATATGCATTTTAGCCTTATCCATATCTCTGTTTCTCAGGGCAATCATCATATCGAAAAACCCGCCAAGAGCTTTAGCTTTGGTCTTCAGAAGAATGTCTCTGTTTTTCTCAAGATCCTGGATAGACATGTCCTGAAAGCCATCACTGTTGGTCATTTTCAAAACCGGAACGAGAAAATATTCAGCATCATTTAATTCTATATTTTTAAATACTTCATTAATTTTTTCCTTATCATCAAGATTGGTATAATAGGATGATAAAAGTCCCTGAACCAATGATGCTTTTGGATAGGTTTTCAACAATTCGTCGATGATCTCTTTTGCCTGATCGTTTTGATAATTATTAAGATAACCCGCTGCCAATAAGTATTTGTAAAAGAAACTGTTCGGATTCTGGGCTACTTTTTCCTTTAATAATCTTTCAAATTTTAGAGGTAATTCTTTTGCCTGCAGCTGTGTCAAAGAACTTTTCTGATAATTTTGGTAAGTATCAAAATATTTCAGATCGGAGATTTTCTGGAAATTCGTGTCAAAAGGGATGACCATGAAAGCATTTTTAGACTCCTTCATGTCAAATTTCAGCAAAAGCCTGTTCATTCCTTTTGGCAGATTCACTTCCACCATATGGGCTCCCAGATTCGAATATCCGTCGCTTGTACTGGACAGAACTTCAACATCATTTAAAAATAACCTGAATTCCGTGTTAGTATCGACTTCAAATAAAATTTTTCTTTCCGCCGGATTTTCAATGAAACTTTGAGCATACATAATCCCTCTTCCATACTCACTTTCGTTCATGAAAAATTCGAAAGCATCATTGGAAGGAAATTTCCTGTTGTACCAGCCTATATTTCCAAAACTATTGGCATTAAAAAGTTTATCGTTATTGGCATGAGTCTCAGGCTCGTATTCATTATAAAGTCCGCTCCCGTTGAGATTTTCAAATACTCCGGCAAACTGCCACTTATCAATTCTTTTAATTTTGGCTAAATAATCATCCGCAGATTTGGGATTATTTCTCACCCTGTCAAGCGTAGCTTTATATTCGAGAATAGAGATATTTTGTCCGTAAATAGGATCCTGTGCCAGAAAATCTACTTTTTTGTAAGTGTTGTCATCCATCGACGAATTTTCGTTGTCCGACAGCACAAAGCTCTTCTTGAAAATCGGGTATAAAAGAGATTCGTCTTCCTTTAGATTAACAAAGTTTTTGAGAAATGTTTCATCAAAAATCATTTCACCCATTTCCTCATCAATCAGGGCATCGAGAAACAAAGACTCGAAACCGTTTAACTTCTTGTCTTTTAAATTTTTATCGTAAAAATTTCGGGCTTCTGTTCGTTTATTGTTGAGTAAAAGTTCCCAGGTTTTAGTTTCTTCCTTCGTTTGTGCAATTGCACCTATTGATAAAAAATAGATTGCGGAAATTAGTACTTTCCTCATGTTTAATTTACAGTTTTATTTATGAATTATTAATTTCGTTTTGAATTTTCTTGGTTAAAGATTTAAATACCAGCTCATACGACTGATCGATCATTTTTAAGGTCAAATCCCGCTTCAAGCCGTCTACCATTACAGAATTCCAATGTGTTTTGTTCATGTGATATGCCCCGGTAATTTGTGGATACTGTTCCCTAAGCTCACTGCTCCATTCAGGATCTGTTTTTACATTGATTCCTAAAGGCTGCTTTTCGAGGCTCATAAGGAGAAACATTTTCGTTCCTACTTTCAATACAAGTGTTTCACTATCAAACGGAAAACTTTCTGTAACTCCTTTTTTCGCGAGACAATAATCTAAGATTTCGTTGGCATCCATATTCAATGAATAATTAGTAATGGTTAATATTTTTTACTTTACGCCAAATTTAGTAAATTTAAGAAGGAAAACATCATCACAATAAACCATAATTAATATGAAAGCTTTGGTAATTGGTGCTACGGGTGCCACAGGAAAAGATTTAGTCAATCAATTGCTTACTGATAAAGACTTTGAAGAAATCGACGTTTTTGTGAGAAAACCTCTTGATATTCAGAATAATAAATTGAAAGTACATGTCGTAAATTTTGAAAATCCTGACGAGTGGAAAAATATGGTGAAAGGTGATGTTGCTTTTTCATGTCTCGGAACGACTCTAAAAACAGCGGGAAGCAAGGAAGCACAAAGGAAAGTGGATTTTGATTATCAGTACGAATTTGCAAAAGCAGCCAAAGAAAATAATGTGGAAGATTATATTTTGGTTTCCGCTTACGGAGCCGATCCGAAATCTAAAATTTTCTATTCTAAAATGAAAGGCGAGCTTGAAGAAGCCGTAAAACAGTTACATTTCAACAAAATCACCATCTTCAAACCCGGAATGCTCGAAAGAAAAGATTCTGACAGATCGGGAGAAGTTTTGGGAAGCCGAATTATAAAATTTGCTAATAAATTAGGTCTTTTGGAAAGTCAGAAACCTTTGCCCACCGATATTTTAGCCAAAGCCATGATTAAATCTTCAAAAATAAAGAGCAACGGCTATTCAAGCATAAAGCTGGGGAATATTTTTTGTTTTGCGGAGAAAACGAATGAGTGATAAATTAATGTAACAATGTAGCAATATAACAGTCTAACAATTGGTAAACTGTTATATTGCTACATTGTTACATTAATAATTTATTTCAAATACTTCGTAATCGCCTCATCCGTTGGTTTTGTAGTACTTACAAAAGAATCGATTAGTTTTCCGTTTTCGTCGACTAAGAATTTTGTAAAGTTCCAAAGGATGGTTGTATTTTTTACTCCGTTTAAATCTTTTTCAGTTAAATATTTAAAGATCGGAGCGGTATCATCACCTTTTACAGAAACTTTCGCAGCCATCGGGAACGTTACTCCGTAATTTTTCTGGCAGAAAGCACCGATTTCCTTATTCGATCCGGGTTCCTGACCACCGAAATTGTTTGCAGGGAAGCCGATCACTACTAATTTATCCTTATACTCTTCTGAAACTTTCTCCAAATCAGCGTATTGTGGTGTAAAACCGCATTCTGAAGCCGTGTTTACAATAAGGATTTTCTTTCCTTTAAAATCTGCAAAGTTGATTTGTTTGCCTTCTTCCAGTGCATCAACTTTGAAATCATATATTGATTTTCCCATAAGTTCTGTGGTTTTAGCTTTAGAAACTTCACTTTTCTGATTCATGCAGCTTTGTAAAAATGCTACGAAGGAAAGTGCCAGTAAAAATATCTTTTTCATAACTAAAATTTTATTCTTTTTTAATTAAAATTAAAATCTAAAAGTATTAGCAGGAAAAACTTTATTAATATCGATTTTATTAATCAACATTACATAATCTCCGTCTTTTTTTGTCGATGATGACTCAATTCTGAAGGGCATACTCAGATTTCCTACTTTTTTATAATCGAAATAATCCAATGTTTCATCTTTCTTGATTTCTCTTAAAAGCATGTAATTTTTTGTGTCGAAATAATAGATATTTTTGTTTACGTTTTTCGTTAATTCAACCTTATGACAATAAATATTTCCGATTTTTTCTTTTCCTAAATATTTAGCTTCAAAACCTTTATTTTCCCAGTCGATAAAATCATTATCGAAGCTTTCCGGCACATATCCCGGATATTCCTGAAGTTTGTTGGTGGCATAGTTCATGGCATATCCTCTCGTTCCGTCGTAGCCTTCCACTGCGGTATCTTTTCCGTTGATGGTAATGAGTGTTTTAGTAAGATTCGGACGCTGCTGATAGATTTTTATCGGGTATTCATCTTTTACTCCCAAGATTACTTTTCCTTGAAGTAATACAGAATTTAACAGCTTCCAATTCGTTAATCCTCCGGATAATTCAATATTTTTATCAATGATTTCCTTTGCTGTTTGTGCAAAAATTGACTGCGAGAATATCAGGACGAATACTAAAACTAATTTCTTCATTAATTCAATTTATAAATTCAAATATAAGGCTTTAAATAATTTACCAATGTATTAATCTGGTAATTTACCAATTATTCTGATATTATTTTTCTGGCTTTTTCCAGGTCTTCCGGGGTATCGATTCCTACTCCGATGAAATTGGTTTCTATCATCTTGATTTTCATGCCATATTCCAGATAACGGATGCATTCGATCTTTTCGGAAATTTCCAAAGGTTTCATCTCCAGTTTTGAAAACTGAATCAAAGCATGTTTTCTGAAAGCGTAGACACCGATATGCTTAAAATAGCTTACATCATAAGAAATCTCACGATGAAAAGGAATCACAGAACGGCTGAAATACAGGGCAAAACCATTATTATCCGTAATCACTTTTACGTTGTTTGGGTTTTCAATTTCCTCTTTTTCAGTCAGTTTTATTTTTAATGAAGCTAAAGAAATTTCCTGATTTTCATCGTTATGAAAAACTTCAATTAACTGTTGTAGAGGTTCTAGTTTAAGGAAAGGCTCGTCACCCTGAACATTGATAACTATATCACAATCAATATTTTGTACGGCTTCTGCAATTCTGTCGCTTCCGGTTTCATGCTGACCGGTCATAACTGCTTTTCCGCCATTTTTTACAATTTCATCAAAAATAATTTCGGAATCCGTCGCCACAAAAACTTCATCGAATAAACCTGTTTCCACAACATTCTGGTAGGTCGTCGTGATCACTGTTTTCTCACCCAACATCTGCATCAGCTTTGCAGGAAAACGACTTGCTTCGTAGCGTGCGGGAATAACTGCGATTATTTTCATAAGTTAAAGAGTTATAAGTTATTAATTATGAGTTATGAGTCTTATTCTTTGTGGTTATTATTATACTCCGGATAATTTTTAGTATTTCTTGTGCCTGTCCTTTTAAACTTTCAAATTCTTCTTTTGAAATATATTCAGTTGCGAATAAAAGTTCAAGCCAATAAATTGTTTCATCACATTCTTTTTGAGAAATAGATAATTTGTGAATAAAATCCATTTTACTTTGAGCGTTTAAAGCTTCTCTGACATTAGCTCCAACAGAAGTTTCTGAGCGTAAGATTTGTTTGGATAAAATGTATTCTTTCTTTTCAATACTAAACTTTTTATAAAAATTGACAATCTGTATTGCAAATTCAAAAGTTTTTTTCCCAACAATACTTTCACTCATAACTCATAATTAATAACTTATAACTTAAGTGTATTATTTTAAATTATTCAAAGCAGTTTCTAATTTCGGCATCATGGCTGTGATCTCACCGATCGCTAAACCACCAACAGAAGCTCTGAACCAAGGCTCAGACTTTTCTTCCCCAAAAGCTGAGAAAGGAACCAAAGCAACTCCGGCTTCATTGATTAAATAAAATACCAAATCAGAAGAGTTTTCGATCACTGTTCCGTCCGGTTTTGTTTTTCCGATATAATCTAATTTGATTGTCAGGTAAAGCGCTCCCATCGGTTCGATACTGTCAACTGCAAGACCTTTTCCTTTCAGATCCTGAATTCCGCTGTGAAGAACTTTTAAGCTCGTTTCCAATTTTTCTTTGAAATCTTCTACGAAAGCATTTACTTCTTCCGGATTTTCATAATATTTTGCAGTAGCTTCCTGTTCCGGTTTTGGCGCCCAAGCTCCAACGTGCGTTAAAAGAGCTTTCATTTTGTCTAAAATATGAGACGGACCAAATCCCCAACCTACACGTACTCCCGTCGCAGCAAGGCATTTTGAGATCCCATCGATATAAATTGTATATTCCTTCATTTCAGGGAAAAGCGATACAGGATCAACGTGTTCTGCTCCAAAAGTAAGGTTTGAATAAATTTGGTCATACATCAGGTACAACGGTTTTTCATTCTCGCTTCTTTTTTTATTTTCTTCTAGAATCAATTCACAAATTTCAGAAAGCTGCTCTTTTGTAAACATCGTCCCAGTCGGGTTCAAAGGCGAGCAAAGCGCTACCAGAACTGCTCCCGACAAGTGAGGTCTTAAGTCATCCGCAGTCGGAAGGAAATTGTTTTCAGGGGTCGTCTTCACTTCTACCGCATCAGCTGAAGTAAGGTAGGCATAATGGTTGTTGTTCCAAGACGGGATCGGATAAACTACTTTATCACCTTCGTCGACGATCGTTTTGTACACCGCGTAAATCAAAGGTCTTGAACCAGCCGTGATTAAAATATCTTCCGGGGAATAATCAAGATTCCATCTGGTTTTTAGGTCTTTAGAAACCTCTTTTCTTAAAGATAAAAGTCCGTTAGCAGGCGGATAATTTGTCAGGTTGTTCTGATAAGCCTTCTGAATTTCTTCCTTCAACTTTGCAGGAATCGGATAGATATTAGAATTCAAATCACCAATCGTAAGATTAGCAATTTCCGCTCCCTTTGCTTTTAAATCATTTACTTCGTTACCAATTTTTACAATTTCAGAACCGATCAGGTTCGCCGCTAATTTTGAAACTTTCACTTTATTTTTTATTTAATTATTTTAATGTAACAATAACAATGCAACAGGTAACAATAATTGGTATATTGCCAGACTGATACATTGCTGCATTTAATTTATGTTAGTTGTAAATCTTTTTTTACCTGATTAATTTTCTCATCCAAAGAGTTCAGTTTATCTCTGAAATCTGCTTCAGAAGTAATGGAATCTTTTACTGAGATGTAAAATTTAATTTTGGGTTCTGTTCCTGAAGGTCTTACGCAAACTTTCGTTCCATCCTGAGTATAGTAGATCAAAACATTCGATTTTGGAATGTCATTCATTACTTTTTTATCATTTTGTGAAACAATGAAATTGGTCTGTTCCTTAAAATCTTTCACTTCTTCCACTGGTGAACCCGCCAATTCTTTCGGAGGATTTTCGCGGAAGTTTTTCATCATATTTTCAATTTCTTCTGCTCCGTCTTTCCCTTTTCTGACAAGGTTTACCAATCCTTCATAATACATTCCCAGCTCCTGGTAAATCTCGATCAGGTACTGATACATCGTTCTTCCGTTGGCTTTACACCAGGCTGCAATTTCGCAAGCCAAAACGATACTTCCGCAAGAATCTTTATCACGAACAAAATCTCCCGTCATGAATCCGAAACTTTCTTCACCACCGCAAATGAATTTCTCTTTTCCTTCAAAATCACGGATCATTTTTCCGATCCATTTGAATCCGGTAAGTCCTACTTTGCAGTCGACACCGAATCTCTGGGCAATATCGAAGAAAATATCAGAAGTAACGATCGTAGAACCGATGAATTCCTTTCCGGTAATTCTTTCCTGTTTTCTCCATTCATTTAAAATATAGTAGGTAAGAATCGTATTGGTCTGATTTCCATTCAGTAACTGAATTTCTCCATCCAGATTTCTTACGGCAATACCCAGTCTGTCGCCATCCGGATCTGTTCCGATCACGATATCAGCATTTGTGATTTTTGCAAGATCCATCGCCATTTCCAACGCTGCCGGTTCTTCAGGATTGGGAGAATCCACCGTCGGGAAATTTCCACTCGGAATCATCTGCTCCCTTACCAGATCAATTTTCTTGAAACCTGCTTTCTCTAAGGCTTTCGGAACCGTTGTATACGTCGTTCCGTGGATGGATGTGAAAACAATATTTAAATTTCCCTTACCAACATCCTGATACGTAGAGTTTTCGATACAAGCGTCGATATACACTTCATCCTGCTCCTCTCCAATCCATTCGATCAGATCATCGTTTCCGTTAAATTTAATCTCATCAAATTTCACGGAATATACTTCATTAATGATGGCTTCATCATGTGGCGGAACGATTTGTGCGCCATCATTCCAATATACTTTATAACCGTTATATTCAGGCGGATTATGAGAAGCTGTTAATACAATTCCTCCGTTACATTTTTTGTCACGCACCGTGAAAGACAATTCCGGAGTCGGTCTGTGATTTTTGAAAAGCAATACTTTAATTCCGTTTGCCGTCAAAACATCTGCCACCAATTTTCCGAATTCTCTTGAATTATTTCTTACATCATAAGCAATCGCCACACTAATTTCTTCTCCTTTAAATTGCTTTAACATATAATTCGCAAGTCCCTGTGTAGCTTGACCTAATGTATATTTATTTAAACGATTGGTTCCGACACCCATAATTCCTCTCATCCCTCCTGTTCCGAATTCGAGCTCTCTGTAAAAAGAGTCTTCCAGATCAGGCGAATTGCTGTCAATTAAAAGTTGAACAGCATCTCTCGTTTCTTTATCAAATGTATCGCTTAACCAAAGTTTTGCTTTTTCTAATGTTGTCATATTTGTATTTTGGTCTTTTTATGATTTGTAAATTTTAAGTTTAATTTAATTTTTTCTTTATCATTTCAATAATCTGTTATTTCGACGAAAGGAGAAATCTATTTTTTTTTAGATTCTTCACTTCGCTTTCGCTCCGTTCTGAATGACAGAAGGTTGTTTTAATTTAAAAGTTCAATTTTTAAATTTGGCAGTTTTTCTTTTAATGAATTTATTTTCAGCTGAAGATCATTTAATTCAAAAACAAAATTTCCAAAGATTTCTTTATCTATCTCAAAACTGATTGTTGTTGCATCTTCGAAAATATCCGTTTTGGAAATTTCTTTAAAAACCGTTTTTCCTTTTTCGAAAATAAAATGAGCTTTTTGCTTGTTCCAGATTGTTTTTAATTCACATTTTTCTGAAACTCCATTTATTGTAGTCATTCCAACTCTACAAAATTCATCTCCGACTTCCAAATGTTTTTTCTCATTACTACAAGCTCCAATTTTTGTCATAATACATTCTGCCTTAGTCAAATCCCAAGATTTTTCTAAAGACATTCCTGCATTATATTTTACATTAAATGAATTTCCATCAGCATTAATAATGATTTCATTACAATTATTGTCAAAATATTCATCAATGGCGTGGCAAAGGGCTCCGAATACAAGAGAATTTAAATTGTTTTCTTTAAAACAATCTTCAAAATACATTTGAGGACGAAGCCTTACATGTTCCATTTCTTCCAAAGTCTGAATGCTACTCGCTGTATATTTTTTCTCTTCCAACTCTTAATCCAGTTTTTTATTTTCTACTCGTGTATCTTTATCTATTTTAAATGCACGAATCGGGTCATTATAATAAATAAATTTCGCGGTATTCTGAACATGACCTTTTAATGAATCTTTTACATTTACTTCTGCATAATTTCCATTTTTAGAATCGATTTTCAGGTTGTCTATTTTCCAATATGGAGCGATCAAACTTGCTGTGTCAGAGATCTTTATCACAGCATCTTTGGTCTGTCCCAAAAAATTGGCTCTGCTTCGGTTCTGCATTTCAACTTCCGCTCTCCTTGTGTTTACCGAACCCATAAAAGTAGCGTTATTTTTTAAATTAAGCCTAAAATTATCGGTCTTAATTTCACTCGAAATATTCATTTCCACAGAATCTGAAATGGCAACTTTTTCAAGATTATACTTTGAATAAATGGTTATGTTATAGAAGTCAACGCCTTTTGTTCCTCTTTTTTCCTTGATGGATAATGTTTTATCTTTCACATCAACATCCAGATTATCAGCAACATTCGGATACGTTTCTATTTCAACAAAATTTTTGGTTCCCCTTCCATAAAATACCCGGAACTTCCCATCCAGATCAAGGTTGACAAATTCTGACACATCTACGTCTTTTCTTTCAATATTTCCTTTCGGAGAAACTTTTCCGCAGGAAACCAATGCCACCAGCATTAATGCGTATAATATATTTTTCATATTTAATTTAAAATATTTTATATAAAATGATAATTATAGTAAAGCTTTCTATTCCCATCAAAACATAAAGAACCGATACTCTCCACAGTAGACCTGATTTTGAGTACAAATTTTTAAAAGCATTCCAATAAGTAATTGCCGGGAAGAGAATAAAAAGACCGAATATAATTTTATCGATAATATTGAAAATGCCTGATACAGGTTTCCATAGCCCTATCAAACTTACAATATCATCCAACAAAAATATGATTAAAATTCCTAAAAGACTAACAGTTGCAATGATAAAATGTTCCGCAATATTTAATTTTAATCTTTTAAAAAGAAAATATGCGTTGATTCCTAACACCGGAATGATGATAAACAGGATCGTTTTCGAATATTTTGAAAAAAAAGCTCTTAAATCTGAAAACTCTGCAACATCTTCCTGAGGAGCAAATTTTTCATAAAAATGGAGCCCCAACACATTAAAACCAAAAAGAATCAGCAACAACGAAATAAAATTGTTGTACCTGATTCTTTTTCCTGAAATATAATCCATCGCCGTTTTACCGGGTCTGATAATAATATCTTTTAAAGTTTGGAAAAACTTGGCTTCCACATGCCAAATTGAACCGAGAATATCATTTTTTATAAGCGAATAGGGAGTTATTCTTGCTGTGTCGGCTTTCTGTCCGCAATGAGGGCAAAACTCATCGGATATTGAATGACCGCAGTTCAAACAACTTTTTGTATTCATTCTGAATTATTACATCATTTTAACCATTTTCTATTGATGCTCCGTAAACAATTAAAGTAACAAAAATTACAACAATTATTAAAGCTATAATTAGTGGTTTCCAAATTGGCTTCTTTGGATATTCTTCTTCATTTGGAAAATATTTTGGTACAAAATAATAGGATAATAAACTTCCCCCTCCCAAACCACACAAATAAGCAAGTGAGCTTTTGGGTTCTTCAGGAATATTTACAATAGCTATTGTAATGATTGTTAACAAAATAGAAATTCCTAAAACAATATAAGCTTCTTTTTTCTTTTTAGCATCAATTAAGTTTTGATAAAGCAACACCCCTCCAAAAAGAGTGGAAAGAAAAATAGAAAAACCTAAAATCGTTTTTTTAGAATAAATTTTGGGTAAATTATCTTCCATGTTAAATCACTTCGTCGATATTGTAGTTTTTATGCTCTCTATTGGTTCTGATGATCATTTCACCTAAAAATCCGGCTATGAAAAGCAAAGTTCCCATGATCATCATCGTTAAAGCAATGAAAAACCAAGGATTGTTGGTAATCAAATGTCCATAAATTCCTCTGGAAACATCAATTAATTTTGAAATTCCCAGCCAAAGTGCAGAAAGAAAACCAAAAATAAACATTAAGGTTCCCACTGCTCCAAAGAAATGCATCGGTCTGCCTCCGAAACGGCTTACAAACCAAAGTGTTACCAAATCCAGGAAACCTCTGATGAATCGCTCCGTTCCAAATTTTGAAGTTCCGTAAGGTCTCGCCTGATGCTGAACCTCTTTTTCAGTAATTTTTCTGAAACCTGCATTGGCAGCCAAAACCGGAATGTATCTGTGCATATCTCCGTAGACATCGATTGTTTTTACAACCTGTTTTTTGTATGCTTTCAGTCCACAATTGAAATCGTGCAGATAAACTCCCGACACTTTTCTCGCCGCCGCATTGAACAATTTTGACGGAACATTTTTCGTCATCACATTATCAAAACGCTTCTTTTTCCAGCCCGAAACAATGTCATAATTATCATTGATAACCATATTGTAAAGCTCAGGAATTTCTTCCGGAAAATCCTGTAAATCAGCATCCATGGTAATGATAACGTCTCCGTTTGTTCTTTCAAAAGCTGCGTGAAGAGCCTGCGATTTCCCGTAATTTTTGGAAAATTTTATTCCGTGGATCTGAGGATGCTGAACCTTCAGATTTTCAATAATGCTCCAGGATAAATCTGTACTTCCGTCATCCACAAACCAGATTTCGTATGATAAATTGTTTGATTTACAAACATTATCAATCCTTGAAAAAAGCTCTTCCAATGAAGCTTCTTCGTTTAATAACGGAATAACTATAGATAAATTCATGTAATTTTAATAAAATTATTCTTGATTTTCTGTTTCTTGGTAAATCGTTTTCGTTCTGAAAAACGCTCCGAAAAACAATGACAAAACTACGTAAAATATAAGAATTGCCGCAAAATATCCTGAAAAATGACTTGCCGTAAGCATATCTTTTCCTTTCACCGCTTCGGGCGTGAAACTTTGAAGTCTTTCCTTGTATTTCTGATCCAGCTCGTCGATATCTTTTTGATGTTTTAAAATCTTTCTTGCAGAAGTGTATTCTTTGTCTAATTCAGCTTTTTGTCTTGTGACATACTGGTAATTCAGCAATTTTTTTGCATCCGTATCCACAAAATTCAGGTAAGCGTAAATGCTGAAAATCGAAAGAATTCCCCCGACAAACATCGGTACAAAAGCTCTTTTGAAAGCCTGCTTAAAACTTACCACTCTATGATTGTTCCAGTAAGATTTCACCGACCAGAACGCTGTTCCTGCATACAAAACAGGCAATACGAAAGCATTGGCTTTCAAAGAGATATCAAAATAATTGATTCCCGAGAAAAAATAATACACTACAAAAAAAACGATCATTGTAGCGATAAAAAGTATAATTCCTAATGTTGATGGACTTTTCGTCATATTTAATTTTTTAGAAAAAAGTTGAAAAATTATTCCTTTACATTTCAACAGTTTAGCTTTGTTGCGGTATTTTTTCGACTATTTTTCTTTAATAATGTTTTCAAGTTTATAAAATATTCCTATCTTTGCACCGGCAAGTCCTAAACAACCAGCTCCTGAGAATCCTCCAGGGTGGGAACGCAGCAAAGGTAATTGGTCGTAGCGGTGTGATTTAGGTAGCTTGCCATTTTTTATTGGTTTAAGTTGAAGAGAGGTAATTTGAAAATTATCTTTTTTTGTTTCTAAACTTTTCAACATTTCCATTCTGATTTTCAAATTACCTTTTCAATTTTTTATTTAAAATTCGAACGCCTCACCTAGTTTTGGTAAAACAAGCTCTACATTTTTGTCTGCAAAATGCTTCAATGCACTTTCATGATTAATTTCAATCGCAGGGAACGTATCAAAATGACATCCGATTACTTTTGGAGTTTTCAATAATTCTGCTGCTGCGAAAGCCGCTTTCCTAGGACACATTGTGTAGTGGCTTCCGATCGGAAGAATCGACAAATCGATCTTTCCGAAAAGTCTTGGGAATAATTCCATATCAGCCATTACGCCTGTATCTCCCGCTAAATAAAGGTTTTTGCCTTCAGGAAGTCTGAAAATATAGCCTACAGGAACGCCTCCATAGCTTCCGTCAGGAAAAGAACTCGTGTGGTGAGCCGGAACCATGGAAATTTTAAGATCCTCGATTTTCGCCGACCCTCCTAAGTTTACATCATCTGTATTTTTTGCATTTTTGAAATATCCGCAGATTTCAGGAACCGCAATAATAGTAGCTTCCGGATGATATTGCAATACTTCTTCTACATCAGCAATATGATCGCCGTGAGCGTGCGTCAATAAAATATAATCGATTTTCTGAGCTGAAATATCAAATCCCGACTCTGCCTTTTTGTAGTTGTAGAAAGGGTCGCTGAGTATATTTTTGTTTTTGTAGGTGAACAAAAAACAGTTTTGTCCCAGATATTGTATTTTCATTTTTAATTTTATTTTTTGAATTTTTATTTACTTTATTTAAACACTAATGGCACGAATTTTTTCACTAATTTTTTAATGAAAATTTGATGAATGCTTCGACAGGCTCAGCATGACAACGCTAATACTAACTGTTGTTTTTTAAATGCTAATGGCACGAATTTTTTCACTAATAACACGATTAAAAATATTAGTGAAAATTTGTGAAACTATTTGTGTAATTCGTGTTTCAATTAGATGGAAATTTATCCTCAATTAATCTCAAATTAATTCCGTGTTCCAGATAGGCTTTGCAGCCGTCTAAAACTGTTGTAAAACCTCCTGTATTGTCATTAATTATCTTTAACAAATCTTCTCCGGTTTGAGAAAATCCGTAACTTTTAATGATCACTAAAGTTCCTTTTTCTATTTCTTTGAATTCGTAGTCTACATTCGTTGAAGGATTGCCCCATTTTGTTTTTATCAACTGATTTTGAACAACCTGAAGAACCTTAACATCGGTTTTTACGCCGTACATTTCCCATTCCCAAGTCACGGTTTTACCTTCTTCTAATTTTCCTGTAGATTTTGTGAACCAGAAATTAGTCGTCACTTCAGGATTGATGAATGCATTAAAAACATCTTCAATCGGTTTTCTGATAAGCATTTGAGCTTCAACGTAAACATTCGAACTCATGATAGAAATATTTTAGTTAAAAAAATTAAGTCCAAAAGCGGTAAGAACAGCTATCATGAAAGTCATGATTCCTACCTGTTTCAGGAACGGATCAAGCTCTTTCGGCTCTTTTACAGCCATGATTTTTCTTCTCAATTTCATTAATGGAAGCAATAAAATCATTACAATAAAAACGTAATAATTCTGGGTTTGGAAAAACCCGTTGACTCCTAAAAACATTAAAATTAAAATCAATGGAAGCTGCAACAAAACCATTTCATAAATCATCGCATTTTTGAATCCGATTCTTAACGCAAAACTGTTTTTCCCTGATAATCTGTCGCTTTCAATGTCTCTCATATTATTCAGATTCAAAACAGCCATACTCATCATTCCGATCGCTGTTCCCGGCAATAACATATCCCAGCTGAATGATTTTGTAAACAGGAAATAACTTCCGCAAACAGAAACCAATCCGAAAAAAATAAATACAAAAAGATCTCCCAATCCCATGTATCCGTAAGGTTTTTTACCTACTGTATATCCGATTGCTGCTAAAATACATGCCACTCCCAATCCTATGAAAATGTAAAATTCATTCATATATTTCGGGAAGAAAGCAACATACAACAAGGCAACTGTTGCGACTAGAGATAAAATCGAGAAAAGAATTACTGCATTTCTCATTTGTTTTGCCGTAATTTTTCCTGATGCTACCGCTCTCGCTTCTGCTTCTGTTGCTCTTTTCGCGTCTGTTCCCTTTATTCCGTCTCCGTAATCATTTGCATAATTTGAAAGGATCTGATATAGCAAAGTCACCAAAAGTGCCAAAGCAAAGATTTTCCAGTCCCAAGTTCCACCTTCTCCGTAAAGTCTCCATTTTGCGATGAAAGCTCCCATAATAATTCCGCTCAATGAAAGCGGTAATGTTCTAAGCCTTGCGGCTTTTATCCAATCCGACATAATTTTAGTTGATTGTTTATAGTTGATGGTTGCTAGTTTATAGTTGCCGGTACATTGTATCAACCAGCAACCAGAAACTAATAACTAATTACGATATCCATTGATTTTCTCCGAAGTCCGGCTTTCTTTTTTCAAGGAATGCATTTCTTCCTTCTTTTGCTTCTTCCGTCATATAGGCCAAACGAGTTGCTTCACCCGCAAAAACCTGCTGACCAACCATTCCGTCGTCTGTAAGGTTCATCGCAAATTTCAGCATTCTGATGGATGTCGGAGATTTTGCTAAAATTTCCTGAGCCCATTCGTAAGCCGTATCTTCCAATTCTGCATGAGGAACAACTTTGTTTACCATTCCCATTTCGAAAGCTTCCTGAGCTGAATAATTTCTACCTAAAAAGAAAATTTCACGGGCTTTTTTCTGTCCGACCATTTTTGCTAAATATGCCGAACCATACCCTCCGTCGAAGCTGGTAACATCGGCATCAGTCTGCTTGAAAATAGCGTGTTCTTCACTCGCTAACGTCAAATCACAAACCACATGAAGAGAGTGACCTCCACCAACTGCCCATCCCGGAACCACTGCAATCACTACTTTCGGCATAAAACGAATCAAACGCTGAACTTCCAGAATATTCAAACGGTGTCTTCCATCTTCACCTACATATCCCTGATGCCCTCTCGCCTTTTGGTCGCCCCCGCTGCAGAAAGCCCATCCTCCGTCTTTTGGACTTGGCCCTTCTCCTGAAAGCAATACAACACCTATCGAAGAATCTTCGTAAGCGTCATAAAAAGCGTCATATAATTCTGAAGTAGTTTTTGGTCTGAAAGCGTTGCGAATTTCCGGTCTGTTGAAAGCGATTCTCGCTACACCATTACATTTTTTGTATGTAATATCTTCGTATTCTTTGGCGGTTTTCCACTCAATCATTTTTGTAAAAATTTTTCTCAAAGATACGGAATTGCAGAGAATTTTAACATCGATTTTTGATGATAAATCTTGGAAAGTTTGTGGGGGTTTTTGGTTTGAAATTATTTCGGATGAAATTAATTTTAACGCAAAGTTTGCAAAGATTTTTTTAAAATTATTGAGAATATTTTTCGTTCGCAAAGGTATTTCATTCAGCAAAGAAAACGCTGGATTTGTTATTGGGACGGAGGGGCTTGCAATAAAATAAATTATTTACAAGCTTTTGAACTACGTTCGTAACCTTCAATATTAAAGCTATCTATTAAGTTTTTTTTCTTGCTGATTACGCAGATGATTGAGGAATATTTAATATGTCGTGGCCGAATTGGATTTTGTAAAATAAAACTGAAAACTTCATTTAGATCCTTTCAGGATGGCAAACATAATGAGCCTTGTCAAGGTTTTAAACCTTGACAAGGCTGTGGATAAAAACAGGCTAAAGCCCCGTTTCTATTGAATAAAAAAACCGAAACAAATTTGTTCCGGTTTTATAGGTAATTCAATTGCTTGAAATTATTTTGGTTGTTTTGCCTGAAGTTCAGCTTCTTTAGCTTTCATTTCATTAAACTTAGCTGTATTTTTTGTAATACTGTAGATTTCTTTTAACATCTGAACAGCATTGATGTCATTCGGTACAGCCTGATACCATTTTTCAGCCAAAGGTAAAGCTTTGTTGAATCTTTCTTTTCTGGCATCGATTAATTTTGTAGCATCATCCGGCTTAGTTTTTCTAAGTGTATTGATTTCGCTTACTGCTTTTTCATCGTCACCGATTGCTGTGTACACTAAGTTCTGATAAGCATTGGAGAAATCCGGTTTCAGCTCAATCGCTTTCTGGAAAGAAGCCATTGCCTCGTTTGCCGTTGCAGGATTTTTAGACTGAAGAACTCCTAAATTGTACCAGTTGGTAGCATCATTAGGGTTTTTAGCTAACTGCTCTTTCAGATTCTGCATAAATTTGTCTGTGTTTCCAGAGGCATACAATGCAGTTCCCTGATATTCTTTAAGTTTGGCATTGTTCGGGAATTTTGCCAATCCTTTTTCGATGATTGCTAAAGCTTCGTCGTTTTTCTTAGCATTTAACAATAATGTTGACAATGTTTCATACAAATCCGATTCTACACTTGGCGTCTGTTCAGTTTTAAAATCTGAATAATCTCCACCCGACTTTTTCAACAATTCCCAAGTTGCTTTGTCATAGCTTGCAACCTGACCTGTTTTTTTGTCTTTAGCAGTATAATTTGTTTCAACACCGGTGTATCCTGAGTTGATCAAATCTGTATATATTTTAGTGGCCTGATCGATATTATTTGCCAAAGCATAATTAAGACCCGCATAATACATATATACTTTATTATCCTGCCCGTTTGTTTTCAGTAAGTTATACACTTCCATGAACTTAGGACCCGCCACAGCATAGTTTTTTGCATTATATGCGTCCATTGCCGCTTTGTTAGCTTCTTGTAGCTGAGCGTTCACATCACCTTTCTGTCCGAAAGCAAAAGCCGATGCTACGATAGCCATACCTAAAATTAGCTTTTTCATAATCACTATTTTATATTAATTGTACAATATTATTCTTCCGAATCAGAGTTCTCAGTTTCCTCAGTCGAGTTTTCGTTTTCCGTTTGAGGTGCTTCTGTATTGTTTTCCTGGTTATCAGTTACAGTTTCTGTTCCTTCTGCATTTTCTTCAGAATCATCTTCTACATCTTTATCCATTTCTACTTTTGCGATGGCTGCAATTTCGTCATTTTTCTTAAGGTTAATCATTCTTACCCCTTGTGTATTTCTACCCATCACTCTCATCTCATCCATATTCATACGGATCGCAACACCGGATTTGTTGATAATCATCAATCCGTCTTCGTCTGTTACGTTTTGGATGGCAATCAGATTTCCTGTTTTTTCGGTAATATTAAGGGTGATAACTCCTTTTCCTCCTCTGTTGGTGATTCTGTAGTCTTCTACTGCAGTCCTCTTACCGTATCCTTTTTCAGATACCACAAGAACCGTTTCGTTTTCTACATCGTTCACAACAATCATACCAATTACCTCGTCATTATCTTCCATCGCGATACCACGAACCCCGATAGAACCTCTACCCACTTCTCTTACTTTTTCCTCAGGGAAACGGATACATTTACCATTTTTGGTAGCAATCATGATCTGAGAAGTTCCGTTTGTAAGATAAGCGCTTAATAATTGGTCATTATCCCTGATTTCGATGGCATTTACCCCATTCACTCTCGGTCTTGAATAAGCTTCCAATGATGTTTTCTTGATCGTACCGTTTTTCGTTACCATCACAACGCTCATTTGATTTACGTATTCAGAATCTTTTAAGTTGTTGGTTCTGATATATGCTTTAATCTTATCGTCCGGTTCAATATTAATTAAGTTTTGTACCGCTCTTCCTTTTGCCGTTTTAGAACCTTCAGGAATTTCGAATACTCTTAACCAGTAACATCTTCCTTTTTCCGTGAAGAACAACATATATTGGTGATTGGTTGCAGAAACGATATATTCTAGGAAGTCTTCATCCCTTGTCGTTGCCGCTCTGTTTCCTACACCACCTCTACTTTGGATTTTGTATTCTGAAAGTGAAGTTCTCTTGATATATCCTGCGTGAGAAATCGTAAGAACTACAGATTCATTAGGAATGATGTCTTCAATTGACATTTCACCACCTGAATAATCGATTTCAGTTCTTCTTTCGTCGCCGTATTTTTCTTTAACTTCAATTAATTCATCCTTAATGATCTGGAATCTTCTAGGTTCGTTAGCCAAGATATCTTCCAAGTCGGCAATTTCTTTCATGATTGTATCGTACTCATCACGGATCTTATCAAGCTCCATTCCTGTCAAACGAGCAAGACGCAGATCAAGAATCGCCTGAGCCTGAATTTCAGAAAGTTCGAATTCTGTGATTAATCCTTCTTTTGCCGCTTGTGGATTTGCAGAGTGACGGATGATGGAAATCGCTTTATCTAAAGCATCCTGCGTTCCGATCACTTTCATGAAACCTTCTAAGATGTGAGCTCTTTCTTTCGCTTTTCTAAGCTCAAACTGAGTTCTTCTTACAATAACTTCATGTCTGTGCTCCACGAAATGGTGGATGATATCTTTTAAGTTTAACTGTTCCGGTCTACCGTGTACCAAAGCAATATTATTAACACTAAAAGATGTCTGAAGCGAAGTATATTTATATAATAAGTTTAAAACAACATTAGGAATCGCATCATTTTTCAATTCATAAACGATACGAAGACCTCTTCTGTCTGACTCATCTCTAATTTCGTAAATTCCTGTGATTTTTTCATCTTTTACCAACTCAGCTGTTCTGGCGATCATTTCAGCTTTGTTTACCTGGTAAGGAATTTCTGTAACGATAATTGCATTTCTGTTTCCGATTTCCTCAAAAGCAACTTTAGCTCTAAGAACTACCCTTCCTCTACCTGTGTGGAAAGCATCTCTTACTCCATCATATCCGTAGATAATCCCACCTGTAGGGAAATCCGGAGCGATGATGTGATGCATTAATTCATCAATGGTGATTTCTCTGTTGTCGATGTAGGCACAGATTGCATTTACAGATTCCGTCAGGTTGTGAGGAGCCATGTTTGTTGCCATCCCTACCGCGATACCGGAAGTTCCGTTTACTAAAAGATTCGGAATTTTTGAAGGTAAAACCGTTGGTTCAGTTAAGCTGTCGTCGAAGTTATTCTGGAAATCTACCGTTTCTTTGTCTAAGTCTGAAAGCACCTCATCAGAGATTTTTTTCAATCTTGCTTCGGTGTAACGCATTGCTGCAGGCGGGTCACCGTCCATAGAACCAAAGTTACCCTGGCCGTCGACCTGTGGATAACGCAAGCTCCAGTCCTGAGCCATTCTCACCATTGCATCATATACAGAGGAGTCTCCGTGCGGGTGGTACTTACCTAAAACGTCTCCAACAATTCTCGCAGATTTTAAATATTTTCTATTAGAAAAAACCCCTAATCCATACATACCATAAAGCACTCTTCTATGAACGGGTTTCAAGCCATCTCTTACATCAGGTAACGCCCTTGAAACGATAACCGACATCGAATAATCGATATAAGATGACTTCATTTCATCAACAATGTTGATAGGAATCAGTCTTTCTCCTTCTTTTTGCATAAACAAATTTTATTATAATGATAGTCAGACCCTTAGCTGTATGTCTGAAAATTATTCTTTTCGAAATTTTATTAACGGGCTAATTTACGAAAAATTTGCCGATTTTTGTGGTACAATTTATCCACAAAATCTTAAAAAATCATAAAATATGAGCGTATTAAGTATAACTTTCCACTGCACGAAAAATAATATTGAAGAATGGGAAAATTATATTGACGAAACATTGGTTTTAATGACTGAAAATTTAATGGATGTCAACAAATATATCCTTTCTGAAGTTCACAGCGATTATATTGAAGAAGGAAAAAACTATAACCTTCTTTTAATTTTTGATAATGATGAGCTGAGAGAAGATTTCATCAAAAGCGAAATGCTAAATATCGCCGAACGGATTGAAAAGAAATTCGGACAAGACGTGATGATCTTCAATACGTATTTAAATCCGAAGAGGTCGAGGATGTAAGGGGGATTCGAGGTTCGGGATGCGGGATTCGAGGTTTGGAGTTTTAGGTTCTGGGTTTGGAGTTCTGGGTTTCGGGTTTTAGGCTAAGGCTTGTTTTGCTTCGCTTGGGATGTTTTTTCTTGATTTTTATAATAATTTGATGCTTTTATTTTTGAAAATATTGGTGTCATTTTCATTAAAAAAATATAAGACAAAAGCCCTGTATTTTTCAGGGCTTTTTATTTTTTTTCTCAATTTCATCTGTGATGTCCGTGACCTCTATGATGTCCGTGGCCGTGGCCATGTCCTCTTTTCTCATAGATATACACTCTTTTCGCATGTCCCGGAGGTAATCCTCTTCTTCCGTGATGCTCATGGACAATACATGAAGTCAGCATCAACATTACCGTCGTGACTCCGACAATTTTCATCAAACCTTTCATTTTTTCTCTTTTTCAAATTTCATTGTGTAAAATATCAATGTTAATGCCAAAATGAATTAGAGAGTTTGACAATTTTTGAGGCATTGGGTTTAAAAGTTTGTGTTTAAGGTTATTGAATTAAAAATAAAAAAGCACTGAAAATCTCAGTGCCTTACTTTATAAATTTACAATAACTACCGGTCTGCTATGATAAACACGGTAGGGTCTGTGAGCATAATATCGATGTCTTACAGGTCTGTAATAATGTCTTTTGTAATAATGTTTTACAGGTCTGTGATAGCTATAAACCTCTCTGTAGTGGGGTCTGTGCGATCTGTGATAATGATGTTTCGGACCATGATGATGGTGTTTTTGAATAGGTGCCGCCTGAGAATAAGCAAAGGAAAAGACCATTAAGAAAAGTCCTATTACTTTAGTTAGAATTTTCATACTCAAATAAATTTCAATTAAGTACAAAAAATTACAATACTAATGCCAATAATGCTTTATTCTTAAACTCTTAGAAATTTTTAAGAAATTTTATTATTTTTTCTGATTTCAGGAAATCATTTCGCTTCTTTTTTCAAGTAAAATAATATCTTTCCACTGTCCGTTGAGTTTGGCTAATTTTTTCCGAATTCCTACCGTTCTGAAACCGTTTTTCTGATGAAATTTCAGCGATACTTCGTTTTCCATGAATATATTTGCCTGTAAAGTCCAGAATCCGTGGTTTTCGCTATCCAAAATCATCTTTTTAAGTAAAACCGAACCCAAACCCTTACCCTGATAATTATTATCAAAATAAATGCTCACTTCTGCCACTCCTTTATAGCATTCTCTTTTGCTTACGGGTTTCAGTGCGCACCAGCCAACGACCTCATTGTTTTCGTTTTCCAGAATCCAGCGGCAGTCGTTGAAATATTCCATATTCCAGGCTTCGGCGGTGGGAATTGTTGTTTCGAAAGTAGCCATTCCGCCATCTACACCCTGTCTGTAAATTTCTAAAACCCTGGTTTCATCACCGGGAAGCATTTCTCTAAGTTCGTAATTCATTGTATTTTAATGATATTTTCGTTTGTACTTTCTTTTAATTCTGGAATAATGCGTTTGCTTATTATTTTCGTCTTCAGAAATCACGCTTATATTTCCATCTACTTCAAGAATGGATAATTTTACATTTTCGATACTGTCGACCCCATGTTCCCGGATGGCTTCTTCCAGTTCGTTTTTACTGATTTTAACTTTATCTAAAGCCATTTCATCCACTTTTCCGTCTCTCACTAAAATAACAGGGTCATCTTCAAGAAGGGTTTCGAATTTACGATTGGAAAACATAAATCTTTTAACAATAAAATTGGCGATAAAAAGAACCAAAGCCGCGATCAAACCGCCTTGAAGCGATGTATCGGGACCAACCATGGCGTTCTGAACCGCATTTGAAATCAGCAACAACAAAACCACATCCCCTGCATTGAGCTGGGAAAGCTGGTTTTTACCAAAAATACGAATAGCAATCACCATAAAAAGATAAACGCAAAGTGAGCGGAGCACTACATCAAGAATCGGATTCACAAGAGTTTTTTATACTATCAAATGTATTAAATTTTTATTTTGCACGAATAATTATTTATGTCTGAAAAGATTAAGTTCTGGCATACGTTTTGACAATCTACACCTGAACATTAAAACAACACATTTTATGAAAAATTTATTTCTCCTGCTAAGTGTATTTTTACTTTTTACGGGTTGTATAAAAAACCAAAACCGCCCTAAAGATCAGGAAGCAAAAGCAGAAATCACAAAAAAAGTAAATGCATTGTATACTTTGGATAGATCCAATGACCGATACACTCCTCCAAAAGATTTGTTTTCAACTGAATTGGAGAAACTGCTTAATGAATGCACAAAAATAACAATTGCCGATACCGAAAAAATAAAGAAGAGTGATCATCCTACAGATATGCCCCGAATGTTGGTTTCTTATCTGATGACAAACCTGCAAGATACAGCTACGGAATTCAAAATAAAAAAAATAAACGTAAACGGTAGTACCGCGGAAGTATTTACAGAGTTTTATTATGAAAATGATCCCAAATTAACACAGCATGTTAAAATAACTTTAATTAATAAAGACGGATGGAAGATTGAAAATGTAATTTATAATAAAGATTCAAACCTCAAATCTACTCTTGAAAGTTTTATTAAATATTCGAAAGAAAGTAATTAAAAGAAATAAAAAAAGCCGCTCACTGAAGCGGCTTTACTTTTTTAAGGACATTGAGAAATTGGAATTTCGCTGCATACGACAGCATTCATCCATTCGCAATACACGCAGTATTTTTTCGGAGCACCTCCGTTTACTGCCTTCAGTTCCTCTTTGTTAAGTTTTTTTAAGTTTTTCATATCGTTTTAATTTTGCTGATTAAATTTAAAACGAAAATCATTATCAATTATTACAATTTTACATTTAATTTTTTCACGATTTACACTTTTAATAAAAAACCACACAGAAATCTGCATGGTTTTGATATAAAAGATTTTATGAATATTATCTGTTGTTGATATCCACTCTTACGGGCATTACATAGGTAGAAGCAATCATATTCTGGTTGATTTTTTTGCTGTCTACTCTGTATTGAAGGCTGCTTAATACTTTTTCAATTTCTTTACTTACATTTTTGCAGTCGCCTTTAGAATGAACGTTTACGATCTTTCCGTTTTCTGCAATATCAAATTTCACTTCCGAGTTTACAACACCTTGTTTGTAATCTGAATTGGTGAAATCGAAGTTAGCCATTAATAAATTTCTGATTTCATTGAAAGCATCATTTTTATTCAACTGAACTTCCTGAATCATATTATTTGAAGTTTGTGCTTTAGCAGTATTCACAACAGCCATACATCCACAAACGAAAATTGAAGCGATAAATATTTGAACTTTATTTTTCATAACTCTTTGGTTTTAAATGTTATATTAAACTTATTTACTATTTCTTTACCAAAGATATATAAAATAATTTACAATAATTTTACATACAGTTAACATTGAGTTAACATTGGAATTCAAACTATTGATTTTCAGATAGATAAAATTTTAAAATTTTTGAAAATTTAACATTGGAAGTGGAAATTGGGCATAAAAAAGGCTAAACTATTTAAGTTTAGCCGCGTATTTTAAATTATAAACCTTCGATAATTCTTTTGCTTTCTAATTCATCAATAATAAATTTCGCATCACTTTCATTGATATAATTACTTTCATAAAGCCAATGAATTCTACTGATTTGTACATGAACCGGAATTAAATTATCAACTTTATAATAAGCTTTTAAAAAAAATTGCTTTTTACTTTCCTTTATATTTGAAATAAAATCATCAACTTCTTTCATCTCTTTTTTCGCATAAGAAAAAACAAGTGGTTTAGAAGCTGTAAGACTTTTAGAATTTTCCCTTTTGAACTCATTATTACATAAAGCAGTTACAATTAAGGAAGGAATCAGTGCAATGACAAAAACGATCATTCCTAATGAATAAGAAAGCTCATAACTTTCGTTAATAACGATTGTAAACAATATCGAATTAAATATCATAGAAATAACTATTCCAATTAATACAGGATCTTTCTTTTTTCTAAATACAGTTTCATCATACTGAATATCTTGAAAATAAACTTTATACTCATTTATTTCTTTTGCAAAATTGTTTTTTACAAAAACTCCATCTTCCTGAATTTCAAAATATTTTGAATTTCTTCCATCTTTTTGTGCTAATGTGTTCATATATTAAAAATTTACTCCAATTCCCTCTTCAAAAACTTCCCCGTCAAGCTCTTCTTAGACTTCACAATTTCCTCAGGAGTTCCCTGCGCTATGATCTGTCCTCCGTGTTTTCCTCCTTCGGGACCGACGTCGATGATGTGATCGGCCAGTTTTATCACATCCATATTATGTTCGATAATGATGAATGAATTTCCCAGTTCGACCAGTTTATTGATGGCATCCATCAGGATTTTCACGTCTTCAAAGTGAAGTCCGGTTGTCGGTTCATCGAGAATGTATAAGGTATTTCCGGTTTGTCTTTTTGCTAATTCTGTTGCTAATTTAATACGCTGAGCTTCTCCACCCGAAAGCGTTGTCGACTGTTGTCCCAATGTGATATATCCCAAACCAACATCCTGTAAAGTCTTTACTCTGGCAAAAATTTTAGGAATCGGCTGGAAAAACTCTACCGCTTCATCGATCGTCATATCCAACACATCGGAAATCGATTTTCCTTTATAACGAACCTCCAGAGTTTCTCTGTTGAAACGCTTTCCGTTGCAGGTTTCACAGTGAACGTAAACATCCGGCAAGAAATTCATTTCAATAACCTTCAAACCGCCTCCCTGACAGGTTTCGCATCTTCCGCCCTTTACGTTGAAAGAGAATCTTCCCGGTTTGTAGCCACGAATCTTACTTTCCGGCAATTCGGCAAAAAGATTTCTGATATCTGTAAACATTCCTGTATAAGTCGCAGGATTCGAACGAGGCGTTCTTCCGATTGGCGTTTGGTCTACGTCTACAATTTTATCAATATTATCAAGTCCTTCTATTTTTTTGTAAGGTAAAGGTTCCTGAACGGCTCTGTAGAAGTGTTTGTTCAGAATCGGATACAAAGTTCCGTTAATCAAAGAAGATTTTCCGCTTCCCGAAATCCCTGAAACCACAACCAATTTTCCCAAAGGAATATCAAGCGTTACATTTTTAAGGTTGTTTCCTGTAGCGCCTTTTAACAGTATATTTTTACCATTTCCTTCTCTTCTCTTTTCCGGAATGGCAATTTTTCTTTTTCCGTTAATATATTGAGCGGTAATCG
This sequence comes from Chryseobacterium wanjuense, assembly GCF_900111495.1. Taxonomy (NCBI): domain Bacteria; kingdom Pseudomonadati; phylum Bacteroidota; class Flavobacteriia; order Flavobacteriales; family Weeksellaceae; genus Chryseobacterium; species Chryseobacterium wanjuense. Next base: position 1,283,978 of record NZ_FOIU01000001.1, on the reverse strand, counting down.
TATCCGCTTTCAGCAAATCTTTAGGTTTTCCCTGCCAAAGAATTTCTCCCCCGAATTTTCCGGCTCTCGGACCGATATCCAAGACCTCATCGGCTTCCAGAATCATATCTTTGTCGTGCTCTACCACCAACACAGAGTTTCCGATATCGCGAAGATTTTTTAAGGAAGCAATTAATCTTTCGTTGTCCCTTTGGTGAAGTCCGATACTTGGCTCATCCAAGATATAAAGAACGTTTACCAACTGTGAACCGATCTGTGTTGCCAGACGAATTCTCTGAGATTCCCCTCCTGAAAGCGTTTTCGAACTTCTGCTCAAACTTAAATAATCTAAACCGACATCCAGCAGAAACTGCAGTCTCGTTTCAATTTCCTTTAAAATTTCATGAGCGATAATGGCATTTTTTTCTGAGAATTTATCTTTAACGTCGGCCAACCATTCTTTCAAGTCTGATAAGCTCAATCCGTTCACCTCAGCAATATTTTTTCCGTCAATTTTAAAGCTTAAACTTGAAGGCTGAAGTCGGGTTCCACCGCATTCCGGGCAGGTTTCTTCTGTCGTGAAATGTCTTTCCAGCAAAATAGCTTCGTAGGATTCCCTTTCTTCAATAATTTCCTCCATGAAAGGAATCAGACCATCAAAACTGATTTTAATTTTTTTGGTAATTCCTGCGTATTTTAAGTCTTTATTAAATTCTTTGTGACAGCCGTTGTAGATATAATCCAACGCTTCTTCCGGGATATCCTGAAGAGGTGTTGTAAATCCTAATCCGAAAATTTCGAGAATATTTTTAATCTGAGATAAAATCCATTTGTTTGATTTAATATCTTCCAAAGGCAGCAAACCACCCTGGTTAATGGATAATTTCGGGTTTTCTACAAAATAATCGGTGTTGATTTTTTTAATCGTTCCCAGACCTTTACAGTTCGGACAGCTTCCTTTCGGTGAGTTGAACGAAAAAGTATTCGGCTCCGGCAACGCCAATGAATGACCTGTTTCAGCATCCATCAGATTTTTAGAAAAATATTCGATATCCGTGCTTCCCAGCTTTTGAATTCCGATAAGTCCTTCTCCCATTTCCATCGCTGTCCTGAGCGATTTTTCCATTCTGCTTTCTGAAGCTGTTTCCCCGATAATCCAACGGTCGATAACGATGTCGATGTCGTGGGTTTTGTAACGGTCGAGCTTTAAATCATATTCAATATCCTGCAATTCACCGTCAATTCTCGCCTGTCCGTATCCTTTCTTCGCCATCTGCACAAAAAGCTCGTGATAATGCCCTTTTCTGGAACGTACAACCGGCGCCATCAACATGATTTTCTCGCCTTTATAATTTTCCTTAATCGTATCAAGGATTTGATCTTCGGTGTAGCTTACCAGCTTCTTCCCCGTTGTCTGAGAATACGCATCTGAAACCCTTGCGAACAAAAGACGAAGGAAATCGTACAGTTCTGTCACGGTTCCTACGGTAGAACGCGGGTTTTTGTTGGTGGTTTTCTGCTCGATGGCAATTACGGGTGACAATCCTTCGATTTTATCGACATCAGGACGTTCCAGGCCTCCCAAAAACTGTCTTGCATACGCAGAAAACGTTTCGATATAACGGCGCTGCCCTTCGGCAAAAATAGTATCAAAAGCCAATGACGATTTTCCGCTTCCCGAAAGCCCTGTAATAACGACCAATTCGTTGCGCGGAATTTTTACGTTAATGTTTTTAAGATTATGCTCACGTGCACCGTAAACTTCTATATATTCTGTTGATTTACTCATAATTTGGTGTGACTTTACCTGAAAATCACGATGTGCAAAATTACGGAATTTTATGGAATTTTTTGTGTTAAAAAATGTTAGATTAATTAACCTCAAAAGGATAAAGTTTTGGGGGTTTTGAGTTCGGTTTTAAATTTTATAAGATTATCAGCGTTTGAGATCCTTCGACTGCTTTGCGCTCAGGATAACGGTGCAAAATCTTCTGTAGAGAATGTAACATCTAGTATTAGAGTTCTGTCATCCTGAAAGGATCTCAACAATGCAACTCAAAAACCCTTCGACTGCTTCGCGCTCAGGGTGACACTGGCAAATTATTGTGTATAAGTAAACAGTTTGTATTAGCGATGTCATCCTGAGCGCGAAGCAGTCGAAGGGTTTTTTAATATAATCCAAATAAAAAACCGACGAAAACTTCATCGGTTCCTTATTATTTAATTTTCATAAAAGTCGGTATCTTCATTTGTGATTTTCACAAGATATTCAATCCCGTCAATCGCTTTTGAAATGATCTGGTTTCGTAGAATATTCGCCATATTTTCCCAATATGCTCTTCCATAAAAAGAGTAATTTTGCGGAACAATTTCTACCTCAACCGTTCGGATAAATCCTTCTTTCGGCTTATTGCTGATCATTGTACCCCGTTTTACCCTTACGTCTTTTACCTCATCTTTCAGCACCATTCTGCAATAGTTTTTCACGTCTTCCAGGGAAATGATCTTATCTCTCGTCGTCAAAGCATATTTGTACGCCTGGATGCTGTCTGTTCCTTTCTGTTCTTCCGCGCCGCCGATGGTTTCTGTAAGAAGGATCAGGGTTTGAGATTTTAACTGGTTTGAAAGCTCAGTTCCCGGACGCATGTGATTGGCCAGCGTAGAATGAGTCACCCAAAACGAAGCGTAGGTATGATCTGTTTTATCTACAGGTTCCATAATGACGTAGTTCAGTTCCTGTTTGATGCTTCTTTTTGCATTGTTCACTTTCTGCACCATCGATTTCATCTTGTCGGACATTTCACTTAAAACGCCCTTCACATTATCTCTGTTTAATAAAGAAAAAGCTGCAATTTCATCTCTTGTCAGTTCCAGGACATTGGCTATCATATCGACGGCATTCCTGTTGGTGAAACGCTCCATTCCGCCCTTTCTTACGGTGTATAAGCCTTTTCTGAGATCATCACTCGGAGTGAAAGGGATTTCTGTATATCTTCTTCCGTCGCCGTCCTGAACTTCATCAACATATAAAAAATGTTCACCTTCATCGGTAACCAACGGAATATTATTCCCCATAATATCCAAACTGTATTCTGTTTTTTTCCAACCGCGGTTGTAAATAGGAAATGCATTGAGTACAAAAGAAAAATTATCAAGAATTTCTGCCGAAAACTGTGGCGGAAATTCGAAAGTAAGCCACAAATAACGTTTTCCGTCGATATGTTTGGTGATTTCGTCTTTATAATCAACAAAATCCAAATTCTCAGGAAGTTTTCCCGGTTCGGAAAATAACGAGTCTGAAAGTCCCGAAATCTCTATAAATTTATGATGATAAATGCTTTTAACATCTTCAATCAACTTATTTTGAATCGACTGTTCACGAAACATCTGCTCATATCCGTCGGTTTGGTTATTTTTAAGGTAAGTAAGCCCCTCTTTTACAAATAAAGGATTTCCGCTGCTGGAAACGGTGATGTACGGTAATAATTTATAGACAAAATCCAGATGCTCAAAAGCAGGATTTGAACAGTAAATGCTTATATATTTAGGAAAATTTTCATTATCATACTTTGAAACATTAATACCAATTGTTACTTTTCTGTAATCTTCCGGTTTCCCCTGAAATCTTGCAATCGGAATTTTATTTAACCTGTCATCCACGCTGTAGCAGGTATTTCCGACAAACATAATGGAGGTTTGCGCTCTATTAATTCTAATATTTCCTACCGGAGTAAAAGGAATATTAATCTGCTTATCAGACTCCGATTTTACTGTGGAAGTCATCTGTTTTCTGAAGAAAAACTCGGTGTGTTCCAGCAAAACCTCAGAAGATTCATAAGGCTGCGTAAAAGCAATCGCGTGAGCAGGAATCGGGTGTGTATAAATGGACGGCGTCAATAATTTCGCCAGTTTTTCTAAAATTCTGGCGTTTACCGTTTGTATTTCGTTATTGGCTTTAAATATTTCAGTACTGAAAGCATCAATCAGTAATTTCACGAAAGGATCCAGAGACTGCGGACTTTTCAATCCCCAAACTTTGGTCGCGTTCTGAAGCATTCTCGCTTTTACGGATTCTTTGGAATAAATATTTTGGTCTAAGTTCATAATTCTGGTTACAGTTTCAATATTTAATCAATTGACATCGGGCTCAGAAACAATTCTGTGGAAAAGCTGAAACGCTCTCCGGTTGCTTCCATTTTTGCATTGATGGCGATCTTTACTTTCTTTTTGATTTCGGTGTGTTCTTTTGTATCGTAGCTGTGCTCTACAAACTGAATATGCGCATCAATCTGCGGCTGAACGATCCGGGGTTCGTATTCCTGTATCTGTCTTTTTAAGCTTTTTATGAAAACAGTTTCCCAGACGGCACTTGTGACTCCATTATCGAATTCCAGATTCCAAACGTCGTTTCCGTAATTTTCATCATATCTGTTTTCGCCTTTTTTGGTAGTGATCAGCAACATGATATTGTGGGCAATACTTTCTCCCATGTCGCAGGTATCAATACTTCCTCCCTCCGTCATTAAGGTCGACGGTACAAAAGGCATTCTGTAATTTGGTGTGTCCATGATTTCAACTTCTTAATTTTTTACTTCATAATTCTCGTTTACTTGAAAAGAAATACCAAATTAAACATTTTTCACGAAATAGAATATTATAAGATTTTAAAATTGATGGAAATTATAATGAGCAATAAAAAAGCTGCCCGAACCAGTCAGACAGCTTTTGAAATTTATTCTTGAATCTTCTTATTTCGATTAATAAAATAATAGACGGGAAGTCCGAGGAGAACCATCAGGAATCCCGGCCAGGTGTATTGCTGTTTGTAAATTAATAATAAAATACAGAAACCTGTCCCGATCAATAAATAAATAACCGGCGTAAGCGGATATAACCACGTCTTATAGGGTCTTTCCAAATTCGGCTGTTTGAATCTTAAGTAAATTACCCCAAAAACCGTAATCATATAAAATAATACAATTACGAAAGAAATCATATCCAAAAGATTCCCATATTGACCGCTTAAACAAAGGATAGAAGCCCAAATTCCCTGCATCCAAAGTGCATTGGCAGGAACATCATTTTGGTTGTTCTTTTCTGCCTGCTTGAAAAACATTCCGTCTTTGGCCATGGTTTGAAAAACTCTTGCGCCAGCTAAGATCAGTCCGTTGTTGCAGCCGAAAGTCGAAACCATTACCAAAACAGCAATAATCGCCGTTCCCGCACTTCCGAAAATAAAATGAGACGCCGCAACCGCTACCCTGTCGTTTTCTGCAAAAGCGATTGAATCTCTGTCTAAAGCATTAAGATATACATAATTAACAGCAATATATAAAATCATCACGGCTGTTGTTCCGTAAATCATTGATTTTACCACATTTTTTTTGGGGTTTTCTATTTCACCCGAAACGAAAGTCACACTTTCCCATGCCACAGAACTGAATACGGAACCTACCATTGCTGCTGCAATTCCGCCCAATAAGGTCATTCCACCGATCGGTTCCCAGCCTTCTTTCAGGAAATTACCAAGTGCGTCTTTTTTAAGATTATTAAAAGAATCGTATCCTAAGCTAAAATTTTCCGCCAAATGAGAAATATCAACTAAAATAAATCCGGCAGCAATTAAGCCCACCAAAGCGATAATTTTCGATCCTGTAAAAATATTTTGTAAAATTTTACCGCTTTCTACCCCTCTTGTATTAAAATAGGTCAATAAAATTATAGTCCCTATGGCTAAAATTTGGATCCACGTAATTTTAAACTCACCACTTTGAAAAATCGGAGCCGCATCATTAAGAGCCGGAACCAGATAAGCGGTAAATTTCCCGAAAGCCATGGCAACCGCAGCAATTGTCCCTGTCTGAATGACCGTAAACAATCCCCAACCGTAAAGAAATCCCATTCGTTTTCCAAAAATTTCTTTTAGATAAGTGTACTGTCCGCCAGCTTTTGGGAAAATCGCCGAAAGCTCTCCATAGCTGATCGCTGCAGCCACCGTCATGATTCCCGTAATCACCCAAACGATTATCAGCCAGAATCCTGAGCCGAGATTTCGCATCATATCAGCGCTTACGATGAAGATTCCGCTTCCGATCATAGAACCCATTACCAGCATAATGGCGTCCCAAAGTTTTAGTTTTTTTTGCATAGTTGAGTATAGGCGTCAAATATAAATAAATATCAGATTGTTTTTTGATTTTGTTTGAAATTAAGCTAAGTTGAAATAAAATGTATTGAATATTTCTTTTAACGCAAGGTTCGCAAGGCTTTTTTGTAATTAATGATTTTTATTTTTTTCACGATTCGTCATAGTGAGCAAAGCGAAGCAATCTCAAAGTTTGTCATCCAATCAGAATCGAAGGACTTTTTAATATAAACTAATTTTTTTAATGTGAAATGCAGAGTCCTTCGACTGCTTCGCGCTCAGGATGACAGGTCGCTAATACTAATTGTTTACTTATACATAATAATTTTCCACTGTCATCCTGAAAGGATCTAAGCACGAATTTTTCCGTACTGTTTTCTAATACTATGTTTAGATCCTTTCAGAAGGACAAACTTATTTGAGATTGCTTCGCTTTGCTCACTATGACGAATTGTGAAAAAATGACTGCGACCCTAGCCCCGATAGGAACGGTTACCCCGCAACGATGTTGGGGAGTTGGAGGGTTTGGTGTTGGGGAGCGGTGGCGTGAGGAGTAAGAGTGGATAGCGGGAAATAGCTCTCAATAAAAAATATTAAACAAGTTTCTATTTAAAATCAATTTAAACACAAACAGTACAATTCCATCTGTTTTTTATCAAGTTTTTGAAGCTTTCTGATTCAAATTTTATTAGTATTTTTGAAAAAAATATTAAAAATGAAATTCAAAGCGATATTATTTGCAGCTGCCGTGAGTGTTTCAACATTTGCTTTTGCACAAGAGGCTAAAAAATTTGGTCCTCCAGCAGGAAATGCGTTGGTAGGCGATACTTACGGAGGCGGAGTAGCTACAAAGGTAGAATCTAAAGCAATCTCTGTTGATAAATTAAGTAAAAAGCTTAAAAAAGAGAATAAAAAAGTAGAAAACGTTGCCGTAAAAGGAAAAGTTACAGACGTTTGTGAGAAAAAAGGGTGCTGGTTAACAATCCAGACTGAAGATAATTCTCAGTTTTTCGTGAAAATGAAAGATTATGCATTCTTCGTTCCTACTGCTTTGAAAGGTAAAACGGTGGTTTTAGATGGTACTGCAGAAAGAAAAGTAACTTCTGTGGATGAGCAGAAACACTACGCTGAAGACGCGAAAAAGCCTCAAGCTGAAATCGATGCGATTACAACTCCGAAAGAAGAGATCAGATTTGTAGCGAATGGAATTAAAGTTGTGAACTAAAATTGCAGTTTTTCAAACGCAAAGATTTTATTGAACTCAACTTTACTTAGTGAGCAAAGACTGGACAAATAAATTTGTCTGATGAAGCGCTCGCTTAATGAAATCAACTTGTTGATTGATCTTAGCTCACTTAAAATTGTACGCAAAAACTTGACCTTTGCGTTAAAAATAAATAAAACAAAAGCGGAACAAAATTGTTCCGCTTTTTTAGTCTTCTATTGTAAAATTTACTTCTGCGTCGAGTTTTGGATATTTATTGGCCGAAACAAACTTCTTTCCGGTACAGTCGATTTCCAGCCAGCCTTTTCGCTGTTTTACTTCTCCCACTTCCATTACAAAGGGAACAAACGAGATCTCATCTTTTCCTTCCTCCTTAATTTCCCTGTACTGAACGGCTACATCCAAAATGCACTCATGATCCGTATTCAGTTTTACGTTCCTGTAAACGATGTCGTAATGCGTTTCCCGGTTTTCGGGAATATCCAGGTAAGTTTCCCACCCATCAATTCCGGAGTTTAATTCACTGATCGCTTTTAAAGCATAATACAGCGCAATCGTATAATATTTTCTCGTTCCTTTTCTTGTATAATCGTCAACAAAATGTCCGCCTTCAAATAAAATCGTCGGCATCCCTGCTTTGATGAAATTATCACCTGTGGAAGTCGGGTAAAATTCATCAGAATATCTTCCGATCTGATTGGGAATCATTTCTTTCAGATGATGATAAACATTGGCAATGACTGCCATACATTTCTTTCTGTTATCCGTAACAGTACGTTCCACATTTTCGGACGGCGCCAAAAAAGAAAGTGTCGCTGGGTGAACTCCGTCTGTTGTAAAAATCGTCCTTTGCTCATGAAGATTTAAAGCATAGTCGTATTTTTTAGAAGCTGCCATACTTTTCAGGAATTTGATTTCCTTACTGTTTTCATTATGAAAATCGCGGTTTAGATCGATGTCTATGGCATTTAATCTTGTCCATCTTTCAGAACCGTCTGGATTTAACATAAAAATAAAATCGAGGGTGATTTTACTAAACAATTCTTCTTTTAGTTCAGGAGCTTTATCCAAGGTCATTAATAAATCGAGCATTGCGTGCGTTGCATTGGATTCGTTTCCGTGCATTTGCGACCAGGCTAGGACATTGATGTTTCCGGTTCCGACACTAAGTTTATAAATAGGTTTTTCTAAATACGACTTTCCGATCTCCTGAATATAATCGCTGAGATTGGTCTGTAGGTAAGAAAATAATTTTTCAGGGGAAATATAACGATTTGGGAAATCAGGATTGGGCTGATAAATCTGTTGAAAATTCATTGTGTAATAGTTTACAAGAGTCAAATTTAACCATTTTTGAGGAAAAAATAAAATTAACATTTGTAATTAAATTAAACGATGTAAATTGACAAGATGACTGTGGATAAAATTGTGGATTACATATAATTTAATATAAATATTTTAACTAACTTAAATTCAGTTATTTAAAATTTATATCTAAATATAAGATTGAACTTTACTTTAAGTGAATAAATCCTTGTTTTTCAACATTTGGGTGTAATTCTCTTAAACATGTACAACTGTGGAAAATTGAAAATGAATTATAATATACAATTGTAAATTGTTGATAATTTAGAACTTTAAACTTCAATTTTTAGTTGATTTTTGGTGAGATTTAAGATTGTAGCTAAAAAGAAATTTATCCAGATATAATGAAAAAAGACAGTTCATAATTAAATGTTAAAACAACTTTATAATGGCTGTTTACTGAAATTAAAATATCTTTTACGCATGAATTTATAGCCATTATTATACATAATCAGCTATTTATACTCTTCTACTCTTTTCTATCGAAATTTAGGGCTTAAAAACGGCTAGAAGCACCATTGACAAGAGGTTTAGCAGTAATGCTAGAATTGAAATTAATATATACAGCGTTTACTTCATCTTTTACTTTAAGTCAAAACAGGAAAAACGAATATTGCGGAAAAATTGTTGAATAAAAATTGCATAAATATTTTGAATATAATAGTTTATCTATATAAATAACTGTTAATCAATTAAATATATAGTTTACAATTGTATCTTAAAATATTTTACAATTGTTTACTTTTGTATTTTGCATTTGTAAACTTTATTTTTACATTTGTAAATTGATAAAAAGCTTATAATATGAGTTTAAATGAAAGAATTTCCAAGGTAATTGAGTATTCAAAATTGACGCCGTCAGAATTTGCAGATGAAATTGATGTGCAGCGATCTTCTATCTCCCACATTACCTCCGGAAGAAACAAACCTTCACTTGAATTTATCATTAAAATAAAATCCCGCTTCCCTGAAATTCTCTGGGATTGGCTGGTAAATGGTGACGGCGAAATGCTAAAATCAGAATTACCGGAAACGGTAAAACCCATTGATGAAATTGCCGAAATTTCTGAGGAGGAAAAATTGAAGCCAACTTCACTTCCCGATCTTTTTACGATGATGAACGATGATGAAGATTTCGGAGCTGAAGAAACTAAAGTTGAGCCCGCGAAAATAAGTCCCCGAGAATCGTTTATACCACATCAAAGTACAGCCCAAGAAAAAATAATCGATTCTCAGCGATTAGAAAAATCTAATGATCAAATAATCAATCAAGTCATTGGAAATCAAACAAGTAAGATAAAACGTATTGTGCTCTTCTACGAAAACGGAAAATTCGAAAGTTTTGAGCCATAAAAAACCTGATCACAGAAAATGATCAGGTTAAAAATATTTGAAGAAGAAAACTAAAGCTATTGCTTTACAGTTTTTATCGTTACAACTTAATTTACTCTTTGCTTATAAATATTTTTTCAATAGAAATAAGTACGAATTTTTTTTAAATGATTTTGCAAAATTGCTACAGAATATTAGCAAAGCAGTAAGTCGCGTTTCATGTATTTTAGTTTTTCAATGTATATCAAATATATGAATAAAATCAATAATAAAACATTTCTTCTTTTAAAAATTTATCAATAAAATTAATCGTTATTATAATTTTTATCAATTTAACAATAAAAAAAGCCTCACACTATTATGCAAGGCTTCAATATTATTAATAATGAAAATTATTTATCTGTTTTTTCTTCTTTCCAGTTCTTTTTTAATCAGGCCAAGTTCTCTTCCTGTTTGTCCTGCCACAGACGTATTTTCCTGTGCTCTTCTGGTAAGATACGGAACCACATCTTTTACAGGTCCGTACGGAAGGTATTTTGCTACGTTATAGCCTTTATCAGACAAATAGAAAGTGATATTGTCACTCATTCCGTAAAGCTGCCCGAAATATACATGAGGATTGTCATTCTGCAGTCCTGCAGCCTTCATTTTATCCATCACCAATTCTGAAGAAATTTCGTTGTGCGTCCCAAAAAACGCTGAAACTTTATCCAGATGATTCATCACAAAATCAATTCCTGCATTATAGTTTTTATCAGATGCATCTTTGGTCGGCTGGATCGGATCGGCATAGCCTTTTTCTGTGGCTCTCGCTCGTTCTTTTTCCATATAAGCTCCACGAACGATCTTATAACCAATGAAATAGCCTTTTTCCCTCGCTCTCTGAAGATGTTCTTCCATATATTCCAATCGGCCTGTTCTGTACATCTGGATGGTATTCCAAACAATCGGCTTTTCCTGGTTGTACTTCTCCATCATCTCTTCGCAAAGATGGTCTGCAGCGTCCTGCATCCACGTTTCTTCTGCATCTACCATTACTTTTTTGTCATTTTCATGGCAAAGTTTACACACTTCATCAAACCTTTTTACCACTCTTTCCCATTCTTCCTTCTGGCTCGAAGTAAGTTCTGCATTTTTCCCAACAGCTTCGTACAGGTCAATTCTACCAAAAGCAGTCGGTTTGAAAACAATAAAAGGAATCGCAGGATTTCCCACAGAAAATCTAACGATATCTTTAATCTCTTGGCACACAGCATCAAACGTGGCTTCATCTTCCTTTCCTTCAATGGAATAGTCGAAAATACTTCCAACTCCTCTTTTGAAAAGCTGTTTCACGACTTTCATACTTTCTTCACGCGTTTCACCACCGCAAAACTGTTCAAACAAAGTGTTCTTTACAATTCCGGTAACGAAAGGAAAATTATTATGAATCGTGAAATTAAGAACAGAAGTTCCAAGACTTGTAAGAGCCGGCTGTTCAATCAGTTTGAACATCCAGTACGCTTTCTTTAACTGTGCATCGGATTTATCTGCAAATGCAACTTTAGTATCGTTAAAAATGGGCATTACTTTTATATAAATTTAAGGTTTTGCGAAGATAAGAAAATGTAAGGTTTTTTCGAGAAAATTTTCTATAATTTACCTTCCAGTCCATTTAAAAGCATGGCGATGATGCCGACGAACACCCAAAATCTTAGAATATTGAGGGTTATGAATTTACTTCTTCTCGAGTCATTCAGAAGAAGATAGATGCATAAGATAAAGACAAATAACCCTCCCGCAAAATAATACGCCATAAACCCCGAAATCCCTGTTCTGAGGATAAGTTTCATGGAAACACCCATCGTAATCATTAATAAAGAAACGATAATAATTTTGGTATTTTTATTTTTAAAATAATTCGGAATGGTAATATAGCCGAAAGCCTTATCTACGCTTTTCGTTAATGTATCTTTCACAATATCAATACATAAAAGAATTAAAAACAGAAAGATTGCCATTAATAAAACCTTCTTGGAAAAAGTTTCATAATACACCATCATCCCAAAAAACGGGTATAAAGTAAGGCTTACGAATGTGAGATTATTTAAGATTAAAATCCGACTCAGTTTATGACTGTAAAACCACATAAAAAACTGATAGACAACGAAGAATACAAAAACCCTGTGCGAAATTGTCCAGGCAACTCCCAAAGAAAGTATGCTTAAAAACAGATATGCATACAGAAAATATTTTTGTTTAATAAAGCTCTGGATCCTTGTTCTAAAGGGTTTTACGATATGATCTTTCTCAAAATCATAAAACTGATTGATAATTCCGCCCGCTAAAATCGTAAGAACCGTACAAAAAATAATGCCGTGAACTTTGAAATCAAAGACAAATTTTCTGAATGTTTCATCTTGATTAAAAAGGAAAAACGTTGATACATACAACGCAAAAGTGAGCAAAATAGCAACAAAAAAGCGAGCTCCCAAAAGAAAGCCCACAAATTGTGAAAATCTGTAAAAAAAAGATTTTTGAATATAATTTTTCTGCTGGAAAGGTTCTTTTTCAGAATTCATTCCAACGTATTTAGAATCTGTAAATCACTTCTTTATGGAAGCCGTCAAGCATTTTTTCAGCTTTTTCGTAGTCTTTAGTGAAACCTAAAATATAGCCGCCACCGCCGCTTCCGCACAGTTTCAGGTAATACGCATTAGAATCCAGACCTTTTTTCCAGATATTAAAAATACTTTCCGGGATCATCGGGCGGAAATGTTCATAAGCCCAATGTGAAAGTTTTTTCAGATTTCTGAAGAATGGGTTCATATCTTTCTTTAGGAAAGAATCGATACAAGCGTTGTTGTAGCGGATAAATTCTTCTTTCAATGTTTTACGGAAACCTTCGGTTTTCATTTTTTCGAAAAAAATCTGAATCATCGGTCCGGTTTCGCCTGTAATTCCTGAATCGATCAGGAAAATAGCGCCTTTGCCTTCCTCACCTTCGGGAATTGCCACTTTGTCTAAATTCTCTCTGTTTTCGATAAGAATCGGCAGATTCATGTAACAGATCAAAGGATCCATTCCTGAGCTTTTACCGTGAAAATAGCTTTCCATTTCTCCGAAAACAGCTTTTAAATGCTTCAGATTATCTTTGGAAATATTTTCAGGATTAAGCTTATTCACAGAATATTTTTCAAAAATAGCAGCTACAAGAGCTCCCGAACTTCCCACACCATATCCCTGCGGAATATTGGAATCAAAGAAAAGTCCGTTTCTAATATCATTTTTAAAACTTTCTATATCAAGTTTAAAATCATCAGACAGGTCAAGTACCGAAAGGAAATCTGCATATTTGTGAAGATGCTGGTTTGATTTTTTTTCGAATTCAGAATCAAGATCTGAAAATTTTAAAGCTCCTTTATAGAAGCTGTAGGGAACTACAAGCCCTTGAGAATCCTCGATCATGCCGTATTCTCCAAACAAAATGATTTTTGCGTAAAATAAAGGGTTTGTCATTTTTTAATTAAAATAAATTTTTTTTGCAAATTTAAAATTATTCCGCTGAATATAAGCAAAATTCGCGCCGAATTCTAACATATTTTAACAGCGAACCTCGCTTAGATTTTTAAATAAATCTTAAAATTCGTGTTTCTAGTATTAAAGATAACAAAAAAAGCCTGAATAATCAGGCTTTTTTTATAAAATATCAATAAATTATTGTTTAATTAATTTCTTTGTAACTTTCTGTTTTTCTGTCTCTACCGTTACCACATAATTTCCAGTCTGCATGGAAGAAATATTAACCTCAAATTTAGTCCCTTTTAAAGACGATTCCGATTTGATTAACCTTCCGGCCTCGTCATAGATTTTAAACGATTTTAACGCCTCTTTTGACGAAATTGTGATAAGATTTCTTGCCGGGTTCGGATAGATGCTTACCGAATTATCTTTTGTATTTACATCTTCAACAGCTAATACTGCACAAGAGAAATTTGCTTTCCAACCGCTTTCATTTACTGCCGGATCGGAAACAAATCTCACTGTAATCGCTCCTGAAGGGTGTGTAGAAGTGAATGATCCCGGTAAAGTACTTCCCGTTAAAGCATTTCCATTAGCAAACATCGGAGAGCTTGTAGACGGACCATTGTAGATATACATGAAATCGTAATCCTGCTCCATCGCAAATTCCGTGAAATTCATTGTCAGGGCTCCTGAACTTGGGTAGAACGTTTTCACGATAGTTTGGTTATCACCATAATTTTCAGTTGTACCCCCTGTATCGGTAAATAATGTTCCGCTGCACCAGTCTGCATCGGTAAGGAACAGCTGTGTTCTCTGATATCCCGCTGAACAGTCCGTTCCTACAGATAAAAGATAATAGGTTGCTGGCTGCAGATTGGAGAAATTAAATGATTGGGTCGTTGTATTTCCTGTTGTAACCGAAGTTCCGTCAAATTTTGTCAGTTTATACTTCCATGAAGTTGAAGTTGCGTCCGTAAATGAAGCACTTGCAGAACTTTGTGTGATATTGGAAACAGACAATCCGCTAATCGTGGTAGAACAAGCCGTTGTACAGTTTGTTCCCAGACAAGCTTTAGAATCAACTGTATTTCTGATCAAAGCGGCTGGTTGAGGACCAAAACCATTGGCAAAACTAATTCCAACTCCTGAAAGTAAATGGCAGTAACTCATGATCGTTCCTTTTACTGTAGAAGAAGGAATTGGACCTATCGGACACGTTCCTTCCGGATAACCAGCCTGAGTCCCACAACCGTCGATTGCGGTAGAATTTCCATTCCATGCACAAGCGTGGGTATGCGGAGAACCTAAACTGTGCCCCATTTCGTGCGTCATTGCTTCGATCGTCCATGAATAAACTGGAACGTTATTATATGTCTGAGAAGCTCCAGAATAAGCATGTCTGCTTGTTGTACAAAGTGAATTTATGTAAGCAACACTCGTTGTGGAAGGTTGGTTTACTAAGTGCGCCAAATCTCCGTTAAAAGTCTGTCTGTTTGTTCTAAAACTTGCTAAATTCGCATTTGGAGTTCCTGTATAAGGATCCTGGGTTGTCCAGATATATACTTCATTTAAAGCAATTCTAATATCATCATTCATGTAAAGTGTTGAGATATTATTGTGAATGGCAGTCAGCCAGTTGGTTGTAACTGTTGTATCCGAACCATTATTGAGATAAGGTGTATAGCAAATTTCGTAGTAAATTCTTACACAATTCTGTGTCGCTACTTTACCTGCATTTTTTTGAGTATTAGGATCAAAAGAAATTTTTTGTTTTTGGTTTTCCGCCAGTTCATCCACTCCACATACGAAAGGATTAATCCCTGTCAGTTTTGAGTCGGAATAACTTACGAAATCTGTAGAATTCTTAACTTTTCCTACAATAATATTCCCTAATTCCAATGTTGAAGCTACCCCAACGATATCATCATTAAAGAAACTGAAGGCTACAACAGATTGGTTGTCACCTTTCACAATTCCCTGATAATAAGCTCCGGGCGTATAATTTACGATTTCACCTTTATTGGTTGTTACCTTAAAATCATTCGTAAAGATCTGATTTTTATAAAGTTCAAGAGTAATTTCCTTACCATCGAAAGGGAAAGAAATTTCAAGAAATTCCGGTTTGTCGTGTACAATTTTTTTAAGCTGTTTCGAATCAACATTAATGACTGTGATGTCTGTTGCTGCTCTTTTGTATTCAGCTAATTTTTCAGATGTTTTGTTGACTTCAAATACATCATACTTTTCAAAATTTTTCTTCTGGGTATGGAATTCTGAAACCTTTTGGGCAATGGGTCTCATGTTTTGGGCAAAACCGAATATCCCACATTGCAAAATGGAAAGAATTAGAAGTTTTTTTATCATTGCTACTATTTTATTACAGTTTGCAAATAAACAAAAAAAATCTAAACTTAGTGAGAACTTGATATAATTTTCACACAATTTAAAACTTAGTATTAAATAAAAAGTAAAAAAACTACTAGAACTATGTAATATTATGTTTAATTCAATAAATGATGAAAATAAAAAAAGCGCTTTAAAACAGCGCTTTTAATTTTATTAGTCTTTTTTTTCTTTTTGTATGCTAATTTTCACAAATCGTATAAGAATTAATCCTGCTCCGAAAAAAAGCGTCATGGAAAGTGCCGCAAAACGCATATTGTTGAACTGCTCAATAAGAGTGGCAAAAATAAAGGTTCCGATGATAATGGCAATCTTCTCCAAAACATCGTAGAAACTGAAAAATGTAGTATTTTCCATAGAATCTTCCGGCAGAAGCTTTGAGTAAGTAGATCTTGACATCGCCTGAAGACCACCCATTACAAGCCCCACAACCGCTGCTACACCATAAAACTGATATTCTACGGTAGGGTTTTCCTTGTTTAAGAAATAGGCCCAAATACACGCAACGATCCATAAAACAACGGCAATGGAAATCACGTTTTTGTTACCGATTTTCCTAGATAATCTTGAGAAAATCACCGCTCCGATAATGGCTTCAATCTGAATTACCAGAAGTGTTGCAATCAGTTTATCCTGAGCCAGATTGATTTCACTTTTTCCAAACAAGGTCGCCATCAGGAAAATCGTCTGCATCCCGACACTGTAAAAGAAGAAACTTGAAAGGAAAAATTTTAAGTTTTTATCTTTAAACAATTCATTTCCTACTTTAAACAGCTCGTGGAAACTTTCCTTTGCAATGTCTTTATAGAAGCTTAAATTATCTTTTAAAACCTCAAAGAAACCACCTTGCTCTTCGTGTTTTTTGAAGATGTTTTTATAATTTAATAATACTAAATCTTTCGGTAATTTTTCTTTCACATCACCAAATTGAGGCAAATGCTTGAAAGTATATTGTGAAAATCCGAACCACCAAGCTCCTGTCAACAGAAAACTGATTCTTGTAAACAGCAATTGCTTTTCCGGATTTCCTTTCCCTACAACCTGGATTAATACCAAACAAATGATCACCAACACTACAGAACCGATATATCCGTAGACATAACCTCTCGCAGACAATGCATCCTGCTTATCCCGCGTTGCAATATCGGGTAAAAACGAGTTATAAAATACCAAACTTCCCCAGAAGCCGACACTCGCCGTAATGCTGAAAAGAAGGCCTAAAAAGACGTTGTGCATCCCCGTAAACATCGCCAACCCCATACATGAAGTCGCTCCCAAATAACAGAAGAACTGCAGGAAAGATTTTTTGTTTCCAATCGTATCTGCCAAAGAAGATAAAAACGGAGACAGCAAAACCACAATAAAGAACGATATCGTGAGTGAATAACCATAAACTGCATCGGGTTGATATTCTTTTCCGAAAATCTTAATCAGGTGCCTCACAGGAACATCGATCCATGATTTTGTTTCCGCCACATATTCTTTCTTTTCGTAAGCTGTGGTAAGAATGGAATAATAAATCGGGAAAATAGTAGAAGTAATTACCAAAGAATAAACGGAGTTTGCCCAGTCGTACACTGCCCAAGCTTTCATAATCTTTGGATTATTCTTTATATTTTGAGGTTGTTGATTCTCAATTTCAGACATTTCAAATAAATATTAGTAGCACAAAAATAAAAAAACCATTGAATATTCGGTGGTTTTTATTTTCTTTCGGCGAAATTTTATTATTTGGTTAATTTGAAAATCTTTTTTAACGCAAAGGACGCAAAGTTTTTTTTGAAAATGATATTGTTGATTTTTCGTTCGCTAAGGCTTTGTGTATGATTATTTGTATCCTGTTTGTCTTTCTGACGAAGTAAGAATCTATTTTTATATTTTCATTAAAGCGTTCTGATGGTCTTAAGGTGTTTTGGGAATAAAGTTACGTAATGTCTGAAATGTATTAACAGATGTTTCGACTACTTCGCACTCAACATGACATCGCTAATACTAATTGCTGTACATTTTGTTGTATCAAGATCCTTACCAGATATGTTTTATTTCAAGAGATTGCTTTCAGGGACTGCGACCCTAGCCCCGATTGCAGCATTTGTTTGAGCTCATTTTTTTGTTTAGGGGCGGCCTCGTCTTTGACGAGGCCGCCCCTAAACAAAAAAATAGCGAGTGCGGAAAGCGGGATTAAGCTTCAAAAAAAAAATTAAACCAGATTTCATTAAAAACAAAAAATCCGAAAGCCTTAACTTCCAGATTTTGAATATTATTTTAAAATAATGATTACATATTTTCAATAACAATAGCAGAAGCACCGCCACCACCGTTACAGATCGCTGCAGCACCATATTTTCCGTTATTTTGTTTTAAAACGTTGATCAAAGTAACGATAATTCTGGAACCTGAGCTTCCAAGTGGGTGACCGATCGCCACTGCTCCACCATTTACGTTCACTTTAGAAGCGTCTAATCCTAAGATTTTGTTATTGGCTAAACCTACCACAGAAAACGCTTCGTTGAATTCGAAGAAATCGATGTCTGTAAGCGATAAACCTGCTTTTTTAAGAGCAATTGGCAACGCTTTTGAAGGTGCAGTCGTGAAATCTTCCGGAGCCTGAGCAGCATCAGCATAAGAAACGATTCTTGCCAATGGTTTAAGACCTAATTCTTCCATTTTCTCTTTAGAAACAAGGATCAACGCGGAAGCTCCGTCATTAAGAGTTGACGCATTTGCAGCCGTTACCGTTCCTTCTTCTTTTTTGAAAACTGTAGGAAGTGTAGGAATTCTATCAAAATTTACCGCTTTATATTCTTCGTCTTCAGCGAAAACGACAGGATCTCCTTTTCTTTGAGGAATTGATACCGGAACCACCTCTTCTGCGAATTTTCCTTCGCTCCAAGCTTTTGCTGATCTTTTGTAAGATTCGATCGCAAAATTGTCCTGATCTTCTCTTGAAATGCTGTAGTCTGTTGCACATTTTTCTGCGCAAACTCCCATATGAACTTTGTTGTAAACGTCTGTAAGACCGTCTAAAACCATTCCGTCAAGCATTTTTACGTCACCTAATTTGGTAGCGTTTCTTGCATTATAATAGTGAGGAACTGAAGACATGTTTTCCATACCTCCGGCAACGATAACGTCTGCATCACCAGCTTTGATTGCCTGTGCAGCCATCGTAACAGCCTTCATTCCCGAAGCACAAACTTTATTTACCGTAGTAGAAGGTGTTTCGTTTGAAAGACCAGCTCCTAAAGCAACCTGACGAGCCGGCGCCTGACCTTCTCCCGCCTGTAAAACGTTTCCCATGTAGATTTCCTGAACCTGTTTAGGATCCAGACCGATTTTATCTAATGCTCCTTTTACTGCAACAGATCCCAACTTTGTGGCAGGAACCGTTGATAAACTTCCCATAAAACTTCCCATCGGAGTTCTTACTGCGGAAACGATGAATACTTCTTTCATGTTATATTTCTATTTTTAAATTTAGCTAATAAAAGCCTTTCAATTTTTTATTTTATATTTTCCTTTAGTTTTATTAAAATCAGATCATACTTATCTCCTGCAATTTTAGATTCTATTTTAATGTAATTATCTTGAGTTGCAACAACTTTATTTGTAAAGACATCATCAACTTTAATAGGATTGTTTTTTTCCGTTTTTTCAAGAACAATAAGCTTATAATTGCAATCGTCAAGGAAAACCATGCTTGATTTGACATAATCTTTTCCGCCATTGTAATATTCTGTCTGAACATTATCTTTCACCGTCATATACCAAAGATTTTTTGGATAGTTGGTTCGCAAAAATGTTCCTTCTTTAATATTACTGCACTTTGTAGGGTTGTCCACCTGTTTTTTTTGTTGAGGGACTTCTTTTTTCGGAGTAGCTGTTCCTTTTTTCTGGGCATTCATCTGAGAAGCTCCTAAAACCAATACTGCTGCTGAAAATATCTTCAAAAAGTTCATATCTGTGTCTGTTATTTATTATTATTTTTCGCAAAAATTATGATAAAAGCACCTAAAAATTCTACGATCCAGCCCCATCTCAGTTTTACAATGCCTGCCAGTTTTTCCTGCCATGATTTAAAAGGCATAAAACTGAAATACTGCAAAGCCTGAACCTTCACGGCAAATAAGGTGAAAAGGAATAAAAGGATTAGCAGAATCGCAAAAATTCTTGCCATTTTTCCACTGTTGTTCACAATTGCGAACAGTGCGCCGGCAGACAAAACCCAACATGCGATCGCTAAATAATGATCGAGTTTCCAATAGCTCCAGTTGCCTATGACAGGAACATGAACCAGCGGCAGGAAACTTCCTACAACCACCAATATCAATCCTAATAACTGAATATTTTTCATATTTCTTAAAGTGCCAAAATACGAAAAAAAACACACTTAAAATAAGTGTGTTTTAAAAATAGATATTTTATATCAATTAATTATAAATAGTAAAATTCTAAGAATAAATTTAAATATTTCGTAAAATAAATCCAGTAACATTATCAAATTAAAAATTAACATTGGCTATTTCGATACCAATCTGAAGCCCGTATTTCTTCTTCAGCTGAGCATCATTATTGAATAACGGAGTAAAATCTTTTTGAATAAATAAATTGATTCCACCATATCCGATTCCAAATTTTCCTCCAAAAACAAAATTATTTACACCTTGCATTACTCTTTCCTTTTCTACAATTCTTTTAGAGTCTTCAGTAGAATATTTGTTATATATTACACTTTGTGTTCTCACCCCTCCATAAATACCTGCGACGATGTTCAACTGACTCTTTTTGTTATCTAAATATTTCACCCCTTCATGTACCACATATTTTGGGTTTAAAACAAACTTCAAATCTACAGGAACAAAGATATAGGCATTGCCCAGGTAGGTCCTTTTTAAATTTCCTCTGGTAAATTCGTCCACAAATAAAGTTTTGTCCTGCTGCATGAAAGCTTTGCCATATTTTGGAACATATCTGTCGGATCTCACTCCCAAACCAATACGGTAAAATACCGGACTCGTGAAGCCTCCTAGCTGGTTTTCATACCTCAACACAAATTGCGAGGAATTGATGATCGTACTTCTTACATCCGATTCTTTGTTGTAAAATTTGAAGAATTCATTTTTTTCAGTGAGATTCGCGCCCGTAAGGCTTACCGCAAGCTCCCAAGTACGCAGATAATCTTTAGGAGTCTTATCTTTATTGATCTTCATTTTCACCCCGCCAAGTCCCAGCTCCAATTGATTTTTACCGTGATACAGAGAATCTTTTTTCCCTAAGACAGCACTTCTCACCATTGATTTTGTGGCATTTTCAAGTTCAGATTGTTGGGCATCCACTTTCTCGTTGATCATTTCTTCATATCTGGAAGCGATATCGGCTCTCTGCTTTTGTTTTTCTTCTGCTGTGATTTTTTTATCTTTAAAATTTCTGTCCACATCGTCCAATTCGGCATTCATTTTAGATTTTTCGGAAACTACAATGCTGTCGATCTTTTCAGAATACGATTTCAAATGCGGATTTTCCTGTGCAAAAGTGTAAGAAAAAGCCATTACAGCAGTCATTAGAGCAATTTTCTTTTTCATATTTTTAAATTTTATTATTAGACAATATTTTACCTCTGTTCGTTTTCGGAACAGTATTTTTTATGTAAAAGTTTAATGATTTATTTAGACTCCAAAGAATCGGAAAAGACGGTCATTCCTAGTATTTTAAATGAATTTGGGCTTTTGATTTTAATTTTTCCCATATCTACCACTCCGAAAGTTTTGTGATGATCCTGGCTTTCTTCACGGGTTTTATCAAATTCCCTTCCCAAAAGCAATTCGTCAGCTTTTATATAATTTGTCTTTTTCCTTTCGGCAACAAAAGGCCTTTCGATATTTTGAGTAATAATTTTCTCCTGAGCAACCGGATTTGTATTAAAATTATCCTTATTAATTATTTGATTTTCCTCTTTTGATAATGACTGATAATGATTTGTCTCCGGAAGACTATTTTCATGAACAATTTTTATTGTATTCTCAGGTTGGGTTTGTTGTTTATTAATTTCATGAGAAACAGCAATATTATTTTCAGTTTTATTTATCGTTGAATTAATGATTTCAATATCTAGATTTTCCTTTTCAATATTTTTCTCCAATTGATGCTTTTCAGCGAATGTATTTCTGTTTTTTTCTGTTGAATTTGAATTAAAATAAAAAACTACTCCAAAAGAAACCAAAAGAAGTATCACAGCAGCATATTTTATCCATTCAAATGACTTTTTAGGGCTCAAAACAGGTGCTTTATCCATTCCCTGTTCGATTCTATCCCACAGATCAGCGGAAGGCTTTATTTCGCGCTTATCGTAGTCAGATTTTAATTGATTCAGTATTTCTTTTTTCATTTTCTTTTGTTTTTAAATAATCAGCGATCCATTTTTTAGCTTTACTAAGCTGACTTTTGCTTGTCCCCTCCGAAATATTGAGGATTTCTGCAATCTCCTGATGTTTTTTCTCTTCAAATACATACAGATTAAAAATCACTCTATATCCGTCCGGTATTTTAGAAAAAATTTCTTCGATGTTTATTTCCTCAAGATTTTCCCCAAAATCATCTTCAGAATAATCGTCCGCAATTTCGACGTCTACATAGAGAAGATTTTTATTCTTCCGGATAAAACTTATCGCGTCGTTCACAACAATCTTCCTGAGCCAGAAAGGGAAACTTTTCCATTCTCTGCATTCATCAATTCTTGAGAAACATTTCATAAAGGCATTCATCAGAATATCTTCCGCATCATGAAGGTTGTTTGTATAAGAATTTGCGATGGCAAGCATCCTCGCGGAGAACATGTCGTAAAGCGCTTTCTGCCCTCTCCGATCCTGTTTTTTTGCCAGCTTAAAATTCTCTTCTAAGTTCCTCATGTTCTAGTTTCTATGTATAAGACGGGATATTTTTCAAATGGTTGCCTGAAAAACAAAAAAATTGCATTTTTTTTCAAAATGCAATTTAATATTTTAAATATCAATGATATAATTTTAATGTTTTATGTCTGCTAATTCTTTTGGATCATGCTTATGTTTAAACAAAATGGCAAAAAGAACGGCAAGAATTAAGGCATACGCCGCAAAAGCGATCCAGATATTTGGCCAGTCTCTCAACAATACTGCTGATGACAAAGTTCCATCTGCATTTATCGCAGAATTGAATGTATTTTTTAGAATCTCAAGAAAGGTAGGATTGTTGGGTGTCGTATCCAGATAAGCTGATAATTGCGCAGCATTTGTAAATTTGTGAGTAAAGAATTTATCAATAGCCCAACCTGCAATATTACTTCCGAAATAGGCTCCAAAACCATTCGTCATCATCATGAACAGCCCTTGTGCAGAAGAACGGATCTTTTTATCCGTCGTAGTTTCCACGAAAAGCGATCCTGAAATATTGAAGAAATCGAAAGCCATTCCGTAGACAATACAAGATAAAATAATTAATGATACTCCATAACCTTCCGGGCTGCCATAAGCAAAGAATCCGAATCTTAAAACCCATGCAAACATTGAAATCAGCATCACTTTTTTAATTCCGTATCGTTTTAAAAAGAAAGGAATTGCCAAGATAAATAATGTCTCGGAAACCTGCGATATCGACATTACAATCGTTGATCTCTGAACTACAAAAGACTCTGCATATTTGGGAAAATGAGAAAACTCGCTCAGGAAAACATCTCCATAGGCATTCGTCAACTGCAACGCAGCACCCAAAAGCATTGAAAACCCGAAGAATAAAGCCATTTTGTAATTACCAAACAGCTTGAATGCATTCAGACCCAACTGCTCAACCAAAGGTGCATTTTTATCTATCAATCTCTGTGGTGGGCATTTCGGTAAAGTCAATGCATAAATCCCCAGAACAACGGCTGCAATTCCTCCGATATAAAACTGTCCTTCCGTCGCTTTATTTCCTGTAAGATTGGTCACCCACATCGCTACAATGAAACCGATGGTTCCCCATACACGAATGGGAGGAAAATCTTTAACGACATCAAGATTGCTATTTTTTAAAACAGTATAGGAAATAGAGTTGGCCAACGCAATCGTCGGCATATAAAAGCACATGGCCACAAGCATGACATAATAAAAAGAGCCGGGACTCGAAGTATGTGGTAAAAAGAACAATACGATCCCATATAAAATCTGTAAAACAGAGAAAATCCGTTCTGCATTTACCCAGCGGTCGGCGATAATTCCGGTAAGGGTCGGCATAAAAATGGAGGCAATCCCCATCGTTCCGAAAACGGCTCCAAACTGTGCCCCGTCCCAGTGTTTCGTACCGAACCAAAAATTAGCCATCGTAATCAGCCAGGCTCCCCAAACGAAGAACTGAAGAAAACTCAGGATGGTAAGTCGTAGTTTTAAATTCATAATTAGTATAAGATATCTCTTTTAATCAATATTCTTTTTTCTCCTTTTGATTTCTTCCTGAATCTCCAGAGCAGTATCATAGTCTTCTTCTTTTACAGCATCTTCCAGCAATTTTTGAAGTTCTTCCATAGAAAGCGATTTCAGGTTATCTTCTGCAGGAACGGTCTCTGAAAACGGCTGTTCTTCCTTGGAAACATCTTCCAGTTCCAGGAGAATTCCGGCTTCGTTCAGGACCTGCTGAGTCGTGAAGATAGGAGCATCAAATCTCACTGCCATTGCCACTGCATCCGATGTTCTGGCATCAAGAATGAGTTCTTCATCATTACTTTTATTTTTAAAGTTGATATTAGAGAAGAAAACTCCGTCTACAATCTGGTAAATGATAACAGAAACCAGCTCATAATTGGCAGAAACTATAAATTTTGTAAATAAATCGTGGGTAAGAGGTCGCGGCGGATGGATGTCTTTCTCCAGACCTAAAGAAATGGATTGAGCCTCGAAATTTCCTATAACAACAGGTAATTTAATATGTGTCTCTTCATGTTCCAATAACAATGCGTACGCCCCGGATTGTGTCTGGCTGTACGATATTCCGCGAATAATTAACTGTTTATAATCCATAACTACAAATATAGATTAATTTTTAATTGTGTTTTCACTTTTTTAGACAAAAATAAAAGCCCGGAAAGGGGCTTTTATATGTGAATTGTAATGATTGGTGAATTGTGAATTTTATTTTATAAGTCAATTTTGCTTTGCAAGTGAATTTTTTAATTTAAATAGTATTAATTTTAACAAAAGACACTAAAATCTTTTCCAATACTATTCTTTTTTTCATTTGCAAAAGCGTTTCATTCAGCCAGGTTCGTCATATTAAAATTGACAAACGAAGTGAATTGACCATTCCCAATTAACCTTTCTTATCCTTTGATCGCTTTAATTTTCTCCGTTAAAGCAGGAATAATCTGGAAAGCATCTCCTACAACACCATAATCAGCTGATTTGAAGAACGGAGCTTCAGCATCATTGTTGATTACTACGATTGTTTTAGAAGAGTTTACTCCAGCCAGGTGCTGAATTGCTCCTGAAATACCCACTGCAATATATAGGTTTGGCGAAATCGCTTTACCAGTCTGTCCTACGTGTTCTGTGTGAGGTCTCCATCCGATATCGGAAACAGGCTTAGAACAAGCTGTAGCAGCGCCTAAAACGTTGGCTAATTCTTCGATCATTCCCCAGTTTTCAGGACCTTTCATTCCTCTCCCTGCAGAAACTACGATTTCAGCTTCTTTAAGATCTAATTTTCCTGAACTTTGCTCGTGAGAGATCACTTTAGTATCTTCATTGGCAACAGATAAATTTTTCACTTCTTCTGAACCAGATACCGGATTTTCTTTAACACCAAAAGCATTTTGAGAAACCGTAATGATTACTCCTGCACCTTCAGCTTTTGCATGCATAAAACCTTTTCCTGAGAATGCTTTTCTTTTCACCTGGAACGGAGAAAGGCTTTCCGGAGCTGCTAATGCATTGGTAATTAACGAATGTCCGTTCATCACCGCCAACATCGGAGCGATGGAAGAAGCATCTGTTGTGTGGGGGAAAACGATGATATTTCCGTTTGCCACTTCACTTACAGCCTGAGCATAAGCTTTAGCTGAGAAACTTTTAAGACCTTCGTCTTTAATATTGATAACGTTTGATGCTCCATATTTGTATAATAAATCTGAAGAATCTGTTGGGTTTACAGAAATTGCCGTTACTGTTTCACCAGCCTGATCTGCAATTGCTTTAGCATAAGCCACTGCTTCAAAAGCCGCTTTCTTGTAAACTCCGTTTATATTTTCTGCGTATACGAATACTGCCATTTTAAATTTGTTTAAGGTTTAACGTTCAAGATTCAAGGTTGCCAATTGTATTGTATATTTAATGAAATTGAATACTTTCAAATTTTGAAAACATCAATTCTATCCTGAATCTTTTTACTTTTTACTTGGTTCTTATTAAATTACTTTCGCTTCTTCGTGAAGTAATCTTACCAATTCATCCAAATTATCAGGAGAAACCAATTTCACAGCAGCTCTTGGCGGAACACTGTCATAAGAAACTCCCTGAACTTTTACTTCAGAAGAAGTAGGTTCTACCACCTGCAAAGGCTTTGTTCTTGCAGACATAATTCCTCTCATGTTTGGAATGATCAAATCTTTTTCGTCTACTAATCCTTTCTGACCAGCAATGACAGCAGGTAATTTTACAGAAATAGTTTCTTTACCTCCTTCAATTTCTCTTACTGCAGTAGCTTCGCTTCCGTTTACATCTAAACCTACAGACGCGTTTACGAAAGGCTTACCCAGTAACTGAGCCACCATTCCCGGAACAGAACCACCATTATAATCGATAGATTCTTTACCGCAAAGGATCAGGTCGTAACCACCATTTTGAGCAACTGCTGCGATTTCTTTTGCCGTAGAGTAGCTATCTTTTGGATCAAGATTTACTCTTACCGCATCATTTGCACCGATTGCCAAAGCTTTTCTGATTACAGGCTCTGTAGTAGCATCACCAACGTTGATTACCGTAACCGTAGCACCTTGAGATTCCTGAAGTTTAACTGCTTTTGTTAACGCAAACTCATCTAACGGGTTGATTACCCATTGAATTCCGTTTTTGTCGAAAGCAGATTTGTCTGCCGTAAAGTTAATTTTGGAAGTAGTATCCGGAACACTACTTATACAAACTAATATTTTCATGTGTACTATTTTATTGTTTCTCTTATGTATAAAACTTAGGGATTTTTATACGAGATTTTGTTTTTAATTAATTTTGCTAATATAAATAAAAAATATATTATGCATGCATAGTACTTATTAATTTACTATTCAATGCATTAAACCTCTTTATCATGCTGGTTTTGTTGCCCTAAATTCGATCTTACTAGGCAAAACCCTTGGATTCATTTTTAAAATATCCAAAACCAGATTTCCCATATCTTCGGGCTGGATCTTCCATGCATCTTTTTCTGAAGGAATATTTCCGTTGAAATTTGTCGCCACCGAACCCGGCATGATTACCGTTGATTTGATATTATATTTTCTTAAATCAATCATTGCAGCCTGCGTAAAGCCCACCACTCCAAACTTTGAAGCATTGTAGCCGGCTCCGTTTTCAAAGAAATTGGCTCCTGCCAGACTTGAGATGGTGATATAATAGCCTTCTGTCTTTTTTAATTCTTCGACTGACGCTTTTAATGTATAGAAAACTCCCGTTAAATTCGTTTCGATCATATCATTCCAGTCATCGGCTGTCAGCTGATCTACGGGCTTAAAAATTCCCACTCCTGCATTGGCAATAACAAAATCCAATCTTCCGAATTTTTCTTTAATATATTTTACGGCCTCCTCTTCACTTTCCAGACTTCGGACATCGGAAACAATTCCTAAAACATTTGCGGAATATTGCTTTAAATCTTGTTCAGCTTTTTCCACATCATCTCTTTTTCGCCCCGAAAATGCAACCGAAACTCCATTTTCAAGTAAAATTTTGGCAATTCCCAAACCTATACCTTTGGTTCCGCCCGTTATATAAGCAACTTTATTTTCTATCATGATATCATGGATTTAAGTTCTTAAAAATAACAAAAACGCCCCAATTAGAGCGTTTTATTAATACTAACATTTATCATTAATTATTTCTTGATAAATTTTTGAGAAGTAATTCCTTCTTTCGTTTCAACTTTAATAATATAATTTCCGGTCTGAAGGCCTCTTACATCTACTCTCTCTTCATTGCTGCTCACATTCATTTTTCTTCCGGCAAAATCAAAAACTTCAATTTTATTCACTTTAGATTTAGCCTTTATAAACAAATAGTCTGAAGTTGGGTTTGGTGAAACAGCAATTTCTTTTATATTGCTAAATACTTCGGTTGTTCCCAACACCGCATTATTACCTTCGATAGAAAATGCTAAACCATTATAGGCAGGCTGGTTGGTTAAGGTTGATATAGTGCTCCATGAGGTAGCACCAACTCCAAAGGCATTACCTGGATCCACCAATTTAGCCATATTTCCATTCGCCTGTCCTGCAAACCAGTTGAATCTTGTAGAGGCAGAAGAAGTAAAATCTGATAAATTGGTTTTAGCGATGAATACCAACCAATACACTGTCCCTGGCTGCAAAACCAAAGGACTTGATAAAGCAGCTGTCACATCAACAGAAAAAGTAAAATTATATGTTCCTGACTTTACTAAACTATAACCCGGTGCCCCTTTGGCAATATCAATCTGTGCAATTGGAGCCACCGCAGGGTTGTTAGGAATTCCTGCAGGTTTTCCTGCATTATCAGCATAAATGTACATCATTAATCCCGTGGCTTCAATAGCTGCTAGAGTACCTGCATTTTGAAATCCTTCCACTTTCACTTTTGTAACTGTCGTCTGATTTGTAAGGGTAAAATCATCTGCAGATGCAACAAAACTGCCATTGGCAATGGCATCAGAAATTATCCCTGTAGTACCTGAAGATGTCTGTGAAAAAACAACAGTCTGTGCTTTTAACTGTAAAATACCCAACAAAGCGGTAAGAAATAAAATTTTTTTCATAAGTTTTTTTATTAAAATAATTATTGGCAGTAAATTTATTTCATCAAAAAATAAAAACAAATTTCTAATTCCAAAAGATGTGAATTGAGCGCAAAATTGATAATTATGAAGAAAATCTTTTAAAAATTTTCTCTATTTTAAAAATTTTATGAAAAGAAAAACGCTTCGAAATCGAAGCGTTTTGTCTATATATCTTTTAATTTATTTATTTATTTATTTATTTTTTGATAAACTTTTGGGAAGTAATTCCTTCTTTCGTTCCAATCTTAATGATATAGTTTCCGGATTGCAGGTTTCTTACATCTAGTTTATTATCATTTAATTCAATATTTATTTTTCTTCCTGACATATCATAAACTTCCGAATATATGATTTTAGACTGAGTTTTTAAATTGATAAAATCTGACACAGGATTGGGATATAGTCCTATTTTTTCAGCATGGGAAACCTCCGAAGTTGCCAAAACATTCTGTGTAATTTTAACATTGTCTAAAATAATAGCAAGCTGGTTATTAGTTCCATAATGTCTGAAATATATTTTCACATCCTGCCCTGCTATCGCAGAAATATCTGCAGTTCTTGTGGCTGCCATACTTGCTTCAGCTGCAGTAAGTGTCTCCTCAAAAACAGGAGCTTCGCTACCCGTAAACACAGCATTTGATGGTAAAACATACACTGCATAATGCTCCTCAGGCAGCGAAGGAAAAAAACCGCCGACCTGATAGGACAGTGTTGTAGCTCCTGCCGGAAGGTTTATGACGGGAGAAATCAACACATTGTCAGGTGTTGTTCCTGCAGAAAGGGAAACATAAATCCTACCCGTATATCCCCACGGATCCGTATTTGCAGGTTCATCGTCTATAGTCCAGTTTTGGGAATCGCCGTCGTTATCAAGAAATGACCAATCATTGACAGTTGGAGAATTGGTTTCAAAAGTTTCGTTAAAAATAGTAGTTTGTGCATTCATCTGTGAGTTGATACCCACGAATGCTCCGATTAGTAAAAATGTTTTCATAATAGTATTTTGTGCAATTATCAAATGTAATAGTATTTAAGAATAAAACAAAATATTATTTCATTAAAAAGTGATATTTGTTGAAAATTTACAACAATAAACAATTATACATTACTTTTTTACATCTTCTTTTTTTTGAATAGAAAATAAAAAAACCGCTTTAAATAAAGCGGTTTTATATAATATTATTTTAATTCTTATTTTTTAACGATTCTATCGGTTACTTTACCTTTAGGAGTATTAATGTTCAAAATATAAACCCCTGCAGCCAATCCTCTAAGATCTACCTTATTATTAACAAAAGGCGCATCTAGTTTTTTACCTGAGAAATCATAAACTTCAATAGAGTTTATTTTGTCCGGTGTTTCGATGATTGCAAAGTCAGAAGTTGGGTTAGGATACATTTTATACGATAGTTTTTTCACATCTGAAGTTCCAAGAACTCCGCTTATTACCTGAATTCCATCAAAATATGCAGAGCTGTTGTAGTTATCATTCGTAATTGCTAAATTACCTACCATTGTTCCTCCTACAACTTCTCCGGTATAGATTAGTGTACCGTTTTGATAATATTTTGCTTCATTATTAGCAAAATCTAATTGTATTTTATAAGTATTCCAGGCACTTCTTGTAAAGTTTGCGCCTGTATCTATATATCCAAGTTGAAGAGTAGTTGGATCCATGTCAACAACAAGAATATTATTTTGAAAGTCAAATCTCATTCTTGCATTGATAGTACTCTGAGAAGGTGATTGCGGTGAAAAAAAGAAGTCACACTCATCTCCTGCAGGAACTGAAGGTGTAAAGTATGCATTAAAAAGAACCGTAACTATTGGCCCATTTACCGTTGTTGTAGGACTAATAGGCCCTGCTACAGCGTGATTAGTGCCGTTATTTCCTGTAATTTTTAAAGATTGTGTACCAGGATTTGCCTGTTCAGCAGAAACTACCGCAATATTTGCAGCAGCCGTAGCACCCCAACTGTTTTGTCCAGAAATGTTTCCAAGAGTATATCCTTGTGAAGATTCGAAGCTATAGTTCATTTGAGCGTTACCTATAAGGAAGGTAAACAACCCTAGAGAGAGTAAAAGTTTTTTCATGATAATTATTTATTTTGAGGTAAATATAAAAAAAAATCCCTAAGAAACACCTTAGGGATTAATTTTTTTTTATAAAAAAATTATTTAGCGTAATTTTCAAAGAATAAAGGAATACTTTCAATTCCCTTATAGAAATTAAATAAGCCATAATGCTCGTTAGGAGAATGAATCGCATCCGAATCCAATCCGAATCCCATTAATACAGATTTAGCACCTAAAACCTGTTCAAACATTGCTGTAATGGGAATACTTCCACCACCTCTGTAAGGAAGAACTTCTTTTCCAAAGGCAGATTCCATAGCCTGTTTTGCTGCTAAAAACTCTTTAGTATCTGTAGGCAAAACGTAAGGCATACCTCCATGATGTGGGGTTACTTTCACTTTTACATTCGCAGGAGCAATTTTCTTAAAATATGCTGTAAATTTTTCTGTAATTTCTTCCGGAGTCTGATAAGGAACCAAACGCATTGAAATTTTAGCAAAAGCCTTTGAAGGAATCACTGTTTTGGCACCTTCTCCTGTGTAACCGCCCCAAATTCCGTTGCAGTCTAATGTCGGACGGATAGACGTTCTTTCAAGGGTTGTATAGCCTTTTTCACCTTCTACTCCGCTCAATCCGATGGATTTTTTGAATTCTTCAGGGTTATCCTTTAATTTATTCATGTCGGCTCTATCGGCATCAGAAACCGTTTCTACGTTATCATAGAACCCGTCGATTGTGATGTGTCCGTCTTCATCGATTAATTTTGCGATCATTCTTGAAAGCACATGAATCGGGTTTGGAACGGCACCTCCATAAAGACCTGAGTGTAAATCTCTGTTTGGTCCTTCAACTTCAACCTCTACATAGCTTAATCCTCTTAAACCTGTCGTAACAGTCGGTTGTTCGTTGCTATAGATATGAGTATCAGAAATTAAAATACAGTCGCAAGATAATTTTTCTTTATTTTCATTAACGAAATCACCTAAGCTTACTGACCCTACTTCTTCTTCTCCTTCCAAAATAAATTTCACATTACAAGGAAGAGCATTTGTTTTCATCATTGCTTCAAAAGCTTTCAGATGCATGAAAAACTGACCTTTGTCATCTGCAGAACCTCTTGCAAAAATAGCTCCTTCAGGGTGAAGTTCGGTTTTCTCGATATAAGGTTCGAATGGTGGTTTTGTCCATAATTCCAAAGGATCAGCCGGCTGTACATCGTAGTGACCGTATACCAAAACTGTAGGTAAATTTTTATCTAAAATTTTCTCCCCGAAAACAATAGGATATCCTTTTGTCTGGCAAACTTCAACATGATCGGCTCCTGCATTTTTAAGGTGTTCTGCGACAACATCTGCACATTTCAACACATCATTTTTGTACGCAGGATCAGCTGAAATAGAAGGAATTCTCAATAACTCAAATAATTCATCCACGAAACGTTGTTTGTTTTCGTTAATGTAATTTAATGTCTCTTGCATTGTAAAATTTTGTTTTGCTAAAAGTAAAAAAAATGCGATGCAGTAACAAACAAAAACATATAAATTTCCTCAGGTTATGATTATCTTGATTTTAAGCTCGTTGTAGATGTAATCATCACGTCCTTTGATTTGATTTTGCTTTAGCTATTTTGTATTTTTATCCTAATTTCCGCAAAGTTTGTCATCCTGTAAGGATCTCAACAGTCGAAACATTAATCATTTAACTAAATAAGACAATGAGATTTCTTTGTCCCTCCCTGAACTACGTTCACAATGACCAAAGTTTCTTTCTAATACTATAGTTGAGATCCTTTCAGGATGACAAACAGAGTGTTGAAATCGTAAGGTTTGTCAAGGCTTTGACTCTTGAAAGTAACGACTGCCACCTTAGCCCCGATTGCAGCATTTGTTTGAGCTCATTTTTTTTGTTTCGCTGCGGTCTCGTCTTCGACGAGACCGCAGCGAAACAAAAAAAATAGCGAGTGCGGAAAGCGGGATAAAGCTCCAAAAAAATGTCCCACATTTCTGCGGGACATTCTTTATATGGTGTACTGATAATTAGTGTTCAGCTTTAGGAGTCTGAGCTTCAGCAGGTTTTGCAGTTGCAGTTGCACTGTCCGTTTTTGGAGCTTCAGCCTCATGTTTTTCAGCAGTTGCTTTTTCTGTGTGTTCTGCAGCAGTTTCGTGACCATGCCCGTGAGCTTCACCACCACCTTGTACATCTTCAGAATATCTGTCTGCTCCTTCTTCAAGCTTTATAACATTCTTATTTCCGCCAGCCTGAATTTTTTTGCAGCTTACAGCAACAGTCGCAAGGGCTAAACATATAACTAATTTTTTCATATGTAAGATTTATTTTTTAAAGGTCATATGAATCGCATTATTTCAGCCAATTATAATTATTTACCGGCAAGCGATTTCATGCTCAATTTTTTGATTGCCCAAAATTAAGGATTCCTATTTTTTTCGGCAACATTTTTATACTGATTTTAATATTATTTTTCCTTTTTTGGATTGTGTAAAAATAAGGTAGCTTTCTCCGCCATCTTTCAGGCTGTATTTCTTTTTGATTTCTTCAGGTTTTAAAGGATAATTTTTTGAAATAATATTAAACTGACTTTTATTTTTAATATGTTTAGCATCAATAACTTCCATCTCTAAAATTCTACCCGGAAAATCATCAAGTTTTTCTTCCGAGGTGTAAAGATGGGTATTCGGATGAAGCTTTTTTAATGAAAATTTTTCTGAAATTAAATTAAAAACTCCCGCTTTCAAAATGGAATGATTGGGAATATATATAAATTTTTCAGGTTCAGAATATGCAGCCACTGCTTTTTCTTCTTCTCCGAATGTAAATGTAAATATTGATTCACCACTTTCAAGATTCAGACAATTGCAGATAATTTCTCCTGAATTTTCATTGGAAAGAAAGACAACAACTTCTTTTACATCGTTTTTTAAGGCGATAATATCAATCCTGAAAACGTTCGGTAAGACGGAAATGAGGTATTTTAAATCGATTAAAGGAGACAATTTTATCACCACTTCATTGGAAATTGACAACAATTTTTCCTGAATTTCAATAATATTGGGCGACAAGTCTTCCAAAAGAAAAACTTTGTTTTTATGATCGTCTCTTCGCG
Organism: Chryseobacterium wanjuense; assembly: GCF_900111495.1. Taxonomy (NCBI): domain Bacteria; kingdom Pseudomonadati; phylum Bacteroidota; class Flavobacteriia; order Flavobacteriales; family Weeksellaceae; genus Chryseobacterium; species Chryseobacterium wanjuense. The sequence continues at coordinate 1,249,805 of NZ_FOIU01000001.1, read as the reverse complement.
CCGGATCGAGATAAACCACATCAAATTTTTCCTGATTTTCTTCTAAAAAATCTTCCAGTTTTTGATTGATGAATGTTGCTTTTTTGCCTAAAATATTCCAGTTATGCTCGACAATTTCCAACAGTTCCAGGTTTTGCTCGACAAGCGTAATTTCTTCAAAATTTTGAGATAAATAATAGGCATCTATTCCGAAACCGCTGGTGAGATCAATGAATTTCTTTCCTTTTACAATTCCGGATTTATAAAGCGCTGTTTTCTCAGATGAAGATTGTTCTAAGTTCAATTGTGGCGGGAAAATAATTTCATCTTTTAATAAAAATGGAAATTTTTTCTGCGCAACTTGTTTTCCTTTGATCTGCTGAACGATTTCCTGCATGGAAACCTCAGGAAATGGAGATTTTTTTAACAGCAAAGAATGCAAGTCTGTGTTTAGATTTGCATTGATGTATTTTTGAATTTCTTTGTTTAATATTGTTTTATGTCCCACAGATTTTTTTCTTGTGTGGGATGCTTCGACGGGGCTCAGCATGACATCGCTACAAATATACTGTTAAAAAAACGGCTAGTATTAGAGTTGTCATGCTGAGCTTCGTCGAAGCATCACATTATTTATTAGAAATTTACCTTTTATAAAAAATATAATCCGTCAAAATCGGCTCAATTCCGTTTTGCTTCAGTAATGAATTGATCTGCCCTCTGTGATAGGTTGAATGATTCACCGCATGAAAAAGCATCTCAAAAATGCTGTTCTCAAACTTGGTTCCTCTTGAATTTTGATAGTTGATTCTCTGGTCTAGATCGGAATTTCCAACAATCTGAACACTTGTTTTAAAGTTCTGATCATTAATACCTTCCAGGCTTTCAAAAGGATTGATTTGCCAAACCTCAAAAGTCTTTTCACCCAAAATCCTTGCATTCCAGATTTGCTGGGCATTTAACGTATGATTGATTAAACTCATCGTTTTTTCATCAACCTTTTCAAGATTTTCAGAAATAATTTTTATCATTTCTTTGTTGAAATGGTAGGTGTATTCGAATAAATCAACCAGCTTTTCTTTCATTATTCAAACATTTCAGCCCAACGAACAGTTTTTATTTCTTTTTCATTATATAATTCCTCCGCAGACTTTTTAACGTCTAATTTTGGATATAAATTCACTCCGATCAGCTTAATTTTACCTTCTTCCACCCATTTTTGCTCTTCAATTGCGTGATCGTAGATTTTCTTTTGGACGATTCCCTGTTTTAACAGTTCGAGATATCCTCCCGCTTCTTCAATTTCAATGAATAAATTCCATGATTTTTCAGCAATCTGCTGGGTGATATCTTCCACATAATAGCTGCCGTTTGAAGCATCTTCAAAGACATTAATGATACTTTCGTACGCCAAAACGATCTGTTGCTTGAAAGAGATTTCTTCTGAATTTTCCGTACTTCTGTCAACCAGATAATTATTACTGAAAACGGCATCAGCACCACCAATCATCGCAGAAGCAAGCTCCAGAGTTGAGCGGATCAGGTTATTTTCACTATCAGAAATAGCCTTATTTCTTAACGAAGTTTCCGCAAAAATATATGGAATTTCGTCTAAATTATATTCTTTGGAAAGTTGGTTGAAAACCATTTTAAAAGCTCTCAGTTTCGCCATTTCAAAGAAATAATTTCCTCCGACAGCAATTCTGAAAATCAATTTATTTAAAATTTCAGAGCCATAAACTTCTACCAGTTCTTTCGTTTTTGCCAATGCAATTCCCAATTGCTGATAGATCGCAGCTCCCGCATTCTGATGAAGTGAAATATCTATACAAATGTTTCTTCTGAACTCTTTTGCCAGTAATTCTTTAACCAACTGATCATTAATCATGGCTTCTTTTTCATCAAAAACATCAATTAGCGAAAAATATTGATCTTCTTCTTTCGGACTGATGTGTCCTGCCAAGTCAACATTATCTATAAAAATAGTTTTCTGCTCAAGATTTTCAACATTATGATCCAGAATAAACGCGAATACATCCTCTTCCAGGCTTTCATGATATCTTGCTACCAAATGGGTACTTTCTTCGATTTTCGGCAGATTTACCAATGGTCTTTTCACCGCGTCATAGAAAGGTTTTACATCTATTCCTTCTAAATTTTCTCTGGTGAGAACCGAATCAATATCTTCTGTTTTAAGTTGTTTTTTTACTAAATTTTCCCAGGCTGTATTTGACATTGAGTATAGATTATTGGTGAATGATGAATGGTCAATCTGCTTTGCTTGTCAATTTTTAACAATTCACTTGCGAAGCAAAACTCACAATTGACAATTCACTTTTTTAATTATTTTTTCGCAACGTTTGTACTATCTACGACCAGAATAAAAATCTCTTCATTCGGTTTTTTCATGAAATAGTTTTCTCTTGCATATTTTTCTTTTTCAGATTTATTATTCATCAATTTTTTATAAAACGCGTCGTTTTTTTCGTATTCTGTTTTATAATATTGAAGTTGGTCTTCGTATTTGTTGATTTCACCATTCAGTTCATTAATTACCAAAAACGAAGTTTTATCAAAGAAAATCATCCAAACCAGAAACATACAGATGGTAATGGTATATTTATTCAACAGATATTTCTGAATAAGTTTGAAGGTCTCAGACTTTGGCTGAATGTCTTTAATAAGTTTATTTTCTTTCATTTTTAATGTTTTCTCAACGAGTTTTTAATAACGGTAGTTAAAAAATCAATCGCTACGGAATTCTGCCTCATATTCGGGATAATAAGATCCGCTTCATTTTTTGAAGGCTCAATAAATTCCTGATGCATTGGCTTTAAAGTCGTCTGATAACGGTGCAATACTTCCCCCAGATCTCTTCCCCTTTCCTGAGTATCTCTTCGGATCCTCCTGATGAGTCTTTCGTCTGAATCTGCATGTACAAACACTTTTAAATCAAACTCCTTTAACAATTCTTTGTTGGTAAGAACGAGAATTCCTTCTACCACCAATACATTTTTAGGTTCTACAGTTACATGATCTCCGGTTCTGGAATGGGTCACAAAGCTATAAATCGGCTGCTCGATAGGCTCATGATTCTTTAAAGCTTTTACGTGCTGTATCAATAAATCAAAATCGATGGATTTGGGATGATCGTAGTTCAGGGCTTCTCTCTCCGTCAATGTAAGATTATGATTATCATGATAATAATTATCCTGTGAAAGGATATTCATTCCTTCAATATCAAGCTGCTGAAGTATCTTGTCAACAACCGTAGTTTTGCCGGATCCTGTACCTCCTGCAATTCCTATTACAAGCATTCTTTTTTTGTTTCTTTATAGTTTTTACAAATATACTATTTTATTTAAAAGCTGGAAGAGGGATGCGGGATGATGAACGTATTTCATTGAAATAAAAAATCCGATGCTTTTGACACCGGATTTTATTTTTATTTTTTAATGAATTTCGTTGATAATTCTAAGCCTTTTATTTTTACAATATAATCTCCGACCTGCAGATGAGAAACATTAATTGCATTTCTTCCGTTACCAATCGTTGTTTCCAATACTCTTCTTCCTTCCATATTGAAGATTTCTACTTTTTCTTCTTTGCTTATTTTCATGGAAATATTTAGCACATCAGAAACCGGATTCGGATAGATGGCAATTATTTCTTTTTTAGAAACATCATCTACACTCAACTGACAGTTATAAGCCGGTAATACATAGCCTGTAGCCGTAAATTCTGTTGTAATATCCGTAATATCGCTACACGTAAACCCGAAAGTTCCCAACATATCGATGGCAGCCTGTCTTACGGCAATTGCTGCGTTTTGCTGGTTGGTGCTTGAGCCCGTCATGCTTAATCCTTCAAGAAATACTCTGTCGGTTTTTTCTTTTCCGATTTTGTTGTAAATTCTCATTAATGCAGATGCCCAAATCTGTCCGTCTGTGTGAATGGCTCCCGTTAATCCTGAAGGATAAGCTGCGGCATAATTTGTTACTCTTCCCGCCCAGAACGGGTTGTGACCGTCCCAACTGAACATCCAATGATAAGCAGCATCTGTAGATTGCCACTGGTTTAAGCTTCTGCTGTAAGATTGTGCCCAGTAATCTCCTGAACCTTCTCCTAAGCCTTGTACCTGTGAGCCATTTCCACCGGTAATCCAATCATGAACGCCGTGTCCTAATTCGTGCAATACAACATCTGCATCTTCTGCATCATCCACTCCGCCTTCACCGAAAACCAAAACCTGAATATTCGGATCATAGTGGGAGTTATCTGCGCCATTTTCTCCGTGAGGGTCAAATGCCAGAATTCCGCCATTCACACTGGGAACGCAAGGAATTCCTAAAGTAAGATTGATATAACGAAGATTGTTATCAAGATGCCAGTAAGCATTAGCAGCCTCAAATCCGTCATTATTTCTGTTAAATAAGAATTGATTGCTTGCCTGGGTAAATAGTCCTTTATTTGGGGCTTCAAGCTCTTTGATCTCGACATATGTACCTTTTAGTTTATACACTCCTGCCGTTAATTCCAATTCTGGAATGGTCACTAAAGTTCTTGCTCCATCTAAACTTGCATTAGTCGCATCGCTTCCATCTACATACTGGCCGCCGTAGGCTACATGCATTTTGGAAAGTGGATCGGGATCAAAAATATATGCAGATCCGGTTACCAAAACATTCTTTTTAGCTTCCTTTTTCTTTTTATTCTTTTTTTCCTTTTCAGAATCTTTATCTTTATGATGTAAGGAAATGTCTTTAACACTGATGATATCGCCCGTTTGTGCATCGACAATCGTTTCCCAGCTTCCCGGATTTTCGTAAGAATTGGTTAAGACACGATGAACCAATTTGGTATCGCCCTGTTCTGTAACATACACATATAATTTACTTTCTTCATACGTAATATCTCCTTTTGAATGAGATGCTGTATGGGCTTTTTTAATGGCTTCCGAAGCCTGAAAAGTAGGAACCGTATTGATATCCTGTACATTTTTCCTTAAACTTTCTGTAGAAGTGTAGGTAATTTTTCCTTCTTTGTTAAAATGAACAACAATTTCAGACTGAAAAACCGGTACGTTTTTAATCATCTGCTGAAAACGCAGCGTTTCCCCTGTGTTTCCTTTTCTTACGTAATTTAATTTAAGCTGACTGAAATTTTGTACTCCTAAGCTTCTGGAGTTTTCTGTAATCCACCTTCTTGCGGGTGCTTCTAAAGATGATTCCTGACCCATCAATGCCGAACATGACAATACACAGCCAAGAATTAACGAATTAATTTTAATTTTCATATAAATGTTTTGAGTTAATAAAGCAATTTAATAAATATTCCTGAAATATTAACTTTTATTAAAAAAAACTTAAAACATTTAAAAATAAAAAGCTCCAACAAATGTCGGAGCTTTTCATTATACTATTTCGCTTGTTAATTCTCTTGAAAGCAGTTTTTCATGCATGGGTTTCAACACATCCATTGATCCTGTTTTTACCGTGCATTTGCCTTTAAAATGGACGAGAATCGTGCACTGTTCGGCCTGCTCCAATGTGTGTTTGCAAATCTCGATCAGACAGTCAATGACGTAGTCGAAGGTATGAACATCGTCATTATGCAAAACCAACTTATAGATTTCATCAGTATCATCCAAAACCAGAACTTCTTCTTCGTACTGGCGTTTTGGATCTTCATAATCTTTTATACTGTTATAAAAATTCATTGTATTAAACTTCTCCTATTCTTTCTGCAAGATCATTTACGATATTTGGTTCTTCGTAAACCAATTCCACGAGTTCTACACTCTTATTATTCATTTTCAAAATTTTGAAATGATAATTTTCAAGGTCAAATTCCTGGTTTTCTTCCGGGATATCTTCTAATGCATGAAGGATAAATCCGGCTAATGTATTGTATTCGCTTTCTTCGGGAAGAGGCAGCTTTTTAGGTAAAAATTCGTTGATTTCGTCCAAAGGCTGTGTTGCCTGCACCCAATAGGTATTGTCGCCGATTTTATCTACGATCTTATCTTCATCATCTTCCTCATCCTGGATTTCACCTACCAATTCCTCTAAAATATCTTCAAGGGTAATGATACCTTCCGTACCTCCGAATTCGTCGATTACAATGGCCAAATGCTGCTTTTTCTGTTGGAAAATTTTCAACAAATCTGAGATTTTCTTACTTCCCACCACGAAAAAGGCATCACGCATCAGCTCTTTCAGATCTTCGTGATTCAGTTCTCCTTTTCTTTTTACAAATTCTCTTATGATTTCTTTTGTATAAAGAACACCAATCACATTATCAATAGAATCTACATACACAGGAATACGGGAATATCCGCTGTCCATAATTTTATTGATAATTTCGTTGAGATCTTCTTCAAAATCAATTGATGTAATATTCTGACGGGGAACCATGATCTGTTTTGCCGAATGATCTGTAAAATCAAAGGCATTTTTAATGATCTCATAGTTTTCTTCTTCAATTTCCCCACTGTCTGCACTTTGTTTCACCAAAAGCTGTAATTCTTCCGTAGAGTGAATCTCGTGCTCAGAAGCAGGGTGTATTTTTACCAATCTCAGGAAAGTATTCGACATCAGATTCATTAACCAAATGAATGGTTTAAAAACAGTATAGAAAACCCTCAGTGGAATTGCAGTAGCCATCGTGGTAGCTTCTGATTTTCTGATCGCGATTGATTTTGGAATAAGCTCACCAAAAACAATATGCATAACGGTAATTAATACAAAACTTATGATTACTGAGACTGAAGTGACAGTCGCTTCGCTCATACTGAAACCTAAATAATTGAAAATATTTTCAATAACGTGATGCAATGCACTTTCTCCGACCCAACCTAATGCAAGGGAAGCCAAAGTAATCCCCAACTGTGTTGCCGATAAATACTCATCAAGATGCTTGATAATGTGCTCCGCCTGTTTTGCCATAGAATTTCCTTCTGCAGCTTTTAACTGGATCTGTGAGTAACGAACCTTAACTATTGAAAATTCTGCGGCTACGAAAAAGCCATTAAGTAAAACAAGTAATAAGGCCAACAAGAGCCTGACTATGTCCGAGTCCATTTAGAGATTATATAAATTTATTGATACAAAGATATATAAAATAAAAATAACCTGAATTGATGAAAAAGATATTTCCTTAAGAATGGAGGCTGGAAGATGGAAGATGGAGGTACTGCAGCGGGAATTTATATTTAAAATTAATTTTAATTTAATCTAAAAATCAACAGACGAATAGGAACTTCTGACTCCCAACATCAAGCCTCCAGCCAAATAAAACAAAAAAGCACCGATAAATCGATGCTTTTGTTTGTATGTTAAAATAATTCTTACGAATTTTTCAAAGCTTCAGCTCCGGAAACGATTTCTAGGATTTCGTTTGTAATGGCAGCCTGTCTTGCTTTGTTGTAGAAGATTACCAAATCATTCTTCAAAGCCTGAGCGTTGTCTGTTGCCTTGTGCATAGCAGTCATTCTCGCTCCGTGCTCAGATGCTACAGAATCCAGGACAGCTTTGAAAACCTGAGTTTTGATAGACTTAGGAATCAAATTATCTAAGATTTCTGTTCTGTTTGGTTCAAAAATATAATCTGTCTCTATCTGAGGTTCTGTAGTTTCAGGCATAGAAATCGGAAGCAATTGTTCCGTTGTCACTTCCTGAGTAGCAGCATTAACGAATTTATTATAAATTAAATAAACTTCATCAAATTTCCCTTCTCTAAAGCTTGTCATTACCGCTTCAGAAACATTAGCCACTGTATCGAAGTTCAGATTATCATAAACCGCGCTTTCATTAGAATATACCGTACGAGTTTTTCTTACAGCATCGAAAGCTTTTTTACCAATAGAAAGAACTTCAACCTCGTATTGAGATTTATTCTGAAACTGTGCATTAAGCTCTTTAACGATAGATGAATTGAAAGCTCCCGCAAGACCTCTGTTTGAAGTAATAGCGATAAAAAGCACTCTCTTTACCTCTCTTTTTTGAGCGTAAACAGAAATTTGATCAGGATCCGAGCTGGAATTTACATTCTGGATAAGCTCCTGTAATTTCTCAGAATAAGGTCTTAACATTACGATTGCATCCTGTGCTTTTTTAAGTTTCGCTGCCGAAACCATTTTCATAGCACGTGTAATTTGCATCGTAGATGAAATTGAAGTAATTCTGCCTCGTATTTCTTTTAAGTTTGCCATATTTGGTTAGTTGTTGGTTGTCGGTTGTTGGTTGCTAGTTTTAGAAAATTCTGTCAACTATCAACCAAAAACCATCAACTAATTTTTAGTTATATTTAGAAGCTAAATCATTAGCAGCCTGCTTAAGAACACCTGTGATTGAATCATCGATTTTCCCAGCTTTGATAGCAGCCATTGTATCAGGATGCTTAGATCTTAGGAACTCGATATATTCGATTTGGAATTCTTTTACTTTTCTGATAGGAACGTTTCTTAGTAAGTTCTCAGTTCCAGCGTAGATCATAGCAACTTGGCTATCTACAGGAAGTGGAGAGTTTACCGGCTGCTTAAGGATCTCAACGTTTCTTTCCCCTTTAGAGATAACTGCTAAAGTAGAAGCATCAAGGTCTGAACCGAATTTAGCAAACGCTTCTAATTCTTTATATTGAGCCTGGTCTAATTTAAGCGTACCAGAAACTTTTTTCATTGATTTGATCTGAGCGTTACCTCCTACTCTCGATACAGAGATACCCACGTTGATCGCAGGACGTACCCCTGAGTTGAATAGATCAGACTCCAAGAAGATCTGTCCGTCTGTAATAGAGATTACGTTCGTTGGGATATACGCAGAAACGTCACCCGCCTGAGTTTCGATGATTGGAAGTGCCGTTAATGAACCACCACCTTTCACGATTGGTCTTAAAGACTCAGGTAAATCATTCATTTGGCTTGCAATTTTGTCATCAGCGATTACTTTTGCTGCTCTTTCCAACAATCTTGAGTGAAGATAGAAAACGTCTCCAGGATAAGCCTCACGTCCCGGTGGTCTTCTCAATAGTAGAGAAAGCTCACGGTAAGCTACCGCTTGTTTTGATAAATCATCATAAACGATCAAAGCTGGTCTACCAGTGTCTCTGAAGAACTCACCGATAGAAGCACCTGCCATTGCAGAATATACCTGCATTGGAACCGGATCTGATGCGTTAGCCGCAACGATTACCGTATAAGCTAAAGCTCCTTTATCAGAAAGCGTTTTCACGATTTGTGCTACAGTAGACGCTTTTTGTCCGATAGCAACATATATACAATATACAGGCTTCCCTGCATCATAGAATTCTTTTTGGTTGATGATCGTATCGATCGCAACAGTAGTTTTACCTGTCTGTCTGTCACCGATGATAAGCTCTCTCTGCCCTCTTCCTACAGGGATCATAGAGTCGATTGCAACGATACCTGTCTGTAAAGGCTCAGTTACCGGCTGTCTGAAGATAACTCCAGGAGCCTTTCTTTCCAATGGCATTTCGTATAAATCCCCAGTAATAGGACCTTTACCATCGATAGGGTTACCAAGAGTATCTACTACTCTTCCCAACATGCCTTCTCCTACTTTGATAGAAGAGATTCTGTTTGTTCTTCTTACTGTATCACCTTCTTTTACTAATTTACTTTCACCAAGTAGAGCAACACCTACGTTGTCTTCTTCAAGGTTTAGTACAATACCTTCTACATCACTAGAAAATTTCACCAACTCTCCGTATTGTACGTTTTCTAACCCGTATACACGAGCAATACCATCACCGATGGTTAAAACTGTACCTACTTCCTCAACGTTTGATTGAGTATCGAAGTTGGCCAATTGCTGTTTTAAGATCGCAGATACTTCTGCCGGATTTATTTCTGCCATTGTATGGTTGTTTTTTTCTTAATTTAATTGAAAATCTTTTTTAATTTGATTAAGCTTAGACTTCACAGAAGCATCTACTAACTGGTCTCCTACTCTTAATATATAACCTCCAAGGATTTTCGGGTTTACATTTAGTTTCAAATCAAAATTCGAATCAGCTTTTACCAAGTTGGTAGATCTTAAGATCTGATTGATATTCTCTTTTGAAATCTCAGTCGCTGTCGTAAGAGTAATTCTCTGTACGCCATTGATATCCTCAACTTTATTGATGAATTCCTGAGCGATATTTTTCAGTTGATTTTCTCTTCCCTGTCTGATTACCAAAGTGATCATATTTTGAGAAGAAACCGATAAACTTTTGAAAATCTCCTTTGCTACTTCTATTTTCTTTTTAGAATCGATGTATGGTGTGTGGAAGAATTTGTTTAAATCCTGAGATTCATTCATAATCTTCACTACATCTTTCATTTCTGAAAATACAGTAGCCGTTTGCCCTGATTCGTTTGTAAAATCAAGTAAACCTTGTGCGTATCTTTTAGCTACTTTAGATGTAAGCATTATTAGTTAAGGTTAGATTTGTTTAAATAATTTTGAACTAATTCGTTTTGAGCTTCGCTGTTGTCTAATTTTTGTTTCAAGATAGACTCTGCGATGTTCACTGATAAAGTACCGATCTGAGTTTTGATATCTGCCATTGCAGCGTTTTTCTCAGCGTTGATAGTTTGTTTAGCAGCTTCGATCAATTTGTCTCCTTCAGCTTTAGCAGCATCTTTAGCCTCACCTACGATTCTATCTTTAATCTCTCTGGCTTCTTTAAGGATAGCATCTCTTTCGATTTTAGCTTCACGAATGATTCTTTCGTTATCCTCTTTTAAAGTTTCCATTTCTTTTCTTGCTAGTGTAGCTTGATTAAGAGCATCAACGATAGAAGTTTCTCTGTCATTGATAGACTTTAAAATAGGTTTCCAAGCGAATTTACCTAACAAAAATAACAATGCTAGAAAAATAACAGATTGGATAATAAATAATCCTGATGAAAACTGATGAATTAATTCCATTATATTAATGTATAAATAATTATTACTTTTTTTCTTAAATAACCACTATCTGTAACCAACCGTTACGGATAGTGGCTTTAGTTTTAATTAGTTTACTGCGAATAGAGCAGCAAACGCAACACCTTCTACAAGTGCAGCTGCGATAAGCATAGCTGTTTGGATTTTTCCAGATTGTTCAGGTTGTCTAGCGATAGCTTCAAGAGCAGCAGCTCCGATTTTACCAAGACCGATACCTACACCTAGTACTACGATACCAGCACCTACAATTTTAGGGATTTCCATAATATATAATTTTAAAAAATTTGTTTCTTTTTATTATTTTAATTTTCAATTAGTGAGCAGCGTGGTGTTCGTGCTCGTGCTCCTGCACCGCCATTCCGATGAACAAAGCTGATAACATCGTAAAGATATAAGCCTGTAAGAATGCTACCAATACTTCCAAAAGATAGATTACCAATGTAAGGAACGGGAATGCAACACCTGCTACAAAGTTCTTGAATACATAGATCAATCCGATCAAACTCATTACCACGATGTGTCCTGCAGTCATGTTTGCAAAAAGTCGGATCATCAATGCGAAAGGCTTTGTGATTGTTCCTAACAATTCGATTGGCAACATGATGATTTTCATGGGTACAGGTACTCCCGGCATCCAGAAGATGTGTTTCCAATAATCTTTATTTGCAGAAAATGTAGTAATTAAATAAGTAAGGATCGCCAATAAGAATGTCATGGTAATATTACCGGTAACATTGATTCCGAAAGGCATTAATCCTAATACGTTCAAAAATAAGATGAAGAAAAATACAGTCAGTAAATATCCGATGAATCTCTTATATTTATGTCCGATATTCGGGATAGCAATTTCGTCTCTTACGAAAATTACCAATGGTTCTAAAAATCTTGCTGCTCCTGTAGGAACCTGAGACTTTTTGTAAGATCTTGCCATTCCTGTGAACAATACCAACATGAAGATCGAAACCATGATAATGATAAGTACACTCTTCGTAATGGATAAGTCTAAAACTTTTTCAGCTTTCGGGTGACCTTCTTCATCAATTTCCAGAGTCCCGTTTGCGTCTGTTTTATAAATTTTTTCGTGGTGTAGTTTGTAGAAATTTCCGTCTACCTCAGTTGGCTCTCCGTGCATGAATCCTTCTTTGTTGCTCATGAAAGCGTGGATCCCATTGTCATAAAAAATAACAGGAAGAGGAAAACCGATATGGTGACCTTCTTTGTCTACCATCAATGTAAAGTCGTGAGCGTCCAACAAGTGATGGGCGATGAACTCTTTGTTTTCTTTACTTACTTTGTCTTTTTCCGAAAGCTCTGTAGCTGGAGCCGCCTCAGCAGTAGCCTCACCGTGCTGTGCAGACACTAAGTTTAATACAAAAATACTGTAGAATAAAACTGCGAATTTCTTAAACATTGATAGGTTTTTTTCGTTGTGCAAAAATATAATAATTTTTCTAGTTTCAATAAATAATTTTACTGTTTTTTGTCATGATTAATTAGCTTAATCGCATAGTACGTAAGGAGCGTCGTCAGGACAAAATAGGGTATGATAAAATGAAATTTATACCCCGGAATCACTTCAAAGTTTAATTTTTTCCGAATCAGATACATTAAAGCGAATTTTAATAAGATCAACCCGATCACAGACAGTCCTAAAAATTCCGGTACCACTTTGTTGATTAAAACAATCAGGGTAATCATCAGCATAAACATCACACTCAGGAATAAATAAAATTTCACGATTACAATCTCATCCAGATGAAAAACAAATTTCCACAAAGAGAAATGAATCAGGAAAGTCAAAAAGAATAATACCGTTACCAGAATATTGGGATTAGCTTTCATTTCAAATTTGTTTTTACCTAACATTTATTAGGTCAGTTTTAATTTATCGCAAAAATAGACTTTTTCTATCGGATTATGGTATGATTTGATTTTTATCATACAACCTGTTTATATTTTAATACCATGAAATATTCTGTAGATTCTTCGACTCCGCTGAGGATGACAGGTTGCTAATATTAACAGTTTACTTATACACAATAATTTGCCAGTGTCTTCCTGAACGAAGTTGAAGGATTTTTTAAGATAAACTATTTTTTATATGGAGTGAAGAGTCCTTCGACTGCTTCGCGCTCAGGATGACAGGTTGCTAATACTAATTGTTTATTATTATATATGTAAATTTTTATGATGTCATTCCGAGCGCAAAACAGTCGAAGGATTTATATTTAACCTTAAACTTTGTGTTTGAAAATATTGTATATATAATATTACGTGTCGAAGTCTTTAGATATGCTAAAAATTCCTTATTTTTGCAGACCTATAATTTAGAATACATATGTTTAATAGTTTACAGGATAAATTAGACAAAGCGCTTCATAATATTTCCGGAAGAGGAAAAATTACGGAAATCAATGTTGCGGAAACCGTAAAAGAGATTCGTAGAGCATTGGTAGACGCCGATGTTAATTATAAAGTTGCCAAAGATCTTACGAAAAGAGTTCAGGATAAAGCGCTGGGACAAAACGTTCTTACTTCGCTTACTCCGGGACAGCTGATGACAAAGATTGTTCATGATGAATTGGTAGATCTAATGGGAGGTTCTCAGGAAGGAATCAACCTTTCAGGGAAGCCGTCTGTAATCCTTATTGCAGGTCTTCAGGGTTCCGGTAAGACGACTTTCTCCGGAAAATTGGCTAATTATTTAAAAACAAAAAGAAATAAAAAACCTCTTTTGGTAGCTTGTGACGTTTACCGTCCGGCTGCGATCGACCAGCTGAAAGTTTTGGGAGGTCAGATTGGGGTTCCTGTTTTCACGGAGGAAGGTTCTACAAACCCTTCTACTATTGCTGAAAACGCGATCAATTTTGCTAAATCTAATGGTCATGATATCGTAATTGTCGATACCGCAGGTCGTTTGGCAATTGATGAGCAGATGATGAACGAAATCAAAACAGTTCATTCTACTATTAAACCAAACGAAACATTATTCGTTGTGGATTCCATGACGGGTCAGGATGCTGTGAACACGGCAAAAGCCTTCAATGATACTTTGAATTTTGACGGAGTTGTTTTAACAAAATTAGACGGTGATACACGTGGTGGAGCTGCGTTGACGATTCGTTCGGTTGTAGAAAAGCCTATCAAATTCATCTCTACAGGTGAGAAAATGGAAGCTTTGGATCTTTTCTACCCGGAAAGGATGGCAGACAGAATCCTGGGAATGGGAGACGTTGTTTCGTTAGTAGAAAGAGCTCAGGAGCAGTTTGATGAAGAGGAAGCGAAAAAACTTCACAAGAAAATCGCTAAAAATGAGTTTGGTTTTGATGATTTCTTAAAACAAATTAATCAGATCAAGAAAATGGGTAATATGAAGGATTTGATGGGGATGATTCCGGGAGTTGGAAAGGCGATCAAGGATGTGGAAATCAGCGATGATGCCTTTAAACATATCGAAGCGATCATCTATTCTATGACTCCTGAAGAAAGAAGAAGACCTTCTATTATTAATACTCAGAGAAAAAACAGAATTGCAAAAGGTGCCGGAAGAAAAATTGAAGATGTAAACCAATTGATGAAGCAGTTTGACCAAATGGGTAAAATGATGAAGATGATGCAGGGACCTCAGGGAAAACAAATGATGCAGATGATGAGCAAAATGCCGAATATGCCTGGAATGGGTGGTATGTTTGGAAAATAAAAACAGATAAAAAATAAAACTCTCAGAAAATTCTGAGAGTTTTTTATTATTTGAATTTGTATCCTATTCCTATCTGGAAGAAATTCATCTTCATTTTTTCGTCGGCAACAGGATCTTTAATCATGTTAGATAATCCGAAGCTATAACGTGCATCTACAAAAAGTCCCTTGTATACGTTATAATCCGCACCTAAAAATAATCCGAACTCAGCAGACTTCAAACCATTATCAAATGATTCTTCCAGGAAGTTTTCCGCTTCATTCAGCAATTGCGGATCTGCCATACCTCCAGATACATCAATGTTCACTTTAGTACCTGTTTTAATGCTTACAAAAGGCCCTGCATATACTGCAAGATCAGGTGTTGCATAATATCTTGCAGATACAGGAATTACAATTCTGTTTAAATTGAAATTCTCCGTAACTGTGATACCTGACATTGAAACTTCAGCTTTACCTCCAAGATTGGCGTATTGAACTTCTCCCTGTACAGCAAATTTATTATTAAATTTATGCTCAACCAAAGCGCCTACATAAAAGCCTGCCTTTGATTTCAGCCCTCCGTTTACTCCTTCGAAGGCGTCAAGATCTTCATTGGATGTTAATTTAGATAATGCAAATCCGCCTTTCAATCCAAAAGTTGTCTGTGCATTAGCTACTGTAAATAATGCTAAAGCCGATGCGAATAAAATTTTTTTCATGATGTTAGTTTAATTTGTTTGATCGTCTAATTATTTATCAGATTTCTGAGCTTTACCTTTGATGAAATAAGAGAAACCAACATTTACACCGAAAGTTTTTACGTTTGTTTTAACGTCAGTGTTCATAATCGTTTCTTTGTTTGAGAACTGATCATAAGAAACTCCCAAGTTGATCCCTAAAGATTGAGTCGCCATATAAGTTACTCCACCTTTTACTTTCCAAGCAAGACCGTCAGTAGTTGTTTCATCAGAAATTCCCATAAAATCTGCTTCACCTTTGTTTTTAGCAGAAGCGTACCCTATTCCTGCACCTAAGAAAGGAACCAATTTGCTTGAATTAGTGAAATAATAAGTTGCAGTCGGCATTACAGAAAAGCTAGTTGTAGTAGATTTTAAACCTTCATACTTTGTAGTAGCTGTTAAAAAACCTAAGTCGATTCCTACAGCTAATTTGTCAATTACAAAATATCCAACAGACGGCGTTACAGAAAATGTGCTTACTTTAGGACCGTCTACAGACTGACCATTAGCTTTAATTGTAGTCGTTACATTGTTGAAACCAGCACCAGTGTTTCCGCTGATTACCCAGTCACCTTTAGTCATCTGTGCGTTTGAAAGTCCGAAAAGTGCTACTGCACCAGCTAGTAATAGTTTTTTCATTTTATTTAATTTTTAAAAATTAGTTTATATTTAAATTGATTATTTAGCAAAAACATACTTTACTCCGAAAGAGATTGATGATAAGTTGAGACCGAAATTATAGTTTTTAAGGTCTGTATCTGTCTCGTTTTTATACTTGAAATTTTGGTATCCGAATTCTCCTATTGTTGCTTCGATAGACCAGTTTTTATTTAAGAAATAATCCAGTCCCGGTTTTACATTCACCCCGATTGAAGTATATTTTCTTTCAACGGAAAATGTCTGTTGAGCTATAAATCCGGACATGCCGTCGATGTATGTCACCGAAGCATCCTGATTTATTTTCCCGAATTCCATTGGGATTTCCAACTGTCCGAAGAAATATAATTTATCCGATAAAGTCCAGTATTTTCTTATGAAAGGAGCAACCACAATGGCATCTGTTTTTCCTGTAGACTCGAATGAACTAGTGAAAAAGCCGTCAGAATAAATATCGTGGTATTCTGTCTTTTTGTTTGTATACCCTAAACCTGTTCCTACAGCTAAATTTGGAGCTATAAATATACCCGCCGTCGGAATTATTTTAAAATTTTTCTCGGTAAAGTCTCTGTTTTTATCTTCTTCCTGAGTATAATTCACCTGTCCGGAAATGTAAACCGTTCCTTTTTTAATCTGAGCATTAGAAAGTCCGAAAAGTGTAATTGCACCGGCTAGTAATAGTTTTTTCATGCTATAGTTTTTATTATGCGAAAAAAGCCCTAAGAAAACTTAGGACTTTATTTTTAATGCTTTTAGCTTAAATTATTTAGCGAAAACATACTTAACACCGAAAGTAACTGAAGATAAGTTCAATCCGAAGTTATAGTTGTTTGTAGCTTCACCATCTTTTGGTTTGTAGTTGTTGTAACCAAACTCACCGATAGTAGCTTCGATAGACCAGTTTTTGTTTAGGAAATAATCTAAACCTGGTTTTACAGTAACACCAACCTGAGTATATTTAGCCTCAGAAGAAGTTGTAGTTGTAGTAGTTGAAGAACCTGCTGTAGTTACAGAAGTGTTATCGATTTCAGTTTTTCCAAACTGCATTGGCACTGCCAATTGTCCGAAGATGTATAATTTATCAGACAAATTCCAATATTTTCTTACGAAAGGAGCAACAACGAAAGCTGGTTCCTTCACCTCGTTAGTACTTACGATAGTAGCACCTGGCAATTGTGTAGTTGCAATGTTTGTTTCTTTCTGAGTCTGGTAACCTACTCCTAAACCTACTGCTAAGTTAGTTCCTACGAAATATCCGAATGTTGGGATTACGTTGAAGTTTTCTGTTTTATTGTTACCGCTGTTAGTTTCTTCTTGAGAATACCCTACAGATCCTGATAAATAAGCTGTTCCTTTAGCGATTTGAGCATTAGATAAACCGAAAAGTGCAATAGCACCAGCTAATAATACTTTTTTCATTTTTTCAAAAATTTTAATACTTTCTGAGGGCAAATTTACAGTGGTATCTGCTAAAATTAAAATTTGTTAATGTGATTAATATCATTGATAAATATTAGCAATTTTCGAAAATAAAGCGTACTAAATAAAGCATTTTGCTTTTTTCACAAAATTTTGAATAAAAAAACTCCAATTCTGCAATTGGAGTGAAAATTATTTGATTTTTCTAATTTTTTATTTCAGGAAAAAATTGACCCCGAAGTTCACGGCACCGAAGTTATGTCTTCCGTTATCATACCAATACGGGCCATGATCCTTATATTTGCTGCTGATCGTCTGGAAGCCCAGATACAATTCTATATTTTTCATCTGATAGCCTACTCTCGGCGCAACATACAAACCACTGTTGATGTAATCTCTTGTAGAAATAGCAGCTCCAAGATCCAATCCTACAAAAAGAGGAACCTTAGAAAATGTATATTTTCCGGAAGCAGCGATAGGAACAAATCCAAAATCATCTACATTGTCTTTTCCAAAAAAATGAGAATATCCAGTAGTAGCACCAATGTCCAATCCTTTAGTAATATGCCACATATAAGCAGCATCGATACCTATTGTAACACTTGCTGCATCAGAAGCATCTCCTAGCGGTGCACCAACATGACCACCCAATCTGAAGCCTTCCTGAGCCTGTGCCATACCTCCTAAAAGTGCAAAAGCACCTAGTAATAATAGTTTTTTCATTTTAATAATTTTAAATTTTCTGAAACAAAATTACTAATTATTTTCTTTGTTAATGTAAAATTAACTTATGACATTCTTCACCCAAAACAAAAAGCGGAACAAAATTTTGTCCCGCCTGTTATTTTTAATTCCGGTAAAATCTTAGTTACCTCCGAATTTGAATCCTACGCCTATTTGAGCAAAGCTGTTGGTAATTTTTCCACCGCTTCCGTCATTAGAAAGGTTTGATACCCCTAGATTGTATCTTCCATCGATGAAGAATCCGTTCTCAAACATATATTCCACGCCTACGAATGGAGCAAGGTTTAAAGATTTTACATCGTCTTTGATGTCATGCTCTCCTTCACCACCATCGATTTCTATATCAATAGGAAGGTTGGTTCCGATTACAGTTTTTTGTTTTGCAGTAAGAATGATTCCGAAGTTCATCCCAGCAGACACAGAAAATCCTTCAGTAATAAAGTATTTTGCAGAAACAGGAATGGATAAAGTACCGAAAGTTACTTTCGTCTGCTCACCTACGTAAACATCTCCTTCACTTTCCTCGATTCTTTCTTTTCCTCCAAGCGGCGAATATAAAACTTCCCCCTGAATACCAAACTTATCACTGATTTTGTATTCTGCCATACCTCCTACATAGAACGTATATTTAGGATCCATTTTTCTTTCGTAAAGATCATCTTGCTTATCATCAACCTTAATTGTTGACATCGCGAAACCTACTTTAGGTCCAAATCTAAATTCCTGAGCATTTATGCTCATTCCCATTACAGCGACCGCTGCAAGAAGTAAAATTTTCTTCATGATTAATAGTTTTTTTAATTAATTCGGTGGCAAAAATAGGAATTTATTTTAACTCTTATAATTTTATGGTATATTTTATTTTTTAAAACAAAAAAAACAGGATAATTTTTCAACTACCCTGCTTTTATTTTATTAATTAAAACTTATTCGTTTCTTAATCTTTTCTCTTCATCGTTGTACGCCAATATAATTTTCCTTACAACTGGGTGTCTCACAACATCTTCCTCTGTTAAATGTACAAATCCGATTTCTTTTACCCCATGCAAAATTCTCATAGCCTCTTTCAACCCGGATTGTTGTTTTGGTGGCAAATCTACCTGACTCGGGTCACCAGTGATAATGAATTTCGCATTCATTCCCATTCTGGTTAAAAACATTTTCATCTGAGAGTGCGTTGTATTTTGGGCTTCATCCAGAATTACAAAGGCATCATCCAGCGTTCGCCCTCTCATGAAAGCCAACGGAGCCACCTCGATCACTTTTTTCTCGATAAAACCTTCCAGTTTTTCGTGAGGAATCATATCACGAAGTGCGTCATACAAAGGCTGTAAGTACGGATCCAGCTTTTCTTTAAGGTCACCCGGCAAAAACCCCAGACTCTCCCCTGCTTCTACCGCAGGTCTTGTGAGGACAATTCTTTTTACTTCTTTATCCCGCAAAGCTTTCGCCGCCAGAGCTACACTCGTATATGTTTTACCCGTTCCCGCAGGTCCGATCGCAAAAACCATATCTTTTTTCTCAGTTTCTTTTACTAATTTTTTAAGATTGGTGGTTTTAGCTTTAATTATTTTACCGTTTACGCCTTTTACAATAATATCCTGGTCAAAAACAAGCTGTTTTTCGTTTTCATCTTTAAGATTAAGGATATTTTCAACATCTTTAAGCTCTATAGAATTGTTTTTTGAAATGAATTTTACAATGTCATCAAGTTTTTGTTTAAGTATATCTAACGCTTCCTGATTTCCCATCGCAAAAATAAAGTGGTCTCTTCCTGTGATTTTCAGAGTCGGAAAGCTTGATTTTATTAAATTGAAATATTGGTTATTAACGCCATAGAAGATTTTTACATCTACATCTTCCAAATCATATGTTAATTCAAACATGCAGTATTTTTATTTATTTTAGATTTTAAATTTAAACCTTTTTTTCAAATTTATCTCAAATTCTTTTCCACAATCTTCGGGCTTTCCTTTATTTTTAAATAAATTTGCAGAACGATCATTTCTATAACTATTCAATGTCAATTATTACCCTTACTTCGGATTTCGGAAATTTAGATTACAGAGTTTCTGCTGTGAAAGGCAAAATCCTGTCTCTTAATCCTGAAGTGAATGTTGTAGATATTACCCACGAGATCCAGGCATTCAATCTTATACAGACTTCTTATATTGTAAGGAATGCTTATAAATATTTTCCGAAAGGCACCATTCATATCCTTTCCGTAGACAGTTTTCATCATAAATCGAGGAAAAATATCTTATATAAAGCCAACGGACATTATTTTTTGGCTGCTGATAACGGTCTTTTGAGTTTAATTTTTTTTGATATTAAACCTGAAGCCATGTATGAAATCACTTTAAATAACAGATTTGATGATATCGTAAACTTCACTTCAACGGATGTTTTTGTTCCTGCAGCCGTACATTTGGCGAATGGTGGACTTCCTGAAGTGATCGGCAGAAAGATCAAACATACCAAAGAACTGCTCTTCCCGAAACCGGTGTACAACGAGTCCGAAAAAATGATTATCGGTGAAGTGATGTATATTGATAATTTCGGAAATATAATTTCAAATATCAGCAAAGATTTCTTTGAAAGTACAGGCCGTGGAAACGAAAATTTCACTATAAAATTCAGAAATCTAAGCCTTTCGAGAGTATTTTCGAGCCATACGGAAGTGGTTTCCGACTGGGCAAGGGAAACGGAATTTCATGGGCAGTCTGCAGCAATTTTCAATGACAGTCAGCTTTTGGAGTTAACCATCTATAAGGGAAGTAAGAAAAACGGTGCAAAATCTTTGTTCGGACTGAACGTAGGCGAAAATATTTACATCGAATTTTCCTAGAATTTAATATTTCATAAAAAAATCGATTTTTTTTATATATTTGTCAAAATCTAAAAATTAAAAATGGCAGAGTACAAATTATTGCTTCCTTCCATGGGAGAAGGTGTTATGGAAGCGACAATTATCACTTGGTTGTTCAACGAAGGTGATAATGTAAAAGAGGATGATTCCGTAGTAGAAATTGCAACAGATAAGGTAGATTCAGACGTTCCGACACCGGTTTCGGGGAAAATCGTAAAGATTTTGAAACAGAAAGACGAAGTTGCAAAAGTGGGTGAAGCCATTGCTATTTTAGAAATTGAAGGAGAAGGCGGAAACACGGCTTCAGAAGAAGTAAAAACGGAAACTCCGGCTGCAGCTCCTGATACAGACACATTAAAAACTATTGAAGAGCCTCTAAAAGTAGCTGCTTCAACACAAGAATTCTCCGGAGATCTTTATTTATCTCCACTTGTAAAATCAATCGCACAACAGGAAAATATTTCTGAAACTGAACTGAAAACCATTAAAGGAAGCGGTTTAGAAGGAAGAATTACCAAAGAAGATATTTTAGCATACGTAAACAACAGAGGAAACCAGCCAGCTCCGCAAGCTGCTCCGGTACAACAGGTGGTTTCTGCTCCACAGCCGGTGGCAACTTCTGCGCCAGCTTCTACAATCTCTGTTGCAGCAGGTGACGAGATCATTCCTATGGACAGAATGAGAAAAATCATCGCTGAAAACATGGTAAAAGCGAAGCAAATTGCTCCTCACGTTACTTCTTTCATCGAAACAGACGTTACCAACGTTGTAAAATGGAGAAATAAAAACAAAGCTGTTTTCGAAAAAAGAGAAGGCGAAAAACTGACTTTCATGCCGATTTTCGTGAAAGCTGTCGTGAAAGCTATCCAGGATTTCCCAATGATCAATGTTTCTATCAATGGTGACAATATCATCAAAAAGAAAAATATCAATATCGGTATGGCAACTGCTTTACCGGACGGAAACCTTATCGTTCCTGTCATTAAAAATGCAGACCAGTTATCACTTTCAGGTCTTGCAAAAGCTATCAATGATTTGGCTTACAGAGCAAGAAATAAAAAATTAAGACCTGAAGATACTCAAGGTGCCACATATACAATTTCAAATGTAGGAAGCTTCGGAAACCTGATGGGAACACCGATCATTCCTCAACCGCAGGTTGCTATTTTAGCAATCGGAGCGATTGTGAAAAAACCTGCAGTTCTTGAAACGGCTGACGGTGATGTAATCGCGATCAGAAACTTAATGTTTATGTCACACTCTTACGATCACAGAGTGGTAGACGGATCTTTAGGTGGAATGATGCTGAAACACGTTCACGATTACCTTGAAAACTGGGATCTGAATACGGAAATATAAATAATGAATAATTGGTAATGAGTAATTTTTTACCGGTTTAAAATATAAAACCTCCGATTTTTTTCGGAGGTTTTTTTGTTATTCTAAAACAAAGTCAAAATCTGTCATCAGGAATCTTGTGGACGATAAACCTAACAGGTTTTGGAAACCTATTACGTTTGACTTAAATAAATAATTTTTATCTTTAAAAAAACAATTTTGCATACATGGATTTTGGAGAAGAACTTAATGTTAAATTATTTAGATTTTCAGAAGAACAAAAAAAACAAATTTTTAAGCTTTATGATAAACTTTGTGAATTTTATAAAGTTTCTGTAATTGATATAAAAGATTCACCCTTATTTCAATTTAAGCCAATTGTAGAAAATAAGAAATTCGTCCCTGAAATTTGTTATTTAATTGAAAGTGAAGGAGGTTCTGTCTTTTACCTGTATATTGTAACCAGACTTATTACATATCATAAAAAATATGGAAATACCGAAATAGAAGTCCTGGAAATCTGGGGATTAAAAGAGCTGGATGAGAATTACGAGAACATCTCCATTTACAAGAAAACTTTTGCAGATCATATTGTAGGTTTTTTTAATATTTTTGATATTCATACAAAAGATGATTCAGAATTCGATAAAAAGTTTTGTATTCTGGGAAAAAACAAAAATAAAACGCTGCAATTTTTAAACTCAAAAAGAAGAAAAGAATTAATCAAAAAATTCCCTGATGAAGATTTTAAACTTGAAGTTAAAAACAACATTTTAAGCTTTGGATTACAGAAAGAACTTACAAATAGTCGCGCTTTACAAATCTCAAAATTTTTAAAAGAAATGTAAAATTCACAAAATTCCTGTATTTTTACATATCAAAATTACCAAATGCTGAAATTTTTCAATCTCATTCGACGATCTCTAAAAAAATCCTTTGACAACATCCGAAACGAACAATTGAAGTACAATCTGCTTCAGGCCATCCCCTTTTGGATAGGTTCGGTGATTACAGGCTTCTTTGCGGTAATGTATGCCAAACTTTTCGCCTGGGGTGAAAACCTTTTGCACTTCATCATCAACTGGCATGCATGGATGATTTTCATTATCGCACCGATTGGTTTTGTTGTTTCATGGTGGCTCGTGAAAGAATTTGCACCCAATGCAAAAGGAAGCGGAATCCCGCAGGTAATGGCAGCTGTAGAGCTTGCCAACCCTAAAGAACACAGGAAAATCAGGAGTTTATTAAGTTTAAAAATTATTGTTTTTAAAATCATTTCCTCAGTCGTTTTGGTAATCGGAGGTGGCGCTATTGGTCGTGAAGGACCTACTATTCAGATTGCGGGCTCGGTTTTCAGGAAGGTAAATGAATATCTTCCCGAATGGTGGCCAAAAATTTCCAAGAAAAATATGATCATGACAGGAGCTGCGGCCGGACTTGCAGCCGCTTTCAACACTCCTCTCGGCGGAATTGTATTTGCTGTTGAAGAGCTTTCAAAAACGCATATTAATTACTTTAAAACAGCTTTATTCACCGCGGTTATTATTGCCGGTTTAACGGCTCAGACGTTGGCGGGTTCTTATTTATATCTGGGATATCCCAAAACCAATGATGTTTCATTAATGGTAATGTTTCCGATTATTTTAGTCGCAGGTACCGCAGGAATTCTGGCTAGTCAGCTTTCTGTAACCATGCTTAAAATCACCGACTGGAAAAAAAGAAAATTAAAAACAGATAAAGCCAACGTCCTTTTTTTGGTTATTTCCGCTTTAATTATAGCTTCCATTGCATTCTTTATCAACCGGGAAATTTTAGGTTCAGGAAAGGAAATCATGGAGCGTATTCTTTTTACAAACGATAAACATGAAGACTGGTATGTTCCGATCTTAAGAATGTTGGGGCCTGCCCTTTCATTTACTTCCGGTGGCGCCGGAGGAATTTTTGCCCCTGCCCTCACAGCCGGAGCCAGCATTGGTTCTGTAATTTCAGGAGCAATTCATTTAAGTCCCAATGAGACCAACGTTGTGGTTCTTGCCGGGATGGTGGCTTTTCTTACAGGAATCACCAGAGCGCCCTTTACATCAGCCATTGTCGTCCTTGAAATGACGGACAGACATTCATTGATCTTCCACCTGATGTTAGCCGGAATGGTTTCTTCCATCGCTTCTATTTTGGTGAGCAGACATTCTTTATATGATGTGATAAAGGTGAATCTGCTGGAGGAAATACGGTCGGAGAAGTAATTGCGAGTTTTGAGTTGCGGGATTCGGGTTGCGGGTTTTTGAGTGACGAGATGAGTGGGTTGTTGATTTTGTTTTTTTTGATTTTATTTACATTTATCATTGACTTTATTTGCTATTCAAAATCGAAGAAAATGTACTTTCATATTGTATATTACAAATATATTTCCTACTTTTGCACCTCGAAATAATTAACAAATTCATTTAACATTATGAACAATTACGAAACTGTTTTCATTTTAACTCCCGTTCTATCTGACGCACAGGTGGAGGAAGCAGTGAAAAAATTTGAAGATCTTTTAAAAGAAAAGAACTGCGAAATCGTTGCTAAAGAAAACTGGGGATTAAAAAAATTAGCTTATCCGATCCAATTGAAAAAGAACGGATTCTATACTTTAATCGAGTTTAAAGGTGAAGGAACTATCGTTGCTGATTTAGAATTAGCATTCAAACGTGACGAAAGAGTAATCCGTTATCTTACAACAAAACTTGACAAGCACGCTATCGAGTATGCTGTAACAAGAAGAACAAAAGTAAAATCAGCTAAAGCTTAATTATTAACCCTATTTTTTAAAAGACAAAGACATGGCAATAGACGAAATGGCTAAACAAGCCTCAGCTGGAGGAGAATCTGAAGTAAAGTTCCTTACTCCACTTGATATCAATACAAAATCTGAAAAGAAATATTGTAGATTCAAAAAATTCGGAATTAAGCACGTTGATTACAAAGATGCTGATTTCTTATTACAATTCGTGAACGAACAAGGTAAAATCTTACCTAGAAGATACACTGGAACTTCTTTGAAGTACCAAAGAAAAGTTTCTGCAGCAATCAAAAGAGCAAGACACCTTGCTTTGATGCCGTACGTAGCTGACTTATTGAAATAAGACAAAAATAAATAAAGGAAGAGAGCAATCTCTTCTTTTGTTGCTGAATTAATTAATAAATTCTAACGAAGTGAAGAGAAGCCCGGAACTCAAATCCAGGAACTCGGATCTCTAAAACGGACAACAACAATGGAAATTATCCTAAAAAAAGACGTAGAAAACTTAGGACTTGAGTTTGATACTGTAAATGTAAAGCCTGGTTATGCTAGAAACTTCTTAATTCCTCAAGGAATTGCACTTTTAGCTACACCTAAAAATAAAGCGGCTTTAGAAGCTACTCTTGAAGCTAGAAAAGAAGAAGAAGCTAAATTAATCGCTGCTGCAAACGCTGTAGTTGAGCAATTGAAGAAAACTTCTATCACAATCCCTGCAAAAGTAGGTTCTGGTGACAAATTATTCGGATCTATCAACAATGCAGATCTTTCTGCTGCTCTAGAAAAAGCTGGAGTTTCTGTAGAGAAGAAATATATCAAAATCCCAGGAAACACGATCAAGAGAACTGGTAGAATAACTGCAAACATCAGATTACACAGAAACGTAGAATACAATTTCGATTTCGATATCGTATCTGACGCTCCTGTTGAAGCTGCTCCTGCTAAAAAAGAAGAAGCAAAATCTGAAGAAGCTTAATCTAAAAACGAGATTTTCTCATCATAAAAAACCACTTCAAATGAAGTGGTTTTTCTTTTATGTATTATTATCAGTTATACCGGTTATGATTTCGGAGTCCACTGATTAAAAAAGTCTTTTACTTTTTGTAAGCTATACCCTTTTCCTTCTTCCAACACATCACTTTGCTGTACATGAATCATTTTCCCGTTTTTATCTAAAATAATGAAAACAGGATAGCCAAATTTATCTCCCGGGTTTCCGTATTCCGCGAAAATCTTTTCATTTTTATTATCCGGTGAGTAATTCAAATGATAATATACGTAGTTCTTATCAACAATGGCTTTCAGTTCAGGAGTCGTCTGTACAAACTGATTGAATCTTAAACACCAGATACACCAGTTTCCTCCCGCCTGGATCATAATATTCTTCTTTTCCTTTTTAGCCTTTGCAATCAGGTTCTGAATATCTTTTCCTGCATCAGCCTTCGGATTGTAAGGTTTAGGCAGTTTTGCCTTTTCCTCGGCTGCTTTCTTCTTTGCATCCAGCTCTGCATGGTCAGTTTTCACCAACAAAGCTTTATCTTTCTCTCTTACATCGGGTTTATCTTTCAATTCCTGAGAAAAAGCGAAAAAACCTAGTCCAAGAAATGCTGTTAATAGTAATTTTTTCATAACATAAAAATAAAAAAATAATACTTATTGCAAGCAAAAATAGAACCATAATTTTATTATCCGTAAATTTGCGTGTTTTATGAATTTCCTGATCAAAATATTATTTTTAATTTCAAAATTACCGCTGAAAATTTTATACATTTTTTCAGATATTATCTTCTTTTTAAACTACTACATCGTAGGATATAGAAAGAATGTAATCACACAGAATTTAAAAAACTCGTTTCCTGAAAAATCTGATGCAGAAATAGCAAAAATCAGAAAAAAATTCTACCTCAATTTCTCCGATTATTTAGTGGAAACCATCAAATCCTTCAGTATTTCCGAGACAGAATCCAGGGTGAGGATGCAGCATATTAATCAGGAAGTTTTTCATGAAGCCAAAGCAGAAGGGAAAAATATCATTTTACTGGCCGGACACGTTTTTAATTGGGAATGGATCAATGCATTGGCGAGGATTATTCCGCAAGACCATTGTCACCCCGTTTACAGAAAGGTAAACAGTGATTTTTGGGAAAATCAGATGAAGAAAGTACGAAACAAATTCGGAAATGAAGCTCTAGAAGCTAAAGAAGTTATTTTGAATATTGTAAGATCAAAAAATGACGGAAGTTCAGCTTACATGTTTGTGGCAGACCAGACCCCGCATTTTGCACATATTACTTACGGATTAGAGTTTTTAAATCAAAGAACACCTGTATTTACGGGGTATGACAGATTAGCTACAAGAATGGATCTGGCTTTCATTTATTGTGAAATGAAGAAAGTAAAACGCGGATATTATCAGGTAAACTATCACAGGATCTATCCGGATGGTGAGAAATTCGTGGAACATGAAGTGGTGAAAAAATTCCATAAACTATTGGAAAATACTTTACACAAAAGACCGGACAACTATCTTTGGTCGCACAGAAAGTGGAAATATCAGGATTCTATTAAAAATTTTGATTCTCAAAAAATATAGATTTTCATGTCGAAAAAATTAGCAGTTGTCATATTAAACTGGAACGGAAAAAGCTGGCTTGAAAAATTTCTTCCGGGAGTAATTCGGTTTTCTCAGGATGCAGATATTTATGTCATCGATAACCTGTCAACAGACGATTCCGTTGCTTTTTTGCAGAATAATTTTCCATCGGTGAAAATCATTGAGAACGATAAAAATTACGGGTTTGCAGGAGGCTACAATGAAGGTTTAAAACAGATTGATCATGAATTTTACTGTCTTTTAAATTCAGATGTTGAAGTTACTGAAAACTGGATTGAATCTATTCTGAGTTTATTTGAAAAAGATTCAGCTATATCCGCGATTCAGCCTAAAATTTTATCTTTTAACAATAAAAAATATTTCGAATTTGCAGGAGCTGCAGGAGGTCTTATCGACAATCTCGGTTATCCTTATTGCAGAGGTCGTATTTTTGACGATCTTGAAGAAGATAAAGGTCAATACAACGACGAGACAGAAATCTTCTGGGCATCGGGGTGTTGTTTTTTTATCAGGTCTAAAGATTTTTGGGAACAGAAAGGATTTGATGAACGTTTTTTTGCCCATCAGGAAGAAATCGATCTTTGCTGGAGATTGATAAACTCAGGAAAGAAAATTTTTTATACCGGAAAATCTAAAGTGTATCACGTAGGCGGAGGAACTTTAAATAAGCAAAGCGCCCAAAAAACATATTTAAATATCAGGAACAATCTTTCCATGCTATTGAAAAATTTACCTTTCCCAAAG
Source organism: Chryseobacterium wanjuense (assembly GCF_900111495.1). Lineage (NCBI taxonomy): Bacteria > Pseudomonadati > Bacteroidota > Flavobacteriia > Flavobacteriales > Weeksellaceae > Chryseobacterium > Chryseobacterium wanjuense. The sequence continues at coordinate 1,221,290 of NZ_FOIU01000001.1, read as the reverse complement.
CTTATTGTGTTGATATTTTTCAGATTATGCTTAGATGGTATCGCAGGGATTTATTTTGGTTTAAAACAAGGGTTTCCGCATCTTTGGGCTGTTGTAAGAGCGCACTTTGCATTCTATGGTCAGGCTGCAGAAACATGGAGACGTCGTCAGAATTATCAAAAAGAAGTGTTCTATCAGTCGAAATGGTTGATATTTAAACATTTTTTAAAGAGGTAGATCCGAGTTTCGGGTTTTGAGTTCCGTGTTGAGATCGGAATGGTGAGTAAAGAACATTAAACTCAAAGCATTGAACCCAAAACTTTAAACATTGAACAATAATTTAAACAATTTTAAATGGATTTTTGTGCATTAGATTTCGAAACAGCTACACACGAGAGGAATTCGGCGTGTGAGTTGGGCATTTGTATTGTACAGGATTCTAAAATTGTTGAGACCAAAACATGGTTGATAAAACCTCCCAGCTTTCCTTATTTTAATCCTTTTAATGTAGATGTTCACGGCATTTTACCGGATCATGTGAAGGATGCCCCTACTTTCGATGAAATCTGGTATGAGGTGGAGGAAATGATGTACGGAACATTAATGATTGCTCATAATGCAGGTTTTGACGCAGGCGTTTTACGAGGCTGCCTGAATCACTACGGAATGTTTACGCCGAAACTGAATTATTTATGCAGCATCCAATTAGCCAAAAAAACATGGAATTACCTACCCAAATACGGATTGAAACATTTGGCTGAATATCACCAAATTAAGTTTAACCATCACAGAGCGGGCGACGATGCAGAAGTTTGTGCTAAAATTTCTTTGCTGGCTTTTGAAAAATTATTTCTCACCAGCAATGAAGAAGTTGCTGATTATATGAAGCCGAAGATTAAAAAGCTTTAGTTTATGATACGAGCTGCGAGATTCGAGCTTTTTGGTCATACATTAATTACTTAAAACTTCAGACAATAGATTAAACTTAGGAATATCTATTTCGAAATTTTCCTGTGTTTCCATGTTTTTTACGAGGTATTTTCCACTCATATTCCCTACTCCGGAGCGAAGCATTACATTGGAAAAATAAGCAAAATTTTCACCACTCGGAATTTCCGGTGTCAAACCGATCACTCCGTCACCAATAATCTCTGTGTATCCAAACCCAACATCGAAAATCAACCACTTTCTTTTAAGAATTTTTATAGGAAAACTTCCGTCATTTTCAATGGTAATGTTATACTTAAAAACATATCTGTTTTCAGATGGATAACTATTTTTGCTATCATATTCAGGTATTACTGAAACTTTGATATTTGAAGTCATTTTTGAGAACATCATCTTAGTATTTTCTAAATATATACAAAAATCTCGCCTTTTTCAAGACGAGATTAGAATTTTATATTATAAATTGCTTAAAAGCTATAATTTTTTATAATTCAAGGGCTTTTCTTTCGTCACCTCCCATTAAGATTTCAACAGGGTTGTCGATACCTTCTTTTACCGCAACAAGGAATCCTACAGACTCTCTTCCGTCGATAATTCTGTGGTCGTAAGACATTGCTACATACATCATTGGACGGATTACCACCTGCCCGTCAACCGCTACCGGTCTTTGGATGATATTGTGCATTCCTAAGATCGCAGATTGAGGAGGGTTGATAATCGGTGTAGACAACATAGACCCGAATACACCACCATTTGTAATTGTGAATGTACCACCTGTCATTTCGTCAACAGTGATTTTTCCGTCTCTTACTCTTTCTGCAAGATTTTTGATGTTTGCTTCAACTCCTCTGAAAGTCATATTCTCAGCATTTCTCAATACCGGAACCATTAATCCTTTAGGCCCAGAAACCGCTACCGAAATATCGCAGAAATCGTAATTAATTTTGAAATCTCCGTCGATCGATGCATTCACATCCGGATACATCTGTAATGCTCTTGTAACCGCTTTTGTGAAGAAAGACATGAAACCAAGTCCGATTCCGTGTTTTTGAGCAAATTCATCTTTATATTGTTTTCTGATTCTGAAGATTTCAGACATGTCAACTTCATTGAAAGTCGTTAACATCGCTGTTTCATTCTTTACAGAAACTAATCTTTGCGCTACTTTTCTTCTAAGAACAGAAAGTTTAGTCGTAGTAGTAGATCTGGAACCAGTAGCTGAAAGCGCGCTTCCTCCCATTGCAGGAACAGCAGCCAATTCAGCGTCAGTTTTAGTGATTCTTCCGTCTCTTCCACTTCCGGAAACCTGTCCGGCATCGATACCTTTTTCGTCAAGAATTTTCTTTGCAGCAGGAGATGGAGCTCCGGTTGCATACGTTTGAGTCGCCGCAGCTGCAACAGGTTGAGCCGCTGGTTTTGGAGCTTCTTGTTTAGCTGGTTCAGCCGCTTTCGGAGCCTCTTCCTTTTTAGGAGCTTCAGCAGCAGGAGCACTTCCACCTGCAGGTTTTGGAGCATCCATATCAATTAAACAAACTACCTGACCTACTTGTACCACGTCACCTTCTTCTGCTTTTAAAGTAATAATTCCACTTTGTTCAGCTGGCAATTCAAGAGTAGCTTTGTCTGAATCTACTTCAGCGATAGGTTGATCTTTTTCTACATAATCACCATCTTTTACAAGCCAAGTTGCGATTTCAACTTCCGTAATTGATTCGCCCGGTGAAGGAACTTTCATTTCTAAAACTGACATATCGTATTTTTTATTTTTTTATTGATTATTATTTCTTTTTTAGATTTTAAGAAAATAGATAAAAGACAAAAAGACTTTTAAAATTCTAACTTCTAATCTCTAATTTCTAACTTCTATTTTAATTAAGCTGTTACAGGTCTTTTTATAGGAGCATCGTTTCTGTCGAATACTCTGTTGATCACTGCATTTTGGTTTTTCTCAAACATTTTGTGGCTACCAGGAGCTGGAGCACCACTTGGAACCGGAGCAATTACCTGGATTCCTGTATCTCTGAAGTTTCTCAGGATATAAGACCAAGCGCCCATATTTTCAGGTTCTTCCTGAGCCCAAACAAGTTCTTTTCTGTTTTCATATTTATTGAAAATCGCTTCAATAGCATCTGTCTGAAGAGGGTATAGCTGCTCAAATCTTACCAATGCAATATTCTCAGCATTTAATTCTTCTTTTTTAGCTAATAATTCGAAGTATAATTTACCTGAACAAAGAACTAATTTTTCTACTTTTTTAGGATCTGCAGCCGGATCATCTAAGATTGGCTGGAACGAACCGTTTGCGAAATCTTCAAGAGGAGAAACCACTTTTGGATGTCTCAATAAAGATTTTGGACTCATCACCACTAGCGGCTTTCTGAAAGCCCATTTCAACTGTCTTCTCAACAAGTGGAAATAGTTGGCCGGTGAAGTGATGTTTGCTACCACCATGTTTTCATTGGCACAAAGTGTTAAGAATCTTTCCAGTCTTGCTGAAGAGTGTTCTGCACCCTGTCCTTCCGAACCGTGAGGCAACAACATTACCAAACCATCCTGAATTTTCCATTTTTCTTCTGCAGCAGCCAAATATTGGTCAACAATAATCTGAGCACCATTTACGAAGTCACCAAACTGAGCTTCCCAGACTGTCAATGTATTCGGAGAAGCCATCGCATATCCGTAATCGAAACCTAAAACACCATATTCTGAAAGGTGAGAATTGTAAACATCAAATCTATTTTCAGAAACATGTCTTAACGGGATATATTCTTCTTCCGTATCTTCCGTTTTCACTACGGCATGTCTGTGAGAGAATGTTCCTCTTTCCACATCTTCTCCGGAAATTCTTATGTTGTGACCTTCAGTAAGCAATGTAGCATACGCCAACCACTCTCCTAGTGCCCAATCTAATGAGTTTCCTTCGATCGCCTTGATACGGTTTTCGAAAAGTCTTGTAATTTTATTAATGAACTTCTTATCAGCCGGAAGTGTTGACATTTTAATTGCCAATTCTTTCAACTTAGCCAAGTCATATTTTGTGTCAACAGGCAATTGAACTGCTCCTCTTTTTCCGATCGGATAGTTTGTCCAGTCTTCTGCCATAAACAGATCCATCACGTTTTTCTCGATTTCTTTGGAAGCATCAAAGTCTTTATCCAAAAGTGCTTTGAAGTCTGTTTCCATTGTCTTAAGAACATCGTTTGAAATAACGCTGTCGTTGATTAATTTATCTTTATAAATCTCTCTCGGATTCGGATGTTTAGAAATTGTTTTATATAAATTAGGCTGTGTAAATCTTGGTTCATCACCTTCGTTGTGACCATATTTTCTGTATCCTAATAAGTCGATATAAACGTCTTTACCGAATTTAGCTCTGAAATCTGCAGCAAAATGGATCGCATGAACCACTGCTTCTGCATCATCAGCATTTACGTGCATTACAGGAGATTCCGTTACTTTTGCAATATCTGTACAATAGGTAGAAGATCTTGCATCCATATAATTGGTAGTAAACGAAACCTGGTTATTCACAACGATATGCACCGTACCACCCGTTCTGTACCCTTCCAAAGTCATCATCTGAGCAACTTCGTAAGCAATACCCTGACCAGCGATAGCCCCATCACCATGAATGACGATCGGTAAAATTTTAGAATAATCTCCTTTATATTTATCATCTACTTTTGCGCGGCAGATACCTTCTACAAGGGCAGCAACCGTCTCAAGGTGAGATGGATTCGGAGTAAGGTTAATAGAAACTTCTTCTCCTGAAGCTGTTTTTATTTTTTTGGATGAACCCAAGTGATATTTCACGTCACCAGAGAATACGTCTTCTTCAAATTCTTTTCCTTCAAATTCTGAGAAAATCTGCTTGTAAGACTTTCCGAAAATGTTTGTAAGTACATTCAGTCTCCCTCTGTGAGCCATCCCTAGAACAACCTCATCTACGCCCAACTGAGAAGATCTTGAGATCAGCTGATCCAATGCAGGAATCAATGTTTCACCACCTTCCAGTGAGAATCTTTTTTGTCCGACAAATTTTGTGTGAAGATAATTTTCAAATGCTACAGCCTGATTTAACTTTAATAAAATTTCAGTTTTTTCGTTCGCTGAAAGATTAGGATGGTTTTCATTTACCTGAAGCCATTTTTTGATGAAATCTTTCTCTTCAACATTGTTGATGTACGTATATTCAACCCCGATAGAATCACAGTAAATGTTCTCCAGGTGAGTGATAAGCTCCTGTAATGTTGCAGGCTCTTTCATTCCTGTTTCAACGGCGCAGTTGAATTTTGTATTTAAATCTTCCTTGCTAAGACCGAAATTTTCGATATCCAGCGTAGGAGTATAGTGTCTTCTTTCTCTGACAGGGTTTGTTTTAGTAAACAAGTGACCTCTCGTTCTGTAAGCCTCGATAAGGTTTACTACTTTAAATTCTTTCTTGATGTGCTCCGGAACCTCTCCGTTTGCTGCTGCCTGAGTAGCTTGCTGTACAGCGGGAACAACGTTGGCTGGTGCCTGGATATATTGGATGTTTTCGTCGTCACCATAGTTCTCCAAAGCAAAATCGAAGCCTTGAAAGAAGGCTTTCCATGATGGTTCTAAAGAATCCGGGTATTTTAAGTACTGTTGGTATAAATCCTCAATTAATTGAGAATGAGCTGCGTTTAGGAATGAAAATCTGTCCATTATTACAGTTTATCTATTATTAAATTTTGTTTGTAGAATTAATCTTCAAATTTAATAAAAAAAACCGAGGTGGAACAGCCTTAAATCATTAAAAATAACTATGAAAGAAATAATTTTCAGGAATCTACTTATACACCGACAAGGAGAGCTTCATATTGACGGGCTGACCTTCCATAGGACGTTCGAGGAAAGTCTGGCCGATATCCCCAAAACGCATTTCATCTTTTTTTGCTTTTTGGATCAGCTGCTGAACTGCTTTTATTCTGCCTTCGTATGTTCCTTTGTAATACATCACATAGACCTGAGAAGCATTTATCGTTCTGAAACTAAAGTTGTTATCTGTAACACCAAACTTTTTAGACAAAGGAATTCCCAGATAGTATGACACTTCTTTATCCTTGTAATTGTCGGCATCGGTGATGAGTGTCGTGAAGCCGATTTCGTCTTCCCTTTTGCCAAGATCCATCGTTACATAATTGTAGACTTTATTATAATTCATCACAATATTTTTGTAAAGTGCATCTTTTTTATTTGACGTACTGACATTAATTCCCAATAAAAGTTTTGATTCTTCATTTTCCACCATCAGGCTGTCGTATTTAATCGCCGCCATCTGATTATCCTTTTCCACCTTATTGCTTAAAACATTTTTAAGATTTGCCATACTCTTATCAATATTTTCGGCAAAACGGTCTTCTGTCCAAAAATTTTCAACTCTTCTTAAAACAGACAATTTTGGAGTATGAACAACCCAGGTGATTTTTGTTCTGGTAGCAGAAACAGGCTTAAACTGTACATCTACAACCGTAGGATTTTCGTTTCTTTCCTCAAAAAGCTGATACCTTAATGTTTTGTTCGGATTTTCGTAACGAATGAACATTTCCCCATCCGTATCGTTTTTCTGATCTGCATAACTGATGGAACTTCCCTGCCCTTCGTAAGGCGTATAATAATCAATATCAACCGATTGGGAACTGGTAAAGAAATTGTTCCAACGTGTGAAATTCTGCAGATTATTGAACTGGTTAAAAACTTTCTCGACAGGATAATCGATCTCCTTTTCGATCTTAAAGTTTTTACTTTCATCCACAAAATAGTACATGGAAGCAGCATAGGCTCCCACCAACAATACAATAATTACCGCTATGATTTTAAAAAAACGCATCGCACAAATGTATAGAAAATAACAAGAGTGACCAATATGTTGATTGTTTTGATGAGAATTTATTTTGTTTTATTTTTCTCCGAAATCTCTTTCCAAAGTTCCACCAAATCTTCAACATATCTTCCTGCGATTGGAATTGCTTTTCCATTTTCTATTTTGTAATACTTTTCTGGAAATTTGAATTGTTTTAACTGAGCAATTTGTTCTTCAGATGGGTTACTGTTAGTTGTTAATAAATCAAAACTAACTGATTTTTCAAAATTGATATTTATAGGCTTAAATTTATCAGAATTATAATAATGCTCATCTCTAAGTTTTATCGGGCTTGCCCACCTCCCGTCTGTAGTTTTATAGACCGGAAAAAAATGATCTTTAACCAATTCATCACAATATTCTTCAATAAAAAGTAATACATTATCGTAATTACTAAAATCGTATTCATACATACTATTATGATCATATGCGGTAAAAATAATTTTTGAGTTAGGATAATGTTCATTCAGCTCTTGTTCTATTTCATATTCTGCCTTATATTCACTATCTAACGATATTCCGCAATACTTGGATTGATCCACATAAGAAACGTCTATTTTCTTACCAACAAAAGCATAAAGTCTTGAAGGAACTTTTTGGTCACATTTTTTGTAAGGAATGCAAGGTCTTGGTTTTAAAATAACTTTTATATTTTTATTGATTATATCCGCAACTTTATATTTCTGTGTGATATAATCTCTCTTATGGAAATACAATGTATCGGTTAGCTTTGCTGTTATATTATAATTTCCATCAGGATAATCAGGGAAAGTGCTAAATTTTTTTACTAATTCATCATACTTATTCCAGTTCTTATTTTTAAATGTTTCATCCTTAAATACTTTGTCTCTAAACTTGTTTATTGTATCATTGACACTAATTGATATAAAGTTATTGATATTTAAAGAATCTTTTACAACCCCTCGAACAGTGACTATTTGAGATTTATAAAATGTGCTTATAAAAATAATTGAGATTAAAAATATTTTATAAAATAATTTACTCATGTTTCATCATTGTAAAAGCCCCTTTTTACAGAGGCTTTATTTTACTAAGGATTAATTTTTTTTCTAAAGACAGATAAGAGCCTCTCACCCAATATGAGTCCCCGGAGTAAGAACCGCCCCTTTTTTCACGACAACAATTCCGTCCTGAACCGAGTGTGTTCCGTAATCTCCGTCTGCCAAATGTTTTCCGCCGATAATTCTGACATTGTCTCCGATATAGCAGTTTTTATCTAAAATGGCTTTTTCGATATAGCAATATTTTCCGATTCCCATGTTTGGCAGGCCTTTTTGATCATTAATTACAATTTCTGCAGTATTTTGATAGAAATCTGCTCCCATTACGTAAGAATTTACGATCGTACTTCCCTTGTCGATCCGGGTTCTGTTTCCGATCACCGAATTTTCGATTTTATCGGCCATAATGATACATCCATCCCCGAAAACCGCCTTACTTACATAAGAACCGTTGATTTTTGAAGGCGGAAGCATTCTCGCTCTCGTATAAATCGGTGATGAAGAGAAAAGATTAAACTGTGGAAAGTCCTGACACAGATCAATATTGGCTTCGTAGAAAGATTCGATGGTACCGATGTCTGTCCAATAGCCTTCAAACTGGTAGCTTAATGTCGTATATTTCCCGATGGAGCTTGGAATAATGTCTTTTCCGAAATCGTCTCCGGCTCCTTCATCAAACATTTTTTTAAGAATACTTTTCGTGAAAATATAAATCCCCATCGAGGCAAGATATTCTTTTCCTTTATGTTTGTTATTTTCGGAAACTTCAGATTTCAGACCTTCCAGCATTTCGTAGCTTGGTTTTTCAACGAAAGAGGTGATATTGCCTTCATCGTCGGAGCTTAAAATTCCGAAACCTGTTGCATCTTTAGCATTCACCGGGATCGTTGCGATCGTTACATCTCCTCCTTTTTCAATATGGAAGTCCAGCATTTCCCTGAAATCCATCTGATAAAGCTGATCTCCGGAAAGAATTAAAATATAATCATAATCATACTTTTCCAAATGCTTCATCGACTGGCGAACTGCATCTGCCGTTCCCTGATACCAATTGTCGTTTTCAACATTCTGTTCTGCAGCCAAAATATCCACAAAACCTTTGCTGAAAATATCAAAGTGATAAGAGTTTTTGATGTGTGAATTTAAAGAAGCTGAATTAAACTGGGTTAAAACAAGAATTTTGTTCAATCCTGAGTTTAAACAATTTGAAATAGGAATATCAACCAATCTGTATTTCCCCGCGATCGGCACAGCCGGTTTTGACCTTGAATACGTTAAAGGAAACAATCTCGTTCCTCTACCTCCTCCTAAAACAATGGAAATTACATTACGTTTCATAAATTATCTTGCGTTTTTATCTATTAATTTTACTGTTCTATCTTCAGTATTTACGTTTACTGCAAAACATTCTTTGTTTTCAGCTTTCATCTTTTGATTATAAACTACAACTTTATAGAGATTCTCATTTATTTCCTTTACATCTTTGTCTACATCATCAATTTCTATATAATATTTTTTAAGCTCATCTCTGAATAGTTTATTGGTGATTAAAACATCCATGACATCGACTTTTTTCATCATGAAATCTTCGAGATCTTTATTATATTTTTTTTTCCAATCTTTTCCATATCTCTTTGCAATAGCTGCGTAAGTCTTCTTATTTGAAGCATCTGCTTTTTTCTGTATGTCATAGCCAACCACACAACCTCCTACATCAGCGTATTTTATTTTCCACTTTTCAGAAATACCTTCAGTTGCTTCTGCGGCTCGCATGTCTTTTAGTCCATAACTATAAATCCAGTAATAGCCTCCCACATAATTTCCTTCTTCTTTTTTACAAGAAAAAATCATTATTAATAAAAACAGAAAAGAAAATTTTTTCAACATCTTAATTATTATATAAAGCAATATACTTCTCCGCCGATTTCTCCCATGCAAAATCAAAACTCATATTGGCATGAATCAGGTTTTCCATGACATCTTTTTCGTTGTAAATACTCATTGCCCTGTTCATCGCATGGATGACATCATCTGCTCCGGGATAAGTAAAATTAATCCCCGCTCCGCCTGTTGAAATGTCTTCTACAGTATCTCTTAAACCTCCTGTATATCTTACAATAGGTATCGTTCCGTATCTCATCGAATACATCTGATTCAATCCGCAGGGCTCAACCCGGGAAGGCATCAGTAAAAAATCTGCCGAAGCATATATTTTATGTGAAAGATGTTCTTTATATCCCAAATCCAAAGCGAAATTAGAATAGGTATAATCGTATTCTTTCAGTTTATTTTCAATATAAGAATTCCCTGAACCTAAAATCATGATATTTAAAGCTCCATAGCTTTGTTTAATGCTTCTCCAGACAATATCCGGAAGCAGATCGGCGCCTTTTTCCGTTGCAAATCTCCCGATAAAAGCAAACAATGGAAGCTCAGGTTTTAAACCATATTCTTTGCAGAGCTTTTCCTTATTTTTTTTCTTTTGGGCAACCGCATTTTTACTATTAAAATTAAAATCAAGCATCGGATCGGTTTCCGGATTCCAGACTTCAGCATCGATTCCGTTGATAATTCCATAGGCTTTTCCAAACTCATCACGAACTAGGCTTTCCAATCCTCTGAAGCTGATATAGAGCTCTTCAAGATAGCCTTGCGAAACGGTTGTAAAAGCAGTAGCGCACTTTATCATGCTTGCCAACGGATTTATCAGTCCGTTCCAGTCCATCATTCCCCATTTATAAGCATCAAAAGCAGGCATATAATTGGCCATTTCCCAGCTCATCATTCCCTGATATTCGCCGTTGTGAATTGTTCCGATCGTTTTTACACCTTTCAGGAACGAAAATTCCGGGCAATATTCTATCATAAAAGGGACCAATCCCGTATGATAATCATGGCAATGCAAAATATCCGGACGAATTTTCATCGCGCTCAGCCAATGCAAAACCCCATGCTGAAAAGCCAAAAACTGGAAACTCTCATCCTGATAGCCATAAGGATTATCACGATCCAAAAGTCCTGGGATTTTTACCATATACAATTCAAATCCCAACGCATTGGTATTCTCCTTCATGACCTGAACCTGAAGCATATTTGGCCCCTGATGAATAAAACCATCAAAAACTATGTCAAACTCATGATCGTAAATAAAAGATTTGTTGTACCAGGGCATTACAACCTTAGCATCAACACCTTTTATTTTATTCTGATATTTCGGTAAAGCTCCTACAACATCTGCCAAACCTCCTACTTTTGCCACCGGATAACACTCCGTACTGAGATGATAAACTATCATTTTAACTTTATCTTTTGTGTTGTTTAATTCTATTTTGCTTGTAGTTTCTGTCTTTTCTTTTTAAAATAATTCCTGCCAATGGCGGTAAATTTATACTTATAGATTTGGGATGATTTTTATACTCTTCAAATTGTTCACTGAAAATATCAGCATTCACTCCGCTTCCTGCATATCTTTTGTCATCCGAATTAAGAACAACTTCCCAATGTGTTCCTGCATTCACTCCGATTTTATAATCAATCACTCTTGGAGTTAAATTTAAAATAACCATAAAAACATCATCCTTCTTTTTTCCTTTCCTTAAATAAATATATACCGAATTTTCGATATCATCGGCTTCTATCCATTCAAAACCATCAGGATTAAACTGATTTTCATATAAAGCGGTTTCATTTCTATAGAGATGATTTAAATCTTTCACCAACGTCTGCAGACCTTTATGTACAGGATATTCTAATAAATGCCAGTCTAAACTTTGGGTAAAATTCCATTCGCTGGTCTGCCCAAATTCATCGCCCATAAACAACAGCTTTGCTCCCGGATGCGTAAACATATACACATACAAGGCACGAAGATTGGCAAATTTCTGCCATTCATCGCCTGTCATTTTATAGATAAGACTTGCTTTTCCGTGTACTACTTCATCGTGGGACAAAGGCATCATATAGTTTTCATTATACATATACATGGATGCGAATGTCAACTTATGATGAAAAAATTTCCTGTTAATGGGATCTTCTTTAAAATAATCCAATGTATCGTGCATCCAGCCCATCATCCATTTCATTCCAAATCCCACGCCCCCGTCGTGCACAGGCTTTGTCAGCATCGGAAAATCTGAACTTTCTTCTGCAATCGTTATGATATTGTCTCCAAATTCTTTGTAAACAGCCGTATTAAATTCCTGCAAAAAAGTTTGGGCTTCAAGATTTACATTTCCTCCGTAAATATTGGGTTCCCACTCACCTTCGTTCCTGGAATAATCGAGATGAAGCATCGACGTGACCGCATCTACGCGTAATCCGTCTGCATGATACCTTCCCAGCCAGAACATTGCATTTGAAATTAAAAAAGACTTCACTTCATTTCGTCCGTAGTTGAAAATATAGGATTTCCAGTCGGGATGAAAACCTTTTCTCGGATCTTCATGCTCGTACAGATAAGAACCGTCAAACCTGTGTAAGCCATTGGCATCACCGGGAAAATGAGATGGAACCCAGTCTAAAATAACGCCGATTCCGTTTTTATGAAGTTCATTAATTAAAAACATCAAATCCTGCGGTGAACCGAAACGCGAGGTCGCCGCGTAAAATCCCGTAATCTGATATCCCCAGCTTGGATCATAAGGATATTCCATCACCGGCATGAATTCCACATGGGTGAAGCTCATTTCTTTAATATATGGAACAAGCTTTTTAGCAATATCACGATAATTTAAAAATCTTTTGGGATCATCGCCTTCCCGTACCCAAGATGCCAGATGCATTTCATATACGGAAATCGGAGCATTCAGGGTATTTTTTTTCCAGCGATTTTCGAGCCATTCTTTATCGTCCCATTCATACCAGGTTGTAGAAACCATCGATGCTGCCTGAAGATTTTGTTCCCAGCTTAAAGCATAAGGATCACTTTTTTCAAGAATTTCGCCTCTCGCTGTTTCAACCGCATATTTATAGAGTGTTCCCCAGGTAAGACCTGCAATAAAACCTTCCCAAATACCCGATTCGTCCCAGCGGGGAAACAAAATATGATCTGTATGATTCCAGTTATTGAAATTTCCTATAACGGAAACTTTTTTTGCATTTGGCGCCCAAACCGAAAAATAAACACCTTTTACGCCGTCTTTTTCTACAGAATGTGCACCGAATTTGTCAAACAGCTTATAATGTTTACCCTCTTTAAAAAGGTAAATATCATGGTCTGTAAAAAGCGTATATGTTTTAACCGAATTCATCACGGTTTTGATTTAATTTTATATTTTGTTTGAAACTACGAAAAATATCAACAAAAACCGTTAATTATCGTTGAAATAATTATTATGTTAATCATTCTCCATCATTGGTTTGTACCAAATATATCATTTTTTCTTTCACTCACTAATGAATTTTTTAAAATTATCTCTATAAAAAGATTTTTTATAAATTTAGCCTTTAAAATTTATTAAACACACATGATGAGGTTTGAACTTTATAGTGAAGAAATCGACGACAGAACGGTGTACATTACCGGAAATTTCAATAACTGGAACCCGAAAGATTACAACTTTCAACTTAAACGGCTGGATCCGAACAACTATTATATTGAAATTAATGATGAAATCCTGCCTGATGTTATCGAATATAAATTCACAAAAGGCGGATGGGAAAACGTAGAGCTTGATATATACGGAAATATCACGCCCAACAGGAAAGCTTCAAAAGCTGCCGGAAAAACTGCTGATACTGTCGAAAAATGGAGATTAAACTGGGGACCCTTCAAAAAGGAATTTTTCCCAATTGCAGAGATCATTTCAGAGGAATTTTATATTCCTCAGCTCGACCGCTACCGAAAAGTCTGGGCTCTGTTGCCTTACGACTATTATGTTTCTGAGAAAACGTACCCTGTTTTGTATCTTCAGGACGCACAAAACCTGTTCAATGAAGGAAGCGGATACGGAAATTGGGAAATCGACAAAAAACTCTCTATTCTCGTCGAATACGGACGTGGAGATGTGATCGTCATTGCCATAGAACATGGCAGCGAAGAGAGAATTAAAGAATATATTTTCGATAATGATAATGTGGCCAACGGATCCGAAGGAAAAAAATACATCCGTTTCATTACAGATACGTTAAAACCTTATGTAGACGAAAATTACCGTACAAAAAGAGACCGGGAAAATACAGGAATCGGAGGAAGTTCTCTAGGCGCTCTCATCAGTATTTATAGTGGTTTTCTTTATCCTGAAGTCTATTCTAAATTGTTGATTTTCTCCCCCTCACTTTGGGTGGAGCCCAACAATAATTTTCCGATAATGAATTTCAGAGTACCTTACAAAACAAAAATTTATCTGTACGGCGGCGCTCAGGAAGGTTCTAAAATGGTAAAAAGAATCCGCATTTTTGAAGAATATTTAAAACGCTGGGAAAAGAAAAATCTATTTGATTTTGAATTTAAAACAAGCATTAATCCGGAAGGAACACACAGCGAATTCTACTGGTCACAGGAATTCCCGAGAGCGATTGAATGGCTGTTCTACAACAACCGTGAAAATCCGGTGGAAGTAAAACCCCAACAAAACAGTATTAAAAATTAAACTTATGAAGCTAGTCAACAAAAAAAATAAAAATTACACTCAGGTTTTCCATGTGTTCACTGAAGAAGAATGGACGAAAACCAGTAAAAATTTCAATAAAAATATTTCCACCTTTTTCACTGGAAAAAAAAATGAGGTTTTTGTGAATGCCCAGGAAGAAGGCATTGCTTATTTTATTGGTTTAGGAAAATCAATGTTACAAAATTTTGAAATTCAGCAGGTTGCTAATAAATTTTCGCAGACTCAGAAAAAAAATCTGCAGGCGGTTCCGACTTTGGTTTTGGCTGATTTTATGAACGAAAAACAATTTGAAGAATTTGTAAAAGGGCTTTTGATCGGGACTTACAACTACCCTTTCGAAAAAACGCATTCATTTTGGAACGCCAAATTTGAGCTTCATTTTGAAAATTTAAGTCAGAAAAAATTAGATTATATCAATCAGAAAGCTTTAGCATTAACTAACGGACAAATTGCCTGTCAGGACTGGCTGAACAAACCTGCCAATCTTAAAAAGCCAGATATTTTCAGTACATATCTTAAAAATTTAGCAAAAAAACACAGCTTAAAATACACTTCTTTTAACAGAAAAAAATGTGAAGAATTAGGCTTGGGAGCTTATCTTTCTGTGAATCAGGGAAGCGCTTACGATGCCGCTTTCACGATTTTGGAATATAAAACAACAGTGAAAAACGCTGCCACTTTCGGTCTTGTGGGAAAATGTGTATTGTTTGACACAGGCGGAATTTCTTTAAAAGATCACACGAATATGCACTATATGAAGTCGGATATGGGCGGAGCGACGGCGGTTTTGGGAACTTTAATCTATGCCGCAGAAATGCAGCTTCCTGTAAATATTGTGGCCATTTTACCCATCACCGACAATGCCATTTCTGAAAATGCCTTCCTTCCGAGCGACGTCATTACAGCCTACAACGGAAAAACTATCGAAGTTCTGAACACCGATGCAGAGGGCAGAATGATCCTGGCAGACGGACTTTCCTACATGGCAAAAAACTTTAAAACTGATTTCCTGATCGACCTTGCAACATTAACCGGAAGTTCCGTAAGAATGTTCGGCGATACCTGCGGCGCTTTGTTTTCCAATAATGAAGAATTAAAAAATCTTTTAATAAAAACCGGAGACAAAACCAATCAAAGACTCTGGAATTTACCGCTTTGGGATGTCTGGAAAGATGATATTCAGTCTGATGTGGCAGATCTGAAGAATATTTCCATGAAACCGATCGGAGATTGCATTGTTGCGGCAAAATTTTTGGAACAATTTATTGAAAGCCATCCAAAATGGGCACATTTGGATATTGCAGGAGTTGCTTTCGGAAGCGTGGGATATGCCAAAGAAAAGGCTGCAACCGGCTTTGGAGTGCAATTATTGGCAGATTTAATCGAAAATTATCACTAAAAATTAGTTTATTACAAAAATTCTCTGTATAATTGATATAAGAATTCTCAAAAACGCATATTATTTCGAGTTTTAATATTATTTTAATTAATATTAAAATGCTTTTATTTTTGATAATTCACCAATATTAAAAAAACATTGTATGGAGGAGAAAATTATAGTATGTATTTCGTGCTATTACAAGGGCTATGATTTCATGGACGAAATGAAGAAGCTCGGTAATAAAATAATCTTAGTCACATCCGAAAATCTTAAAGAAAAAAACTGGCCTTGGCACGCCATCGACGAGGTATTTTATATGCCCGAATTACAGCCGTCTGTCTGGAATCTGGAACATCTTATCCAGGGATTTTCTCATCTAATGCAAACCAGAAAAGTAGACGCAGTCGTAGCTCTGGACGATTATGATGTGGAAAAAGCAGCTCTTATCCGGGAAACATTCCGTATTCCGGGAATGGGACAAACGACGCACAGATATTTCAGGGATAAGTTGGCTATGCGGCAAAAAGCAAAAGATTCTGGAATTAGCGTTCCTGAGTTTACCGCTGTTTTTAATAATGATGAGGTTAATCGTTTCGTTGAGCACATTCCCGCTCCATGGGTTTTAAAACCGCGTTCGGAAGCTTCGGCTTCGGGAATTAAAAAACTGAAGTCTAAAGATGAACTTTGGGACGCTTTGAACGCTCTGGGAGAAGAACGACATTTGTTTTTACTGGAAAGCTTCAAGCCGGGAGATGTGTATCACGTTGACAGCTTGACATTTAACAAAGAAATAGTTTTCACATCCGCTTCAAAATATCTTGCTCCTCCGATGCAGGTTTCGCATGAGGGAGGTGTTTTCAGATCTAAAACACTGGGGCGATATTCCGATGAATTCAAAGCGCTTGAAGAGGCGAATGCTAAAGTGTTGTCAAGTTTTGGCTTAATCAACGGAGCGACCCATACAGAATTCATACGCGGAAAAGAAGACGGAAAATGGTATTTCCTGGAAACCTCTTCCCGGGTGGGCGGTGCGCACATTCCTGATCTGGTGGAAGCTTCCAGCAATATCAACATCTGGAGAGAATGGGCAAAGATTGAAGATGCCCTACTTAAACAGAAGAAATATGAAGTTGCCAAACCTACCGGATATTATTCGGGACTGATTGTCGCTTTAATTAAAGATAAAGAACCGGATTATAATCAATTTGAATGTGAAGAAGTCGTGAAATTCCTTCCGATCGATTACCACGTTGGTATTGTTTACAAATCGAATGACTCTTCGGTTGTGCAGGATCGGCTGGATTATGCTGCAGCAAAAATACATTCGGATATGCTGAATATTCTTCCTCCAAAAAGTAAACCGACAAGCTGAAAAGTTAGAAGTTAGAAGTTAGAAGTTAGAAGTTAGCGAAATAACTTATAATCTAAATCGATTATTATTTATTATTCATCAATTATAATTAAAAAATGCCTCAGATAGAACACACAGATTATTACTCACATATTTTAGGAACAAGCCTTAAAGTAGAGGTTACGGGACATTACGGTTACCCAATCGTTATGTTTCCCACTTCACAAGGGCAATATACCCAAAACCATGACTTTCACCTGAATGGAAGCATCAATTGGTTTATAGAACAGGGAAAAGTCAAATTATATAATATACAAACGATTGACAGCTGGAGTTTTTATGATGAAAAAATTTCTCCGCAGCAAAGAATTAAAAATTATGAATTGTATGTTCAGTTTTTGATTAAAGAATTTATTCCATATATCCAGAAACTACATGATACGCATCGTGTGGCAGTTGCTGGAGCGAGTTTCGGAGGATATCATGCAGCGAATTTCGCTTTCAGGTTTCCGGATGTGGTTTCGCATTTATTTTGTCTTTCGGGAGCTTTCAGCATAAGAAATTTTATGGACGGATATTCTGATGAACTGGTGTATTTTAATTGTCCGAGAGAATTCGTAAAAAATGATGAAGCCTGGAAGTACAAACATATGCACATTGTTTTAAGCACCTCAGATCAGGACATCTGCAGAGACAAAAACCTGGAAATGGCGGATATTTTAAGCTCAAAAGGAATTGATTTCTGGTACGACGAAAGAAAGTGGATCAACCACGACTGGCCGCTTTGGAGGATGGTTTTCCCGACGTTTATCGGAGCATTCTTTTCTTAAATTTAATTAAAACAAAATAATAATATAAAAACATTTAAAAATACAATTATGGCAAAAAAAGTAGGAATTCTATTCGGTATGGAAGATACGTTCCCTTGGGCATTTATCGATAAAGTAAACGAGCTGGGCGGTGGAGAAATCATCGCTGAACCGGTAACGATCGACAAACTGGAACAAGGAACAGATTACGGTTATGCAGTGATTATCGACAGAATTTCGCAGGATGTTCCTTTCTACAGAGCTTATCTTAAAAATGCTGCTTTAAATGGGACGTATGTAATCAACAATCCATTTTGGTGGAGTGCAGATGAGAAGTTTTTCAATAATGCTTTGATGTCAAAACTGGGAATTCCTCTTCCTAAAACCGTTTTGCTTCCATCACACGAAAGACCGACCAATACTTCGGAAACATCTTTCAGAAACCTCAGATTTCCGCATGACTGGGATTATATTTTTAACTATGTCGGATTTCCGGCCTACATGAAACCTCACGACGGAGGAGGCTGGAGAAACGTGTACAGAGTAGAAAATCCTGAAGATTTGTGGAATAAACTGGGAGAAACAGAGCAGCTGGTAATGATGGTTCAGGAAGAAATTATTTTCGACGATTATTACAGAGTCTATTGTTTAGGTAAAAAATATGTTCATATCATGCCTTATGAGCCGAGAAATGCACATCATCTGAGATATGCAACGACGCACCAGACACAAGGTGAGGAATTGGAAAAATTATTAAAAACCATTCACGATTATACCATTACCATGAATGAAGCGTTGGGCTATGATTTCAATACTGTCGAATTTGCCGTAAGAGACGGAATTCCTTATGCTATTGACTTTTGTAATCCCGCTCCGGATGCCGACAGAAACTCTGTGGGTGAAGAAAATTTCGCGTGGATTGTAGAGCACGCCGCAAAATTAGCCATAGAAAAAGCTAAAGAATATGTTCCCGGAAAACCAAATATTTCCTGGGGAACTTTCGTAAAGGATTCTGTAAAATAAAACATAAAAATAAAAGCACGAAAAAAAATGCATCAATTTACTATTGGAATCGAAGAAGAATATCAAATTATTGATGTTGAGAGCAGAGATCTGATCTCTCATGTTTCGAAAATCATTGAAGGCGGAAAAGCGGTTTTAAGCGAAAATTTAAAACACGAAATGCACGAATCCATGATCGAAATGGAAACGGGCATCTGCCAGAATATCCAGGAAGCCAGAGCTGAGCTTACCAATCTTAGGAGACACCTTATCAAAACAGCTCATGACCAGAACCTTCGTGTTTCGGGAGGAGGTACTCACCCGTTCTCGCACTGGTCTGCAAATACGATCACACAGGGAGAAAGATACATCAAAATCGTTGATGATATGGGAGATGTAGCACGCGAAAATCTAATTTTCGGGCTGCACGTTCACATCGGAATTCCGAATCGTGAAGAAGGCGTTAGAATCCAGAATGTGATGAGATATTTCCTTCCTCACGTATATGCGCTATCTACAAACTCACCTTTCTGGATCGGAAGATATACCGGTTTTAAATCTTACAGACAGGAGATTTTCGTGAAATTCCCAAGAACAGGGATTCCGAGTTATTTCAATTCTTTGGCGGAATTTGACAGCTATGTTGATCTTTTGGTGAAAACAGGAACCATCGACAACGCCAAGAAAATCTGGTGGGATTTGAGAGTTCACCCATTCTACCCTACGATTGAATTCAGAATCTGTGATATGCCTCTGAGAATTGATGAAACGGTTTGTCTGGCTGCAATTATGCAGGCTTTGGTGGCGAAAATCTATAAACTTCATCAACAAAATTTAAGTTTCAGAAGCTACAGAAGATTATTATTAAATGAAAATAAATGGAGAGCTTCCAAAAGCGGAATTGAAGCCCATCTGATTGATTTTGGTAAAGAAGAATCTGTTCCTTATCCTCATCTGTTAAAAGAACTTCTTGAGTTTATCGATGATGTTGTAGATGACTTAGGATGCAGAACGGAAGTCGAATATGCCTGGAAAATTCTAGAAAACGGAACCGGCGCAGACAGACAGCTTCAGATCTTCAAAGAAACCGGCGATCTTACGAAAGTAGTTGATTATATGATCTCAGAGACCGAATATGGAATAACGCACGGTGAACTCACTTCGTAATATTTTGGTAACTTTGCAAAAAATATAATGTAGTATGAAAGATATTCGAATCGCTTTGTTGGATATGAACAACAATCAGGTAAATCAAGGTTTTAAAAATATTAAAGAAATTTCCGAAGCCTTCCAACAAAGCTCTGAAGAAAATGTAAGCATCAAAACTTTTGATGTAAGATATAAAAATGAAATGCCCAATATCGAAGATTTTGATATTTTTATTTCTTCGGGAGGGCCGGGAAATCCGCACAGGGAAGGTCATGAGTGGGAAGATAAATTTGCAGGTTTTTTGGATCAGGTTTTTGAGCACAACAAGTATAATGAAGATAAAAAATATTTGTTTCTCATCTGCCATTCTTTCCAATTGGCGAGTATTCATTGGGAATTGGGAAATATCTGCAAAAGAAAATCTTATTCTTTCGGAGTGATGCCGATCCACAAAACAGAAGAAGGCGAACAGGAATTCTTGTTTAAAAATCTTCCGGATCCCTTCTATGCCGTAGATTCCAGGGCTTATCAGTTTATTGAGCCTAACCATGATCGTTTTGAAGAATTGGGAATGAAAATCGTAGCGATTGAAAAGTTCCGTCCACATATTAATTTGGAAAGAGCGGTGATGGCCATCCGTTTTTCGGAAGAGATTTTCGGAACACAATTCCATCCTGAAGCCAATCCTGCGGGGATGGTTGAGAGCTTGAAAGACGAAAAATATAAAACAGCCATGATTGAAAATTATGGTATGGAAAAATATCTTGAAACCGTTGATAGAATGGATGATGAAGACAAAATTATTTTGACTCAGGCTCAGATTCTGCCAAGATTTTTAAGGTTTGCAAAAAAAAACGTTTTGAAGCAGGTAGAGGCGATGGTTTAAAATAACATAGATGCTCTTCCAGAATACAACTCTAGACTCAGCGTGAGAACGTTATAAATTGACCGCTAATAAAACAGTTAGTATTTGAGATGTCATGCTGAGCTCCATCGAAGCATCTTGACCAGAAACCATCTCAAAATATTTAAAAAGAAAAATAGTAATACAGAAAATCGGGCAACAATTGTCCGATTTTTTAAAATCACAAAAAAGAAAAAGAATATGATTTCAAAATACAGAAAGCAGTTTAATCAGGAATTTTCACAGGAAAAATATGAACGTTTCAAAGAAATTTTAAAAGAAAAAAGCGGTCTTGAACCAGCATTCAGAATTTCTGAAAGTCCTCTTTTTTTATCCAAAGAATTCGAACATAAACTGCTTGATGCAAGCGAAAGTATTATCGATCAGATCAAAGCTTTGCCTGCAGAAACCTTACAAAAAGCCATCCCGGACAATTGCCGGGTTCCGAATGATACCGGCAAACCTCATTTTTTCACGATAGATTTCGGAGTATGTAAAAATGAAAACGGCGAAATAGAACCTCAACTTATCGAATTGCAGGCCTTTCCCTCGCTGTATGCTTTTCAAAAGGTTTTTGAAGATACATTCTGTGAAATCTACCCTTTCTTAACGGAGATTAAGAATAAAATGCCTCATGAAGAGTTTAAAAATTACATGAAAGAACTGATTATCGGTAATGAAAATCTCGAAAACGTTATTTTGTTGGAAATTTATCCCGAAAAACAAAAAACAGTCATTGATTTTATTCTAACTGAAAAGTTATTGGGTATAAAAACGGTTTGTCTGACAAAAATTAAAAAAGAAGGCAAAAAATTGTTCTATGAAAATAATGGAAAATTAACGGAGATTAAAAGGATTTATAACCGTGTCATTTTCGATGAGCTCGACCGGATTCCGGATCTTAAAACTGAGCTCGATTTCCGTGAAGATATTGACGTAAAATGGATTACGCATCCGAATTGGTTTTTTAAAATTTCTAAATTTTTATTGCCTCTTTTGCAACATCAGTTTGTTCCGAAAAGCTATTTTCTACACGAATTTCCGGACAGTGAAAACCTCGAAAATTTTGTTTTGAAACCTTTGTTTTCTTTTGCAGGAAGCGGAGTTAATCTAAATCCTACCAAAGAAATTACTGATGCAATTGAGGACAAGGAAAATTATATTTTACAAAGGAAAGTCAATTACGAACCGATTTTTGAAGATATTAATGGAGAATTTTCAAAAGCAGAGATCCGTTTGTTATATATTTGGCGCGAAAATGATGAACGCCCTATCCTACTCGAAAATCTTGGAAGAATGACGAAAGCCGCAATGGTAAATGTAGATTTTAACAAGAAAGATGCGATCTGGATTGGAAGTTCTAATGCGTTTTTTGTGGAGGAGTGATTTTAAAAAAAACATAATAAATGGATGCTTCGACTCCGCTCAGCATGACATCTCTAATACTAACTGTTTTATTAGTTAGCGGTTAATTTGTAGCGTTGTCATGCTGAGCTCCGTCGAAGCATCTCAAACTGGATTGGAATATAAAACAAAACCTTCGAAAAATTCCGAAGGTTTTTATTTTGAATGAGTTTTCGGCGGCATCTTCGATGCCGCCGAAAACTTTAAACATTATATCTTTACACTTTATCATCCTCAAGCAATTCCCTCGCCTGATATTCCTGAACAAGATCAATAGCATTGGAAATTACGTCACTTAAAGCCGTGATGAAAGTTCCTTCTTCCGCCATTCCCATCGCATGCTTCAGGGCTTCGATTTCTTTAGGAATAATCTCATAGCTTACGTCTTTTCCGGCAGATTGCAGTCCTTCGATGATTAATCCGTTAATTTCTTCTTCTTTTCTTCCACGAAGATGTTTCTCATTCCTGATGATGATGTGATCGAACATCCTTCCTGCAATTTTCCCGCATTCCCGGATATCGCTGTCACGTCTGTCACCAACGCCGGAAATAATCCCGATTTTCTTATTGGCTTCTACGTTTTTCAGATAATCTTCAATCGCTTCGTAACCCGATGGATTGTGTGCAAAATCAATTAACACCTTGAAATTTTTAAACTTAAAAACATTCAGCCTTCCCGGAGTCAGCTGAGCACTTGGAATGAATGTTCGCAGAGAATTTGAAATATCTTCAATTCCAAAACCATACAGATAAGAAGCCAAACTCGCCGCTAAGACATTTTCAATCATAAACTTAGCCTTCCCTTCCATGGTGATCGGAAAATCTTTTGCCTTCCCGATTCTTATCTTCCAGTCTCCTTTTTTAATCGTGACAAAACCTTCTTCGTATACACAGGTAATTTTTCCCTCTTTCGCAAACTTCAGCATGTGAGGATTGTTTTCATTCATACTGAAAATCGCAACATTGCTGTCAAGATCATTTACAATTTTCATTGAATATTCATTGTCAGCATTCAAGACACTCCAGCCGTTTTTCTTTACACTGTCGAGAATTACCCTTTTTACGCGCGTAAGATCTTTCAAACTGTGAATATCATTCATTCCCAGATGATCTTCTTCAATATTCGTTAAAACACCGATATCACATTGTGAAAAACCAAGTCCAGAGCGAAGAATTCCACCTCTTGCCGTTTCCAGAACGGCAAACTCTACCGTTGGGTCTTTAAGAATAAACTCCGCAGAAAGCGGTCCTGTGGTGTCCCCTTTTGTCAGCATCGTATTCTGGATATAAATTCCGTCTGAAGTGGTGAAACCTACTCGGTAACCGTTGCTTTTAACGATATGGGAAATTAATCTTGTCGTGGTTGTTTTTCCGTTTGTCCCTGTAACAGCGATGATCGGAATGGTGAAAGGTTTTCCTGGAGGATATAGCATATCTACTACCGGAGCGGCTACGTTTCTAGGCAATCCTTCACTCGGAGCCAAGTGCATTCTGAAACCGGGAGCTGCATTCACTTCAATGATGGCACCTCCACTTTCTTTTAAAGGCTGGGTTAAATTTTCCGCCATGATATCAATTCCGCAAACATCGAGACCGATGATTTTCGAAATCCTTTCGGCCATCGTGATATTTTCCGGGTGAACCATGTCTGTAACGTCGATGGAAGTACCTCCCGTTGAAAGATTGGCCGTTGATTTTAAATAAACAACTTCCCCTTTTTGAGGAACCGTTTCTAAAGTATAGTGAAGTTTTTCGAGAAGTTCTGTGGTATCTTTATCGATTTCTATTTCAGTTAAAACATTTTCATGTCCGTACCCTCTTCTCGGATCTTTATTTTCTTTTTCAATTAATTGCTGAAGGCTCAGTTCGCCATCACCGACAACATGGGCAGGAACTCTTCTCGCTGCTGCCACCATTTTATTATTAATCACCAAAACCCTGAAATCATATCCCGTAATAAATTTCTCAATGATAACTTTTCTGGAATATTTCTGAGCATGATGGAAACCTATTTTTGCTGCTTCCCAGTCATTTACATTAATTGACGAACCTTTCCCATGATTTCCGTCCAAAGGCTTTAAAACAATCGGGTAACCAATTTTTTTGATGACTTTATCCAACTCTTCTTCTTCAGTAATTAATTCTCCGATCGGAACAGGAATGGCGGCGTCATGCAGCATTCTCTTGGTTAATTCTTTATTACAGGCAATATCTACCGCAATTGAGCTCGTTTTCCCTGTAATCGTCGCCTGAAATCTCTGCTGATTCACGCCATAACCAAGCTGAACCAAAGAGTTCGTTCCCAATCTTATCCATGGGATTTTTCTGGAAACCGCTTCCTCAACAATACTTCCCGTTGAAGGCCCTAAACGTACCTTTTCTCTGATTTCTTTTAATTTCTGAATACAGGCATTCAAGTCATATTCTTCTCCATTCGTAAGTGCTTCTGCGATTTTTACGGCTTGTTCTGCGGCGTAAATTCCTGCATTTTCTTCGATATAATTAAATACTACATTATAAATTCCCGGAGTTTTTGTTTCGCGTGTTCTCCCAAAACCTACATCCATCCCTGCTAAAGTCTGAATTTCCAAGGCAATATGCTCGATGACATGTCCCATCCACGTTCCTGTTTCTACACGGTGGAAAAATCCTCCTTCTACGCCTTCTGAACATCTGTGAGTATATAAGGAAGGAATGAGTTTTTCTATTCTTTCCCGGAACCCCTCAATTTTATTGGTAGGAAAGTTTTCCATCTCTTCAAGATCCAATCTCATCTGAATCAGCTTCTTTCGTCTGATACTCCAAATATTCGGGCCGCGTAATGCCTGTATCTTCTCAATTTTCATAGTCTATTTGTATTTTTAACAGTCAAAAATAACTCCATTTAAAATCAAAGATAATGTAAAACCCTAAACAATACTATACCACACTTAAAGATTTGTCAAAAAAGAGATAAAATTAATTAACAAATCTAAAAAGCTCAAAATCAATTAAAATGTGGCATGAATTTCGCCAAATGTTAATTATTTTTTAAATTTGCACATATGATGAAACCCGTTGGAAAATTAATTGTAATCGGGGGAGCCGTAAACAAAGGTAGTTTTACGGAAACCGATTTTGACCAGAATATAGAGAAAAATCTCAACTTTTTTGAAAGAGGAATTTTAAGAAAGATCATCAACGAATCCAAAAATAAAGAAGATTCTGTGATCGAAATTATCACAACAGCCTCGCAAATCCCACAAATTGTAGGTACAGAATACAAAAAAGCATTCGAATTTCTTGGTGCCAAAAATGTCAATATTTTGGATATTCACAACCGTGAAGAAGCTAATTCTGACGCTATGGTTGCCAGAGCCAATGCCGCAGATGTAGTGATGTTTACAGGTGGTGATCAGTTGAGATTAACATCAATTCTTGGCGGAACAAGATTTCACGATACCATTTTATTAAAATATCAGGAGCAGGATTTTATCTACTCCGGAACTTCTGCGGGCGCCGCTGCCGCTTCTGAAAATATGATTTATCAGGGAAGCAGCTCTGAAGCCTTGCTGAAGGGTGAAATAAAAACCACACAAGGTTTAGGATTAATCGACAATGTCATTATCGATACTCACTTCGTTCAGAGAGGCAGAATCGGGAGGCTTTTTCAGGCCGTTGTCAACAATCCGAGGACGCTGGGAATCGGTTTGGGAGAAGATACCGGACTTTTCATCCACAATGATGTGATGACGGCTGTCGGTTCCGGGCTTGTTATTTTGGTGGATGGAAGGTTTATCAAAGACACCAATCTTACCAATATCAATTTGGGCGAGCCGATTTCGATTGATAATTTAACGGTTCATGTAATGTCGATGAATGATCATTATGATTTAATTACCAAGACATTAACGATTGAAAATTCACAATTTAATCCGATTCCGCAGGATAGATAGGGGTTGTGGATACGAGTTTCGGATTTCCAGTTTTAACGATTGAATAAATATCCACAAAGTTTGTCATCCTGCAAGGATCTAGGCATAGTGTTAGAGAGTCGTATGTAAAGATTCGTGCTTAAATCCTTGCAGGATGACAAACTTTGTGGTGAATAAACTTATACGAACGAAAAAAAAGCGAAAATTAAGTCTTAAGTTTTGTCTAGCTTAATTTTTATATTAATTTTAAAAATTACCACATTGACAAGTCACCATTGACAAATACAACATTATGAAAGTAATCATCCACGGCGGATTTTTCTCGGAAAGCGATCAGAGCCACGAAGTAAAAGTTGCCAAACAAAATTCTTTAAAAAATATCGCCCAAAAAGCGTTTGAATATTTACAAAATAATTCAGCTTTTGACACGGTTGCGTATGCCGTTTCTTTGTTGGAAAATGATGAATTGTACAATGCCGGTATCGGTTCGCAGATCCAAAGTGACGGAGTGATCAGGATGAGCGCTGCCATTATGGATGGTGAAACTCAGAAGTTGAGTGGAGTCATCAATATTCAGGATGTGAAAAATCCGATTTTCGTTGCGAAAGAGCTGATGAAAGAAGATGACAGGGTCTTGGGCGGAAATGGAGCAAAAAAATATGCAAATGAGCATGGTTTTGAAAATTTTTCAACTGAAATCCCTCAAAGAAGAAAAGAGTATGAAGCAAAATTGAATAATGGCGGAAAAGGAACTGTTGGCTGTGTAGCGATTGATAAAAATAGCAAACTGGCCGTTGCTACTTCCACCGGAGGAAAAGGTTTTGAAATTCCGGGAAGAATCTCTGATTCTGCCACCGTAGCCGGAAATTATGCCAATTCTTTTTGTGCCGTAAGCTGCACAGGCGTTGGTGAAGATATTGTAAGCAATGCCACTGCAACAAAAATCGTCACAAGAGTCACCGACGGAATGTCTCTTGAAAAAGCTTTCACCAAAACTTTTGAAGAATTAAAAACAATCGACGGGTTCGCAGGTGCCATTGCCATTGATAAAAATGGAAATATTTATCATCAGGATTCGTATCCTACTATGGTTTTCGCAAGTTTTGATGGAGAAAATTTTGAAGTTTTCAATTAATTTTAACATTAATTTATAATTCCATTCAATTTTTTGGCACACATTTTACATGATTACTACTATAGAACTTTAATATTAATCACTTAAAAAATAGAAATCATGGGAAATAAAACGAAAGGCTTATTAGCACTACTAGGATTAGGAGCTTTGGCATATTGGAAATATAAAAATTCTTCTCCTGAGGAACAACAAGCTGTAAAAGACAAGATCAACAATGCAAAAGATAATCTGAATAAATGGGGAAATGATCTGAAAGATAAAGCCAATAATGTTGCTTCCCAGGTTCAGGAAAAAGTAGACGGAATGAAGGAAAAAGCAGAGGAAACGGTTAATCAGAACTAGTTTATTTTAGCATTCATATATAAAAAAAGTCATCGTAATATGAAACTACGATGACTTTTTTTGTGTTTCCAGGGCAAAAACAAGGGGTATTTTGTTGCCGAATTTCGGAATTCTCCATTTTCCTTTTTCAAATTCTTCCACATGTTTAAAGCATGGATACGGCGACCAATTGTATTCTTTAAATTTTTCTATACAAATATCATTTTCAATTAAATTCTGAAGAACCTCTTCCAAAGAATGATTCCACATTACATAGTCCTGAACAATGTCTGCAGATGTATCGGCATAAGTTCCTTCGTAGGTTTCTACAATTGGTTTTTCGTTAAAATAATTGTACTTCACTTCTTCAAAATCATCATCAAACATCCAGACAACAGGGTGAAATTCTGCCATGATAAATTTTCCATCGGGTTTAAGAAAATGATTGATAATTTTCGCCCATTCATTAAGATCCGGAAGCCAGCCTATAGTTCCGTAACTTGTAAAAACTACGTCAAATTTTTCATCCAAAACATTCGGAAGATTATAGAGATCCGTACAAATAAATTGAGTATCTGTTCCTGTTTTTAGAGCTAAATCTCTCGCGGTTTCAATCGCTTTATCAGACAAATCAATTCCGGTGACTTTGGCTCCTAACCTCGACAGTGAGATCGAATCCTGACCAAAATGACACTGCAAATGCAGAATAGTTTTATCTTTTACATCTCCCAAAAGCTCCAATTCAATAGAGTTGAGAGAAGTTCTTCCTTTTAGAAACTCATCCACAAAATAGAAATCCGACTTCAGGTGCGGCTCTACTTTGGCATTCCAGGAATTCTTGTTTATTTCTAAATAATTTTCCATTAGTTTTTAGTTTAATTAAAGTTTTTCAAGCAGTTTCTTCTTCTGTTCAGAAAATTCTTCTTCGGTCAGAATTCCGCTTTCTTTCAATCTTCCCAATTGTTCCAACTGATCTAAAACGGTTGGCTCTTTTGCTGCCTGAAAATATTCTTTGGGACGAGACATGAAATCTCTTGTTTTTTCACAAAATAATTCGGCATAATATTTCCCTACTCCGTCGATTTCAACAATATTATCCGACGTCTGGATGTCTATCGATGCCAACATCAGCTCTTTTTCGTATTGGATAGAGCTTATTTTATCGTAAGAAAAATCTTCAACTTTTAGTCCGTAAAAGAACTCTTTATCAACAAAAATCAACCTTCTGTCGGTGGCCACCAAAATAATATGATGATTGGTAAGTTTATTCCTCCCCTCGACCAGATACACAATTTTTTCGTCTTCGGAAAGGACTTCCGGCAGGGCACGAATTTCCTTTCTGGCAAAAATTGTGGGATTAATATCTAGTTTTTCCAGTTCGTCTTTTATTTCGTCAAGTCTTGATTTTTCGCTCATCGTAATCGTTTATGAGCCTAAATTACTATTTCTTCACGAATAATTTAATTCAATTTTAAAAATTTTAAGACGGAATGACGATCGAAGTATACAGGCTGTACACATTCCAGCCCAACGACTGGTATAATGCTTTACCATCTTCTGTTGCTACCAGAAAGTTGTGTGTAATACCTTTTGATAAAGCAATTTTTTCAAGTTCTTTCATTAAAAATGTAGCCAGCCCTTTTCTCCTGTGATCGGCTTCCGTTGAAATTCTATCATAGATGGCAAGGTTATCGACAAGAACTACCCGTCCAATGGATGCAGGCTCTCCATTTTCAGTAAGAATTTTAATAACAAAAGTAGAATTATAATTCTCAAATTCCATTTTATATCCCTTATGTAAAGTAACTTCGATAATGTTCATCCGATGAAAACAGGACATCATGTAACCTTGCGGTTGAAGTTGCCATCTTTCAGGTATTTTATTTTTAAGATCATCAAAAGAAGTGCAGACTTTCAGGAAAACCCAAGGCTCATGAATTGATTGTGCCAATTGAAAAAAATCTGTATTAGCTTCTGCAAAAATATAACGTGATTTTTGTTTTTCGTCACCGACATCAACTTTAAAGCCTGATTTGTAAGTAACCGGTAAAGGAAGATTCCTTGATAAAGACCAGCCTTTCAGCCACTTTTCAATAATATCTTTGGAAATATTTTTACTCATTTTTTAATAACTTAGAAAATCATTCAGCTATAGAAAAGTCAATAAATATCCCATTCCTGAGCCCGCCAAAACAATTAATGCACTATTTATTTTTTTGTATCCAAAACTTAGAACAATGCAAACAACAGCAATAAGACTTGTGCGCCAATCTGTAATGGTATCCATCCCCATGTGGATGCAAACGGCTATAATAATGGCAACGGAAGCAACATTGACAGCATCCAAAAAAATTGAAAATATTTTTGAATTCCTCATTTTTTTCACCAAAGGATTCAACAATGCCACAAACAGAAATGACGGCAAGAAAATTCCGATAGTTGATACTACAGCGCCTGTAAATCCGTTGATTTGATATCCAATAAAAGTCACCGAAGAAAAAACAGGTCCGGGTGTAAATTGTCCGACTGCGATAGCATCAATCAGCTGTTTTCTTGAGATTAATCCTTCAGACACTAGTTCTGCATCCAAAAATGCAAACAATACGTATCCACTTCCATACAAAATTGCACCAACTTTAAGGAAAATCAGGAAAAGCTTGATATTTGCGGCTGATAAAATATCGTTTCCCGAATGCTGCAAACTAATGACAGGAATTAAATTCTTTAAACCCTCTGAATTTTTATTTTGTATAAAAAATATCAAAACCGCCAGAATTCCTGTTCCAAAAAGCAGAAAAATTTCATTGTACTGTAATAATAAGCCTACCAATACTATTATTCCCAATATTGCCAGTTTTACAGACTTTACCGATTTTTTAGCTAAAGGAAAAATAGCTCCAAGAATAACGGCGATAATGGCAGGTTTAATACCATATATAAATGGCTGAACCTCCGGCAACAAACCATATTCTTTATACAGCCACGCAAAAATACCTGTAATAAAAACTGCAGGAAAAATAAAACAAATTCCTGCAATTAATAATCCTTTCCAGCCTGCTTTTTCACGTCCGATATGGATGGCCATTTCGGTACTGTTGGGTCCGGGAATCAGGTTAGTAGCTCCGATTAAGTCAAGAAAATGTTGTTGAGTCAGCCATTTTCTTTTGGTAACAACCTCCTCCTGCATCATAGAAATATGTGCGGCAGGACCTCCAAAACCTATGATTCCCAGTTTGAGAAAAAGCCTGGCAATTTCTTTCAAGTCTTCTGTATTCTTCATGGTATTACAGAATTCCTAGCATGTATTTAGTTATTCAAAAATTCTTCCAGAGAAACCGTTTTCTGTTCTCCGGCTTCAAGGTCTTTGTAAGTTACTTTTTTGTTTTTTATTTCTTCTTCTCCCAAGAAAACAAGGTTTTTAATTCCTTTTTTCTCTGCGTAGGTGAACTGTTTTCCCAACTTTGCATTTTCAGGATAAATTTCTGCGGAAATCCCTTTTTCCCTTAATTGTTTAATTAATTTTAAAGCTTCCAGCATTTCATCACCTCCAAAATTGGCAAATAAATATTCTACTTTTGAAGTCGCTTCTTCAGGGAAAAGTCCTAATTCTTCAATGACAAGATAAATTCTGTCCAGACCGAAAGAAATACCGATTCCAGGAATATTTTTTACCCCGAAAACTTCCGTAAGGTTGTCATATCTGCCGCCACCGCCGATGGAACCCATCTGAACTTCATCAGCTTTTACCTCGAAAATCGCTCCGGTATAATAATCAAGTCCTCTCGCCAATGTAATGTCGAAAACAAGATTCTGGATATCAACCCCCAAATTCAAAGATTGGGTAATAACGAATTCCAGTTCCTCAACTCCTTTTAAGCCGATTTCGTTTCCTGTAAATTTCTCTTTTAACTGAAGAAGATTTTCCAAAGCATCGTCAGATTGAGTAAATAAGAAATCCAGCTTATCGATTGATTCCTGGGAAATTCCTCTTTCCAGAAGTTCTTTTACAACACCGTCTTTCCCTATTTTGTCTAATTTGTCAAGAGCAACTGTAAAATCAATCAATTTATCTGTAATTCCCGCATACTCTGCCAAACCTGAAAGAATTTTTCTGTTGTTGATGTGAATCGTCACGGAAACTTTTAAATCTGAAAATGATTTTAGATATAATTGAATCAGTTCGACTTCCTGCAGAAGACTTTCGCTTCCTACAACATCTGCATCACATTGATAAAACTCTCTGAATCTCCCTTTCTGAGGACGATCTGCTCTCCAAACCGGCTGAATTTGGTAACGTTTGTAAGGAAAAGTCAATTGGCCATGATTCATCGCTACAAATCTTGCAAAAGGCACGGTAAGGTCATAACGAAGGGCTTTATCTGAAATCTGGGAAGTCAATTTCTGATGATTTTTATTTTCCCAGTCTTCCTGATTTACTTTTGAAGTATAATCTCCTGAATTTAAAATCTTAAAAATCAAGCGATCTCCTTCTTCTCCGTACTTCCCTGTCAATGTCGAAAGGTTTTCAAAGCTCGGTGTTTCCAATGGCTGGAATCCGAATAACTCGAAATTTTTCTGTAAAGTATTGATGATATATCTTCTTCTTGCAACTTCCAGTGCTGTAAAATCTCTCGTCCCTTTTGCTAAACTTGGCTTCATTTTATAATTGATAAATGATGATTAATATTATAAGTCTTGCAAAAATAAGGAATTGAACGGACTTTTCCGTTAAATCAAAAAGCTGAAGAAGCAATCTTTCTCCAGCTTAGGATTTTTATTCATTATTTGTGTTTATTCATGAAAAATCAAATACTATCCAGAATTTCTAGAATCTCTTCGCCATAATTTTCAATTTTGTGTTTTCCGAAACCTTTAATATCACGCAATTCTTCCTTTTTTGCAGGTTTATATTTTGCCACAGACATCAGTTCTTTATTGGTTGCGATAAAATACGACGGTAAATTCTGTTCTTTAGCTTTCTCTGATCTCCATTCCTTTAGTGCATATAAAATCTTTTCTTCATCGGCATTTAGTGTCTCAATTTCTGCAGAATATTTTGCTGTTTTCGGATCTTTCACTGTGTTTTGCACAATTTTCAACTCATCAAAATACAAGACTACAGACCAGTAATTTTCATCCTGTACAAAAGCGGTTTCCACTTTTATAATATCGTTCGATTCCAGGAAAGAATCCAGCGTTTTTTGATCTTCATAAAGAAATTCCTCAGGTAATCTTATTTTAAAAACTTTTACTTTCATCATTTGTGTTTTTAGAATTATTTACTTCCCAAAAGCAGAATTTCATCCACTCGAATCTCTGTGATATATCTTTTCACGCCATCTTTGTCATCGTACGATCTGTATGTTAATTTCCCTTCGACAGCAATTTCTTTTCCTTTTGTTACATATTTTTGAAAAATCTCCGCCGTTTTCCCAAAAGCCACCAGATTGTGCCATTGTGTTTCCTCTACTTTCTCGCCTTTAGCATTGGTGTAGTGATCGCTCGTTGCCAAAGATACGCTTGCTTTTACGTTTCCGCTTTCGAAGCTCATCATTTCTACTTCTTTTCCTGTGTAACCGATTAATGTTACTTTGTTTCTTAGTGACATAATTTTATTTTTTAAAGATTAATAATATTAGATAAGAGACGCTCACTGTTTTCTCAAATCTCTGTTGCAAAGATTGTTGAAAACGAAAACACAAGTCGGTATAAAACTATTTAAATTCATTTGTAGTCGTTTGCAAACGGATAATTTTGTATCTTTGGTAAAAGATAAATATGAAAGGGAAAATTACATTATTTGAATTTCCGTTTAATCTGGGACTCACAAAAAAAGAGCACGAGATAGAGCCGGGCGTAAGAAAGCTTCCAGACTGGCTCAAGAAATTAGGATTTCACGAAAGAATTTCTCCTGAACATATTTACAGGCTGGAATCTCCCGCTTATGCAATGAATTTTGATCAAGAAACAGGTGTAAAAAATCCGGAGCAAATTGTTGAATATGCCAAAAAACAATCTGAACTTATCCTTAAAAATTCAGATAAAAATACTTTCAACATTATTCTCGGTGGCGATTGCAGTATTCTTATAGGCACAGCAATTGCATTGAAAAAACTGGGAAGTTTCGGACTTTTTTATCTTGACGGGCACACCGATTATATTCCAGCCAGACTTTCGCCCAGTGGCGGTGCTGCCGGAATGGATCTCGCCATTGTCTGTGGATTGGGACATGAAAAACTGACGAATATTGACAATCAAAAACCTTATTTCCTGGCAGAAAATGTTTTCTGCGTAGGCAATGCGGAAACTGATGATGAAGAATATGTCGGAGAAATTATTAATTCTAAAATCAATTATTTTGATTTATATAAAGTAAGAAAAAATGGTTTTAGAAAAACTTCAGAAGACTTTTTAGCATTAATTAACGAAAAAAATTTAGACGGCTTCTTTATCCATTTTGATGTCGATGTTTTAAATGATAAAATAATGCCCTGTGTCGACAGCCGAATGGAGGATGGAATCGATTATGACAATCTGAAAGAAATTCTACAACCTTTGATTCATAACGAAAAATGTTTCGGAATTGAAATCACTATCCTTGATCCGGATTATGACCCAAATGGTGAATATACTTTACCTTTTATAGAAAATTTAATTAAAATTATAAACAACGAAGATTAATACATGAAGAAGACATTAAAAAGAACGTTCAGGGTTTCTAAATATGTAATTTACAAGGAAACACTGGTAGATTATAAAGAACATTTCTGGTCGTTTCTGGGAGCGTTTTTCGGAATCGGAATCATTGCTTTTATCCAGTCTCATACGCTTTCTGCAACAGAAAATATCTTTCTGATCGGTTCTTTTGGAGCCTCAAGTGTGTTGATCTACGGAGCCATCCAAAGTCCGCTGGCACAACCCCGAAATTTGGTGGGAGGACACGTAATTTCAGCATTGGTGGGAGTTACCGTTTATAAAATTGTCCCTGATATTATTTGGCTTTCTGCGCCTTTAGCTGTAGCTTTTTCTATTGTTTTAATGCAATACACGAAAACTTTACACCCTCCCGGCGGCGCAACCGCTCTGATTGCAGTGAGCTCAACAGGGAAAATCCCGGAGCTGGGTTACTGGTACGTTGTTTCGCCAGTTCTCACCGGATGTATCATCCTTTTAATTGCTGCATTATTTTTCAACAATATTACCTCAAACAGAAGTTATCCTACCCATAACAGGTTGAAAAGATTATTGAAGAAAAAACATGCACATCCGCACAAAATGAAAAAGTAAAAAATTATGAATTGTCTCGAATGTGGCGAAAAAATTATGGGCAGGTCAGATAAAAAATTCTGCAACGATGCCTGCCGAAACGCCTACAACAATAAGCAGAATAAGGATTCTAACAATCTGATGCGAAATATCAACAACAAACTTCGCAAAAACTACAGAATTCTGGTAGAAGTAAACATCGACGGTAAAACGAAAATTGCAAAATCCAAGCTGGATGGTTTAGGTTTTGATTTTGATTTCTTTACAAATCTGAAAGTTTATAAAAACGGATCTGAATACAAATTTATTTATGATTACGGTTATAAAATGTTGGATGACGATTTTGTTTTGATTGTAAAAAATAAAGCATAAAAACACAAATACTTAAAACTATTCACATGAAAGAAATTGTCCTGATCACCGGCGCTGGTGGAATGATTGCCCGGGAGCTCTCCAAAAGGCTTGAAAAAGACTATACTGTACGGTTTCTGACCCGAAAAAAACAGCACAGCAACGAGTTTGAATGGGATGTCAGAAAAGGAACAATTGACGAAGCAGTTTTAGAAAATGTTTCCCATGTCATTCATCTTGCAGGAGCCAATATCTCTGAAAAACGCTGGACAACAGAGCGAAAAGAGGAACTGATTTCAAGTCGTGTAGATTCGGCTCAATTGATTTTAAAAACTTTACGTAAAAAGAAAATTAAGTTAAAATCGTTCATTACAGCATCAGGAATAAATTACTATGGAACTAAAACAACTGATACAATTTTTACCGAAAAAGACGCTCCGGGAAATGATTTTTTGAGTGAAGTGGTTGTTCTTTGGGAAAGAGCCGCCGATAATTTTAAAGAACAGAATCTGGCAGAACGAGTGGTAAAAATCCGAACTGCAGTCGTGCTTTCGGAAAAAGACGGCGCATTAAAAAAAATGATTCCGACCATAAAAATGGGAATTGGTTCTCCATTGGGAAGCGGAAAACAGTTTATGCCGTGGGTTCATATTAAAGATATTTGTTCGATTTACGAATTTGCTTTAAAAAATTCAGACTTGGATGGAGCTTATAATGCTACGGCTCCAGAGCATATTACTAATGAAGATTTAACGAAAAATATTGCGAAAATACTAAGGAAACCTTTATTTATGCCTAATGTTCCACGATTTGTTTTAAAGCTTATCTTTGGAGAGTTGGCAGATGCGTTGCTGGAAGGGTCAAGAGCTTCTTCACAGAAAATTCAGGATGCGGGTTTTCAGTT
This sequence comes from Chryseobacterium wanjuense, assembly GCF_900111495.1. Taxonomy (NCBI): domain Bacteria; kingdom Pseudomonadati; phylum Bacteroidota; class Flavobacteriia; order Flavobacteriales; family Weeksellaceae; genus Chryseobacterium; species Chryseobacterium wanjuense. Next base: position 1,184,952 of record NZ_FOIU01000001.1, on the reverse strand, counting down.
TGAATTTCCCCGTCTGGAAATGGCGTTGGAAGATTTACTTAAAAACAATTAATGATTAATGATTTACTCCACCATATTATTTAAATAAAAATTTATAATGCAAAATCCCAAAATAGATATATTAAATACCGAAATCTTATCAGACAATTGGTATACCTTAAAAAAAGTAACTTTTAACCTCATAAAAAAAGACGGAACGACCGAAAAACAAAGCCGTGAAGCTTATGACAGAGGAAATGGAGCCGTCATTTTACTTTATAACACCACTTCCAATACAGTAATTTTGACCCGCCAATTCCGGTTACCGACTTTCATCAACGGAAATCCAAGCGGAATGATGATCGAAGCCTGTGCCGGATTACTCGACAACGACAACCCCGAAGAGTGCATCAAAAGGGAAACGGAAGAAGAAACCGGATACAAAATTTCGAAGGTTGAAAAGATTTTTGAAGCCTATATGTCGCCGGGCTCTGTGACGGAAATTCTTCACTTTTTCATCGCAGAATATTCTACGGAAATGAAAGTCGCAAATGGCGGCGGACTCGCAGAAGAAGGCGAAAACATTGAAGTTCTGGAACTTCCTTTCGATGAGGCGCTTTCAATGATCGACAAAGGTGACATTAAAGATGCAAAAACCATTATGCTGCTTCAATACATCCGAATTAAAAATATTTTATAAAACTCTTAAACCTATTTATGTTAAAGCACTTTATTTTACCACGATTGGCAAGTGCTTTGCTGGAAAATTATATTAAATCAATATCCTTATGAAACTTCTATTTTCTTTGAGTCTTTCTTTACTGCTGTCTATCAATGTTTTTGGGCAAAAAACTGAAAAACCTACATCAAAAGATAAAGCTGCAATAGAACATTTTAAGAATGATTACAAAAAGAAAAATTATAAAAAATTTAGCGGAAATATCAGTGTAAAAGACAATCAGGTGTTGTTTGACACTAAGATTATTTACTATGATAAATCTGATAAAATCACAAAATTAATCTTACAGGAAGGTTTGGTTTATCCTCAACTTCTCACTGATTTTCAGATTGATAAATTTGAAAATGAGGACAGCGACAGAACCCAGAAAAGATTTGTACGCCTTCAGAAAAACTGGAAAGATTCTTTCGAAGTAAATAATATTAAGCTAAGCAACGCTTCTGAGTTATTATTTTTAAGTTCAGACGTAAAAGTAAAAAGATTTAAAATTTCCTGCAAAGACCCTAAATTCCCAAATATCATGGTCTATTATTTTGAACTGACCGATAAAAATGCAACAGACAAAACTCCGCTTGAAGAGTTTATTAAAAATTCTAAATTGACTTATATTTACCAGAAGACGGAGTAAAAAAATTTTAAAACGAAGATTTCATGTATAATCCGACCAGAAGAAACAGAAATATGGGAACCGAAAATCAGGGCTTTGGTCAAAATAACAGACTGAAAATCTCAACACCTTACGGAACGTTAAAATCTTTCTACGAAAGGATTGAAAAATATCAAAAAGAAGTAAGAATCATTAATGACCATGAGTTTTTATTTGTTATTGAAGAAACGCGTGAGAATTCCTTTCATTCCTGTTCAGTTGAGGATTTAGAAAAAATAATTGAACATATTCCAAAAGAAGATTATGGAGATTTAAAATTTATTATTCTACGTCAACCCAAAAGAAAAGAGGAGATAATCTCACCGGTTTGGGGAAGATTGATCTATAGTTTTGAAATTGAAAAAGAATATTTTCCTGCTATCATTTTAGATTCTATTGATTTAAATAAAAAATTAATTTGGTCTAAAAAACTGACTGTTGAAGATCAAAAAGAATTTATACGATTAAAAGAAGATGGTTATATTTTTGAAGAAAATACACGGAATTTTATTGCTGAATTAAAATTATATTCTTCAAGAAATACTCAACTTTATAGAACTTTACTTCATGAATTCGGACATTACGTTCATTATCTGGAAGTTGTGGAACGACCTGGAAATGAAGATGAGGATTATGAGGAAAAAGAAGCTCGTGATGATTATTATATGAGTATTCCTAAAGTTGAAAAAGAAAAATTTGCACATCAATATGCGGATCGTCTAAAAAATAAATTGATTGAAGACAAGATTATTCCTTTTGACAGAATTGAATTAAACACTAATCTCACAAATACTTTTCACAAATAGTATCAATATTATCAGTTGTTGAGAGAATCTGGACTTTAGAGAAGGTAAAATCTGCGTATTTTAGAAATCCCGATTTGAATTTAGTTGAAATATGAAATTTCTTATAAATGATAGACATAAATCATCCTGAATCTGAATTTATCTTTCAGGCAGGAACATTCACAGATAGAATTAGGAATTATTGCAGGAAATATATTTTAGAAACATTTGAAGAAAGAAAAATCACTTTTCAGGATATGAAAATTGAAGGTTTGATATTACAGGAGTTCTCAGAAATCCATTTTAAAGAAAATTTTATTAGCATTTCTCTTTTAATTAATGATTTAAATACTGAAATTGAAAAATTAGAATCTATTAATATTATTAGCGAAGATGGAAATTGTACTGTTTGCAATACAAAACTTACAACTTTCGATACTTTAATCAAAGAAAAAGATTTTAGATTTATTACTATTTGCAAAAAGTGTCCTAGTGAAATTTATAACATTTTAAATAAACTTGATTGGCTAACAGGAGCGGCATTTATTTAATTTAAAATCCAAAATTTTAAAAACTCAAACAAATATTCCCTACATTTGCCCCGAAAACAGTTCTTTAACATACTTCATCAAACGGAAAAGGTTTTACATAACGTAGATTAATAGGGAATCGTGTGAGAATCACGAGCTGTCGCGCAACTGTAAGTAACATACCAAAAGTTTTTGTCCAAGAATATCCACTGTGCAAACGGGAAGGATGACAAAGACTGTTACAAGTCAGGAGACCTGCCTGTTCCGAATTGACAATGCTTTCGCGGTTTGAAGCTTTTTGGTCATACAGATGATACTTTTTGAACGTATTTTGGTTTAAAATTTTAATCTTAATTTTTTAAACGCAAAGATTTTTTTGTTATAGCTTCTTATTTTTAGAGAGCAAAGAATTGCGACTTTGTCGCTGATGAAGCTAATGTTTCTTATACGTCCGCTTCTTAAAATCAATGAATTGATTCTTCTTTGCCTTCTTGAATATTGAAGGGTTTTTAATTAAATTTTGCGTCAAAAAAATAAAAAATTTAAGCCAATCCTTTTATTAAAGGAAAAATTACGTCCTCATTGTATCTACTCTATTCCACAAAATTTCTTTCTACAACTGCATTGCGAAGCATCTGAAGAGCTTTTAAAATCATTGTTTAATTTAAAAGTTTTAAGAAAATGCAAACGCACATTCTTGGCTATCCGCGTATTGGTAGCAACAGAGAACTCAAAAAAGCCTGCGAGCAATATTGGACGGGCAAAATCGATGTAAACGACCTTTTGGAAGTAGGAAAAACCATCACTCAAAACAACTGGAAACTGCAGCAGGAAGTAGGAATCGATCTTATCCCCTGCAACGATTTTTCGTATTATGACCAGGTTTTGGACATGACTTTGACGGTTGGAGCCATTCCGGAACGTTATCAGGAAATCGCTTTCAAAAAATCTGAGACCGATCTTTATTTTGCGATGGCAAGAGGTTTCCAGAAAGAAGGTTTGGACATCACTGCGATGGAAATGACGAAATGGTTTGATACCAATTACCATTACATCGTTCCTGAATTTCAAAAAAATCAGGAGTTTACATTATTTTCCAATAAAATTATTAAAGAATTCATCAATGCAAAACAGGCGGGAATCAATGCAAAACCTGTAATTATTGGCTTGCTGACGTATTTATTATTAGGAAAAGAAAAAGAAGAAGGTTTTGATAAACTGGATTTAGCGCAAAATTTGCTGCCGGTTTATATTCAAATCTTGAAAGAGCTTGAAAATCATGGTGCGGAATATATTCAGTTTGATGAGCCGTTTTTAGCTTTAGATTTAAATGAAAAAGCGAAAGAAACGTATCAGTTTATTTATGCTGAAATCAGAAAGCAGTTTCCGAAACTTAAATTTATTGTGACGACTTATTTTGAAGGATTAAAAGACAATCTTTCACTGGCAACTTCCCTTCCGATCGATGTTTTGCATATTGATCTGGTTCGTTGTCCTGAACAATTGGATGAAGTTTTAAAAACTATTCCTGAAACATTGAGCCTTTCTTTAGGAATCGTCGACGGAAGAAATATCTGGAAAAACGACTTTCAAAAATCATTACATTTTATTGAAAAAGCAGTTCAAAGAATTGGTTCGGAGAGAATTTTCATTGCTCCGTCCTGTTCATTGCTGCACGCTCCTTTTGACCTGGATTCTGAGAAAAATGAAGACATTTTATCTCCTGAAATCAAGCAATGGATGGCTTTTGCGAAACAGAAAGTATATGAGATTGTTGATTTAAAAAAATTAGCTTCAGAAAATCCGGATTATAACGCGTTACAGGCTTTAGCAGAAAATAAAAAAGCAATTGAAAACCGTAAAACCTCAACATTAATTCACAATCAGGACGTAAAAAACCGTGTTGATGTAACAACTGAGGAAGATGCACAAAGAAACTCTCCATTTACGATAAGAAAACAAACGCAGCAGGAAGTATTGAAGCTTCCTTTATTTCCGACGACCACGATTGGTTCGTTTCCGCAGACTAAAGAGGTGAGAAACTGGCGGGCAAAATTCAAAAAAAGAGAACTGAATGCCGAACAATACGATACTTTATTGAAACAGGAAACCGAAAGAACGATTCGCTGGCAAGAAGAAATTGGGATCGATGTCTTGGTTCACGGAGAATTTGAGCGAAACGACATGGTGGAATATTTCGGGGAACAATTGGCTGGATTTGCATTTACACAAAACGGCTGGGTTCAAAGTTACGGAAGCCGCTGCGTGAAACCTCCTGTGATTTTCGGAGATGTTCACAGACCGAATCCGATGACGGTGTATTGGTCGAAATATGCGCAATCTTTAACTCAAAAATGGGTAAAAGGAATGTTGACGGGACCTGTAACGATTCTTCAATGGTCTTTTGTGCGGGATGATCAACCTCGTTCATTGACTTGTAAACAAATTGCACTAGCGATTCGTGATGAGGTGAATGATTTGGAAAAAGTGGGAATCAGAATCATCCAGATTGATGAACCTGCGATTCGTGAAGGTCTTCCGTTGAGAAAATCTGACTGGCAGAATTATCTGAAATGGGCGGTTGAAGCCTTTAGAATTTCGGCAAGCGGTGTGGAAGATGCGACGCAGATTCATACGCACATGTGTTATTCTGAATTTAATGACATCATCCAAAACATCGCCGATATGGATGCCGACGTAATTACGATTGAATGCTCCAGAAGCCAGATGGAACTGTTGAATGCTTTTGCAGATTTCAAATATCCGAACGAGATTGGACCGGGAGTTTACGATATTCACTCGCCGAGAGTTCCGTCGAAAGAGGAAATGGTGGAATTGCTGAAAAAAGCGCAAGCCGTAATTCCTGCACAGCAACTTTGGGTAAACCCTGACTGTGGCTTGAAAACTCGTCATTGGGATGAAACGGAAAAGGCACTGATTGCGATGGTGGAGGCTTCGAGGGAAGCGAGTGAGGAGTTTTTGAAGAAAGAAAAATTGAAATATTAGATGATGGGAGCCGAGAGGCTCCTGTTTTGTTTATAAAAATTTATCTCCTTCCATTTGACAAAAAATTTAGTAACTTTATTACAATTAATAAAATCACGAATAATCTAATTCTATAATTTGAAACCTTTAAGACATAATAACCATATTCTCGAAAATTTATCTAACAAATTTTTCAACAACTCTCTTCCTGAAGACTGGTTTATTGATAAGCCAGAAAATGACTATGGAATTGACTATATTACTAATATAGTAGTCAATAATGAAGTTACAGGATTAAATTTTTCAGTACAACTAAAATCAAAAGAAATTGACACTAATAAAAATACTGTTAATATTCAATTTAAAACATCTACATTAAATTTTTTTAGAGCAAGGCTTGAGCCCGTAATGATAATAGTCTACGTAAAACAAGACATTGAAGCATATTGGCAATGGTTTGAAGATATTGAATTTAATCATGAGGATTTAGAAAATAAGGAAAATATTTACTTAAAAGTTTCAAAAGAAAATAAACTGACAGAAATCAATTGGAATGATATAATATCTAAAGTTCAAAAACATTTTGGTATAAAAAGTTTATTTGAATCATTCACTAAACTTGAATATGAATCATTAGATAAAATTGAGATTATTGCTTGGAAAAATTATCTTACGCAAAATTTCTCTGATGCAATATTTTATTTCAAAAAAGCATTAAAGATAGAAAATTTACAAGATAAGGCTTCTATTTTACACGCATTATCACAAAGCCTTTATAGTATGTATAATTATGAAGAAGCACTTCTGTATATTAATCAATGTTTAGAAATTGAGGAATCTGAAAACTTATTTTTAACAAAAGCCTGCATACTTGCGGAACAAGGTATTTCAACTTCAAATCAACATAAATTACTTGATGCTAAAGAAATTTTCAGAAATATTTTAAATACTAATAATAAATTTACTTATCACTATAATTATGCTAACACTCTTTCAAACTTACAAGAATTTGAAGAAGCTATCAAGCATTATAAATTATCTTTAAAATTAAATCCTAATTATGCTGAAGCTTGGAAAAATCTTGGTACAGCATATTATTATTTAGGAAATCATGAAGAAGAACTTGTTTGCTACGACAAAGCTCTGGAAATAAACCCAAATTTAGTCGAAGCTTTGTTTAGTAAAGGTGTAACATTATTAAATATTTTTAAAGATTACACCTCAGCAAAGGAGTTAATGTATAAATCAATAGAGTCAGGAGAAGAATCATTAATAAAAAACTTCCCTAGAGGGTATTATGCTTTAAGTTTAGTTAATTACAGGCTTAATAATATTTCCGAAGCTTTAAAATTTATTGATAAAGGACTTGATGCAATACCGAACGATGGATATTTAATCAATTTAAAACTTGACATAATTGATTCTAAAATAAATGAAAAAATAATTGAAGAGTCATATTTAAACAAATTTTTCGAATTACTACTAAGATTTGAGGATATAAGGGCAATATACTATATTACTCTTATTAATAATTATTCTGACAACCAAATCTTACAATTGCTTCAAAAATATATTTACATCTTTAGGTTTATTACCCTTGATAATCTTGAAGACAGTAAAATATCTTTAAAAGAAAATTTATCTTTTTTAAAATATTATTCCTACTATCAAGAATATAGAAGTAAATGTTCTATTTTTAGTTATTATGAACATTTAGATTATGATCAATTTAAAATTAATGAATCTTTTTTACCTTTATTGGAATTAACATTTGCTTTTTCATATTGTGAAGCATTAGATTATATTTTAAATAACGAGAATTCTGAAAATAAAAATGTTATCAAAATTCTTCATAAAGAACTACTAAAAAGTATTAATCTTATTAATATTTTAATTCCTTTATCTCACCCTACTTTTAGTAAAGAAGAAAAGATTAATATATTATCTCAAACAATTATCGAATATAAAATGATTTTATTCAGAGAAATTTCAAGACAACATGGATTTTTATGTGGATCTTTCGGTTTAACAAAAATTGGGGTTGAAGATTTAATGCCAGAAAAGTTTAGTGATGAAATTATTGAAAGTATTATAAAAGTAGCGAATAGTAAATTACATTTATTATCAGAAAAATAATTTTTAGACAGTAATATTTCATACTATTGACTATCAAAATAAATTAACAATCAAAAACTTACACATTCTCAATTAAAAACCTTAATTTTGCACCCCGAAATAAGGATTATCCATTATGAAAAAATTAGGCGAATACAGAAAGCTTCTTGAAGTTGATAAAACCGTGACTCTAAAGGAGCTGAAAACCATTTACAGGAATACGATGAAAGATACGCATCCTGATAAATTTATCAATGATGAAGCCGGAAAACTGGAAGCGGAAGAAAAGAGCAAATCTGTCATTGAAGCCTATCATTTTTTGGTAAGCATTAATCCTGAAACGCAGGAAAAATATAAGGAAGAATATACCGAAACCGTTACAAAATCTAATATTCAGGATTTTTATCTGGAGAAATCGGTTCTTACGGTTCAGCATTTGAACGGAAATATATACGAATACATCGGAGTTCCAAGAAACACCTATATCAAAATGGTGAATGCAGATTCTCCGAGCCGTTTTGCAAGAAGACATATCTATGGAAGTTTTGTCTACAGAAAAGCCGGGGAGGTGATGGCGGAATAAAATTTTCCCTATTAAAATAAATGAAGGCTTTCAGGTAATTCTGGAAGTCTTTTTTTGTTTTTTGTTGATTTTGTTGGTGAAATGCAAAGGCGCAAAATTTAAAATTAAAGTATTGTATTAAGGCGCAAAGATTTTATCTGTGATAAAATTTAAGACCGCACAACTTGCTGAAAAATTAGTTTTCTTGCGCCTTAGAAATGGTTAGAGTAAAAACTTTACGTCTTTGTGATTAATAAAAAAAGCGCATCATTTCTGACACGCTTTTCGGTTAATTAAAGGTTGTTATATTTATGATTCTAAACCTAGATCATCTTCTTTTTTCTTGTGGTATTCTTCAAATTCCTGAGGATACAGCTTTTTCAGTCTTTCCTGTTCTTCTGCTTCTCTTTCTGCATCGTGAGCATGTTTTGCAACATACTTTCTTCTGCTGTTGATCTTACGTTTAGAGATAATGTAGAACATTACCGGAACGATGATCAATGTAAGGAAGGTAGCAAATGATAGTCCGAAAATGATCGTCCATGCCAATGGTCCCCAGAACATTACGTTGTCCCCTCCTACCGAGAAGTGCGGATTCAATGTTGTAAGGAAAGAAAATACGTCAAAGTTTAGACCTACAGCCAACGGAATCAAACCTAAGATAGCCGTTGTAGCCGTCAATAATACCGGTCTTAAACGCTCTTTTCCTGATTCGATGATGATTTCCTTCACTTCTTCCAATTCAAGGTCGTCGTGGGTTTCCACCCCTTTTTTATGAACCATCTCGTCGAGCTTAAGAACGAAGAAGTCCATCAATACGATACCGTTCTTCACTACAACCCCTGCCAATGAGATGATCCCCATCATGGTCATCAGAATTACGAAATCCATTCCGAAAATCGCCAATCCTAAGAATACTCCGGCAAAACTTAAGAAAATCGTAGTCATGATAATCAAAGTTTTTGAAAGCGAGTTGAACTGGAATACAATAATCGATGTTACCAACGCCATTGCCAGGAACAATGCAAACAATAGGAAATTCATGTTTTTGCCCTGCTCTTCCTGCTCACCGCCGAAACTATAGGTAATTCCTTCCGGAGTTTTATAGTTTTTCAATGATGCCTGAATTTTCTGAACGATTTCATTCGCATTATATCCTTTCAATACGTTTGAATAAACCATGATCGTTCTGGTATTATCCTTTCTCTTGATTTTGTTGAAAGTATTTTCTTCTTTCATAGTCGAGAAAGTGGACATCGGAACCAGAATCGGACCAGTCTGCCCCTGAAGCGTAATCGGCTGGTTAAACAGCAAACTCGTATTTCTTCTCTGATCCTGCTGCAATCTTACCGAAATATCATAATCATCTTTAACATCTTTAAAGGTAGAAATATCCTGCCCGAACAAAGCTCTACGAAGCGTAATTCCTGTATAAGCCGTCGTTACACCCATATTTCCTGCCGCTTCTCTGTCGATATCGATGATAAGCTCCGGACTTTCTTTATTAATATCAGACTGAAGTTTTTCGATTCCCGAAATTCCCTGTTTATTAACATAAGTGATCATATTCTTGGCTTCCGTCAGCAACTGATCGTAGTCGTCTCCTTTAAGCTCGATAGAAACCGGATAACCAACCGGCGGGCCGTTTGCATCTTTTTCTACCGTAAAGGTGAATCCCGGAATATTAGGAATCGCTTTTCTGATCTGTTCCATCACCTCACCGGTATCTACACCGTGACGTTTCGCAAATTCTACGAAAGTGATCGTCGTTTTTGATTTAAATGGCGTATCCGCTTCAGAACCGGCATCAACCTGTGGATTGATAGCTCCTTTTCCGACTTGGGTCACCATAGATTCTACCAGGAAGTTCTCTCCGGTTTTCTTATCTTTATATTGTTTTAAAACATTTAAAATTCTCGCTTCTACCTGTTTTGTAGCCGTATTTGTCTTGGCAATATCTGTTCCCTGAGGATATTCCATATAAACAATTACCTGCTTAGGAATATTTTCCGGGAAGAAAAGAACTTTGGAACGTCCGATTCCCATCATCACTCCATAAAGGAAGAATGAGAAAATAAGAACCCCGATCACTCCCAGGAACCAATATCTAGGTTTTTTACCCTGTAATAAATTTCTTAAGAATTTCTGATACTTTTTAGCCAGATTCGGGAAGAAAGTATACTGGAAATGCTCAATTCTATCATGGAAAAATCCTTTATACAGCCATATCGCAGCAATTGCCAATACAGACAGTGTTACGATTGCCAGGAAGAACTCAATACCCGTTACCAATCTTAAAACTCCAAAAACTACCGCCAAAATGGCAAAAATAATGGTGTATTTCTTAGCTTGTGAAGGCGTAATGTTTTTATTGTCTAATGTCATTCCCCCACCTGTCATGGAAGCATTAATAACCAATGCTACAAAAAGTGATGCTAAAAGGGTAACACTAATTGTGATTGGGAAATATTTCATAAACTCTCCCATAATTCCCGGCCACATCAACATTGGTAAAAAGGCACAAACGGTCGTCAATGTAGAAGTAATTACCGGGAAAGCGATCTCACCGATACCGTATTTTGATGCTTCTCTCCTTTTGTACCCTTTCTCCATATTGGCGTACACGTTGTCTACCACCACAATCCCGTCATCTACCAGCATCCCGAGTCCCATTACCATCGCGAAAAGTACCATGGTGTTTAAGGTAACTCCAAAAGCGCTCAATACCGCAAAGGCAATCAACATCGAAAGCGGAATCGCGGTTCCAACGAATAATGCATTTTTAAGTCCCATTGAAAAACTCAACACACACATTACCAAAAGGATACCAATAAGAATATGGTTTGCCAATTCGTTTACCTGATGCTCAACGTCTGTAGACTGGTCGGATGTCAAAGAAATATCAAGATCTTTCGGAAGGTATGTTTCCTGAGCTTTTTTGATTTTTTCTTTTGCCTGCTCGATCGCCGCAATCATGTTGGTTCCTGATCTTTTCTTAAGGTTGATCATCACCACATCTTTTCCGGATTCTCTTGCGTAGGTAGTTTTTTCTTTTTCTTTAAACTCTACTTTCGCAATATCCATGATCTTTACACCTGGTTTTACTACGAAGTTATTAACGTCGCTAGGATTGGAAATCTGTCCTTTGATTCTGACGTTTTCACGGTTTCCTTCGGTGATCAGATTACCCCCGGAAATGGTAATATTTTCGTTTCTGATGGCATTAATCACCTGATCAAAACTTACTCCCGCTGCATTCATCTTGAAGATATCCAGCGCAACTTCCACTTCATTATCATCAACCCCTAAAACGGTAGCTTCCTTTACTTCAGGAATGTCTTCAAGGTCATCTTTGATATCATCCGCAAATTGTCTTAGCGTAAATTTTGGATAATTTCCTTTTAAATTAATATTCAGAATTGGAATTTCCTCAGAAATATTAAGATCAAAAACGCTTGGCTCCACTTTCGAACCGGAGTCCACCGTAGGCCAATCCTGATCTCCTTTTGCTTCGTCTACTTTATCTTTAATTCTTTGCTTTGCTTCCGGTAAAGGTACTTTTTCGTCAAATTCTACGGTAATCAGACAGTAATCCTGAAATGAATTTGAGGTTACCTTATCTACTCCCGAAACGTTCTTAAATTTATCTTCAAGCTCCTTGGTGATAAGCTTTTCAACATCTTCCGCCGAGTTTCCCGGATATATAGAAGAAATATATATCTTATTTTCTACCACTTCCGGAAAGCTTTCTCTTGGCATAGACGTGTAAGCAAAGATCCCCAGAATTACAATGATAAATGTAAGTACATATACTGTGGTTCTATTGTCTACCGCCCAACTTGAAAAGAAAGATTCTTTTTCGTGGTGTTTATTTTCGCCCATAATTATTTATTTATTTCAATGAGTTTATTTTTAAGAAATTTTAATTTTCTGTCCTTCTGTAAGATTTTTAGAACCATCGGTAATCACGGTATCTCCAGCTTTCAGACCTTTTGTAATTTCTACACTGTTTTCAGACTTCTGCCCTGTTTCTATGTATACTTTTCTGGCAATTGCATTTTCACCATTCACGTTGGTAGCAATGAAAACATAGCTTTTATGCGCTGCATCTTCATAAATATACTGAGCCGGAATCTGTAATGCAGAAGGGTTTACATAATCCTGAATCTTTATCTGAGCCAATAAATTTGGTTTGATATAACCTCCGTCGTTTGAAACTGGAATCTGGATAAGGAAAGTTCTTGTTGCCGGATCAATATAGTTTCCAACCAATCTTACACTAGATTTAACAGATTTGTTAAGTGCAGGGAAATTGATATCTACGCTCGTACCCGGTTTTACGTTTGCCAGATAAGTTTCAGGAACTTTGGCTTCTACACGCATGATTCCAAGGCTGATCAATTTTACGATATCTGTAGCCGGAGCAGCAGATACAGCCTGTCCGTTCTGAGTAATTACTTTATCAATCACCCCACTAAACGGAGCAACGATCGTAGTTTTCACCAAGTTTGCTCTTATCGCATCAGCAGCTTTTTGTGTAGCAGCAACCTGACTTTGAGCAGCGGCAATCTGTTTCTGAGCAGATTCGTAATTGGTTTTTGCCTGAAGATATTGGTATTCTGAACCGATTTTTTGTTTCCAAAGGGCACTTTGCTTTTCATAAGTAATTCTCGACAAATTAGCCTGAGATTTTACCTGCTGAAGCTGTGAGTTGGCTGCAGAAACCTGGATTAAAGCCTGCTTATGCTGATCGTTAAGACCTCCATCTGCAATTCTACCTATCACCTGTCCTTTGTTTACTCTTTGTCCTTCTTTTACATAAAGCGTTAATGTCCCGTTGAACTGAGACTGTACATTTACATCCTGATCTGTAGTCACATTTCCTTGTATCTCAACATTGTGCGAAAATGAGGTAAGCTCCAGTTTCTGTACGGAAACATATCCTAAAGTCTGGCTTACTCCTAATGCCGTAAGGTTTTTATCAACCTCGGACATGATATTGTTCAGACTGTCCATTTTTGCTTTCTGACGGTCTTTATATGCTTGCAGCCCTTTTACATCTTTGGTTTTGATAAGAGCTTCTAAAGTTTTATCTTGTGTAGCACCTTCCTTCTTGCAGGCAGCAAGGGTAAGTAATAATGCTAGTGGAAGAAATATTTTTTTCATGTGGAATATTATTTTTTATTTGAATGATTAAAAGATTGGGAAATTATAATTCTCCTTTGGCTTTATCCAAAGCTACTTTAGCCTGAATCAAATTAATGGCAGATTCATAAAGCTGTGATTGAGAATTATAAAGTTGTGTTTCACTATTTTGAAGATCAAAACTGCTTCCCAGACCTTCTTTGAATTTTATCTGTTCTTTACGATAGATGCTTGAAGACAATTTTATCTGATCCTGCGCGGTTTTGTAGCTTTCAAAGGCGTTGTTGTAGTCTACGGATTTTCCATAATACTCATTTTTCAGGCTTCTTTCTGTATTTTCTTTATCCAATTGTGCTTTCGTTACATCAAGTTTGGCCTGCTGTGTCTGCCAATGTCTCTGCAACCCACTGAAAATAGGAATATCCAACTGCAGACCTACGATAGAAGTATTAAACCATTGCTGATCTTTATCAAAAAAAGTAAAGCTATTGCTGTTTCCGTTGTAATTTGTACTTGCAAAACCTGATAATGACGGTAAAGACAACGATTTCTGATATTTCAATTGTAATTCAGAAACTTTTAATGCGTTATTTTTCAACCTCAAATCGATATGGTTGCTGATGTCAATATCTTTATTCTGATCAACCAAAACCTGATTTTTCTGAACCATTTCATCAAGTGTTGTAGAAAGCTCCATTTCCTGATCTAAAGGGTAACCCATTAAATATTTAAGAGCCATCAGAAGCTTTGTTCTTGTCCTCTTAAGGTTTTCTTTATTGGTTTGCAGGTTTTTGTAGCTGTATTCCAATTGTTCTACATTCTGCTCTTCCGTTAAACCAACTTTATACGTTTCTTTTGTATCATTCAGGGTTTTTTCGGCAATTCGCATATTATCTTCCAGTGTTTTGATGTTCTCATCTGTGGAGATTATCGCTGCATAGGACACCATAATGCCTTCTTTTATGCTTATTTCCGTTTTTTCTTCCGCTAATGCTGAAGTTTCTTTATAAGCTTTTGCAGATTGCAATCCAACTAAATAGGAGCCATTAAAAAGCAATTGTTTTAAGGTAATTCCTGCTCCTACCGTTTGCTTTAATCCAAATTGTACAGGAATGTAAGTTCCGGGAGTTCCTCCTGCAATTTCTGCTGGCAAAAGTTGTACAGGAATTTTCAAATAATAGTTGTAAGTACCTTGTGCACTGATCTGAGGAAGCCCGATCCCGGTAGTCTCCTTCACTTTTTGGGATGCTTTTATCTGATCTATTCTGGCCTTTTTTACATCGACATTGTTATTAATAGCATAGTCTAAACTCTGCTCCACTGTAAAGCTTTGCTGAGCCTGTAAAAAGCCGGAAATCATAAATGCGGCAGCTATCCCAATTTTCAGCTTTGCAGTTATACGTTGTCTTTCCATAATTTATACTTCGTTTATTTTTTTAATTTAATCTCTGTCTTGAATGTTTTTATTTCTAAAGGACGAATCATTTCTTAAAATACTTTAACATTTTATTTAATTTTTAAACAACATGTTCAGAATGATGTCTTTCCTCTCGGAAATAATCTTATCAAATTCCTCTTCATTGATCATAAGATTCTCCATCAATAAAGGCCTTACCGCACTTGGGAAAACCAAAAGAGAAACCATATTCAGAACAAACTGGATGGGTTTCATTTTTTCAATTTTTCCCAATTCCATTTCTGCTTCTATATCGGTGTAAAGTTTTTTTAATTCACCTTCTTCAATATCTTTTTTGTGGCAGTTTCCTTTGTTGATCTGCGAAACGATGTAGGTTTCCAGATACGGATACTGCAGACTTGTAGACAAACTTCCTTCTATGAACTGTCCTATTTTTTCCTTAAAAGGCAGATCCGAATTCATAATGATTTCAGATTTTTCGTGTTCTACTTTCTGGGCTTCGTCAAAAATAATCTGGATGAGATTATCTCTCGAGCGGAAGTAGTAGTTTATAAGTGTTCTGTTGACTCCTGCTGCATCTGCAATCTCTTGGGTAGTAGCGTCAAACTTACCTTTCACAAAGAACAAATTCTTTGCTGTCTCCTTGATCAATTCTTGTGTTTGGTCTTTTTTTGCTTGATTTGACATTTTTGTTAAACAAATTTGTGCAAATATAAATCAATCATCTGTTTTGACAAAATTGTTAAACAAAATAATTAATAGAATTATTATGATTTGCATCAGTTTTTTGAATTTAACCAGGACATTAATATTTCTTAATCTCAATAGAATAAGGTGTTTTTATATCTTTGCCGGAAAATTGGTAACCAATGCGAAAAATATTCTTCCTTTTCACAGTATTGTGCTGTGGATTTTTCTTTTCTCAGAAAAAGCTTTCTCAAAACAATGAGTATTTTTTCTACGAAAACAAAGGACAGATCATAGATCAGGACGGAAAGGAAAACCTTGATGTAAAGTATCTTTTTCACTCTGCAGGATTGAATGTCCAGCTGAAGAAAAATGGATTTTCATATGATGTTTATGAAATAAAAAAAACTGTAAATCCGAATTCTTCAAAATTTAAAAAAGATCAATCTCTTAATGCAAAAACATACTTTAAAGATGAATTTTTATATGAAAATCAGTTTCATCGAATTGATATTGAATTATTAAATTCAAATAAAAATGTGTCAATTATTGCAGAGGGAAAATCCTCAGATTACGATAACTATTATAATATTCCGAACAAATCAAAAGGGATTACCAATGTTCATCGCTTTCAAAAAGTTTTATATAAAAATATTTATCCGAATATTGATTTAGTTTTTTTTAAACCAAAAGATACTTTAAAACCCATTGAATATAACTTCATCATCAATCCCGGCGGAAGAATTTCTGATATTAAAATGAAATTTAACGGAGCTGCAACTTCTATAAAAGATAACAAACTTTTAATGAAAGTCCGTTTTGGGGAAATGTATGAAAACATCCCAAACAGCTGGATTTTGGGAAGTAAAAAGGAAAATATTGATGTTTCTTTTAGAGATTTAGGTGATCAGACTTTTGGTTTTAATGCTCCTATCAATTCTTCTAATAAAACTATTGTAATCGATCCCGTTCCCACGAGAGTTTGGGGAAGTTATGCAGGAGGTTTTGGAGAAGATTATGGAAAAATAAAAACGGATTCTCAAAGTACAGGATATATTTTTGGTGCTACAGCAAGTCCAACAAATATTTCTACTTCCGGAGCTTATCAGCAAAATCTTACTGGCGGTTTTGATGCTTTTTTAATGAAAATTACAAAAAATGGACAAAAGCTATGGAGTACTTATTTTGGAACAATAAAAGATGATTCATTTAATGATGTTGCATTTGACGAAAATTTTAATATTTATGCAGGAGGTGAGATTTTAAGACAAGCAAGCAACCAAGATGTTGTACTGGTAAAATTTGATACCAACGGCGTACTTCTTTATCAAAAAGATTTTATAGGAAACTCTCCGGAAGATTTCTATACAATTTCATATAACAACAATCAGGTTTTTCTTGGTGGACAAACAATGAGTGCGGATTTTCCAAGTTTGAATGCTCCACAACCTGCGAAACTTAGTCCGAATGGGTATACAGATGGATTTATTACGACAGTAGACGCTTTAACTGGCAATACATTGCGATCCACATTTTTTGGAGTAGCAGATCATTCAACTTCAATTTTTAATATTTTCTCTTCAACAGGTGATCTGGAAGTTATTGGTGCAACACGATCTCCCAATATTCCGATGGTAAATCCTTTTCAGTCTACTTTTGCTGGAGTAACCGATGGATTGTATTTAAAATTTTCAAAAACTACTGGTACTTTGCTCAGATCAAGTTATTTTGGAAATTCTATTCAGGATTATGTGTGGGAAGCAAGGATCATAAACAACACCTTAATACTTGCAGGGGAATTCCCTGATCTCACGGGACCTGTCTATGGACCTGCCGGAATATGGAAAATAGATTTAAATACCAATGCTGTGACTAAAACTAATTTGCCTTTTCAATATCAGGTTCAATTAACGGCGCATATTGACAGCACAGGTAATGTATTTTTTGCCGGATTATGTCATCATCTTCATCAGACAGATATTGCAACACCTAATGCTTACATGGAAGATACGGGACCGTATCTAAAGACCTTCATGATAAAGTATGATTCTAATATTGTAAAACAGTGGGGAACTTTTTATGGAGGAAACGGAGGTACACAGCTAGGATATGTGACAAAAGACAACGAAGGTTATATATATTTTACAGGTATGTCCAGTAACAATACTACAGGAATTGCTACTCCCGGAACCTTTCAGCAACAAGGAGGTCATCCATCAAATGATATATTTATTGCAAAATTTCAAGATTGTACTTCTTCTGCTGTAGTTTCATCAAATTCTCCGGTTTGTATTAATTCAACGATTCAACTTAATGCTACAGGAGGGGCAACTTATAATTGGACAGGACCAAACGGATTTACCTCAACACAGCAAAATCCAACAATCCCGAATGCAACAGCTGCCAATGCCGGAACATATGCTTGCCAGGTTGCTGGTTCTGGTGCTTGTGATGGTACTTTCACTGTAAACGTAGTCGTAGGTGACAATGTTGCACCAGTCCCTAATATAGCCACACTTGCTGACATTACTGGAGATTGTCACACGGTTGTTTCAACGATTCCTACAGCTACAGACAATTGCGCAGGAACGATTACAGCGACAACCACCGATCCTCTTTCCTACTCTCTTCCGGGAACTTATGTCATTCACTGGACATACAATGATGGAAACGGAAATGTTTCGACACAAAACCAAAATGTAATTGTAACAGCTCCAGCTTTGCCAACTACAGCAAACCCGCAGCAAATCTTCTGCGCAAGCAATCACCCAACCGTTTCAAATATCCAAATCACAGGGCAAAATATAAAATGGTACGACGCAGCGGGAAATATCCTGGCGCCGACAACAGCGCTTGTAAACGGACAGACTTACTATGCTTCACAAACAATTAATGGTTGTGAAAGTAATAAAACAGCCATTCAGGTAACCATTAACGAAACACCTAAACCAACAGGAAATTCGGCTCAGGATTTTTGTGCATCTTCAAGCCCGACTTTAGCTAACCTGGTTGTTACGGGAACATCATTAATATTTTATGATGCTGCAGGTAATGTTCTGCCATTAACAACTCCTCTGGTTCATGGAGTGACATATTTTGTTACTCAGACTTTAAATAATTGTGAGTCAGAAAAACTGGCTATTGCTGTCACACTTTCTACAAATAATGTTCCTGCCAATGATTATTCTACAACATTATGTAATGCCACAACAGGAGGTTCAATGATCGTAAATTTAACATCCTATCAAAGTAATATCATTGCCAATCCCGGAAGTTATACATTCGTTTACACAGACGATCTTGGAAACCCGATTCCCAATCCTTCGAACTATACTTTGAATGTGGGATCAACGGTGATTCATGTAAAAGTTTTAACGCCGGACGGATGTTTTAAAATAATAAGATTAAGTTTAACATTAAATCCGAAACCGGAATTCAGCCTTCCTGAAAAAATTGATTTCTGTAAAGGTAAAACAGTAACTTTGGATGCTGGAAGTGGTTATTCATCATATGTATGGAGTACAGGGGAGACAACGCAGTCGATCACAATTTCAACACCGGGGAATTATTCTGTGACCGTCACGAATAGTTTTGGATGTCAAAATACAGATAATACAGAGGTAAGCTATACTGTTTTGCCCGAGATTGTTGCTGTACATATTAATAATAATTCTGCTACGGTTATTCTTTCGGGAACAGGAAATTTCGAATATTCACTGGATAATTTTACGTGGCAGGATTCTAATATTTTCACTAATTTAAATATCGGAGAATACATCGTTTATGTAAGAACAAAAGGAGGCTGCATCATCGGTCAGAAGCCGTTTTCCATCTTTAATATTCCGAATGCCATTACGCCAAACGGAGACGGATTTAATGATAAATGGAAGATTGCAGGTCTTGAAAATTATCCCGGAACTGAAGTGAATGTGTACGACAGAAGAGGTCTTCCGGTTTTCAAACAAATCATATCTAAAAAACCAATGGAATGGGATGGAAAATTAAATGGAACTCCAATTCCTACCGGTAATTATTGGTACACGATAAAAGTTTCCGACGGCAGGGTTTATACCGGTTGGTTACTGATAAAAAATAGAGAGTAACAAAAAAGGAGCAGAAAATTCTGCTCCTTTTTATTTTTATAATAATTTGATTTTATCTTCTGAAATATCGATGATCTTATCTTTATAAAGTCCGCCGATCGCTTTTTTGAAGTTTTTCTTACTCATCTGAACTTCATCCTTGATTTCTTCGGGGGAAGATTTGTCTGAAAGATAAAGCAAACCGTAGTTTTCTTCCAGTTTATCGAGAATCTTCTGTTTGAATTCATCAATATTTTCAAAACCTTCCGGCTGAAGGGAAACGTCGATTTTTCCATCTTCACGGATCGCTTTGATATAGCCTGATTCTTCAGATAAAGGATATAATTTTTTGAAAACATCAGAAGTGTAAATTAATCCGATGTATTTTTTATTAATCACGACATTCCAGCCCAATTCGCTTTCATTCATCATAATCAGATCTACTTTATCTCCTTTTTTGAAGGGTAAATCCTGATATTGGGGGTTTCTTTTGAATTTTGTGGTTCCGGTGATCAATTCCAGTTCGTCGTCTATATAAATATGAACGAGGTATCTTTTGCCTTCAATGATCTTGGTTTTCTGCTGTTTGTAAGGAATGAATAAATCTTTAATAATTCCCCAATCCATAAAAGCCCCGCTTGGAAGACTCTGAACACAACTCATCACCGCAAATTCGCCAACTTCCGCCAAGGGAATTTCTGTTGTTGCCTTCAATTTATTATCATCCTGATACACGAAAACTTCAATTTCATCACCAATTTCTTTTTCATCCTGAGCAAAAATTTTAGGTAAAAATGCTTTTTCACCTGATTCATCCGTCAAGATCCATCCTGAACTGTTTTTTTCTGAAATTTTTAAAGTCTGAGTTTTTCCGAGTAGCATGTAATGATAGAATTAGCTGACAAAGGTACGGAAAATAATTGCAAGTTTTTGGGTGAGTGGGTTTGAGAGTTTTAGAGTTTGAGTAATAAAAAAGCTGGTTTATAAATGTTTAAACGCAAGATTTATTTAAAAGTCTGTTTAAACTTTTTATTTTAACCACAAAAGATACAAAAGATTAGTACATGAGTATTTAAGTTCATTATTACACCGCAAAGTAAGAATACATAAGTTTAAAAAAATCTTTGATTTTAACCTTTTGTAGGCTTTCTAAGATTCAAACTAATGTATTATAATCAAAAAAAAGAGGCAAAAATGCCTCTAATTTTATTATCTTGTTTTTGTGATAAATTCTGAAAGATCTCTTCTGCTGGATTCAAAATCAAAGGCATCATACACGATAAAATACCTATCTTTATCTACACATCTGGAATACATAGATTTTGCCAACTGCAGTTTGTTTTTATCAAAACTCATCAATTTTACCAATTCATATACTTGTTTAGAAGTAAACATTGAACTGCGCATCTGTTGGTTGATTAATGAAAGTCTATTATCATCAAATTTTGCATTTTTGTTCAACATTTCAAAAAACTGACGGAAAGTATTATCATCCATCACATTGAAATAATTTCCAGATGGGTTTCCATAAAAATTATTCCAGACATCATCCCAATCATTAAATCCGTAAGATTGATTCTTTACCGGATAGGAATCCAGCAGAAACAACCCTTTATTGGTAAAGAAATCTAAAACCAATCTGTTATTATTTTGAACCATCAGAGTTGTTCTGTAAACTAAAAATCCATCATTGTAAATAGCGATGGGAATTCTTCCTGACTGTAAATCAAAAAACCTATATTTACCAGAACTGTTTGAAATAGATTGATCTCCCAGCTCTACAGTAAAAAAGCCATATTCGGGGATTCTCAGAAAAACTTCAGCATAGCCATTTCTTTGATTCCATTGATAATTGGGGTTTCTTCCCATATCCGGTTGCTTGTTAGGATTTCTAAAACCAGAATTATTAGAATTATTATTTCTGTTATTGCCAGATTTCGGAGATTGCATTTCCGTTTTTGAGGCTTCGTTTTTCAAAAGTTCACCTACACTTCCCGCTTCTTGAGCAAACGAATTTATTCCTACAAAAAAGAACAAACTGATAAAAATATTCTTCATAATACAATTTATCATTACGCTTCCCATTTTTATGCCAAAAAAAAGGAAATCAAAAATGATTTCCTTTTATATAATTAAAATATTTAATCAAATATTACATATGAATCGGTCTTTTCGCCGTAGCATCCAATGCCGCTTCTTTGATCGCTTCTGCATACGTTGGGTGTGCGTGAGAACTTCTTGCGATATCTTCCGCACTTGCACGGAATTCCATAGCGATAACTCCTTCTGCGATAAGGTCGGCAGCTCTTGCTCCTACGATATGCATTCCTAAAACTTCATCTGTTTTTTCGTCTGCAATGATTTTAACCAAACCATCTACATCACCACTTGCACGGCTTCTTCCCAAAGCTCTCATCGGGAAAGAACCTACTTTGTAAGCTACTCCTTCCTCTTTCAATTGTTCTTCAGTTTTACCAACTCCCGCAACTTCAGGCCAAGTGTACACAACACCAGGAATCAAGTTATAGTTGATGTGAGGTTTTTGACCAGCCAAAGTTTCAGCAACGAAAACGCCTTCTTCCTCCGCTTTGTGAGCCAGCATCGCACCTTTGATCACGTCTCCGATCGCGTAGATATTGGCAACGTTGGTCTGTAAGTGATCGTTTGTTTTTACTCTTCCTCTTTCATCAAGCTCTACACCAGCTTTTTCCAGTCCAAGACCGTCTGTGTAAGGTCTTCTCCCTACAGAAACCAAACAGTAATCTCCTTCTACAACTACCTCTTCACCTTTTTTATCTTTAGCTGTGATTTTTACAGAATCTCCATTTCGTTCCACTGCAGAAACAGCCGTAGAAAGCATGAATTTCATTCCTTGTTTTTTCAAAACTTTAGTTAATTCTTTACTTAAAGCTCCGTCCATAGTAGGAATGATTTTATCCATAAACTCAACAACAGTTACCTGAGCGCCTAGTCTTAGGTAAACAGAACCTAATTCCAGACCGATAACTCCACCTCCGATTACTACCAAATGTTTAGGGATTTCTTTAAGATTCAAAGCTTCCGTAGAAGTGATCACTCTTTCTTTATCCAATGTGATGAAAGGTAAAGAAGATGGCTTAGAACCTGTAGCGATGATGGTATATTTTGATTCGATCGTTTCCGTAGAACCGTCGTTTTTAGTAACTTTTATCTGAGTAGCAGATTCGAAGCTTCCAACTCCTTCAAAAACAGTGATTTTGTTTTTGTTCATCAGGTAATTGATACCATCTGTATTTTGTTTTACCACTTCGTTTTTACGCTCAATCATTCTTGCGATGTCAGCTTGCGGCTCATTGATAATGATTCCGTGACCTGCAAAATTGTGTTTTGCGTTTTCAAAATGTTCAGAGCTGTCCAAAAGCGCTTTTGACGGAATACATCCCACGTTAAGACAAGTTCCTCCCAAAGTTGGATATTTTTCAATAATTGCTGTTGTGAAACCTAATTGTGCAGCACGGATTGCAGCAACATAACCACCAGGACCAGAACCGATTACGGTAACATCGAATTGACTCATGTTATTTTATGAATTTGTTTATTATTAACTTTCTTTATTCTTACAAATTTAACGATTAATTACCACGTGAGAAAGTGAGATTTGTCAAATTTTTGAGATGGAAGACAGATGATGGGTGATGGAAGTTTAAAGTATTGCGAATATTTTGATTTTAATTTAAAAATTTACACTAAGTCTAATTATTCATACATTATCTTCCAACCTCCAGCTTCAGACTTCCAGCCAATTTATAAATCAACATTCACTTTACCCTGCCCAATAGTTCCCGTACTTTCAAAATAAGAACCACCGTAAACATACCATTCAAGGCCTTCCAAATATTCTACAGCATTTTCAGGAGTTATGTTAGGACGGTCTTTTTTAGAAACGATTCCTTTGTACCATCTTCCGGATTTGGAAAAACTTTCAAACTCAACAAAATAATGAATCCAAATTCTTTGGCAAAGCTTGCATTGCTGAATAGTTACTTCCGCATATCTTCCATTGGTATGATCTATGCCCAATTCAGAACTTCTATATTCAGTATAGTGCGAGGAAGGCTTTTCGCAGGCACATCCGATTTGAGGAATTTTCTTCACTGATAAATATTGATTTTAAATAAAATTAATGAAGGTCAAATGTAAAAAAATAAGAGTCCATAACGCAAATTCAGTCATTATTTTTTCATTAAATCCAACAAAACCTTCTCATATCTATCCAAAATAATATTCTTTGAAAATCGTGATTTAATAGAATTTTTTATTGAATCTTTATCATAACTTCCATGAAGAATTCTCATAATTTTCTGGGAAAAATCTTCGGGATTATCGATATCCGAAATCTCGCCGTTGATATTATTCTGAATGATTTCATTGATTCCGCCCGGACAATTGTTGGCTAACGAATATGTTCCGCAGGCTCCGGCTTCCAGTAAAACGTTCGGAAACCCTTCATACCTCGAAGAAAGAATGAATAAATCGGCGTACTTCAAAAACTGATACGGATTTTCCTGCCTTCCATGAAAAACGATATTTTTTAACCCTAAAAAATCTTTCATCTGATGCAGTACCTCACGATCTTTTCCGTCTCCTAAAATATGGAGTAAAATATTTTCATTTTTAAGCCTTGCAAAAACTTTCAACAAATTATCAAACCCTTTTCTGGCCGATAAGTTTCCGATGGCTACTACATTTTTATAATTATATTTAAAACATTCGGGCTTAGGGGAAAATGCCATTTTTTCTTCAATAAAATCGAAATCTACTGGATTATTGATTTTGATAATTTTATCTGATTTAATCTTAAAATTTCTCGTCAGATCACGCATCATATCATCACTCTGAGCAATGATTTTATCGTAATTATTGTAAAAATTATAGAAAAATTTGATTTCCTTTCGTGTGACATGCTGGGAAACGACATTGGTTTCGCGGGCAATAAATTTCGTTCTTGGGAAAAGCTTGATAAATAAGGACAAATATGCATTCACTTCACCAAACCCGGAAAAGACAATATCGGGTTTCCGGCGATAGATTTCACCTAAAATAGGCTTCAAAGAGTGCCTGATTCTTTCCGTATTGATGTCAATAATTTCAACATCTTTTTTAAGGAAATTGAGATAGCCTCCTTTCTTCCGTAAAAGCAAAATCTTAGGTTCAAATCGATCTCGGGAGAGGTGATTCGCAATCGTAGTTACAATCCTTTCTGCGCCTCCGGTTTCCAAATCCGGCAGAATAAAAATTACAGAAATCTTTTTCATCACTGTAAAGTTAGTAAAAAGTTTTATTAACCTTTAATCTCTATTTACAATTAATGATTTTTAACTTACAATTAAATATGATCAAAATTTTCATTTAAATTAAAAATCGAACACTTTATTATTAACACTATGTTTGTCATCCTGGAAGGATCTAAACATACCTGAAATGTTGGGTTGGGATGCTTTCAGCATGACAAACTTTATGGTTATTTTTTAAATTAAGAATTACTTAGAGTTAAATTAATTAATAAAAAAAGAAACTCTCTTAGGAAGAATTTCTTTTAAAGTTATTTTATTTCCGTCCTTGTACAAACCATTGAACTAAAAAATTAAAAACATAAAATATCATAACGTAACATCCTATAAAGAATAAAGCAGTATAAAATGTATACTTCAAATATTTTTTCATCTCTTAGTTTGCAACGTCACTAATGAATTTTATTCTCAACATTCTTACTTCTTCATCCGAAAGTTCGTCACCGAATTCATCCAGCAATACTTTCATGCTGTCGCTTTCAGATTCTGTCATGAATTCCATGAAACCATCAACGATGTCTTCGTCGAAATTATCTTCAATATAATAATCAATATTCAATTTAGTTCCTTGATAAACAATACTTTCCATTTCCTTCAACAATTCATCCATCGAAAGATTTTTGGCTCTTGCAATGTCTTCAAGATCAATTTTTTTATCGGTACTCTGAATGATGAAAACTTTATGACTGGATTTGTTCGCTACCTGCTTCAAAACCATATCCTGAGTACGTTCGATATTGTTATCTTCTACATATTTATGGATAAAATCGGCGAATTCTTTACCGTATTTTTTTGCTTTTCCTTCTCCAACGCCATAGATTTTTGTGATTTCATCTACCGTAATGGGATACTGAACCGTCATATCTTCCAAACTCGGATCCATAAAGACCGTGTAAGGAGGAATGCCGTGTTTTTTGGCAACTTTTTTACGTAAATCCTTTAATAAAGTAAATAAATTCTGGTCTAAACCGCCCGCCGACTGCATCTGAATCTGATCACTTTCGGCTTTGGTCTGAGTCAGGTCAAATTCTCTGTCTTCAGCAATTAAAAACGAATGTTCAAGCTTACCATCCAATACCAATTTACCCTTTTCAGCGATCTTTAAAACACCATATGTTTCAATATCTTTTTGTAAGAAATTCTGCACGGTTGCCTGTCTTAAGATCGTTTTCCAGTGGTTATCTTTTTCCTCTTTTCCGAAACCGAAATAAGAGCTTTGTTCGAGTTTATAAGACTTCGTCACTGCGTTTTCTTTTCCCGCAATCACCGAAATCAGATCTTTAGACTTGAATTTTTCTCCTGTATCTTTAATCAGCTCCAACACTTTTTTAAGATCATCGGTGGCATCTTTCAGTTTTGGAGGATTCGAAGAATTGTCGCACATCTTCGCTCCATCTCCATTGACCGGGTCAAAATTTTCACCGAAATAATACAAAATATACTGCCTTCTGCTCATCGAAGTTTCGGCATATCCTACCACTTCATTTAAAAGCTGCAACCCGATTTCTCTTTCGGAAACAGGTTTTTGAGCCAGGAATTTTTCTAATTTTTCAATATCTTTCGGATCGTAGAAAGCCAGACAATGCCCTTCTCCGCCATCACGGCCTGCACGACCTGTTTCCTGGTAATAACTTTCCAGAGATTTCGGGAAATCGTAGTGAATCACAAAACGGACATCCGGTTTGTCAATTCCCATTCCGAAGGCGATGGTTGCTACAATGACATCCACTTCCTCCATTAGAAATTTGTCCTGGTTTGTGATCCTTACTTTTTGGTCAAGACCTGCGTGATAAGGTAAAGCATTAATTCCGTTCACCTGTAAAAGCTGAGCAAATTCTTCAACCTTTCTTCGGCTTAAACAGTAAACAATTCCTGATTTAGTTTTATGTTGATTGATAAATTTAACAATCTCCTTATCTACATTCACTTTCGGACGTACCTCATAATAGAGATTCGGTCTGTTGAAACTTTCTTTAAAAACCAAAGCATTGGCCATCCCCAGAGTTTTCTGGATATCATCCTGAACTTTAGGAGTCGCGGTAGCCGTTAAGGCAATCACCGGAACATCGGCAATTTTATCAATAATTAATTTCAGATTCCTGTATTCCGGCCGGAAATCGTGACCCCATTCTGAAATACAGTGTGCCTCGTCAATCGCAAAGAAAGAAATTTTCACTTCCTTTAAAAACTCTAAATAATCATCCTTAATCAATGATTCCGGAGCTACATAGAGAAGCTTTGTTTTCCCGCTTTTGATGTCGTCGAAAACCTGTTTTGTCTGTGTTTTATTTAATGATGAATTTAAAACGTGTGCCACCCCGTCATCAGATGAAAGACCGTTTACCGCATCTACCTGATTCTTCATTAACGCTATTAAAGGCGAAACTACGATTGCTGTCCCTTCGGATATAAGTGCCGGAAGCTGATAGCATAGGGATTTACCTCCTCCAGTCGGCATCAAGACAAATATATCCTTTCCTTCTAACAGGTTTTCTATGATTTGCTCTTGCTGACCCTTGAAAGTAGAAAACCCGAAATATTTTTTCAATTCGCCTGATAAATTGGCTTTTTTTGCGCTCATCTAATTTTCTATTGCTAAATTTGCATCTTATCCAAAGTTATAAAATTTTTGCTTATAATAAAAGCGAACGAATTTATTAAAAATAAAATTTATATTAAATATTCTTTTTAAAATATAACATTATTTAAGAGATTTTTTGTATAGCCTATAAAAGTAAAATGGAAAGAGCCAACATCATTTCAATCGCGAAAACTACCTTAGAAATAGAGATTTCAGAACTTGAAAAGCTAAAAAACAGACTTGACGACCAATTTGTAAAGGCTGTAGAAATTATACATTCCGCAAAAGGAAAATTAATTGTTGTAGGAATCGGAAAATCTGCTCATGTCGCTAATAAAATCGTAGCAACGTTGAACTCAACAGGTACGCCATCTCAATTCCTTCACGCTTCAGAAGCCATTCACGGAGATTTGGGGGTGATCCAGAGACAGGATGTAGTGCTGTGCATTTCAAATTCGGGAAACTCGCCGGAAATTGTAAACCTCGTTCCTTATCTGAAAGATTATTCTTCAGCTTTGATCGGAATGACCGGAAATAAAAACAGCAAACTTGCCGAATTTTCAGAAGTTATTTTAGATACTCATGTCGATATGGAAGCGTGCCCGAACAAACTCGCTCCTACAAGCTCAACAACCTTACAGATGGCTCTGGGAGATGCTTTGGCGGTAACTCTGATGGAAATGAATGATTTTAAAGCCAATGATTTTGCGAAATTCCATCCGGGTGGAAGCTTGGGCAAAAATTTAATTTCTAAAGTTGACGACTTCCTTTCTTCTCAAAAGCCTCAGGTAACTGAAAATGACACCGTTAAAGACGTAATTATCTCCATCAGCGGTTCAAGACACGGAATCACGGTCGTGACGAATGAAGATGAAATTATCGGCGTTATCACCGACGGAGATTTAAGAAGAATGCTGATGAAAGGCGATGATATATCAAAAGTACTGGCAAAAGACATCATGTCTGCACGTCCGAAAACGATTGAAAGAACCGCTCTGGCAAAAGAAGCCATGAAAATTTTAAAAGAAAATAACATCGGACAGCTTGTCGTAACGGAAGACGGAAAATATTTCGGAATTATCGACCTGCATAAGTTGTTGGATGAGGGGATAAATTAGGCTGGAAGGATGAAGCTGGGAGCTGGAGGTTTTTAATAATTATGTATAAATGCTTCGACGGAGCTCAGCATGACACCGCTACAAATTGGCTGTTAAAATAAAACAGTTAGTAGATATGTTGTACTGATAAATTTCACTGTGAGGCTGAAAGTTCTTTAATAATATATATAAATGTTTCGAGAACCCTAGCATGACACTGGCTGTTAAAATAAAACAGTTAGTATTAGAGATGTCATGCTGAGCTCCGTCGAAGCATCTGTTTAATTATAACTTAAACTCTAAACTTCAAACTCAAAACCCTAAACTCAAAACTTTAAACCCAAAACCAAAAAAACTTTAAACCACTTTACTGAAACTTTTTTCATAAATTTGAGCCTTAAAAATTTCATCCTGTGAGTGAAGGTAAAGACATGTCTTTTTGGGGACATATTGGGGAATTAAGAGGTCACCTCATCCGCTCGATTATTGCTATTATAATTGCGGCTGTTGCTATTGGTTTTAATATCAACTGGATTATGGATCATATTTTTTTTGGTCCCACGAGAAACGATTTTCCGACTTTCGAGCTTGTCAATCACTTTTCCAGAATGGTTTTGGGAGAAAACAGCATTCATCTTCCGAAGGATTTTCCGGTAAGGGCGAGTAAACTGTATCAGCAGTTTAATGTGATGATGGCGGTTTCCATTTTCGGTGGTATTGTAGCTGCTTTTCCTTATCTTGTTTGGGAATTGTGGAGATTTATCAGCCCGGCTTTGCATCCAAAAGAAAGAAAAAATTCAATCTTTATTATCAATTCTGTTTGGATTTTATTCATGACAGGAGTTTTATGCGGATATTTTTTAATCCTTCCTTTTGCCGTTAATTTTGGAGTTATTTTTAAAATTTCAGACATTATCATTCCGCTTTACGATTTGAGCGATTATACAACATTATTTTTACAGGTCGTTTTGGGTATGGGAGTCATTTTCCTTTTTCCGATCCTTATTTATTTCCTGACAACAATCGGGATTTTGACGCCAATGTTTATGAGAACATACCGTCGTCATGCGATTGTTTTAATCATGGTTGTAGCTGCAATCATCACTCCTGCCGATGTTTTGAGTATGATGATGGCGGCTTTTCCGTTGCTTTTATTGTATGAATTCAGTATTTTGATGTGTTCTTACACGTATAAAAAAGTTCAGAAAGCGGCGGGGAATTTACCGGCTGTACAGAAATAATTTTCGGTTAAAAACTTTTTAAAATTTAAAATATATTCCCGTAGATTGATTCTGCGGGATTTTTTTTGGAGCTTTTTCCCGCTTTCCACTGTATCTTTTGGGTTACGGTCTCCGCTTCACTCCGACCGCAACCCAAAAGGATGTCGTTCCAATCGGGGCTAGTATAATATTATTTAATCTATTTATTTATAGTTGATTAAAAATATTTGCTCCCGAATTAATTCCCGACTCTAAATATTTTAATCTATTTGAACTTACTTTAATCAAAGAGAATCTATGCAGGGAAATAATATCCATGCTGTCACTGTCAGCACTGTAGTGTAATATACAACAAAAAGCCCATAAATACAAGTATTCACAGCAGTTTTTAACCAAAATATCAACTATTAAAAACTTTTTTAACCACTCGGAGCGCAGGAAATCAAAAACAGCCGTCAAAAAACCTAAAATCGTTGGTAGGGGCGGTTGGAAAAAAACGTATCGACCTATATCCACTCTTTGTATAGTAGGGATTGTCGGGATGCCTATATGAAAATTTTGAGATTTGGTATAGGGGGTGTACTTTTTACATCAAATTTGACGGGTGGTGTAAATAGTGACCCAAGTATTATATAGCTGCATTCAAAATCCATAGGCAAAAACATTAATCTATTCAAATTCTCCAAACTGTTTACCTTTGTTTTTCACATTATTAAACATATTGATAATTTACTATATTAAAATCGTTATGCTACGCATTTAATTAAATATACAATAACATAAAATTAATATTGTTTAATAAAAATGATTTATTACATTTACACTATCCACTAATAACACTCTATATATATGAACAAGTTGGGAAATAAACAAGTTTGAAATTCCTAATTACAGACCCCAAATGACAGTTCCCACTTATTTTTAAAATGTAATGATGAGAAAGAATGGGGTCTTTTACTGAAATCACTTTTCACTATTCATATTTGCCATGCTGTAACTGTACAGCATGGTTTTTGTTTACATATTTTGAAAAGTCGAAAATTTGTGATATATTTGTCTTAACGAAAAATAATTTTTTTTTTCATCATTTGTGTTTTTACGGTCTTCCTTCATTGGAAGACTTTTTCATTTTGGGGTAAATAGGTAGATATATATATTGACAAAAATCATGTCTGCTAAAAATCTATTTTTTCTACGCCCCGAACCAACCAAAGAGACCCACACATCGCAGTGTAGTTATCTTTAACAGCTGCCTCACAGAAAAAAGATTCTGCGCTCTGCCCACACCAACCCGAAAAACACTCTCTAATCTCACTAACTACCAGCTTATCAGGGAGTACAAAGGAAGATAACGTACCAACATACCGTATTATTATATATCATTATATGTTAGTAGAATCTTTGTAAACATCTTGTATCAGGGCGATAGCGGATTTCGCGCAAAAAAAAACTAGACATAATAACAAAACCTCAAATAAGGTTAATTTGAGCATTTTATCCACAAAACAACCTACAACATACTAAAACAGAAAGAAAGTCGATATTTGGCTATTTAAAACGCGCATATCGAAACATCATACACAAACTGTTACTCAGATTTAAATCCAAACGTTAAACAAAGTTCATTTAAACCGTTATTATGCCTTACGAAGGGATAACACCAAAACAGGAAGAAAGTCAAAATTTGACTATCTTATGGCGTCGTACGAGCCTGCTTGCTGCTTTGCTATTATACAAAAACTAAAATAAGGCTTTTTTAACTTGTTTTTGTATTTTCAAACACTACACTACAAAATAAAGACAATCGAAATTTGAGTGCTTTATGCGTTTGTAGGGAGGTGTTTCAGGTAAGGCAAAATTACCCCAATATAATCATACCCTATAAAATAGTACTTTATAATAGTATTATAGTGGGGTAATTTTACTGCCCGACCATGGTACTAACATTTTAAATCCAGCTAAAAGGAAAAATTCTTATCTTAGCACCTCAAATTTTATCGAAAAAATATAAAGCGTTAGCTTTTATTCTGTTATAGGAAATCTGGTACATTTCAAATACATCACAGAATAAACAGTTGATGCCCTCGCTTATGGCGTGTTGGGCAAAAACTTGTTTGTGATGTATGGTTTACCAGAACCTCCTATAGCAAATTGAGTTTAGTCCTTCACGCTTTTTGCATTTAATAACAACATCACTTTAGGAGGGCGGGTGAATAAAAAAACATCCGCCTATGAAAAAGATTCTGCTTTCTTCACTGCTATTCACAGTATTACTGTCATGTGAAAAATCCAAACCCACCAGAGAACCCGACCCGTACATAGATTCTATTCAGGCACGTATGAAAGCCAATGAAAGGATTCAGTTTGAAGAGATTGACCGTAAGCTAGAAGCACACGCTAAAGCTCAAAAACAATACATATTCGTTCGGTTGCTTGTTGAGGAAGATTATGGAATGGATACAAGACGAGCCAACTTTGTCTCAGGAATCCAAGATATAACCCACGATTTGAGCGAGGATGAAAAAGCACAGATGGAAGACCTGATAATTTCAAACTATCTCAGTTCACCCGATGCGCAAATCCGTAATGGCAGGGTCAAAAAGAAAGAAATGTTTGTATTTGGCAGTTATGCAGAAGCAAGCGAAAAAAGAAACACATTTTTAATCACCGAATAATGAGCATAGTATGAAAAAGATTTTATTAGGTCTGACAGTAAGCATGACATTACAGCTATCCGCGCAGACAAAAACATTTAGTTACAATATGGTTCAGATTACCAAGAATATGAATGTAACAGAACTCGCTACACGAAAAACAAAGATTGTCATTAACAAATCTAAAAACACAATCAGCGTAATAGATTCTGAATTTCCCACTCCGTATGTCTTCAAGATTGATAGCTATTGCGATATTACCACACCGTCTATCAATTGTATGATAAGAGACAAACAAAATAAACTCAACTTTTTTTCCTATAACAAAAACAGGTTAGAGATTATGAATCTCACAGGAGATGGAACAAGATATATTAACATAAAACCATAACATTATTATGAAAAAACTTTCTTTCAAAGCTACAATGGTAGCACTATCACTAACATTTACAATCATAAGTTGTTCAAATAGCAGTGATGAAGACAACACTACACCAAACAATCAACAACCTGCAACAACTCAATATTTTCACCCACCAATATGGATTCAGGGAATATGGGGCGTAACCAATGGGACAACTTCAAACAAGCTGTATAAGTTTACAGCAGATGATTTTATATTACTAGTAACAGGTGTAAGCGAACAAAGCATGACGGGAACAATCAAATCAACTCCTAACGGTGGAAGTGTTGATGAAACCGTTAACAGTGGTACACAATATAACTTTACCGTAAAATACAACATCACAACCACAACACAAAGTTTTGAGTTCAGGAAAGTTTCAGCAACTCAGATTCAGTGGAAAGATAACAGTAACGGAACATGGTTTGACTTGGTAAAAATGAAAATATAATACGTCAAGTTTTGTCGCTTTGAACCTATATCTTCGCAATATCAAATAATTCAATAATCAAAGAAATATTTTGATTTATATTATAAATTTTTTAAATTCGTGAAATAATGAGAGTCTTAGGGCATTCAAGCAAGTAATTTAAGGTTTGGTAATTATTTGCAAAATTTAAACAAACCAATCACAATTATTTAAACATTATAAAAAACAAATTAAAAATTATTTAAAAATGAGAAAGATTTTATTAAGCATTTGTGTTATTTCAATTACAATGAACTCATGTACAAATGCTAACAATGAAGAAGATTTAGTACAAAAAACCAATTTAGAAAACAATAATCTAAACTCTTCAAACAAATCTTATAACTTAGAAGTTGAAAATCTTGCAAAAAAAATTGTTATAGCATCTTCAAAAATTATGCTTGATGATTATATAATTGAAACAAATGAACAAAGATTTAAAGATGACCTCGAGAAAGGAATTGTTTTCAAATCTGAACACGTAACACCTGAAGAAATGGGCGAAGTTTTTCAAAATTATTTTGGTATTGATAAAAATGCTACAGTAGATTTTTTAAACGTATTTATTGAAAATAGAGAATTGATTTCAAAAACCGATAGAGAAGTACTCCAAGAAGCAATTGCAAATGAAGCAGAAATTTATAATTCAACTGCATCATCTGGAAGTAAATTGATATTTGGGGCTTTAGTTTCAATTATTAATCCAAAAGGTTGCGGATGGGGTGTTGCAGCAGGAGTTTTAGATACTGGTCTTTCAGCAGCCGCAACAGCAATATTTTCTCCAACAGGTGTTGGTGCAGCAATTGGGGCCGTTAGTACAGCAGGTTATTATGCTTCAACTGTAGCTCAAGCAGTTAGATGTCATAAATAATAAAATAATGGAGTCAGGTATAATTTACATACAAACAATTTTATCGTTAATTACTTTTTTCATATTGTATAAGCAGTGGAAAAAGAAAAAAAATAATGATAGTGGTATAAGTTCAAATTTTAAAATTATCCTTGTTAGTATTGTAATACTATCCTTGTTAGTATTAATATTTTTTATTTTTAAATATAATATTAACGTTCTTGAATCTGCAAATTATTTGCATTATTCAATATTTTGCATTTGGATAGTTTTACTTATTTACATTTTGTTTAAAAGTAAAAAATCAAATTAATAAACGATTGGCTTTATCACAACATCAAGGTAAAGCCAATCTTTTTTATTTACAGTACAAATTACTCTTAATATATAGACCGATTTTGTCCTTTTTCACCCTCAATCACTCCACATCTCTACTACCCCCTATCAAACTTTGAAACTTAGCCACAAGTAAATCCCGTAACTCCAATTTTATGGTATCTAGGTTATACTTTCTTAGTAGGTTGTTATAACTTTTTCTTAGGTCATAATAATAGCTAGATGATTTACTGTTTTTTATTTCCCGCCAATAATGGGGACTTTTGCCTAGCTCAATATCTGTTTTTTCTTCCCCGCGGATTTCCTGAGTGGCGAGACTATCTATAATATTTACCTCGTCGAAACACTCTAACAAGAAGTTAAACATCAATTCTAACCTATTCTTTAAACTCATTAATAAATCACATGCTCATATTTATATACTCAGATAAAAAAGCTAGCAATAAAATTAAATAATAGTACAATTATTAATAATCTATTATACAAACTTGTAACTATTTTTTGAAAAAATTATTCAATTAATAGGATTTACTTCATTTATAAAATTTTGCTTTTTTTTCTGAATGAAATGGCAATCAAATTATTATTAAGGCGAAAGCTTAATATAAGAAATAGAAGTCCTTCCATTACTGTTATTTATTATTTGTGCATCCCCAATACCACCAGCTCTAACACCTAGATAATAAGTCGTAGGAGTATTTATAGTTGTAATAAACATTCCTGTAGCTGACCCACCATCTTGTACTGTACTAACATTGTATATTAAAATTTCTGTATTTGAAATTATAGTGCCTGCTGTTGGAGCAGTACTAAGAAACGCAGTCGCAAATCCTTGCCCACTAGTATTTCCCCCTGTGTTTAACATTTGACCTCTCACAGTATAATTAATTTGATAAGTACCTGGTTCAGTTATTTCAACACTTAATATATTATAATTAGGAGCAGTGAGAGGAATCGCTATAGTTCCTCCAGATAAAACAAGCCTCCCAAATGCAGGGGTAAAAGAAGAACCTTGAACTGTAACTACTTCTCCTTCTGCATTCACCCCGAGTGTTGCCCCATTAGAAACAGGGCTTGCTGAGGTTAGATTAGTAAAGGTAAGTCCAGAAACATTACTTGTTCCTGAATTTAATTCTAATTTTGAATTAGGAGTGTCAGTTCCAATTCCTACATTACCATTACCTTTTATCCGCATTAATTCATTAGAGGTAGTATCATTTGCACCAGCATAGAAAACATGACTGCTTGCAATGCTATTTACTTGATATCGTAATATCCCTGAATTAACACCAAAACCGTAAAACTGATGGTCATTATTAACAGCGTTTTGATATAAAACTATTTTGCGGCTATTTTCATTATTCCTAAATTGTAAAGCTCCATTTGGATTTATTGTTCCAATTCCTACATTCCCCGTACTAGTAATCACAACATCATTTGCAGCTTGTATTCCATTAGGAATAGCCATTATAGGATTATCTTTTGCCCCATCTATGTGCAAAATACCTTGCGGATTAGGTGTATAAATTCCCACTTGAGAAAAAGCAGTGTTTGATAAAAGCATTGCTAATAGTGTAATAAAATATTTTTTCATTGTCTTAAGTGTGTGTTAGTTAGAATCGTAAATTTTAATTATTACTTCAATTCTACTGAATCATTTAAGTAGCTTAGAGCCATATTGTTAATTTAAATAATAAGTAGTAATACAGTAGTAAAAAAAACAAAAATCATTATAGATGAGAAAAAAAATAAATTTAATACAAACTCATTTTACTTGTTTTTTGTCCATCAGGCTCTCTTTCATGATGAAAAACAACCATATCAAAATCTTTTCTCAAAAGAGTTATCTCACCATTGATATCTGTATATCTATATTCGTCATTTTCAGCTGTGTAATTAGGCAAATCATTACTTTTTTTGAGTTGATATGTTTGTCCTTCCAGATGTATAGTTGCTGTATTTTTACTGTGATTAATCGTAACTTCCATATCACTTTCTCCAAATTCATCATCAGTATAAACACTTTTAACAATATTATCGGTATTCACTGAGTTTTCAGCTGTAAAGGCTTTCACCTTACCAGGCTGTTTACATGCTGTTACTGTAAGGGCAGTCAGCCCTAAAATGGTTAGTAAAAGTAAATGTTTCATGGCAATAAATTATTTTCAGTTGTTTCATGTGTATGTTAATATTATATAAAATTACGAATATTTTTAATTAATTATTATACTTTTTTTAATATTTTAGAAGATAATAAATTCGTTATCAAATTTCGTAAGGCGTTTTGCTTAAATCATTTCTTCCCTTTTTTTCATTTTTTAAATAAGAACATAACTAGTTTTATCAGGCTTTTTAAGACTTACCAAAGAAAAATCTTTCTGAAATAAGAAAATGTTATATATTTATATCACTCAATAATGAGTTTTAAAAAAATCTTTAAATCTACAAACTATGGAAAAAATAATTCTACCTCAAAAGAATTTACAAGGTATTTGGGAATTTGTCACTGGATATGAACCTGCTTATTTTAATGTTCAAGTTGGCGACACCTGGCATTTTCAATATAACATTAATCCATCATTCCCTGCCGAAGGAAAATTGGAAATGTTTAGAGCAGATGGGGCTCTATATAATAGTGGAGTTTTTAAGCAATATGAAATTCAAAACCCTGGACCTAGTGGCTATGAATTAGAGATTTATATGGAAAATCTTGGAGCCAGTTATACGATTCAAAATATTTCCGAATCATCATTATTTTTACAATCAGTCTCTCCATATAGATACCCAGGTAATTTTAAAAAAGTACAACAATAAGTAAGTCTTTGATTTTATTAATCTTTTTATAGAATTACTTCTTTTTAAGAATTATGAGTAAATATTCTGCAAAGTCCCAGATTTTGAGTTGAAAGTAACAAGACCAATGCAATTGCATTGGTCTTGATTATAAAAAAGTTTTCAAAAAGGGAGGACCTTCTAAACACAAAGTAATAAAAAAATTAAATTCTTTTTGAAAATATGTAACTTATTATTCAAATCAATTTACCAATTTTTCAGATTTTGCCAGAAAAACACATGAATTTCACTATTTAAATAAAAAATAATACTAATTCAGCATTTACTATAAAATTTCACACTTGATTATCCTGGGTCTGTGCTAGCTATCTGCATAGTGCAACACTCTTTAGCTGACGTATACGTATTTGAGGGTATAACGAGTAAATAAGACAGTAAGACTTGATTTCCCTACCTTTTTCAACAACCTCCATCTTTAAAACAATATTACCACAAATAAATTGTAACAATAATGAAGATATTATCTTATTTAATCGGGTTTGATAAAGTTAACTAAAAATAAATTTCCAACAGTTTTTATTAATATTTTTTCAGTTTTTAATAACCTAAAGAAGCTTCTAAAAATGGACAATGTCTATTCAAAAATGGGGAATTGTTTTAAACCAATTATTCTTATTTTTGAAAAAAGACTCAGATTATAAAATCCAAGCCTAACCTTTTAACTTACACATTAGTGGGATAGTGTCAAAATTAACAGTATTGTGAGCTATTTAGTATTTTTATTTAGCTTTTTTTAAAATTTCTATCTCTTTTTTTAAAAATTCTATTTCTTTTTGCTGTTCCTGTATAGCTTTTGTAAGGACTACTGTAATTTCAGCATAATTAACTCCGAGTGTGTTCATCTCATCATTTGCAGTAATTATGAGTTCAGGCATTGTAGCTTTTACTTCTTGAGCAATAAATCCTATTTTTTTATCTTTACCCAATTCTTCATTTTTATATTTATAATTAATAGTTCTTAGGGTTAGAATTTGTTTTAAACCATAGACATTATCAGTAATATCTTTTTTAATCCTTATATCGGAAGGAGTAATTGTACCTGATGCAAGAATATTTCCAATTACATGTAGCTTTTGTGACGGGGAGTTTGTACCTATGCCGACATTTCCGCCACTTGTAAGAACCATACTCGGCGCTTCCGCAGCAGTAGAAGCTGCGTGAAACTGAAGAAGTCCTGAACTGATTCCTAATCCATAAAAATCGGTGCCTCCAGCATTATTATAAACTGCAAGTTTTTTTCCTGCAAAATCAGTCTCGTTAGTTCCTAAAGAAGTTCCCAAATCAAGCTTGCTGTTGGGGGCGGCTGTTCCTATTCCTACATTTCCCTGTATAACTGCCCCATTTATAGGTGCAACAAC
Source organism: Chryseobacterium wanjuense (assembly GCF_900111495.1). Classification (NCBI taxonomy): domain Bacteria; kingdom Pseudomonadati; phylum Bacteroidota; class Flavobacteriia; order Flavobacteriales; family Weeksellaceae; genus Chryseobacterium; species Chryseobacterium wanjuense. Next base: position 1,146,129 of record NZ_FOIU01000001.1, on the reverse strand, counting down.
ATTGGTATAAGCATTACCTACTGAAGCATTACCATTTACGGTAAGATTATTTTGGGGGTTATTTACGGAATTTATCCCCAATTTTCCAGAACGTGTTATAGACAACATTTGAGCTCCAACACTTCCAGCATCATCACTTACTCCTTGAAAATTTAAAACAGGTTCAGTTGAATTTAGAGAATAATTAAGTTTTAATAATCTTTGTCCGACTGGGGCATTCGTATTCTCAAGATAAAAACCTGGTCCGCTACCGTCAAAACCATACCCAATTCCTGTTAATGCTATTCCTGAAACAAAACTATTAAGTATTCCACTCGTAGTATTGAGTTCAGTAATGTGTAATTTTTGTTTAGGTAATGTAGTACCTATACCCACAAAACCTGAATTAAGCACCGTAATGTCATTCGCTTGTTGGGTTGCACTGGGAACTCCTGTTACAGGATTATCCTTGGCTCCGTCAATATGAAAAACCCCTTGCGGATTTGGGGTATTAATACCGATTTGTGAATAAGCTAAACTTGAAAAAGTGATAGCTACTAATGTAAAAAGTGTGTTTTTCATTTTTTTGATTTTTTTTGTTCTTTTGTGTGTTTATAATCATCTTACTTATAGTAGTTAGAGGGATATCTAAAATTGAGTGAATTTTCATAGGAAATGTACTTTTAGTCTAATAAAGAAAAGAAGAATGTTTTCATGTTTGGCTTTTTTAATTTTCATATCAAAGTTAACAAAAAAAAAATAATACAATTGCGAATACTAATAAAAATTATCATAATATTTAGAGTATATTAAAATAATAATAATTATTTTTAACAATATCTAAACCTATGTAGCCAGTTACAGGATTATCTTAGATACAATCCTTATCTTCAAACCTTTTTAATCATATTTGGAGCATACCCAATCTCACGGACAAATATTTCATGCATCAATTCATAAACTTGTTCTAAATCAGATTCTCTGACCATTAAACAATCATGAAGTGTAAAAAATGGTATCGTTCTTCTAAATCTGTTGTTTATTTCCCGTGCAATAATATTCAGCATAAAATGAGATTCTAACTGAAACAATAAATGTGAAAACCTTTTGTGCCTTTCAGACCTTGGAACACCCCGAAATTTCGACTGTTTAAATTTTTTGATAAGTTGGTGTATCGTCGGGAATTTACGATAAAATACAGCTTGTTCCTGCATGTATTCGCCAGGACTAGCAAAGAGCATCGATAAGAATCTTTTTTTAGTATACTTTCTTAACTCTTCCTCATCACCGTCAAATGCTCTTCCAAACATATTTTTAAAACCAAAATCAAAGTTTTGTAAGCCTGTAAAACTTATCATAAACTCCCCATAAAGTTTGTTATTTAGGACAAGTTGCCTGAAATCCGCTATCTCCCTGACAGAGGGACTTACCAAAGATTCTACTAGCATATAATGGTATAATATGTTTTCACTGTATGGTAACTGTACGGATAGTGTGGCGGATTTACTAGATGTAGGTAGTGAAAGTAAATAAGACAGGAAAAAAGGTACTGAAGATGATAAATCGACTTCGGCTATGTGTTCCCCGTCATATTTTAGATATTTTCGACCTATCTTAGGAAACTGTGATAATGCTGTATGTAACCTCCCGTCCGTTTCAGGATTGTAATGAAAGTTATATCCCTCATTTTTAAGATTCATTATCATGACTGCATTTTTCAAGTATTTCGCATAATCTCCTGTCCGCCCATAGTCTTGATACAGTTCATTTAAAGCTGATTCTGCATCTAATTCGATACGATTAGTATCAAAGTACTGCAATGTAAAGTTAAGATGTTTTCTGACAGTATTATCAATCTGAGGTTTGTTAAGCCTTTTAACCTTATCAACCAAAGTTTTTTCACTTATACAAATCAGTTCCAGCTCACCATCTCCCCAAAAGTGTCTGGGCAAATAGTACGAATAACAGCTGCCAGGTTTGTAATTATTTTTCCACAACACCCTCCCTTCACCTCCGAAGTTCTGATAAAGATAATCTATGTGCAGTTTTGAATTTCTATAAATAGATTGATTAATTCCTGCGCATCTTGAGATAAAATGAGATATTGCAGTTTTGAAATCTTTAAATTCGTCAGAATTATTTTGATTAGAAACCTGCTTTATCAATTCAGAGATAAAATAATGACAATAATCTCGGCTCAGTTCAAAATCAGGAGGAAATTTAGACAATCTTTGTTCAAGATTCAGGCTTTTTGGTACTAAGATATAATATTTGTTCATAATAATGTTGTTTAAAAAAAGGCATAGCAAGGGCTGTACATGGCTTTTTTGCAATGCATTCAGGATTTTGTTATACGAATTGTTTTAGTTGATTTTTCGGGCGTTTATAGGCTTTTAAAGTATGCGTACGCAGAGAGATGCGATGTAGTAGTAAAAAGATTCTGCTCTCCAGTTTGTGAGAGTAAAAAGATTTAAGCCAACCCCAAAATGATAAAATTATTTTAATTAATCTTTAGTTTTGCTTGAATATCATTTTTAGAATAGTACACTTTTTTACCGACCTTTGCAGAAGGCTTAAAAACTCCCTGCTTATTCCAGTTATGAAGCGTTGTTAAGCTAACATTTAAAATTTCAGCAGTTTCATCACGGGTATAAGTCAGTTTCTCATTCTTCAATGCTTGCTGTTCAACCTGCATTTGATTGACTACTTTACGAACTACCTGCTCAAAATCTCGGATTAGTTCTTCTTTTGTCATTTGGACTAGTAATGTGCTATTACTACCGTTGTTACTGTTATTACTCATAATTTATTGTTTGTTATATTGTTAATTTATCTGTTCAATTACCTGACATACAGACATAAAAAAAAACTGCCCTTTTTGGACAGTCTCGTTGATGTTTAGATATAAAAAAAGACCCAACCGTTAAGGTTGAGTCTATATGTTAGTTATAATAATTATTAAAATTTTGTTATTCGGATATATTTATCCTCCTGAGTTTGAAAATAGATATTTTTCAGTTTCCTACTGAATACGTTTTATACGGGTGCATCCCCAAGCCGAAGCCTTTAAGATTTTTTATATTAAAAATGTTGATTATTTCCTGATTAGACATAATTATCCCCCTGAATAAATTCCTGCCCCTCCCAATATTTAGCATCTGCTCGGTAGGGTCGCACCAATGAGGACTTTTTGTAAGTATGATTTAGTTCGGTCGGGATTATCCGCATTGAAAAATATTCGTTGCGGTGCTTTTTTCTGCAAGGAAAGCCTAATCCTCAATTTACCGACTTTTTGACATTACAAGACATAATTATCCCACATGAAACAAAATGTTTCTGCCATCCCCCCACTGTTTACGGTTTTAAAGCGTTGGCGTGGTCGTTCCATGAGTTGGACTTGTTTTGATAATTAGTGTTTCTAATATCACATACTTGAAATAACCTTAAAGAACTTTTTCGCTCGTTTCTCCTCTTACTTACACATTAATCACTACTAAGTGATATATTTTATTTTTCAGATTTAAAACTCTCAAATCGAATTCAAATACTGTGCCAAATGTTATTTTTTCTTCGGTTTTACCTGAGTTCTTTTTGCTTTTTTGGTTTCTTCCTGTTCCGTCCAATACTTTTCGAGCTTTTCAGCGTGTTCTCTTTTGGACGTTTTGACATAATCTAAGAATGTACTATGCGATTTGTGTCCTGTAATCGCCATAACCGTTTTATCGTCCAGTTTTCCATAATGATTCGATACAAAAGACCTACGGCAGGTGTGAGAAGAGATGAGTTTGAATTTTGGATAATATCCTTTTTCTTTTCGGTTGGTTTCAGGATTCTTTAAACCACCCAAAATAACTTCCGTAATTCCCACTAATTCGCACAGTACCTTTACATCTTCATTAAACTTGTGTTGAGTAACTTTCGGCAAAACACCCTCTCTTTTCTCGATAATCTGCTTTAAATGCGGATGTATCGGAATTTCGACAAAACTGCCTGTTTTCTCCGTTTCCACAATCTTAATTCTGTTATTGGAAATATCAAAACTGTTAATTCGCTTCAAATCCGAGATTCTGAGTCCCGTCCACAGCCCTGTAATAAATAAATCTCTAACTTCGTTCAATTCCTCATTGCCCGAAAGGTCATAGTTAAAAATAAGGTCTATTTCTTCTTCATTCAGGTAAGTATCAATCGTTTCATCTTTTTTTATGGTAAAGTTTCTGCTTTTGATTTCAGGATTAATTTTGTATCCTTTCTGCTCAGCTTCTCTGATATACTGTTTGACGGTTGTCAACTGCTTATCAATCGTAGTATTGCTATAAGAAGTACATACTTCTTTCATATAATAGATAAACTTGTTATGAAAATCTAAACCAATATCTGTGATTCTCAGTTTTTGACCTAAATAGTCCTGAAAATCATTGATAAGTCCGAGCGTATAATAATGTCTCGTGATGGTTTTGTGGTCTAGCAAAGTACCTGTTCTAGGATTGATTTTAGTTTCTGATTCTTTGATAAACTGTTTGGCAAACGGATAAAAATAATATCTCGGGTCGTCTTCTCCTTCTGGTCTTTCATGGAAGTCGTTAATGATTTTGATTAGCCAATCAGAATCAATCTTATTGCCTTTAGGAAAATCTTCGATAAATCGGTCAAAAACGTTTCTTTTGAGCTTATCCGTTTTTTCTCTGACATCTGCATTGACAATATCAACACTTCTGGAACTCTTTTTTCCTTTTGATATTTTCTTGAATTTAAAATCCGAATCAAAAATAAAGATGTTCGTTTTTGCATTAATATCGATTTTGTTGTGATAAAATCGTATATTCAGATTCACAGGAACTTTTTTACTATAAACTCCAAATTCTATATTTGCCATAAAATGCTTATTTTAGGTGTACTCAAAGATAATTAATATTTCCGATTTACTCCCGAATTAACTTGATATATAGTTAAATTCAATTATATTCAGTTGTATTCAATTAGATATAAATCCCCATATTTACAGGGATTTATAATGCGTTAAGATTCATGTAAATTCAACCGCTAGTCCAATCGGGGCTAGCGTCTTCGTCTTTCATTTCAACATTCAGAAAACCACAATTTTTGTCATCCTTAAAGAATCTTAAATTTGGTGTGATGGAAATAGATTCTCCTTCACTATGCTTCACGTCATTCAGAATGACATCGGTTAATAAAGCATCATCCGGTTTAAAAAATTAATAAACAAGAAAGCAATTCAACAATTTTTCAATTTCAAGACCTTACTATTGATTAATTTTCTATTTTTGGAAAGATTAATTTAATTCGAATGAAAAAGCTGTCGTACACACTTTTATTTGCATCAGGATTGGTTTTCGGGCAATTCTTTGAAAAAGATAAAGTTTATACAAAACAAGATACTTTAAAAGGTTCCAACACAGAATTCCGAAATTTTTGGGATGTGAAAAAATATGATTTGTCCGTTGAGCCCGATTTTGCACAGAAAAGCATTAAAGGGAACAATACCATCAGTTTTGAAATCATAAAAGACGTTACGAATCCTACGTTTCAGATTGATCTTCAGCAGCCCATGAAAGCTGATAAAGTTGAGGCCAGTTTCCCGATTGCAAACTATCAGCAGGACGGTGATTTTATTTGGATTAAAACCAATAAAAACTTCAAAAAAGGAGAAAAATATACCATCAATATTACCTATTCCGGAAATCCTACGATCGCCAAACGTGCGCCTTGGGATGGAGGCTGGGTTTTCACAACGGATGAGAAAGGAAATCCCTGGATGAGTGTTGCAGATGAAGGCATCGGAGCTTCCATCTGGCTTCCTACAAAAGATATCTGGAGCGATGAACCGGATAATGGAGTTATCATGAAAATCATTACCCCAAAAGACTTAGTTGGGGTCGGAAACGGAAGATTAATCGATAAAAAAGCCGAGGGCGATAAAATGGCTTATACCTGGGAAGTGAAAAACCCGATCAACGCCTACTCCATTATCCCGAATATTGGAAAATATGTGAATTTTAAAGATAAATATAAGGGTGAAAAAGGCAATTTGGATCTCGATTACTGGGTGTTGGATTATAATTTAGATAAAGCAAAAAAACAATTCCAGCAGGTAAAACCGATGCTTTCAGCGTTTGAATATTGGTTTGGCCCATATCCTTTCTACGAAGATTCTTATAAATTGGTAGATTCACCTTATCTGGGAATGGAGCATCAGAGTAATGTTGCGTACGGAAACGGCTACCAGAACGGCTATTTAGGAAATGATCTTTCAGGAACGGGAGTCGGATTAAACTGGGACTATATCATCGTTCATGAAAGCGGCCACGAATGGTTTGCAAATAATATTACGGCAAAAGATCAGGCAGATATGTGGGTTCACGAAGGATTTACCATGTATTCTGAAGTTCTTTTCACAGAAAAATTTATGGATAAAAAATCTGCAGATACCTATATGCAGGGAATCCACAAAACAGTCGACAACGATATTCCTATTATCGGAAAATATGGGGTGAGAAATGAAGGAAGCGGCGATATGTATCCAAAAGGAGCAAGTATGCTTCATACCATTCGTCAGGTCATTAATAATGATGAAAAATTTAGACAAATTTTAAGAGGTTTAAATAAAGATTTTTATCATCAGACCGTAACGACACAGCAGGTTGAAGATTATATTTCAAAGAAATCGGGAATTGATTTTTCGAGCGTTTTCAATCAATATTTAAGATCAACAAAAGTTCCTACTTTGGAGTATTCTCAAAAAGGAGAAGAGCTGAAATTCCGATATACCGATATTGTAAAAAACCTTAAGCTTCCTGTGAGAATTGACGGCGAACAAACCATTACCCCAACCGAACAATGGCAGACCGTAAAACTGAAAAAAGGAACTCCGGTACAGTTTAACAAGAACTATTTTATTCATTATAAAAAAGTACAGTAAATTAAGAAGGGCAATATTGAGACATTAATATTGCCCTTTTTCTTTTATAATTTATAAATATTTAAAGCTTTTCGTATGATATTTTGATCAGATTTAAGATAAGTTTAATATTTCCTTTGTAACAAAATTAATTTTTCGTCAACTACTTAGTTATAATTTGAACTCAATGAAAAAAATAGCACTAAGCTTGGGTGTATTGACTGCCTTTATGGTGAATGCCCAGTCAATTAAAACGACAATCGATCTGGTGAATGTAAAAGACGATAAAGTTGCCGTGACGATGGAATTTCCAAAAATGAAATCCGGTGATGTAAAATTTCATTTTCCAAAAACCGTTCCCGGAACCTATTCTGTAGATGACTACGGAAGATTCGTAGAAGGAATCAAATTTTTGGATAACAAAGGAAAAGAAATCGCTTTCACTAAAGTAAATGACAATACATATTCATTAAAAAACGCTCAGAATCTAAGCAAAGTTACTTATCTGGTAAACGACAGTTTCGATGATGAGTTGGATAATTCAAAACATAAAGCGGTATTTTCACCTTCAGGAACAGATATTGAAGCCGGGAAAATCTATTTAATCAACACCCACGGTTTCATTGGGTATATCGACAATATGCAGGATGTTCCTTATCAGCTCGTGATTCAGAAACCGAATGATTTCTACGGAACAACAGCTTTGGTAGATCAGGACAAATCTGAATCTACGGATACTTATACTTTAGCCAACTATGCAAAAGTTACCGATTCTCCGCTCATGTACACCAAGCCGGATTATATCACTTTCAATGCAGGAGGAATGGATCTTGTATTGGGCGTTTATTCTCCGACAGGGAAATATAAAGCGGCAGATTTTAAAGAAAATTTAGAAAAAATGGTAATCGCTCAGAAGAAATTTTTGGGGGATATGAATACCAATAAAAAATATGCGATCATGCTTTACCTTTCAGGAGGTGAAGGCCCGCAGATAAAAGGTTTCGGAGCATTGGAACACCACGAATCGACAAGTGTTGTTTTGCCTGAAATGATGCCAAAAGAAGCGATTGACAAAACCATCACAGATGTTGTTTCTCACGAGTTTTTCCATACGGTGAATCCTTTGAAAACACATTCGGAAGAGATCCATTACTTCGATTATGCAGATCCTAAAATGTCTCAGCATCTTTGGATGTATGAAGGCGGAACGGAATATTTTGCCAATTTGTTCCAGATTCAGGAAGGTTTGATCACCAAAGATGAATTCCTTCAAAGAATGAACGAAAAAATCACCAACTCTAAGAACTACAACGACACGATGCCTTTTACGGTGATGAGTAAAAACGTTCTTAAAGATGAATACAAAGATCAGTACAGAAACGTTTACGAAAAAGGAGCTCTTCTGGCGATGTGTCTTGATATTGAATTAAGAAAACTTTCCAACGGGGAAATGGGCTACCGCGATATGATCAGAAAATTATCTCAGAGATTTGGTGAAAACAAACCTTTCAAAGATGATAAGCTAGTTGATGAATTAGTGGCAGTTACAGGCTATCCGCAGGTAAAAGATTTCTACAACAAATATATTGCAGGAGATCAGCCGACGCCTTACGCACAATACCTGAGTATGGTAGGTGTAGAACTGAAATCACAAGAAACGCCGCCTATTTTCTGGTTCATTAAAGATCCACAACAGACAGGATACGACGATAAGGACAATGCATTTGTGTTTGATGAAAGCTCAGCGTTATCTCCTTTCTCAAAAAGTATCGGCTTCAAAATTACAGACAAAATCGTTGCTTTGGACGGGAAAACAATCAACATCCAGAACATTCAGGAATTTATTGGCTATGCTAAAACTATTAAAGAAGGACAAAATGTAACGGTAACTGTTCTAAGAAAGAACGGTGATAAAACAGACAGAATCGACCTTAAAGGAAAAGCTGTTTTGGATAAAATGACCGTGGAAACGCTTCAGTTTAAACCAAATCCGACTCCGGCAGAACAAAAATTGCAGGATCAGTGGCTAACCGGGAAAAAATAATTTTTAATTTTTTCTTTTAACACGAATAACATTAATTTTTTCACAAATAAACACAATCATTAATTTTAGTATCTAAAAATTAGTGGTAATTGGTGAAAAAATTAATGTTATTCGTGTTTAAATATATCAAGCTTTCTTAATCATAATTCTAAAAGTCGTTCCCTTTCCTATTTCCGTCTGTACGATTTTAATGTCCCCGTTATGATATTCCTGAATAACTCTTTTTGCTAAAGACAACCCCAATCCCCAACCTCTTTTTTTTGTAGAATATCCAGGTTTGAAGGCATTTCTGGCCTGTTGCTTGGTCATTCCGCTTCCGTTATCCTGCACTTCAACCAAAATATTTTTGTTTCTTTCAAAAACGGAAATGGAGATTGAACCTTCGCCTTTCATCGCATCTACAGCATTTTTCACCAGATTTTCAATTACCCAGCTCATCAGGATTTTGTTGTGAGGAACTGAAATTTCGTAATTCGGAAGATGCAGTCCAAAGTTTATTTTCCTTGAAATTCTTGTTTTTAAATAATCGTAATTCTCCCGGATCGTGGCATTAAAATTTTTGTCATTAAGCTCTGGAACAGAACCAATTTTTGAAAATCTTTCAGAAATAGTTCTTAATCGTTCAATATCTTTTTCAATCTCACGAACCCCTTCAGAATCAGGTGTATCGAGCTTCATAATCTCCATCCAGCCAATCATAGAAGATAAAGGAGTTCCGATTTGATGGGCTGTTTCTTTGGCCAATCCAGCCCAGAGATATCCTTCATCCGTTTTCTTGATCGTCCTGAAAAACCAGAAAGAAAATCCAAAATAAGAAAGAATAAAAAATCCTAAAATATAAGGTGAATACTGAAGATTATTAAGCAACGGAGAGTTATCATAGTAAACAATCTGTTTATTTCCTTTTACAATTTCAATTTCGATGGGAGCATAGCTTTTGGCCATTTTTTTTGCCAAAGCCTTTATTTTTATGGGATCATTCCCTATATCCTGGGGAAGATTTTTATGTTCTATAATCTGATCGTCCTGATCTAAAATGATCAGGGGAATCGTTGTATTTGAGCTATAAATCTGAAGAAGCAATGCCTGAACTTCCAGATTGGGGTTTGTCACTTCCTGCTGAAATTTCAGGGCACTTACCAAAATATCCACCCTTTTTACCTCTTCTTTACGAAGAAAACTGACAATAACAGTCGAAGCGATGACAATCGTGAGGACAACAATTGTCATTAAAGTAAAAATAATCCAGTTATTAAGTCTTGCAAATATTGACTTTCTCAAAGTAATTTATTTTAAAACATTCAGAATTTTCTGCAGCTCCGAACTTCCGCTTCCCTGATAATTGTTAATAATGATTGAAAATACATATTTTTTTCCATCTTTCGAGGTGTGGTAGCCTGCAAAAGATTTTGTATCCCTCATTGTTCCGCTTTTCATTTTCATGCCGTTGTCCTGGGTCGGGAAACCATCGTAATAAGACTCAAACCAAGGCTGTTTTTTGGCATATAATAAAGCCTGAACTTCTGCTTTTGACGAAACATAATTCTGTGGTGAAAGCCCGCTCCCGTCGGCAAAATTGATCATATTCGTATTGATTCCTTTCGACTTCCAGAATTCTTTCAGAAAAGCGACTCCACTTTTAAAACTTGGGTTTCCTTTTTTCTCTTTTCCTAATGTTTTAATTAACGTTTCACCGTAAAGATTGATGCTTTTTCTTAAAAACCAGTAAATAATTTTATCCAAAGTCGGCGACTGATACGTAAAAATTACATTTTCTTTTGGAGCTTCCAACACTTTTTTTCCTTCGATTTCAAGCTGGGAATTCGTGACCACTTTTCCTGAAAAATCAATTCCTGATTCTTTTAACCATTGTTTGACTTCAACACCCAACTGCAGTGGCGGATTCGGTGTAGAACCTGAAACGGTGACCGTTTTTGAAGGTAAAGTCCCATTAATTAACGCGACATTGGAATGTGGTGCCGTGAAAATCAAACTTTGGTCTGAACTTCCGCCCACTTTCAAATCATTCAGCCAATTGACGCCTTCCAAAGGATAGGAAAATCCTTTAAAATCCTTCCCGTTAATATTAATATCAAACTGATTTTCTCTCCAGTTGATGCCCCAAACTCCTGCTCCATAATAGTTTCCCAGATCATCCCAAGGCCAGCCTCCGGGAATCGTCTGATGATCAAAATAAGAGTCATCTATAATAACATCACCCGAAATTTTTGTAATTCCGGATTTTTTTATGGCTTCAATTAATTTTTGTCTAAAATTTTCAGGCTTATAAGCATCATATCTCCAGCTTCCCAATGTAGGATCACCGTTTGAACTGATGAAAAGATTTCCTTTTAAAACTCCTCCTGAAACAGTCCCGGAATAGCTGGAAGTGGTTGTATAGGTATAATTTTTCCCTAACGTTTCCAAAGCAGCTGCTGCGGTAAATATCTTTTGCGTAGAAGCTGTAGAAAGTCCTTTATTTCCCTGATATTCGTAAATAAAATTTCCGTTTTCATCGGAAACATAGAAAGACAAACTGGAAGAAATTGCTCCCGAAGAATCCATCAGATTTTTGGTTGCGGCATCCAATTTCTGAGAAATATTCTGTGCAAAAAAAATTTGTGTGGATAAAGTAAGAATGGCAAATGCTTTTTTCATTGCGTTTTAATCTCTTGTAAATTATTTTTTTAGAGATGCTTCGACTTCGCTCAGCATGACAGTCCTAATACTAACCGTCATTTGTAGCGGTGTCATGCTGAGCGAAGTCGAAGCATCTTTATAAACCTTTATTCAAATATAATTAAAATAAAATTCACAGTTCCGAGCCGGCTTCTATCTCATAAGGTTCTTTGCTTTTCTCAAAAATCCTTGTCAGTTCACTTCCTTCGACAGTAATCCTATCTCCGATTCTTCTGATCCAGTTTCCTTCGCGTAAACCGACAACTTTCAGATCATTTTGCGTTAAAAATTCTTTAATTCTTGTTTCTCTGGTTTCGCCATTATGCTTCAACTCCGGATTCGGATCGAGGTAATGCGGATTGATATTAAAAGGAACCAATCCCATACAATCGAAACTCGGTGGATAAACGATCGGCATATCGTTCGTGGTTTTCATGTTTTGCCCGCCGATATTGCTCCCTGCGCTGCATCCGAGGTAAGGTTTTCCAGTTTCAACATTTTGTTTTAAAGCTGACATTAAACCTTCTTCATGCAATGTTTTCACCAACAGGAAGGTATTTCCGCCGCCTGTAAAAAAGCCCTTAGCATGATGTAAAGCTTCGATTTTATTTTCAAATTCGTGAAGTCCTTTTACCTTTATATTGATGGTTTCAAAGAAAGAACGTGCCTTTGAGGTATAATCATCATGAGAAATTCCGCCCGGTCTGGCGAACGGAACGAAAATAATTTCGTCGATTCCGTCATAAAGCTTAATTAATTCTTCTCTTAAATATTCTAAATATTCTCCTCCAAAAAGTGTGGAAGTTGAGGCCAATATGATATTCATACAAATGGTATTAATTAAAAGTTAGTTGAATGACAAAGATAACTCAAACACCCACGAATCAAAAATTAAGATAAAAAAAACATTCTATTCGTTAATATTTTCTAAAAAAACTTAACGGTTCTAAAATTTAAATTTTTATGGAATTATTCTTGAATTTTAGAAAATCAGTTATAATTTTAAATGTAAGAATATGAAAATGATTAAAATTAGTATCAAAAGCCTGTTTTTAGGTTTGATATTTATAGGAGGGGCAAGTGCGATCAATGCGCAAACCACTCCAACAGATAGTGCAAAAAATACGACGACAACAGCAGCCACAACGCAGGCAACCGGTAATCCTACTATTGACGGGCTAAAAAAGCAAATTGAGGCCAATCCAAAGGATACGGATGCATTAGCAAAACTGGCTACAGCTTATCAGGAAGCTTCAGACTGGACGAACGCTATTGATACCTGGAAAAAGATATCTGTCCTGTTACCAGACTGGGCTCCATCATATTACAGTCAGGCCTACGCCTATCAATCTGCTAAAGATGATGCCAATGCAAAGCTAGCATACGAAAAATACGTAGCAACTGTAAAACCTGAAGAAGTGGAACAGAATAAAAAGAATCTGGCTTACGCCTATTTCTATATTGCTTTTGCAGAACAGCAAAGTAATCCTGACAAAGCGAAGGAACATATTGCAAAATCATTACAGTATGACCCTACCAATCAGGATGCTATCAAACTCAGCAAAGTTTTAAATTCATAGTGAAATAAGATCCAAGGAAATTTTTCTTTGGATCTTATCTTTTTTAGAAAATTTTACAGATATTAAACCTTCGAGGTATGGAAAATCTTGAAGGTTTGTTTTTTAAATCCAAAATTTTTTTTTAATTAATTTTCTTCCCGAAAAAGTCGGTTTCGCCGTGCAAATGTCTGATGATTTTCTCGATATTCCTTTGGATGCTTTCTTCGGTTTTAAGATTATTGATGTAACGAATTAATTCCAATCTCCTTGAGGGAATTAAACTTTCAAAATTTTGCAAAGCAACCGAGCTTTCATTAATCGCTTTCTCCAATTGCGGATGAATAGGAATTGTTCTGTCTGAATCGTCGTACTCAACAAAAACTTCAATTTGTTCACCAATTCTTTTCGGGGAATCTTTTAGCATGGTTAAATTAATATACAGACGCCATTCTCCTAAATATTTCATTAGGTTTTGCTGAAATTCTTTCCCGTTTACGGTTCCTTTTACCGGAATGGGGCTTTTATTCCTTCCCGATTGTTCGAAAATATGATTCAAAATTTCTTCAGGAATGAAAACAAATGGATTGATTCCAATGATTTCTAGCTGGGCTGTGAAATGGTGGTTCATGGTGCAAAGTTAGGAATTTGGGGTGAGAGTTGCGGGGTGCGAGTTTCGGGTTTTGAGTTTTGAGTTTTGAGTTTTGAGTTTAGTTTTTATAAATTAAGGATTTCGCGATGTCGTTCCGTAGGTATCCCAGGCTTTTTAGATCATTAAAAAAAACTTTTTTGAAATAAAAAAAAATTCTTACATTTATATTTCTCATATGATTGATTTATTTATAGTCAATATATTTAAAGACTTTATAATTTTAATTTAAAACTTACAACTATGGAAAAAACAGTGTTACCTCAAAAGAATCTACAAGGTATTTGGGAATTTATTACTGGATATGAGCCTGCCTTTTTTGATGTTCAAATTGGCGATAGATGGCATTTTCAGTATAATGTTAATCCATCAAATCCTGCGGTAGGAAAAGTGGATATGTTTAGGGCAGGAACTCTTTATAAGAGTGGATCTTTTATCCAGCGTGAATTTCAAGATCCCGGACCTCATGACTATGATTTAGAAATCAATTTAGAAGGCATATTTAGGAGCTATAAAATCACCACCATTTCCGAAACTAGATTAACTTTACAATCTCCAGCACCATATAGGTATCCGGCTACTTTTGATAAAGTACAAAGCAAGTCATAATCAAGCTAAACATATGATTAACAAAAATGTTGGTTTCCTTTATTAATGAGACTTAATAGAGAAAATTTTAAATGAAAATAAAAAAACTAACCCAAAAAGAAAGGAAGATGGATGATGGGAGATGGAAGTTTACATGATTGAGGATAATAGATTCTTCCTTCGTCAGAATGACAAATATGCCTTGAAACTCTTATCATATATGACCAACACTCGAAACAAACTTTAAACCCGCAACTCGCATCTCAAAACTTAAAACCCGAAACTCGCCCCCCGAACCTCAATTAAAATTTCACACTCAAAATGGAATGATTATCTTTGTACGAAAATAAATCTGTAAAACAAATGAAATTTTTTATTGACACTGCTAATCTAGAGCAAATCAGAGAAGCTAAAGATCTTGGAATCCTTGATGGAGTAACGACAAACCCTTCATTGATGGCAAAAGAAGGAATTCAGGGAGCTGAAGCGATCAAAAATCACTACAAAGCAATTTGCGAAATCGTAGATGGAGATATTTCTGCAGAAGTTCTTTCTACAACTTACGAGGAAATGATCAAAGAAGGTGAAGAATTGGCAGCAATCCACCCGAATATCGTGGTAAAAATCCCGATGATCAAAGACGGAATCAAAGCGTTAAAATATTTTTCCGATAAAGGAATCAAAACCAATTGTACTTTGATTTTCTCTGCAGGACAGGCACTTTTGGCTGCTAAAGCCGGAGCAACGTATGTTTCGCCATTCCTGGGAAGATTGGACGATATTTCAACTGACGGATTAAACCTAATCCAGGAAATCAGATTGATTTTCGATAATTATATGTATGAAACTGAGATTTTGGCAGCTTCTATCCGTCACTCAATGCACATTATCGACTGTGCTAAAATCGGTGCTGATGTGATCACATCTCCACTTCCTCCGATCTTGAGTTTGCTAAAACATCCATTAACAGACAGCGGATTGGCTCAGTTTATTGCAGATTCTCAGAAATTGTCTTAATAACCGATTGCAATTTAAAATATAATTCGGGGCGGAAGCAAAGCTTCCGCCCCGAAATTTATTTTAGTAAATCCAGTTCAAGAAGATTATTGTTTTTTGCATTTTCTTCCTTTACTTTTCGTTCCTGATTTCTAAGCATTTCTTCCACATCCATCTGTTTGCCGTTTTCATCGGTCATCATTACTTTTCTTCCGCTTGCCATTAACTGACGAATCCCTTTTGTCGGATTATTTCTATTGTCTAAAAATTGTTTCTTGTATTTTTCCTGACTCAAAGTAATCAAAGTTCCGAGTCTCTGTTTCTTTTCTTCACTTATCCATTCTTCATTTTGCTTTAAATTTTTAATCTCTTTTAAAACAAAAGAATGCGATTTTGTTTCATCTTCTATTTTCACAATCAGTCCCGGCAAACCGTGAAATTTGTAAGGCCCGTCCTGAATAGGAATATCGGAAACAAACCAGGCTATCCATTTTCTTCCCGCAAAATCTGCTATTGCTTTCTGTGCATTAAATTCACCTATTTTTTCTTTATCCGGTAAAATTTTCCAGTTCAATTTTCTCTCATCATAAACTTTATATTCATCCATATCTAAACGATTGAAAAATATAACCTTATAATCAGGATAAGATTTTTCAACTTTAAAACCGATCATACCGAATTTTATTTTGGAAAAATCTCTGTTTCCGCCTTTATTCTGTACCTGAAGTAATGAGTCGGAAACAAATAGATTCCTACTAAAAAATTTTGACCCTTTTTTCGCAACATCCAGAAACATTAATTCCGTTTTGGATTCGTCTTTTTTTGTAGAATCTGAAACAAATTTATACTCATATACAAACCGTTGATTCTGGGCATTGATCGCCATTCCTAAAAAGAAAGCCAAAAAAATTACTAGTTTTTTCATATTGTTTTTTGATATTTCAAGATAAAAAGAAAACAGGATAAAATTGCTTTTATCCTGTTAAAAAAATTAAAAAAGTTACGTCTTTACTTATTTTGTTAAATCCGGTTCGATCGGATTATTATTTTTAGCTAATGTTTCCTTTGTTCTTTTTTCCATTTCCCTGAACACCTGGTTTGAGTCAGAGATTTCCTTTCCGTCTTGGGTTCTCATTTTGAAAGCTACTCTTGTATTGTCTCCGCCGCCATTTCGCATCATCATTTCTCTCATATTTTTAGAAGGATCATTTACATAATCTTTCCAAAGTTTTTTGTACTGATCTTTCGTCACTTCGATCTCTTTTCCTCCGATTCCCATTAACCTTACATTTCCAGGCATATCAACTTCACCAATAGAAACTTCTGTCTGGATTTTTTTGTTTCCCACCAATGTCATGATATGAGAACCTGTGGTATCTTCCAGTTTTACAATCAATCCCGGAAGTCCATAAAATTTGTAAGGCCCATCCTGAAACGGAATATCTGTACTGAACCATGCGATCCATTCTCTTCCACCGTAAGTTGTCGTTGCTTTCTGGGCGTTGTATTCGCCAACTTTCTGCTTTTCGGGAAGAATTTTCCATTCCGGTTTCTGGTCTTCTTTTACTTTATACTGATCCATCGAAACCCTCGTAAACAGATAGGTTTTAAAATCAGGATAAGATTTGGTGACTTTGTAATTCACCTGTCCCGGACTGTCTCTTCTGCTGATATTGATGTTTCCCGACCCACCCTTGATCTGTTTCTGTACTTCTGCCATTGAGGTAGAATCTGCAACAAATTTGTCACGGCTATAATAATTTGAACCATTTTTGTCAATATCCAACAGCATCATTTCCTTTTTCACATCGGCTTTGTCGTTGGAATCCGGAATGAATTTGTATTCATAGAAGAATCGATTAATCTGTGCATTGGTACATACACTTAAAAGCAAAAAAAGTAGAATATTATTTTTCATAATTAAATTAAAAAAAGCTCTGTTAATAAATTGGTTTCGAGTTTCGGGTTTCGAGTCTTACCCTTTCAATTTATTGACAGAGCTGATTGGAACTTTATTTTTTAGTTTCGATTCTTATTTCTCCCGAACTGTCGCCGTCGGTCGTTCTTTTATTAATATTCATGTTTTTGATCTTATTGGGATCCAAAGCATCAATTTCCTGTCTTGTCACTTCTTTTCCGTCGATGTACAGTTTCATATTACTCAGGTCACCTGAAATCTTTTTCATACCGGGACCTCCCATCGCATTATTATCCATTTTCATCACCCTTACATTGTTCACCTTCATTGGCTTGTTCATAGAATTGCTGTAGATATACACTCTTCTATTGCCGTCTAAAGCTCTTCTCTCCACTTCCAGCTTGGCTCTTTCACCTTCCAGCTTAGCTCTTTTTTCTTCTAATCTGGCTCTTTCTTTATCAAGCTTAGCTCTTTTCTTCGCTGTTGCTGCAGATTCCTGGGCTCTTCCCGCAGATTTGTAAGCCATATCAGCTTCGGGAGACCATCTCATATCGTTCATTCCTCTGTAGCTGTATACTTTTACTTTGGGAGCCATTGGTGCATTGGGAGCGCCAGGAGGAGGTGCAGGAGCATCCGGAAAATCAAAATGCATTTCAGGAATTTCGGGAATTTCGACATTTAAATCTTCAAGATTTTTTACTTTATCATTCCATTCTTTTGATTTGAAATACTCGTTGATATTGACGTCTTTCCCATCCATTCTGATGACCATCGCTCTTTTCAAAAAGTCTTCAGAGCTTGCAATTTTTCCGATTTCACCGGATAATTTTCCGATTTCTTCAAGATTTTTATTGTATTCTGAGCTTTCAGGTTTAAGATTTTTTAAAGCTTGACTTTTTTCCTGTATTTTTTTACTCAGATCAGCGATCTTTCTATCATCATGTTCTCTTTTGTATACTTTTGGAGCTACAACAATATTTTTAGATGCGTTAGGAGTGATGGTATCCTTTTCGATCTTATTTTCTTTTTTAATTTGAGAAACCGCTTTCTCTATTTCTACATTCGTAGCTTTGATTTCCTGATTCTTAGCATTTACCAGATAAGCAAACGCTACTGAAAATACAACCGGCAATGCAAAAATTCTACGCGCATATCCGAATTTGGTTTGAGGTTTTTGTAACATTTTGAGTCGTTTTTTTAGATTTGAACTTAAGAACGGACTGGTCGCAGGCAACTGTGTTCCGGAAAAGTGGCTTGCTAAAAGCATCTGCGCAAATGCTTTTGTGTCCGATTGTTTTACGGCTTTTTTATCAGCCAGATATTCGTGAATTAAACTAATTTCTTTTTTAATGATATGAAAGAATGGATTGAACCAGAAAACAGAAGTGATAATCTCAATAAAAATTTTATCGAATGAGTGTTTCTGCTCAATATGCACCATTTCGTGCTTTAAAATCTGCTTTCCGACGTCGGAATTCAATGTGATGGAATTCTTCCAGAATAGATTTTTAAAATAGGAAAACGGAGCTTCCGTCAGGTTTGTATGGTAAAAGTTGATACCATCAAAACTTTCTTTTTGAAACTGATTTTTAAGCTGCTGGATTCTGAAAATCCCGTAGATAAACCTTCCTAAAAAATAGAAAGAAACCAATCCCAAAGCTGAAAAAATAATTCTAAGATAAATGTGGTCATTATTGATGTTTTTAGTTGTTTTAAAATTCTGTACCGTATCTATAAGCCTGTAGATATCATTGCTCACTTCAATAGCGAAGTCTTCAACCTTTATCAGGGGAAGCAGCAACGAGATCAGCATCGCCGACAAAAGATAAAATCTGTTGTAGTGATGGAACGTCTTGTCTTTAAGAGACAACTGATAATACAAAAACATTACACCAGAACATAAAATTACTTTTCCGAAGTATAGAAGTACGGTTTCCATAGGTCTTAGTTTTTCTTTTTGAGTTCGTCTAATAGCATTTCAAGGTCTTCCACCGTCATTTCGTTTTTCTCCACCAGGAAAGAAACGGCGCTTTTGTAAGAACCTTTAAAATAGTTTTTTACAAGGCTTTTCATTGTTTTTCCGCTGTACTGCTCTTTCGAGATCAATGGAAAATACTCATGCTGTCTTCCGTACACGTTGTAGTCTACGAATTCTTTATCTTTCAATACTTTTAAAATAGTAGAGACCGTATTGGTGTGCGGTTTGGGCTCAGGAAACAAATCAAGAACATCTTTTAGAAATCCTTTTTCCAATTTCCAAAGGTACTGCATCACTTGCTCTTCTGCTTTTGTCAAAGTCTGAATCTTCATATATCCCGTTTGTTAATATTAAAACTTGTTTAATTTTTTTTATACTTCGATAATCTCTATTGACAACTCTGCTACTAAACATTTTTACTTACACTGTCAGGCTGAGGCTCTCGAAGTCTTTTCAATTATATTTAAATCAATCTGAATTAATTATAATTTTTAATTTAATCTATATCACTAAGAAATTAGTTATACAAATGTAGAAATAAAATCATTCGAAACAACTATTTTTCTAGTGATAAAAAATTAATTAACGTAAATATCTGAAAATCAGCGAAATAAATTTTATTAAAATTTGTTAAATTTTTAAAGACAGTAATTTTTCGCCTCATTAATCGTCAGAAAAATCTTTATTTATAAAAGAAATTCTTAAAACTTGTTAATTTTTATTAAATAAAATTAAAATGTATTTGTTTAAACTGAGAAAATATATTTATTTTAGTGCTTTAAAAATTTCTCATGAAAAGATATAATTTATTGATTGTACTATTACTATTCATTTTTAACGTTACTACAGCTCAAAAGAAGGGCTCTCCGGCTGCCGATTTCAGTGCGGTAAGAGAAGCTAAAACCAAAATTGAAAATACAGTTCCATTAGTTATCAAGCATCTACAGCAAATCAGCGAAAAGGAATCTGATCCTAATATTCTTGCCAACGGTAAAACTGCCTTAGCGAAAGAATACGGAAAAGTAGAGCTGGAATGGCGTCTTTACAGAGGAAATATGAATAACTGTATTCTGAACAATTCTTCTAAAAAAGCTAAAAAATGCATGGAGTATCACAACACCATGTTTAGAGATACAATGATCAACTACAACAATTATATTACAAATCTTACCAGAAAGAACGGATATCTTGGAGTAGAAGGTGATACAAAATTTGAGCTTAACCCTGCTGAAACAGCTACTAAGCTAAATGAAGCATACTTCAATGCAAACGACGCTGCAGGAAGAATGAAGGGAGCACAAAAAACAGATTTCGTAGGCCAGACAATGGCAGATGATTATAAATTAACGCCTTTTAATCAATTGGCGCCATAATTATTTTTTTTAGTTAAATGATATGAAATCCCGCTTTTTCCGAAGCGGGATTTTTTTTTATTAATTTTTTTTTAAATCTTGTCCAAAAACAAAAATTCAATTGTCTTTAAGGTATAACAATCAAAATTTAAATGTTTATGGAACCAAGAATCAATTTATTCGAAAAAGGAAAAAAAGCAATTACCCCAATCTTTGGAATCAGCCAATACCTGAAACATTGTTCACTCGACAGACATTTGATAGAACTTATTGATTTCAGAATCTCACAGATCAACCAATGCGCGTACTGTCTTGATATGCACTCCAAAGAACTTCGTGCTATGGGTGAAACAGAGCAGCGTCTTTACGGACTGAGTGCATGGAGAGAAACTCCGTATTACACAGAAAGAGAAAGGGCTGCTTTCGAATATGCTGAAGCCGTGAACACTTTTCACGTTTCCGATGAAGTATATGAAAATACCAAAAAACAATTCTCTGAAGAAGAAATCCTCGATCTTACTTTGGCTGTCAATGCGATTAATGTATGGAACAGATTCAATATCGCTTTTCAACAGGTTCCGGGAGATTATAAGGTAGGAATGTTTGGATAAGACCCTGTAAAATTTAGAGTGAATTTAACTATAAAAGAGAACCGCAATGGTTCTCTTTTTTTTGGATTAGGAATAAATCTTTATCATTATATATTGGATAAAAAATGATTTTCTTGTCTATAATATTCTGATTTAAATTGATGTTTATAAAGAATGAATTGCATAAATCAAGCCATTTTAAAGCAATTTATTTAATTCACGATAGGGAGAAATAAAAAAGAGTATCACAAAAAATGCAATACTCTTTAAGATAGTAGCGGGAACCGGACTCGAACCGATGACCTTCGGGTTATGAGCCCGACGAGCTACCTACTGCTCCATCCCGCGGTATATTTTTAGAACGCCACCGAAGCGTTGTCTTAGTAGCGGGGACACGACTCGAACGTGCGACCTTCGGGTTATGAGCCCGACGAGCTACCTACTGCTCCACCCCGCGGTATATTTTTTAGAAACGTCACCGCAGACGTTTATTAATCTTAGTAGCGGGAACCGGACTCGAACCGATGACCTTCGGGTTATGAGCCCGACGAGCTACCTACTGCTCCATCCCGCGATATTGGATTGCAAATATACGACAATTATTTTAAAATCCTAATTTTTCTTTTAAATAAAGGACTTTTATGAAAACTATTTTAATATTCGTATCTTTGAACTATGGCAAAAATATTGAAAATTTACCCGGAAAATCCACAGGAAAATCTTATCAATGAGGTAATTAAAACTTTGAATAATGGCGGATTAATTATATATCCTTCAGACACGGTTTATGCCTTGGGCTGTAATATTTTTGACCTGAAAGCCATGGAAAAGCTGGCTCAGATCAAGAAAATAAAGCTGGAGAAAGCACAATTTTCCATAATTTGTAATGATCTAAGCCATCTTTCAGACTTTACAAGACCCATCGAAACTTCTGTTTTCAGGTTTTTAAAAAGTCATCTTCCGGGACCTTTTACCTTTATTTTAGACGCCAATAAAAGCCTGCCTTTAGCCTATAAAAACCATAAAACCATCGGTATCCGTGTTCCGGACCATCCGATTCCGCAGCTTATTGTTGAAAAACTGGGACATCCGATCGCTTCAACTTCTATTAAAGACGACGATGAAATCATCGAATATTCCACTGATCCTGAATTAATTGCAGAAAAATACGACCATCTGGTAGATATTGTCATTGATTCCGGTTATGGAGATAATGTAGCGTCTACGATTGTGGATCTTACTTCGGGAGAGCCTGAGGTTATCAGACAGGGAAAAGGAAATATTTAAGCTTAAAGTTCTGATTTTTAAGTTAAATTTGATGGTTGACGGTTTTTAATTATGAGTCTGAACGGAAAATATTCTATAGGAATTGTACTTACTTTTGCATTGCTCGCCATGACGATGTTGTACATTTTTCCTTTTTTAAATTCACTTTTTGAAACAAAAACTCTTACGGCGGAAAAGTTTTTTTATTCCAGAGTTGCTCTTTGGTTTGTATTGATTATTACATTTCTGTACAGTTTTTTAATTGAAAAAAATTCTTTCCTTCTATGGAAAGAGAGAAAATATTCCTTTTTATTTTACATCGGATCTGTCATTTCTTTATACTTCATTTGTGCATTTGGAGGAGCATTTTTAAATGTTTTAGTTAAGATTGCAACCCAGGAAAAATTCAGTGGTAAGCTTTTACAGATGACTTCTCTTTTTAAAAATAATTATTTATTAATTATCTTTACATGCTTAACGGCGGGTGTTGTTGAGGAACTTCTGATGCGCGGCTATATCCAAACCAGAGTTGAAAAAAATTTATGCAAATCAGTATTTTGGAATTATAATTTCCGCCATCCTTTTTGGAATTCTTCACAGCACTTACGGAACGATTGGTCAGGTCTTGGTGCCTTTCTTTATCGGCGTCGTTTTTGCGATGTTTTATAAAATTTATTCGAACATTAAAATTTTAATCATCTGCCATTTCATGTATGATTTTGTTTCACTGATGATGATGAATTTTATGGATATTAAACATTTATCTGTATTTTAATTATGAAAATAGTAACATCTCCTGCCAAGTTAATGAACGTAGAAAACTCAACCGATCTGTTGAAAGCTACTACGCCGAAATTCATTGATGATGCAGCATTTATACAATCTTATTTAAAACAAAAATCTCCGAAATATCTTTCTGAGCTGATGGAAATTTCGACAAAACTGGCCGACGAAAACTGGGAGAGAAATCAAAAATGGAAGGCAAAACCTACCGCAAAAGAATCTGCTCCGGCAATGTTTGCGTTTACCGGAGAAGTTTATAGAGGACTGGATGCCAAAACGTTAGAAAAATCGGCCATAGATTATTTACAGAAAAACTACAGAATGCTTTCCGGATTGTACGGTCTATTGAAACCATCGGATAAAGTGATGCTTTACAGACTGGAAATGGGAAGGCCGTTCGAATTTGATACCTATAAAAATCTTTATGAATTCTGGCGGAAAAAAATCACAGAACAGCTTAATTCTGAGATGAAAAAGAACGAAATTCTCCTTCATCTGGCAAGCAGCGAATATGGAAAAGTAATCGACAGAAAAAGACTGAACCATAAAGTGATCGATTTTGATTTTTATGAATTAAAAGACGGAAAACTGAAAACCATCGTCGTTTACACCAAACACGCAAGAGGTTTGATGGTAAGATTCTGCGCCGAAACCAATGCTCAGACGTTGGATGATGTAAAGGCCTTTAACTATGAAGGTTACTTAATCGACGAGGAAAAATCGACCGATACAAAACTGGTTTTCACGAGATAAATGACAATTTCAGCCTTTAAAAATTATTTTAAAACAGAACTTTCGAATCTTTATACAGACTCGGAAAGCGCTTTTCTGTCTTCAATTTTCATTCATAAAATTGTCGGGTTTGACAGTTTTCAGCAACGCAGATTTGCTGATCAGGAATTGCTGATAGATGATGAAAAACAGCTCCGGCAGATCATTTCAGAGCTAAAAACCAATAAACCTTATCAACAGATTTTAGGGGAAACAGATTTCTACGGAATGACTTTTTTCGTCAATGAAAATGTGCTGATTCCGCGGCCTGAAACGGAAGAATTGCTGGAATTTGCGATAAAAAAAATTCACCATTCAGCATTGACAATTGACAAATTAAAAATTCTTGATATTGGAACAGGAAGCGGAATTATCCCTTTGGTTCTAAAAAAATATTTTCCACAGGCTGAAGTCACTTCCATTGATTTTTCTGAAAAAGCTTTGGAAATCGCGAAAAAAAACGCAGATTTTCATCAGCTGGAAATTAATTTTATTCATAACGATTATCTCAATTTTGACTTCAATCAGAATTTTGATATTATTATTTCAAACCCGCCTTATATCGGGATTGAAGAAGAACATGAAATTGCCGATTCCGTGAAAGAATTTGAGCCCAAAATGGCACTTTTTTCACCCACTTCCGATGCCTTGATTTTTTACCGGAAAATTGCAGAAGATTCAAAAAAATATTTGAATAAAAACGGACTTTTATTCTTAGAAATTAATCAAAAACTGGGACCTGAAACGTTGGAGTTGTATACAAACGATTTTTCTGAAGCCCTATTAATAAAAGATTTATCGGAGAATGATCGTTTTATTTTTGGTCGAAAATAACTAGTATGGAAATTAAAACTCACCATTTCAACAATACAAAAATTGCAGAAGTAATTTCGGACGGGATTATCATCAATTCGGCTCAGGATGGGCTGGATCTTTTGGGGAATATCTATTATCAGGATTTTGATAAAATCATTATGTATGAGAAAAATATGACCCCGGAATTCTTTGATTTAAAAACAAAAATCGCAGGCGATATTCTACAGAAATTTTCAAATTATCGCGTAAGACTGGCAATTGTAGGAGATTTTTCCAAATATGAAAGTAAAAGTATTAAAGATTTTATTTTCGAGAGTAATAAGACGAAGCATATTCATTTTGTCGAAAACATAGCCGAAGCCCTGGAAAAACTTTCAATTTAAAAATAAAAAAAGTCAGCAAAATAATTGCTGACTTCTATTTTATAGTTCATTATTTTAACCTATTCTTTTCCTTACAAAAATCTCATAGCTTAAATAAAGTAATGGTAATGCCATAATTCCGATGTATAATGAATTGGCCATTGCAGCCTGTGGTTGATTTGCCACAGCATACACCAAACCGAAAAACGCACCTCCTAAATGCGCGGCATGACCGATGTTATCGTGTTGTCTGGGATTCAGCATCATATAAACGGAATATCCAAAATAGATTAACCCAAAAATAAAACCTGGAATCGGAATCGGGATAAAGAAAAGGTAAATTCCCAAATTAGGAAGCATTGCTATCGAAGCAAATAAAATCCCTGAAACTCCTCCACTCGCTCCAATCGCAGAATACCAGGGCTGTTTTTGATAGATAAACAGTGAAAATATATTTCCAAGTAAAATCGATCCGAAATAGATGATTAAAAATCCAACATTCCCAAACCCCTGTATAACAATAGGTCCGAAGAAATATAAGGTAAGCATATTAAAGACCAAATGAAAAATATCCGCGTGTAGGAAACCTGCCGACAGCAAACGTATATATTCTTTCCGGTTAAGGATGGCTCCCACACTGAACTTGTATTTTTCAAAATTACTGCTGCCATTCGGTGCAATAAAGCTGATAATTGCAGTAATTGCTATGATTAATATTAAAATATTCATAATTTTCTCAACATTTAATTGTCCGTATTCTCATCACTTTGGAAAAGGTCGCCAATCATTCCGTCTTCATCCATTCCGCTCATCGGTTCCGGATCTTCGTAGACTTCAGGCTCTTCTTCTTCAGGCTCAGGAATATTCACGTTAATGGTTTTTACCTTAAACTTAGTAAACTGGTTTCCAATCGCTTTAATTCCTTTTACAGTAATAAATTCATCAATATGCACCGTTTCCGGATCGCGGTCTTTCCCTTTATCTTTGGCAAAAATAATCTCCGCCGTTGCTCCATTGGCAACAATTACATTTTCGATAAAAGATTTCGGGTGTTCCGAAGGCATGAACGTCTGTATATTCGGCGTATTTTCGAATAAGAACCTCTTAATGAAGTAGATATCTTTTTCGCCATCAAAATAAATACACGTTACAGGCTGCTCCGGTTTCCATTTTTCCAGTACCAGATATTCATCATCAAAACGGTTGCCAAGATCAAAAGAAACCAGTTTCGCTTCTCCGTTTGTATTGATTGTCAATATTTTATCATCACCTTTAAAACTTCCTAATAAAGTTCCTCTTCCGTCTGCATTCAGTCTTCTTACCGTATCATCAAACCAGATTCTTCTCGGCGCTAAGGTGGAAACTCCCTCTTCTTTTAAATCAACTTTTTTTACGGCATATTTCGTCACCAGATTTCCTTTCGAATCACGACCTTTGATCGCTAATTCTGAGAAATCAACATCCATTTTATTTTTTCTGATTCTTGGGTTTGGTTTTAAAAGTACCGTTACCGTTTCAGCTTCACCATTCGGATTTGCTGAGAAATAAAGAACTTCCGAGCCTTTTTTATCCGAAGCCAGAGGATAATCTGTATTTCTGGTAACTCCCGTTACAGAAAAACGCTTCATATAATAAGGACCTTCTTTTCCTTCGCGGTAGATCATGTTGTAGACCGTTCTTTTGTCATTTTTCTTCCAGACAGCAACGTGGAGGATATCTTTCCCGATGAAGGTTTTGGCTTCCACTTTTACGACTTTCATACTTCCGTCTTTCCTGAAAGTAATGATATCATCGATGTCTGAACAGTCGAACAGATACTGGTCTTTTCGCAAAGAAGTTCCGATAAAGCCTTCTTCAAAATTAGCGTAGAATTTCTCATTGGCCACCGCAACTTTTGTAGCATCAATGGTATCAAAAATCCTAAGTTCTGTTTTTCTTTGCTTGTCTTTTCCGTATTTTTTCTGAATATTTAAATAATAATCAATCGCATACTGAACAAGATTCGCAAGATTATATTTTACCTGCTCAATTTTACCTTCAAGAGCGGCAATATTTTCTTTAAATTTATCTAAATCAAATCTGGAAATCCTTTTGATTCTGATCTCCGTCAGTCTTAAAATATCCTCTTCCGTAACGGCTCTCAAAAGATGTCCGGTGTGAGGTTTTAAGCCTACATCAATTGTTTTTAAAACATCTTCCCATGTTTTTACTTCTTCAATATCGTGATAGATTCTGTTTTCAATGAAAATCCTTTCCAATGAAGAAAAATGCCAGCTTTCCTGCAATTCGTGAAGTTCGATTTCCAATTCTTTTTTAAGCAATGAAACCGTATGATCCGTATTCATTCTTAAAATCTCGGAAACATTCAGGAACATCGGTTTGTCACCGACAATCACACAGGCATTCGGAGAAATCGTAACCTGACAATCGGTAAAGGCATACAATGCATCGATCGTTTTATCCGGTGACGAATCATTAGGAAGGTGAATCAGGATTTCTACCTTATCAGAAGTATTATCTTCAATTTTTTTGATTTTGATCTTCCCTTTTTCATTCGCTTTTAAAATAGAATCAATAAGATCGCCGGTATTTTTAGAAAAAGGAAGCTCGGTGATAATCAACGTATGTTTATCAACAGGTGATATTTTTGCTCTTGCCCTTACCTTTCCGCCTCTGTGACCGTCGTTGTATTCGGAAACATCGAGATAGCCTGCTGTAAGGAAATCCGGGAATAACTCAAATTTTTTACCTTTAAGATAAGCAACAGAAGCATTAATTAATTCATTAAAATTATGCGGAAGAATTTTCGTGGAAAGTCCCACCCCGATTCCTTCAACACCCTGTGCCAGAAGCAACGGGAATTTTACGGGAAGGTCGATCGGCTCGTTGTTTCTGCCGTCATAGGATTTTGCCCATTCTGTAGTTTTTGGGTTGAAAACCACTTCCAGTGCAAAAGGAGTTAATCTCGCCTCAATATATCTCGCCGCCGCCGCAGAATCTCCTGTATAGATATTTCCCCAGTTTCCCTGAGTATCGATCAACAGCTCTCGCTGCCCGATTCCCACCATGGCATCTGTAATGGAAGCATCACCGTGAGGGTGATATTTCATGGTGTTTCCTACAATATTGGCAACTTTGTTGTAACGTCCGTCTTCCAGCTCTCGCATGGAATGCATGATTCTTCGCTGAACAGGCTTAAAACCGTCATATACCGACGGAATTGCCCTGTCTAAAATAACATAAGAGGCATAATCCAGAAACCAGTCTTTGTACAGCCCGGAAACTTTTTTTAAGCTCTCACCCTCATGCGAGTATTCTTCTGTCATCATCTATTTTATTAACTCTTTTTCTCGTTATTAGCTTTTATTACTTTATTTAAGGAGAATTTTAAATCATTAATTTCTTTTCTGGTTAAATATGAAATCTCATATTTCAAAATGGTTGATCCGCTATTTTTGCTGGAAATCGTGATGTAAAGTCTTTTCATAAAAAAAAGATCGATCACCTCAAATTTCAGCAGTTTGTATTTTGGAAATTCATCGCTTAATGGCTTGCTCAAAAAAGGGATGATATTCCTATTTCTGAAATGGATAGCTTCTCCGTCACTATCATACTCAAAAATTTGTCTTCCGTTGAGATAAAAAAATCCTAAAAACATGATCGGAACAATGATCAGTAATATACTTTCCTTACCTAAAATATTAAATCTGTATTCTTCCAACAGATAAGCTCCGACGCCTGCTGCTAAAAACATAAGCAGGAGTGTATTTACGAAGCTGTAAACCGAGGTTTTATTACGGTTACTTAGTCTCATTTTGTGCTATTAGTGTTAGTGTGTTGTGTTTTTTAAAAATAAGTTTAAAAATTAATTTTCATCAATGACTTCACTTAATATTTCCTTTTTGTCGATATCAGGATCTTCAACTACCAGATTTTCAAGGATGAAAGTCTGTCTGTCCGGAGTATTTTTTCCCATATAAAACTCCAGAAGCTGATCGATCGTCTGATCTTTTCCTACTACCACCGGCTCCAGACGAATGTCTTTCCCGATGAAATGTTTGAATTCGTCCGGAGAAATTTCACCTAATCCCTTGAATCGGGTAATTTCCGGATTTTTTCCTAATTCGTTTAATGCTTTTATTCTTTCCTGCTCAGAGTAGCAGTATCTTGTTTCTTTTTTATTTCTTACCCTGAACAAAGGGGTTTGAAGAATATAAAGATGTCCATTCTTGATCAGATCAGGGAAAAACTGCAAAAAGAATGTGATCATCAGTAGACGGATATGCATCCCGTCGACATCGGCATCGGTGGCGATAATGACCTGGTTGTATCTAAGATCTTCTAAACTTTCTTCAATATTCAGAGCGGCCTGCAGAAGGTTGAATTCTTCATTTTCGTACACTACTTTTTTGGTTAAACCATAACAGTTCAAAGGTTTCCCTTTCAGAGAAAATACAGCCTGTGTTTCTACATCTCTGGATTTTGTGATCGATCCGGATGCAGAATCTCCCTCGGTGATGAAAATCTGAGTTTCCCCTTTTCTTTCGTTTTTCTGATCGTTGTAGTGCTGTCTGCAGTCACGAAGTTTTTTATTGTGAAGAGAAACCTTTTTTGCCCTTTCCCTCGCCAGTTTCTGGATTCCGGAAAGCTCTTTTCGTTCTCTTTCTGAAATTAAAATTTTTCTTTGAATCGCTTCTGCAACTTCCGGATTCTGGTGTAAGAAATTATCCAATTTGCTTTTTAAGAAATCAATGATAAAAGTTCTTACCGTCGGTCCGTTGGGTCCGATATCGTTTGACCCTAATTTAGTTTTTGTCTGAGATTCGAAAACGGGTTCTTCCACGTTGATGGAAACCGCCGCAACGATAGACTTTCTAACGTCTGAAGCATCAAAATTTTTGTTGAAAAACTCACGAATCGTTTTCACATACGCTTCACGGAAGGCATTAAGGTGTGTTCCCCCCTGCGTTGTATTTTGTCCGTTTACGAAGGAGAAATACGTTTCAGTCTGTGACTTATCGGTATGCGTGATGGCAACTTCTATATCGTTGTCTCTCAAATGAACGATCGGATACAGCGTTTCATTTTCCAGTTCTTCATCAAGCAAATCTTTAAGTCCGTTTTCGGAAAAGAAAGTTTCGCCATTGAATAGGATTTTCAACCCGGGATTAAGGTAGGCATAATTGCGGAGCATTCTTTCGATATACTCTTTCCTGAATTTGAAATGAAGGAAAATTTCAGCATCCGGAATGAAAGAAATTTCAGTACCGTTTCTGTCTGAAGTCTCCTTTTCATCAAAATTTTCTGTAATCAACCCTCTTGAAAACTCCGCCATTTTCATCTTCCCGTCACGGAAAGACCTCACACGGAAATAATCTGACAGAGCATTTACAGCTTTGGTACCAACCCCGTTCAGACCTACGGATTTTTTGAAGGCCTTGCTGTCATACTTCCCTCCGGTATTCATTTTTGAAACGGCATCTACCACCTTTCCGAGCGGGATGCCACGACCAAAGTCACGAATGGTAACTTTACCGTCGTCTACTTTTATTTCAATTCTTTTTCCTGCCTTCATTCTGAACTCATCGATGGAGTTGTCCAGGATTTCTTTAAGCAAAATATAAATACCATCATCAGCAGAAGAGCCATCTCCCAGCTTCCCGATATACATGCCGGGGCGCAGACGGATATGTTCCTGCCAATCGAGGGTTCTAATATTATCTTCGGAGTAGATTGGGTTTATTTCTTGTGACATATATAATTTCAGCAAACATACAAAAGTACGAAATTGGACAAAATTATCCGAATGTTTTGGTTTATTTTTTATCAATATTATCTGCAAGTCTTGTATTATTGTTAATGAAATTCTATATTTACATTATTCAAGAGCAAGTGAAAAACAATATTACTTTTTTTTGAAATTTTAGTTAAAAAAATCAATCATCAAATAATAAATTAATTTAAAACCATAAAAATAAGAAACATGATTAAACACCATTAACGAAACAATAAAAAACTAAAAACCAAACTCACACATGAAAAATAACCTAAACGCCTGTATCATCAATGCCCATGATGACGGCGATTACATTTCCCTGCTTCTCAAAAATCAGTTCCCGGAATTTGAGATCTCTTTTCAGACCGACAACATGGAGCATGCTTCCGATTACCTCAGTAAAAATGTTCCCGATCTTTTGTTTGTAGATTTTCAGCTGGTGGATAAAACTGCCTTTGAACTTCTTTTAAAAATTAAAAAAAACTCTTCCCAGATTATTTTCATTACAGATTCTGAAAAATCTGCTATTCAGGCCATTAAAAATGGAATTCCCGATTATTTATTAAAGCCGATCAACGAGTTGGATTTCGTTCTTACCGTTAATAAAGCCATAGAAAATTTCAGGAAAAATAATTTTTCGTTGGCTAACAATCCCGTTCAGAATAAGATCAATCTTCCTACGCTTCAGGGCTTTAAAAGGGTAAATGTTGATGAAATTATCCGCTGTGAAGCTTATTCCAATTACACATTCATTTATTTGCTGGATAAAAGTAAAGTAATGGTTTCCAAAACTTTATATGATTTTGAGAAAAACCTTTCGGGATATAATTTTTTCAGGATCCATCATAAGCATTTGATTAATCTGGAGCATTTAAAAGAGTATATTAAAGGAAAGGGCGGCCAGGTTGTGATGGCAGACAACTCTGTTCTGGATGTGTCTATCCGGAAAAAGAATGATTTTTTACATAAAATAGCTTAATATTTCACACATAAATGAAAAACAATCGCATCTGCTCAATTCTTAAAGGCAGTTGATCACTCATGATAGGCTGATGCATACTACTTTGATACTTTTGGGAAACAAATCAAACAATAAATAGTATCATTATGAAAAAAAGTCTATTACATGCGAAAAACCTTATCGCAGCAGCTATGATCTTCTCAACAGGATTGGTAAATGCACAACAATGGCTGATAACAGGAAATTCCGGGACCAGTAACTTGAATTATGTAGGAACTACGGGAGTTGCCCCTTTATTTTTAAGAGTAAACGGCTCATCTTCAAATCCGGGACAGGCTTCACTTACGGGTTCCGGGTCTTTCGTGGTAGACGGAGCCAACAACTCCAACACGATCAATTCTAAAGGAAGTCTGGTAGCAGGTTTGGGCCATGTTTTGGGAACAAGTGCCGAAAGCTCGTTAGTTGCCGGCTGGGAAAACAATCTGTCGGCATCAGGAGGTGCAAATATTGTGGTAGGGCAACAGAATACGGTATTAAACGGAGCCGGAAAATCCGTAGCACTGGGCTGGAAAAACATTATCAGAAACGCCAATCAGTTTGCCATCGGGGTGGGAATTGATTTAGCCAATTTCTATTCAGGAGGTTTCGGGGTTGATCTTGCGGCTACAGGCGACCGTTCTTTCGTTATCGGATCCGGAACAGGAGGAGTAAAACTGACTAACAACGTACCGAGATCAATCATGTTTGGGATGTCCCCTACTTCTACAATGCTTATCGTAGATCAGTCGGTGGGCGTGAGAACAAATGCTCCGACCGCCAACTTCCATACGGTAGGAACTGTCCGTCACCAGGGACTTCCGAGCGGAACAGGACGGGCTTTGGTTGTTGACAATGACGGAAATGTAATGGTGGCAACAAGCATCATCACGAGACAGGCCAACAATGAAGCCGATCTTCAGCATCAGATTGATGAGCTTAAAAATGAAATTAAAGAGTTGAAAGATTTATTAAAACAAAATAAAATGAGTGTTGATCTAAGCTCAGACTCAAATGAACCTAAATTATTTCAAAATGCTCCCAATCCTGCAAGAGGCGGAGAAACGGTGATCAAATATTATCTTCCCAACATTTCCAAAGAAGCGTCTATCGGGATTTACAATATTTCAGGACAATTAATAAAGACCATCCTTTTAAAAGACAAAGGAAACGGAAGCATCAGCCTTTCGGGAATCCAGGGTGGTTCTTATGTCTACAACCTTACCGTTGACGGAAAAAATATTGAGAGTAAAAAAATGCTGATCCAAAATTAGGATAAAACACAAATTTAATATTAATCTTGAGGCTGCTTTCGGGCGGCCTTTTTTCTTTGATGTAAACATTTATTAATAAAAAATTAACACTTAATAAAAACCTGATTGCACTTGCTTACTCACTCTGGTGTGAGATTATTTTATCTGATACTTTTATCTGGACAAACTAAAAACGGTGAAAACCAAAATCACTTAAAATGAGTATTAATTAAAGTTTTTGTTGGTTTTTGATTCATAAAATCAACATACACTATGGTAAGAATGTATTTTTTATCCCTGTATCTTTTCCTGGGAAGCTTTATGTTCCAGGCACAGGACATCCCTCCTTGTTCAGATTTTAATGACACTTCAAACCCTTACGGAAATTGGGCTCCCGCAGCAGCTCCAAACGGAAATGTAAGTGTGGGAGTAGGTACGGCAAATACCTTTGACGGATCACAATTTTTAATTTTAAAGGATCTTTCGGGCGGATCATGGTATCAAAACTGGAAAGATTATCAATATTTAGGAAAAAGATTTTTAGGACAATGCCTTTATTTTGATTTTTATATAGAAAACGACAGCGGTTACGGCATGCCTTATCACCCAAACATCACGCTTTCTGACGGAACAAACAGTGCGACTTTCGTAGCAAATATTACGGTAACTCCGGGAAGCGGGTGGGTTCGTATAAAAGCTCCGATCCAGCTTTCCAGCGGTGGTGTTCTTCCGAGCAATTCTGACGGAGCGTGGACGATGAGCCCTGTAAATGCGGCTGTTTTTGACAATATCATCATGAATTCTCAAGTGTTGGGAATCTCTCCTGATATGACTTCCACTCAGCAGGAAATCGTATATTTTGACAATATCTGCGTAAAACCGTGTGAAGGCTGCAACGAATGTAATTCAAACTTCAAAATCCAGACAACAACCAGTACTTCAGGAAACTTTACCATTGCTCAGATTTTCCTTGAAAGCATAAATTCACCAAGCTTATACAAAGTGGATTGGGGTGATGGAACCATCGGTGATGTAATGACTTCCCATACGTACGTTTCACCGGGATCTTACAAAGTTTGCGTAACTCAGTATGAAAACGACAAACCGAAATGTACAACCTGTGTTGAAATCTGTATTCCTAAGCCTTTTCAGGCAAGTAAAATGGCTGGTAATTCAGGATTAACTTCACCTTTAAAAGAAATTGCTGCCATTGCAAAAGCAGAAACCGGAACTCCGAATGAGGTGAAAGAGTATTCTCTGGTTCCCAATCCGGCGCAAAACTATGTGGATGTACAGACCAATCTGGCAAAAAAAGGAAATGTTTCCGTAAAAATCATCGATGTTTCCGGAAAAGTAGTAATGCACGTTTCTGAAACGGTAGAAAGCGGTCGCCAAAGTATAAAACTGAATACTGAAAAATTAATTCAGGGGACTTATATTGTTGAAATAAAATCAGAGAGCAAAACTTCTTCTCAAAAACTTTTGATTTCGAAATAGTGGTTGATGTAGAATTAAAAGAAGAGTCCGTCTCACAACTCGTGAAACGGACTTTTTTTTTATCATTTTTCTTGATTTTAATACAAGATTTTCCAGAAAAGGTTACTTCAGAAAAGCATACTCATGATTATAATCTGGAATTGAATTTAATCTGACCGCTAATATCTCTTGAATAGCCATTCATATGAGGTCCCGTACTGCTCCAATGTAAAATAATTCCTTTATCATAATAATTATCGGCAGAACGATATCGGTATGATGCATTGAATCCATTATTATTGATGTCTGCAGATTTTTCTCCGGTCGGCCATGTATCTTTTTCAAAAATTACATAGTTAAGTGCATCCCCTTGCCATCCACCTACATTAGCTGGTCCTGGATCCCATGATCCTGCATAACCACAAACGACCTTTACTGCTGTATTAGGAATCATATACCTCATGTACTTCCAAATGAACACTTCGCCATCAGGATTATTCGTCCACATTAACTTAGGTAAAGAAGAGTTACAGGGATTTACACTGTTTGGTGTATTCCATCCTGTATAAGTTTTCGTCCAAATATCACTTTTCCCAGCTAAGAATGATTCATTATGTTCTCTTATGGTCATATATTCAAAATATGGCCAATAGTGGGTTCCATCTTTGCAACGATCATCCCCTTTCTGCTCAACTGGTAAAGTTTTTGAAGTACGAGGAGGTACCGCTTCTTTTGGTAAAATAGATAAATCAATGGTATTTACAAAAGTTTCATTTAATGAAAACACCCAAACTTCTTCATTTTCTACGGCTTTTTCATCTACCATTTTTACAAATTCCCAATTGCCGGCTGCATTAAGTTTATATGCCTTTGCTGATGCAGATTTTTCATCACCCGTATAGAAAACTGCTAAAATTGGATTTGACTTACCTATTTTACCTGCAGCTTTTAATCGATTATAATTGTAAACAAAAATTTGTGGAAAATATTTACTGCCTTCTAAATCATTAAAGGCTAACAAACTATTTTTAAAATCAGCATCATTGTTTAAAGCAGGTATTTGCTTATAAAAAACATCAATTAAAGCATTATCATCACCATCGATATTTTTTTCCAATTCAGCATATACTACACTTCTTGATTTTGCATCTTTCTGAGATTCAGAAATAATGTCCTTAGCGGTATTCATTAAGATA
The DNA here is from genome assembly GCF_900111495.1 of Chryseobacterium wanjuense. Taxonomy (NCBI): domain Bacteria; kingdom Pseudomonadati; phylum Bacteroidota; class Flavobacteriia; order Flavobacteriales; family Weeksellaceae; genus Chryseobacterium; species Chryseobacterium wanjuense. The sequence continues at coordinate 1,110,188 of NZ_FOIU01000001.1, read as the reverse complement.
GATTCAAGATAAATTCTTTTATCTTTCAACGACATACTGGAAAGATTGGGTTTAATCATCGCTTTCTGATCTTCCATTGATGATAAATCTGATTCATTACGACAAGAAGAAAGAGCAATTGAGATTGTTATTAATGATAAAATAACTTTTTTCATTTTTTGTATTTTTAATTTATTTATTTGCAAATGTGAGAATATGGAGCCTTTAAAAATAAACTAGACTTAATAAGTGTAACAGATCACTGAGTAAGTGTAGTTTTTAGTTTGTAAACGTTTTATTAAAAAATCTTAAACCTTAAACCAATGCTCAAAAAAGGAAATAAAGTTCAGACAAATTAATCTTTATTTTAAAAAAATAAATTAAATTCGAAACAATTAAAAATTTGTTTTAATGATACAACTTCCTTTATCGAAGCTTTCCAATGTAGGAACGACTATTTTCAGTCAAATGACTCAATTGGCCAACGAAAACGAAGCCATCAACCTTTCACAGGGATTCCCCGATTTTATGCCTGATGCTGAGCTGTTGGATCATGTAGATCATTTCATTAAAAAAGGCTTTAATCAATATGCTCCCATGGGCGGAATGATGGTTTTAAAGGAAGAAATTGCCCGAAAAATAGAAAATTCTCATCAGGCGATCTATCATCCCGACACGGAAATAACGGTAACTGCAGGTGGAACCCAGGCTATTTTTACCGCGATCGCTACTTTTGTGAAAAAAGATGATGAAGTCATTATTTTTGAACCGGCTTATGATTGCTATGAGCCTACGGTAGAGCTTTTCGGAGGAATTGTAAAGCGTTTTGAAATGAAAGCTCCCGACTACGAAATCGACTGGAATGTTGTAAAAAATCTCGTTTCGGATAAGACAAAAATGATCATTCTGAACAATCCGAATAACCCTTCCGGGAAGATTTTAAAAGAAAATGATATTCAGGAATTGATAAAAATTGTAGAAGGAACTTCAATTCTTATTTTAAGTGATGAAGTCTATGAAAATATTGTTTTTGATGGAAAACAGCATTTAAGCATCTGCAAATATCCCGAACTGAAAAACAGGAGTCTTTTAGTCGCTTCTTTCGGAAAATTATTCCATGTTACCGGCTGGAAAGTGGGCTATTGTGCGGCTCCGAAAATGTTGACAGATGAATTCAGAAAAGTGCATCAATTCAATGTTTTTTCGGTGAATACTCCGATTCAGATGGCATTAGCCGAATACATGAAAAATCCTGATCATTACAACTATCTCAACCAGTTTTTCCAGGAAAAAAGAAATTTTTTGAGACAAGGTTTAGCCTCAACTTCTTTTGAATTGCTGGATTGTGAAGGAACCTATTTTCAGGCGCTGAAATATGATAAAATTTCTGATAAAAATGATTTTGATTTCGCGAGTGAACTCACTATTACTCATAAAGTTGCGAGTGTTCCGTTTTCATCTTTTTATAAAAATAAATTGAATGAAAATGTGATAAGGCTTTGTTTTGCTAAAAAACAGGAGACGTTGGAAAGGGCGATCGAGAATTTGAGCAAACTTTAAAATATTTTATACTCTCGCAGATTTTGCAGATTGAGCAGATTTTTTTTAACACAATAATCTGCAAAATCTGCGAGAGAAAAATTTATTGGAAATTTCCAGAAATCTTATAAAAACATCCCACCGGAAACCTCGATTCTCTGTCCGTTGATCCATCTTGCATCTTCAGTACACAAAAACGCTACCACTCCACCGATATCGTCTGGAACACCAGCTCTGCCTAAAGCGGTTACACTTGCAATGGTATTATTTACTTCTTTCAGGTCTCTCACCGCTCCGCCTCCGAAATCCGTTTCAATAGCACCCGGAGCAACAACGTTGGCTTTGATCTGTCTTGATCCCAATTCTTTAGCCATATATTTTGTAAGCATTTCAATTCCGGCTTTAATGCCACCGTATACAGCATATCCCGGTGTAGCAAATCTTGCCAATCCTGATGAAATATTCACAATTCCTCCACCGTTGTTAATGAATGGTAAAAATTTCTGCGTCAAGAAAAATATTCCTTTGAAGTGAATATCTACCACATCATCAAGCTGCTCTTCCGTAACGTCTGAAATTGAAGCGTGCAGAGAAGTTCCTGCATTATTGATCAGGTAATCGATGTTTCTGCTTCCCGTATTTTCTTCAAGATGATCACCCACCTGCTTTACAAAAGCATCAAAGTTTTTAATATCTTTAGTATCTAATTGATAAGCAATTGCTTTCTGCCCCAACCTTTGAATTTCTTCCACCACTTTATCGGCTTCTTCCTTGTTGCTTCTGTAAGTGATGATAACGTCTAAGCCTTTCTGAGCGATTTTAATAGCTGAATTTCTTCCCAATCCGCGGCTTCCACCGGTTACTAATGCGATTTTTGTTTTTGTACTCATTTGTTTTGTTATTTTGATGATACAAAGTTGCGGCAATTTTCAATCTGTTTGTTTGCTTGAATCAATCTGAAATTTGCAAAATTCAAATCATGAACGAAATTCCAGTGGAGTGAACGTTGTTTTCTTTTTAAAAAAGTTTGAAAAATGAGCGATTTCCTCAAAACCTAAGGCATAGGAAATTTCGGAGACATTCCATTTTGTTTGCCTTAAAAGGATTTTCGCTTCCTGAATCAACCGGTCTGCAATGAATTCTGTTGTGGTTTTTCCGGTACTTTCCTTTAATTTTTTATTTAAATAATTCACATGAACCGCCAGTCTGTCGGCATAATCTTTCGCTGTTTTCAGCTGAAGCCTGTTTTCTGTGGACTCAATCGGGAACTGCCTTTCCAGCAATTCGATGAACAAAGAAACGACGCGCAGAGAAGCATCATTGGACGTGGAAAGCGTTGCAGCAGGCTGTAATTTCTGTCCGTAATGAATCAGCTCCAGAACATAATTTCTGATCAGGTCATATTTAAAAATATACTCGGATTCTATTTCTTTTTTAATCTTGGTAAAAAGCTGTTCGATTTCATCTGCCAACTCATCATCAATCTCAAAAATCGGAATATTTCCCGGCTGAAATATCGGCAGATCTTCCAGCGTATTATGTGATTTATTTTTAATAAAAAAATCTTCCGTAAACACACAAAAACTCCCCGACTGATTGGGATCTTCGGGAACCCAATGGTATGGAACTTTAGGTGTGGCAAACAATAAAGCATTCTTTTTTACAGAAATTATTTTATCGGCATATTCTGCTCTGTTTTTCCCTCTTATCAGGCTGATTTTATAATATTTTCTCCTGTTGTAGGGCATCTCGGAAGTCAGTCTGGCTTTCTCAATAGTTTGGGCAATATCAAAGACATTAAAATGTCCGATATCTTTGTGAAGTCCTTTGGGAAAAATGCTTTCCAGGTCTTTTCCCAGCTTTTCGGTCATTTCCTGGTAGAAATCTTCCAGGGATGTGTATGAAGTATGAGCCGTTTTTTCCATGATGATGATTTGTAAAAATCAAATATACGAACTTATTTAGTTTAGGTTTAGGTTAAGATTAGTTTTACAAAGTATTAAGTTTTAAACGTGACGACCGCAAGGTTATAATTAAAATGAATGTTTTTATTTCTGTTCGCAAGGGCACTCTGTTCAGCTAATGATAGCGGAAATCTTAGCTGAGTAAGTCTAAAGTTTTATTTTTCTTAATTCAAACTGATATAATTTAATTTTAAATAAATCGCAGCAAAAAGCGCTCTCAAAATTCATTGAAAGCGCTTTTTAATTATAACTAACTTTAATATTTTTCTTATACGTTGAATCTGAAATGCATGATGTCACCATCCTGAACCACATATTCTTTGCCTTCCACAGAAAGTTTTCCGGCTTCTTTTACTTTCGCTTCAGAACCGTAGTTCATATAATCGGCATACTTGATTACTTCTGCACGGATGAACCCTTTTTCGAAATCTGTGTGAATTACTCCTGCAGCCTGAGGTGCCGTCCAACCTTGACCGATTGTCCAGGCTCTCACCTCTTTCACACCAGCTGTAAAATACGTCTGAAGCTTCAACAGGTCGTAAGCTTTTCTGATGAGACGGTTAACTCCCGGCTCTGTAAGACCCAATTCTTCAAGGAAAATTTCTCTTTCTTCATAAGTTTCCAGTTCATTGATATCAGCTTCGATCTGAGCAGCCAAAACAACAACTTCAGCGCCTTCATTTTTAGCCATCTCCTCAATTTTGCCGATCCATTCATTTCCGTTTTTAATTGAATTTTCATCCACATTACAAACGTAAAGAACAGGTTTATTGGTCAATAACTGAACATCACCAATGATCGTTTTTGTGAAATCATCAGTTGCAAATTCTCTTGCATTTTTACCGTCTTCCAGGAATTTTTGAAGATTCTGAAGTGTTTCATACGTCAAAATATCTTCTTTTTTTCCAGATTTGATGAACTTTTTCGCTTTTTCCACTGCTTTTCCAACAGTTTCCAAATCTTTTAACTGAAGTTCAATATCGATAATTTCTTTATCTCTCAATGGATCTACCGAACCTTCTACGTGAACGATATTTCCATTATCAAAACATCTTAAAACGTGAATAATCGCTTCGCACTCACGGATATTTGCCAGGAACTGGTTTCCTAAACCTTCCCCTTTGCTCGCTCCTTTCACAAGACCTGCGATATCTACGATCTCCACAACAGCTGGCAAAACTCTTTCCGGCTTTACTATTTTTTCCAATTCAAACAATCTGTGATCCGGTACAGAAACCGTTCCCAAATTGGGTTCGATTGTACAGAAAGGATAGTTTGCAGATTGAGCTTTTGCATTGCTCAAACAGTTAAAAAGAGTTGATTTACCTACGTTTGGTAAGCCTACGATTCCACATTTCATATTGTAAAATTCAAAGTTTAAATTTAAAATTCAAGGTTTTGCGTTCTGGGTTTAAGATTAAAGCAAGCTTTACATGAACTGATGAACTTTAATCCTTGAATTATGAGTGTGCAAAGATAGTGATTTTAAAGAGAGTTTCATAATAAAAAAATCTGCCAATATTCTGACAGATTTTAATAAATTTTACTCACCGTTTGCAACCATTATGGATTATCGCCTGTTGCTTCCTGAGCCAGGGGAACATCGTTCGGTGCCTCCTGTAACGTTTTATCTAAAGTAAATAATGACTCGTCTGTAGCTCTGTCGCCGCCGGCAATTTTCAGCTTATCAAGTAAATTCTGAGCCAGCGTTTCTTCTTCGATCTGCTCCTGAACGAACCATTGCATAAAATTCCAGGTTGCCCAGTCTTTTTCTTCCATCGCCAGATCTACCAGTCTGTAAATGGATGTTGTATTATCCACCTCATGCTTGAAAACCCCTTCGAAACAGGCCGATAATGATTCCGGGTCTGCCGGAGGAGCAGGAATTGCATCTACTTTTGGTTTTCCGCCTCTGTTTAAAACATATTCCATAAACTTGATGGAGTGATTTCTTTCTTCCTGGGCATGTCTGTAAAGGAAATTTGCGATTCCCTGATAGCCCTTGTCATCTGCCCAAATTCCATAAGATAAGAAAACGTGTGATGCAAGAATTTCTTTATTCATCTGATCACTCAATGCTTTTTCCATTGTTGCGGAAAGTCGGTTAGTATTCATAATTCATATTTTTTGTGTGGTTATGGATATACAGATGCAAAAATGATTCCGAGAAGATTTTGTTTTAAATCAAATTAAATAATACGCTTTATAATTTATTGAAATACTTTATTTTAAGTTAATAATTTATAGCTATTCTAAAATAAAAACCAGCTCATTCTGAACCGGTTTCTATTTATTTTTAAGCTAATATTTTGCGATTAGCATTATATTATTTCACTTTTTTAGCTAAATAATCGCTTTCATTTCCAAGTCTGTCGATGGCTTTGATGGCAATGGCATTCAATGTTTTACCATCTTTAAACTTCGGAATATCTTTAGACAGCTGATCCAGTGTCAAGATTTCTGTTTCCCAAATACCGTTGTATTGGGTGAAAAGTACCCATTGGAAAACATCGCCGATATTTTTTACACTCCAATTTGTTTTGGCAAAACTTCCGTTATCTGTGATGAATAAAGTCGGTGTCTGCAAAGGAATCGCCTTCAGCCAGGGAGTTTTCGGAACTAAGGCTTTCTCTTTATAAGGTCCGTTTTTCAAAGTAGGAAGCATGTTTGCATTTTTCGTTAATCCTGCAATACTCCAGTGAATTTCCCCTGCATCTTTTCCTAAAATCTGTCTTGAAAGATCAATCTGGTTTTTAATCTCCGTCGGACGGTCTGAAACTTTAATTTCAACGGTATTTAATCCCGGCCAAAGATGGCGTTTTATGGTATTTTCCGATTCCCACCAGTTCAACAAAGCGGCAAATCCTTGTCCCTGAGAGTCAATCGGCCAGTATAATTGAGGAGAAAAATAATCTACCCAACCTTTATTTAACCATAATTTAGCATCTGCAAACAGCTCGTCATATTGAGAAGATCCCACAATACCTGCAGGATAACCAGGTTTCCAGATTCCGAACGGACTGATTCCGAATTTCACATAATTTTTTTCTGCGTGGATTTCTTTGTAGATTCTTTCGACAAATTTATTCACATTGTCTCTTCTCCAGTCTGCCCTCGTTAATGTTCCTCCGTTTCTTACATATTCGTTCCAGCTTGCATTATCAGGGAAATCTGCTCCTTTGTTGTACGTTGCATACGGATAAAAATAATCATCAAAATGCACCGCATCAATATCATATCTTTTTACAATATCTTTTACTACATTCGAGACGTGACCCTGTGTTTTAGGATTTGAGGGATCAAACCAATACATGCCGTTTTTAAGCCTTACCACGATATCTGAAAGTTTGTTTGCCATAGACAAGCTGTTCGGTGAACCACCGTTGGTGTGATGGGCACGGTAAGGATTTAACCAGACATGAAGCTCCAACCCTCTTTTGTGAGCCTCATCGATCCAAAATTGCAACGGATCATAGTTTGGGTAAGGAGATCTTCCCGTTTCGCCTGTTAAAAAATATGACCACGGCTCGAGATTACTCGTGTACAAAGCATCTGCAGATGGACGTACCTGAAAAATCACTGCGTTGAAATTGTTGTTTTTCAACATATTCAGCATATTGATGGCTTCCGCTTTTTGCTCATCAACGGTTAAGTTATTTCTTGAAGGCCAGTTGATGTTTGCCACACTTGCAACCCATGCTCCGCGAAATTCTCTTTTGATTTCGGGAAGATTGGTTCTGAAAATTTCCTCTATAGGAGGTTTTGCTGATTTTACAGTAACAGAATCTTTAGTTTTAGATATATTTACAGGTGCTTTTACTGTCGTTTTTTTCGAAACTGATGGCTGGCTGGTTTTCTGAACCGTACATGAAGCGACTGAAGCGATTAAAAAACTTGATATTAGAGTTAATTTTAAGGGCTGAAAATTCATAAGTAAGCTATTAAACCGATAAGATTTTTTTATTTGTATTTTTTCCAGCGACAAATGTACAATTAATAATCTATGTGAAAATTTGCAGCACCTAGTGAAATAAAAAAAGAACCTTAATTTTTTAAGGTTCTCAATAATAAATTATTTTAAAATGCTAATCTTATTTTATAATATACTATCAAAATATTTAATTTAAAAAATATTTATTTAATTATTAATTCAGAAAAATGGAAGTTTCTTTTGAAATTGTTCCCTTAATGTTTAATGATAAGTTTTTGGGTAACTTTTTTATTTTCCTGATCCGAAACTACTACATACAATACGCCTTCCGGAAGGTCGTGTGCATCAATTTTCACCGTTTGTTTATCTTCTTTTTTCAGCACTGATTTTGTACGCAGAAGAATATAATTTTGGTTGTAGAGGTCAATATTTAATTTTTGATTTTTAAATATATGCAGATCGATGGTGAATGAATTTCCTGCCGGATTAGGATATACTTTCATCTCTTCACTATTATCCGATAAAATAGCAGAAGTCGGCTTCTCATCAGGTATTTGTGCTTGTTTTGCAGCGCTTCCACAGGCAGGCAGCGTAATTTGATTATTTTTAATTTCCAGAGCAAGATTAATTAAATTTGCCAAAAACCTGTCGTTATCATTAGTAACAACGTTTCCTGCAGTAATCCCTCCTAATGCTGTCACTGCATCTGTGTCTGCACAAATAATATCCTTTGTATTACAGTCAAATACCAAAACCGGCTTGTTGGAATTGTTAACCGCCAAAACAATCGCATTGGATGGCATTTTGGAAAAATATCCCTGAAGACCACCCCCCTGATTAAAACCGGCGACATTTCTAAAAGGTCCGTTAAATATTTTTTTGCTTACATCCAGAGTGCTGTTTGCCGCAAATTGCTTGTTGGGGTTTGATACTTCGGGAGTTACTTCATACCCCCATTTTGAAAAGAAAGAACTCCAATCTGCACCGCTTTCAAATAAAAAAACGGTTTTATTATTTCCTAAAGACCAGTTATATACTTCGTTGATTTCATTGGGTGTAAAACCATTGGCAGCACCTAAAATGGTTTTATTAAAACTTCCTATAAACAGCATATCTGTTGATAAATTATTAAGAGCAGCCTGTGTCATAGAGCCTTGAACAGCAAAAGCATCGGTAATATTAACTTTGGCTTGTGTATATCCATACATTCCGAAATTATCTGCATTCAAAAGTTTTGCTCTTGCATCGATCATTCTATCACCATCTAATGTGTATCCCCTATCACCTGAAGGCTGTCTGTTTGTAGTGATACTTGTAATATTGAGAACAGGAATGCTTATAGGCGGAAGTCCTGCGTTAGCTCTTTTCCAATTGATAAACATGGTATTAAGAATATCGACCGGTTCTTTATTTACTCCACAAGGATTTATATATTGAAGCTCTAAAAAACCGTGATCAATAGGATCATTTGGCTTTGCTACAGAAATATAGGCAACATGTGATGATGTATCAGCGGATAAACAACGAGAATCTGCTCCGGGTCTTTTGGCTGCCAACAGAGCTGCCATAAGCTTGTCTTCAAGCTCACCGGGTGTATTCAAAAATGCATTATAAGCATCATCCAATACAGCTTTGGATATTAAAATATTTCCAGCGATTGCAAAATTCTGTCCGTATCTATAATAGTTTACGTTTCCGTTTCCATTTCCTGTAAATGCAAAAGCATTGGGAGAGCTTCCTGTATTCAGCCCTGTTCCGGGATTTAATGTTGCCGCGAGAATCTGAGTAACATTTATATCTCCTTTATAGGCAATATTTGCATTAAGCAATTCGAAAGCATTATAACCTGAAGTAAGATAGGTTTGCGTATTTGGATATGTACCTAAACTTGTACTTGCCTGAGCATTGAATGTTCCTTTTCCCGGTACTACTAATGCAATATAATTTCTCAAATTAAAATTGCATATACATGTAAAGCCCGCGCTGCCGACTTTGCCTGTTACAGGATCAACGGCTACAATGCTCATCGTTGCCTGTACCGTAAATGGGAGCCATAGGAGAAGTGTTAATAAAAACAATTTGTAATTATTTAAACACTGACGAAATAATTTTTTCATAATTGTGAGATTCATACTATTTTAATTTGACGATTTTTAAATTAATAGTTTGATGTAATTCTATTAATTCAATTAGCATTTTTTTAATTATTATGAATATACAAAAACAATCCCATTAATTATGCAACTAACTGATATTTAATGCATTATGTTTAAATTATACAAGAAAAGCTTCGAAATAATCGAAGCTTTTCATTAAACTTATTTTTAATCGGAAAATTATTAAGCTTTTGCTTGTCTTTCCACTCTTTTTCTATCTTCTTCAGAAAGGATTTTCTTTCTCATACGGATGAAGTTTGGAGTTACCTCGATCGCTTCATCACCCTGGATATATTCCATACACTCTTCAAGAGAGAACAAGATTTTCGGAGCAACACCCGTATCTTTATCTTTACCGGCAGCTCTCATGTTGTTCAGCTGCTTAGCTTCTACGATGTTTACCACCAAGTCACCCGGCTTGTTTTGTTCACCGATGATCATCCCTGCATAGATTTCCTCTCCCGGATCTACGAAGAACTTACCTCTATCCTGTAATTTATTGATTGAATATTCTGTAGCAGGACCTTGAGTTTTGCTGATCAATACCCCGTTGTTTCTTCCCGGAATAGCACCTTTGAAAGGCTTGTATTCTGTGAAACGGTGTGCCATAATAGCTTCACCTGCAGTAGCTGTCAACATCTGAGAACGCAATCCGATCAACCCTCTTGAAGGAATTTCGAATTCCATGTGCTGCATTTCACCTTTCGTTTCCATAATGTGAAGGTCACCTTTTCTCTGCGTTGCCAAGTCGATTACTCTTGATGCATACTCTTCAGGAACGTCTACAACCAAAGATTCGTAAGGCTCACAATTTACCCCGTCGATTTCTCTTAAGATAACCTGTGGCTGACCGATGGTCATTTCGTACCCTTCTCTTCTCATCGTTTCAATAAGAACTGACAAGTGAAGAATACCTCTACCGAAAACTAAGAAAGTGTTGGCATCATCAGTCTGCTGAACTCTTAATGCTAAGTTTTTCTCTAATTCTTTCGTTAATCTTTCTTTCAAGTGGTTTGAAGTCACGTATTTACCATCTTTACCGAAGAAAGGTGAGTTGTTGATCGAGAAGGTCATGTTCAACGTAGGCTCATCAATTGCAGTTCTTGGCAATGGTTCAGGATTTTCAAGATCTACGAAAGAATCTCCGATCTGGAAAGCATCAAAACCTACCACGGCACAGATATCTCCGGCTTGTACTTCAGTTACTTTTTTCTTTCCTAATCCTTCGAAAACGTATAATTCTTTAATTTTTCCTTTTGCAATTTTACCGTCTGCCTGAGCAAGACCGATCCACTGAGATTCTTTAAGCTCCCCTCTCGTTACTTTTCCGATCGCGATTCTTCCTAAGAAAGAAGAATAATCTAGAGAAGTGATCTGCATCTGAAGGTTACCTTCCGTGATTTTCGGTTCAGGAACATATTGTAAAATCCCGTCTAATAATGGGAAAATATTTTCAGTTTGCTCTAATGAAGTGTTGAACCATCCTTGTTTTGAAGAACCGTAGAACGTTGGGAAATCCAATTGCTCTTCAGTCGCATCAAGATTGAAGAATAAATCGAATACCTGATCATGAACCTCATCCGGACGACAGTTTGGCTTATCTACTTTATTGATAACTACCAATGGTCTTAATCCCAATTCCAAAGCCTTCTGAAGTACGAATCTTGTCTGTGGCATTGGCCCTTCGAAGGCATCCACCAACAAAATAACTCCATCTGCCATCTTCAAAACCCTTTCTACTTCCCCACCGAAATCGGCGTGACCAGGAGTGTCAATTACGTTAATTTTAGTGTCTTTATAAGTAACAGAAATATTCTTGGATAAGATCGTGATCCCTCTTTCTCTTTCAAGATCGTTGTTATCCATAATTAATTCCCCACTCTCCTGATTTTCTCTGAAAATATTGGTAGCGTGGATGATCTTGTCGACCAAAGTAGTCTTACCGTGGTCAACGTGTGCGATAATCGCAATATTTCTAATGTTTTGCATATAAGATTTTTACGGGTGCAAAAATAGTGATTTTTAATGAAATATTCATCAAGAAGTTTTGTTAATTAACAAATTCATAATGAGCAGATTAAAACAAGCAAAGACATTAACCGATTAAATCTTAACAATTTAGAATATAATACGAAGGGAATATTTAGAATAATAAATTAGATTTTTACCTATTAATAATGATAATATTTTTGAAAAAAGTAAATTATAATCAGTTGAATCGAAACGATCAAGACAAATTTCAATAAAAAAGATTTCTTTGAAATTTTATGTTTGAAAATCAACATTGCCAAGACAGCACCAACAGTTCCTCCCAGAAATGTCAATGTCAAAAGAAACAATTCTGAGATTCTCCTTTTGTGCTTGACCGCTTTCCATTTGTCGATAGCGAAAGTGGCAAATGTGATAAGATTTGTGATTAACAGTAAGTAAAACATCATTGCAAATCTAACATAAAAAGTGATTACAACAAGATTCTTTAACTTTGCAGATCCATTAATTAAAAATCAATGACAATACAAGATCTGGCGGGAAGTTATTCGGTTCAGGGAAGCAATCAGGAAGAAACGGATCATATTTCCTATCATGGCATTTTAACGTTATCCATCGACGAAAACAACCGTATTATGGCTCAATGGATGATCGGCGATCATATACAAAACGGTACAGGATTCTATAAAGATGAAATTTTGGTTATTAATTTTAACTATGAAGGTGACGATCACAAAATCTACAAAGGAGTTGCAGTCTACCGTTGTCTCAGCAAGGATGTATTGGACGGATTTTGGTCTGAAAAACATGGAAATCCTTTGTATCTGGGAAGCGAATATTGTGTGAGGATCAAGAATTCCAGTATTTTGAATTAATTTTTTCCAATAAAATATTTAGCATAAAAAAAAGCTGCCCTGGTAAAAAGGCAGCTTCGCTTGATTTTATGGTCTAACAATTATTTTTTAGCTTTTACATCAACCGCAATTTCGATGTCTTTGCTGATTCCCCATTCTGCAGGATCTGCTTCAGAAGTACCGAATTTGATTCCCCAATCTGCTCTGTTTACAGTAAATTTAGCCTGAATAGAAGCCGAATTATCCACAACATCTACTTTCGCAGGGAAAGTTACGTTTACTGTTTTTCCAGATAAGGTAAGGTTTCCGCTTACTGTTTTATTAGCTCCGGCAACAGCATCTTTAGGAGCTTCTTTTAGATCTGCTACACTTGTGATTTTGAAATCTGAAGTAGGATTTTTTGCGGTATCAAAGAAATCAGGATTCTTTAAGTGCGCTTCAAGATCTGCCGGCTTCTTGTCTTTTTCAGTTACAGAAGCTGGATCTACTTTAATAGAATTCATATCAATAATGAAATTACCCGCAGCAACCTGTCCGTTTTCTACGTTTAATTCACCAGATTTTACACTGATTGTTCCCCAACGCGGCGCAAAACCACCTTTATGGAACGCTTTCCAGTTTACCACAGAAGTTGCGGCATCTACAGCCAATACTTCACCTTTCCCTTCTGCAACCGTCTGTTCAGTAGTTGTAGCAGCTTTATCAGCCGATTTTTCTTTGTTACAAGATGCAGCCAATAATCCTACAGCTACTAATGCAATTACACTAAGTTTTTTCATAATTATGCTAATTGTTTAAAAAGTTTATTATTCTTATTTAAAGCGAAGTGAAGTTTGATAAATTTCAATATTTTTAAATATCAAAAAACCAAATATAGGAAAATTATATCAGTTGTGATCTTACCATAGATCAAGAATGAAAATACTTTTAGTTTAATTAAAACAAAATATGGCACCACTCTATTATTTAACCGAAATCAAAAATCCCTATTTTAGCCATTCAAAAAATCAGAATGAATACCATTAATTATATACAACAAACCCTCAATATATCGGAAAAAAGCATCAATGCAACCCTTCAGTTGCTGGCCGAAGACTGTACGATCCCCTTCATTTCCCGTTACCGGAAAGATAAAACCGGAAATCTGGATGAAACACAAATCGAACAAATTTCAAAAATAAGTAAACAGTTTGAGGAAATTTTAAAAAGGAAAGAAACCATTTTAAAGTCTGTTGAAGAACAAAATGCCCTAACTCCGGAGTTTCGACAAAGAATAGAAGAAAGCTTCGATATCCAGGAGCTTGAAGACTTGTATTTGCCTTTCAAAAAAAGAAAGAAAACCAAAGCCGATGCTGCAAAAGAAAAAGGATTGGAACCTTTGGCTAAAATGATCATGAGCCAGAAAGTTCAGGATTTAGAATTTTTGGCTTCAAAATATGTAAATGAACAGGTAAGTTCTGAAGAAGAAGCTCTCCAGGGCGCGCGAGACATCATGGCAGAATGGATCAATGAGAATATGTATGTCCGAAAAAACCTCCGCCGATTATTTCAACGAAAAGCTGTCGTGACTTCAAAAGTAGTAAAAGCAAAAAAAGACGAAGAAGACGCCCAAAAATTTTCGCAGTATTTTGAATGGGAAGAAAACCTCAACAGAACTCCTTCTCACCGACTTTTGGCGATGCTGCGCGCTGAAGCCGAAGGTTTTGTGAAAACCAATGTCGGAATTGACAAAGAGGAAGCCATTGATTTTATAGAAAATGCCATTATTAAGTCAAACAACGAAACGGCAGAACAAATTTCTTTAGCCATAAAAGACAGCTACAAAAGATTACTGGAACCCGCCATTTCGAATGAAACTTTACAGGAAGCCAAACAAAAAGCAGATAAAAAAGCCATCGAAATTTTCTCTGAAAACCTTACCCAATTATTGCTGGCGCCGCCTTTGGGAGAAAAAAGAATTCTGGCGATCGACCCCGGCTATAAAAGTGGCTGCAAGGTGGTTTGTCTGGATGAAAAAGGTGACCTTCTGCATAATGAAACCCTCTATCCTCACGCTCCGCAGAACGATACCGGAATGGCGATGAAAAAAATCCGTTCGATGGTCAACGCTTATCAAATCGAAGCCATCTCGATCGGAAACGGTACAGCCAGCCGTGAAACTGAGTTTTTTATTAAAAAAATTGCGTTTGACAAGCCTTTGCAGGTTTTTGTAGTTTCAGAGGCCGGAGCTTCAGTCTATTCTGCGAGTAAAATAGCGAGAGACGAGTTCCCGACGTATGATGTGACGGTTCGTGGCGCGGTTTCTATCGGGCGAAGATTATCCGATCCCTTGGCGGAACTGGTGAAAATCGATCCAAAATCCATTGGTGTGGGGCAATATCAGCACGATGTAGATCAGGGTCAACTGAAAAATGAGCTTGATTCGACAGTCATGAAATGCGTAAATTCTGTTGGAATTAATCTAAACACAGCTAGTAAATCTTTATTAAGTTATGTCTCGGGAATCGGTGAAAAAATGGCTGAAAACATCGTGAATTACCGTGCTGAAAACGGAGCTTTTGAAGACAGGAAACAATTGAAAAAAGTTCCCAGATTGGGCGAAAAAGCCTTTCAGCAGGCAGCGGCATTTGTGAGAATTAATAATGCTAAAAATCCGCTGGACAATTCTGCGGTACATCCGGAAGCATACGGAATTGTTGAAAAAATGGCGAAAGATTTAGGAATTAAACCCCATGAATTAATTGCCAATAAAGAAAAAATCACTCAGATCAACCCTGAAAAATATACGACTGAAGATATCGGGATTTTAGGAATTAAAGATATTTTAAAAGAGCTTGAAAAACCGGGGCTGGATCCAAGAAAAGCTGCAAAAGTATTCGAATTTGATCCGAATGTAAAAAGCATCAAAGACTTAAAAATCGGAATGATTTTACCGGGAATAGTGAATAATATCACGGCTTTCGGATGTTTCGTAGATTTAGGAATCAAAGAAAGCGGGTTGGTTCACATCTCCCAGCTGAAAGAAGGATTTGTTTCTGATGTGAATGAAGTGGTGAAACTGCATCAACACGTGCAAGTGAAAGTGACGGAAGTGGATGAGGCGAGGAAGAGAGTGCAGCTGAGTATGATTTTGTAATAAAATAAAGAAGCCCCAAAATTGGGGCTTTTTTCATCTAAATTTTAGGAATTTTCTTCCATGCTCCATTTTCAAGTACAACTGTATAAGGGTTATAGCCATAAGGTTCGGTATGAAGATCCAATGGATCATCATCAATCCCTCCATTATTTCTAAAGGTAGTTATTGTACCATTTTGAAGTTTTGAAATATCATCAGTATACTGATAAGGCGAAATTGCATTGAGATTAGTAAGATGAATTCCCGCCAATTGATGACCGGAAGGATAAGTAATCTGCACAATCCCTTTTCCTTTTTCAAGCAATGATGATGTAATGGAGATATATGAAGACCCCGTTACAAGATCATTTTGGTAGTTGTCCCCAGAAATATCAATATTATAATTTGTAAAATTTGTCGCCGCAAGTCTATACACTGCAGTATACCAGTCATTTACAGGTTCATATTCAAAATAATTGTTTTTTGAATGAATATGTGCAGAAGCTACCGTTGAAGGAATATGCACAAATGAATTTGCTTTTCCTGCAGTAAGATAAACATGACAGCTGACTGCAGTTACCCTACAATTGTTATTTTGAATTTTAATACATGTATTTTCATTTTCCTCATCAAAAATACCTTCAAAATAAGTTCCGAAACATGAAACCCGTGATGCAGAAAGATCAATTCCGATTTCAGAGAATCCTTCAATACTTCCTCCAAACATATTCAGATTCGTTCCATCAGTCAATACAATTCCTTTGCTGTTCGGCGCATGTTCGGCATAGCCGGCTCCTATGGATAGTGATGTTGCGTTTGTGTTGTAACAGTTGTTCAGTACCAGACAGGTCTGACAAGAGACAATGGAAGAATTCAGAAATTTGTTGTAATACCCAGCCGTAACCTCTACACCTGTTTCAAAAACCTGAATGGTGGCAGAATCCAGAGTGAGTGCTCCGTTGGTAACTTTCACTCCTGTTTTCCCTTCAATTTCGCTTCCAAAAATAGCCAGATTTTTAATATTAAGATTAGTGTCCGACTCAATGCAAGAATCAACCAGAGAATTCTCAAAATCAACAAAATAAATACGAGAATTTTCATTTCCTCCGACATCATTTCCATTAATGTGATTTTGTCCCATGAACGTCAATGTCTTATTAATGGTAATCTGATCAGAACATTTGTATTCACCTTTTATGAGAATAGTATCATTCGGTCTTGCAATATCGATCGCTGCCTGAATTTCAACATGCGTTTTCCCTGTACCAAACCATTCCGGATTGATGACTCCTCTATAATCTCTTTTAAAAAATCGGCTGTCTTTTTCAAAATACATAATATTATCCGGAGTTACCAGTACAGGAGGAACCGGCGGGCTCGTTACAGGAGGACTAACTTCCGGTAAGGATGATATTTCTACCAAATTTACAAGTTCTTTCGTTTCACTATCAATTAAGGTAATGATTCCGTTCAGATTAATGGGTTCTGTTTGAAAATCATTTGTTTCCAATAAATCTAATGTGTTGCTCATAATTTTTACTTTAATGATTGGTTTTGTAATTATTGATAAGCAAATATAATGGAGCACTGCGACGAAACTTGACGTATTATTTTCAGATAATAATTAACTTTGTTCTGTAAGCCGATTACTTATGAAACAATGAAAATATCAGAGATTAAAGAAAGAAAAATCATTCACAGGCCCACCCTGAGTTTTGACGGGTACGGAAAAAGAATTTATCACGCGTACGAATATTATTTATCTTATAATCCTGGTTTTAAGGGAAATGAAACACAGAGATTGTTTGCGAAATGGATTGATATGGCGATATTCACTTTAATTTTCTTTTTCATATGTAATAAAATCCTTATTGTCAGTATTTTACTTTCTGTTCCTTGCGTTATTATTGCAGGAACGGTGACCGAATTTTATTTTGGAACAACTTTAGGAAAGAAGATTTTCAGAATGAAAGTGATTGATGATGATGGAAATTATCCTGGTTTTTCTAAATCTTTAGCCAGAAATCTTTTATGTCTGGCCAATTTTTATCCCGTTTTTTCTGAATACACCACCAAAACCGTGGCTATGGGATGGCGAAGGGGAACTCAAATGAATTTCAGTATGCATTTGAATAATAAAATCTGCAAAACGTATATCGTAAAAGAAAGCAAAATTCCTGAGATCAAAGAACTGCTCGAAGCAGATTCCAATAAAAAATCCCTGCCGGAATGACAGGGATTCTTATTATTTCTTAGATTCTTCAACAGAAACTTTTCTGAAATCTTTAAACAACTTGCTTAGTTCTAAAGCCGATTTACGAGCTCTTGTTCCAGCTGCTTTGTTTCCTTTTTCTGCTTGTTGGTTTGCTTCAGTTGTGAAAGCTTCAAATTCTGCGTTGATTTTTTCAATTAGTTCTTTCATTATTTTTTAAAATTTAGGCTGCAAATATAGGTTTTATGGTGATTCCAGCCAACTTTGTCAAGAAAATTTATTCGAATTAATTAAATTTAATATCATCATTTAAAATTCATTTAATTTTTATTAATCTCTCGAATATCAATTGCAGTTCTATCAAAAGCTTTGCTAATTTTCTTTTTCTAGTGTTTATTTCAAGTAATTATTGTACTTCAAAAGGAATGGCATACATCTGTACATACGGTCCATAAGACCCCGGATCAAACCTGAAACGGATAGAATTTCCTGTAGGCGCGGTCCAATTTCCTCCAGACATGTAAACCCATAAATATAAAGTGGTATTTCCTGTAATATCTACAGCTACATTACCAGAACCATAATAATCACTTGCAGGAGCCTGTAAATTGTAAAGTCTTGGTATAATGACTGATTTTATGCTTGTAAGATAAGCAGGAGGAATATTAGTCGTAGATGATGTAGAGAAAAATACCGAAGCAAAACCGTCATTAACACTACTATCTGCCAGGTTGGGACCACCCGGAGAGCACCACATCGTAAAGTAAATCTGGTATTTTCCGGGAGTTAAACTTATAAATGCTCCGGAATAGGCAATAAATTGAGTTCCTGCCAATGAAGGATCATCAATTGTCGGCGTTGTTATTAATGTAGTTGGTAAGGTGGCCAGTTTGGCAAAACTGGTTGATGGAGTTGTCCATCTTGCGTATCCGTTTGAATCGGAAGTTAAAACCTTCCCTAATCCCTGAGTGGTATCTACAATTCTTACAGCATTAGTTGTTGGGGAATTTATTTCCAGATTGGCAGTGGGGTTTACGGTTCCAATCCCGACATATCCAGATGAATTCACAGAAAAATCATTAAGTTGTTGCGTCGGAGAAGGAGCCCCCACAGAAGGGTTATCTTTTGCACCATCGACATGAAAGAGCGCTTGCGGATTAGGTGTATTAATCCCTATCTGAGCATAATTCAAAATATGAATTTGCCATAATACAATTAAAATAATTTTTTTTAAGATTTTCATAATTAGAGTTTTAAAAGTTGAAACAATGAAGTATAAAAAATGTTATTATCCAACTAAAAAATTAGATAATCTTTACAAATAATACAAATTATATTAATAATTTGTATTAAAAATACGTAAAAAATGAAATTAAACCAATTTTTTAACAAAAAAAATATACTTAAAATTTTAAAAATCTTAATTATAATTCTCACTAAAGTGATATGTTTAAATTCTGAAGTTTATAAGAATAAATAAATCATTGTCTTACTTGCAGTTTGTTTATTTTAAAATAAAATATTGAAGCTAAATTAACAAAGACATTTATGAAAAATGTGAAAAGTGATTCTACAAAAAATACCTATTATTTTTTGCATATTATCTTTTTGTAATATTAAAAAAACAAATCTCTTATTATTGAAATATTTTATTATTTATTTTTATATTTGCTCAACATTATGTAATTATAAACATTTATTTATAATTATAATTCCACAGATTGTACCCACTTGTTTCCCGGAATAAATCTATAGATTCAATTTTGCCGATTTTTAAATTAAAGTTAATTTTTGTTAAATAATTTTTAACAATTTATTTATTATATTGAATTAAAATCAACAATCTATATCTTTATTCAATCAAAACACATTCTAAAATAATATCATTTTTAAAATGTGTTACCACATCTCTTTGCCAATTTTATTTCAAATCATAAATGTAATGAAAAACGTAACCATTATCGGATTAACACCATTTGAAAAGCCTGATGTCAATCTCATGCTTGCATTGCATCAAGCGGGTGCTTTTCCTATCTTAAGCTTAGGACACGAGTTAGCAATTGCCCAGGAAGCATTGGATCAAATCAACAACACAAATATACCTTCCTATGGCGTTTATTTTCCTAACGACAGCCTGATTTCTCTTCAAATTTCGGAAAAAGTAACCGCGGCCATCCTTCCTTTCGGCACATCGATGAATCTTCTTCCAAATCTGCCTGTTATTTATCAGGTGTGCAGTCTTGAAGAAGCTTTAAAAGCCGAACAGTCGGGAGCAACAGGCATCATCATAAAAGGTAACGAAGCAGGAGGATTAGTGGGCTACGAATCGACATTTGTACTGTTTCAGCGCATTATCAAAGAAATCCGCAGCATTCCTGTATGGCTGCAAGGCGGAATCGGACTTCACACCGCAGCCGCAGCAAAAGCCCTCGGAGCGACAGGCATCGTGCTAGACAGCCAGCTCGCGTTATTCCCGGAAAGTTTTGTTTCAAAAGAAATAAAGGAATTATGTTCAAAATTGAATGGTACGGAAACCAAAATCATAGCCAATCATCGTGTTTTGGTAAGACCCAATTCACCCACCCTATCAGAAAATATAACCACTGAAGAGCTTAGAGAATATTTCAAAGATCTCGACATCAATAAGAGTTACATCCCAATGGGACAAGACATTTCTTTGGCCATCGACTTCTATGAAGATTTTAAAAATCTGAAAAAATTAGTTTTCGGTTTTAAAGAAGCCATGTACGGTCACCTGAAACAGGCCAAAGCACTTCTGGTAATCAATCAGGACAATATTTTGGCCAAAGATTTAGGGTTAAAATATCCCATCGCACAAGGTCCGATGACCCGCGTAAGTGATGTTCCCGAATTCGCCAATGCGGTTGCAGAAGCCGGGGCTTTACCTTTTGTTGCTTTATCTTTATTAAAAGGAAATCAGGCAAAATCTTTGGTATTTGATACTAAAAATTTGGCCGGAGAAAAAACCTGGGGTGTCGGAATTTTAGGATTTGCGCCACAGGAACTGAGAGATGAACAAACTTCCTATATTTTAGAAGCAAAACCACCTGTCGTTTTAATCGCAGGAGGAAGACCAGCCCAGGCAAAAGTTTTCGAAAAAGCCGGAATTAAAACATTTTTACACGTCCCCTCTCCTGCACTTTTAGATATTTTCTTGAAGGAAGGTGCTACGAACTTTATCTTTGAGGGTCGTGAATGTGGCGGTCACGTCGGTCCGCTTTCAAGCACGGTTCTTTGGGAAAAACAGATTGAAAGAATTTTAAAAGAAGACCACCCTGAAAACATCAGCGTATTTTTTGCAGGAGGAATTCACAACGATTTTTCAACGGCGTTCGTTTCCATCATGGCGGCTCCATTGGCTGCAAGAGGCGTAAAAATCGGTGTATTGATGGGAACAGCGTATCTCTACACACAGGAAGCTGTGGAATGTGGTGCGATTCAGGAAGAATTCCAGCTACAGGCAATGCAGGCAAAGGAAACAGTTTTATTGGAAACCGCTCCCGGACACGAAACGCGTTGTTTGGATACCGCTTTTGCTAAATATTTTAATGAAGAAAAAGCAAAATTAATCACTGCAGGAACCGATAAAAAAGAAGTTTGGGAAAAACTTGAAAAGTTAAATGTCGGACGCTTAAGAATTGCCGCAAAAGGCGTCGAACGTCAAGGCGATCAATTAATCAACATTCCTAAAGAAGATCAATTGGATTTGGGAATGTACATGATCGGACAAATCGCAACGATGCATGACAAGGTAATTTCTTTGAATGAATTGCATGAAAATGTTAGTATTAATAATCAAAAATATATTCAGGAAGCTGAACTTTCAGAAGAACCCGTTTCAGTAGAAAAACCTTTAGACATTGCCATCATCGGTATGGAATGTATTTTCCCTGATGCTAAAAATCTCGAAGAATATTGGAAAAACATTATCCTTGGAAAAGACAGTGTAACGGAAGTTCCTGACGAAAGATGGAATAAAGAATTATACTATCACCCCGATTCCAACGAAGCCGATGTTTCCCACTCAAAATGGGGCGGATTTATCCCGAAAATCGATTTTGATCCATTAGAATTCGGAATTCCACCACAATCTCTGGCTGCGATCGAACCAACACAATTGCTGACTTTATTAGTCGCCAAACGTGCCATGGAAGATGCAGGGTATGATAAACACGCCAACAGAGAAAATATCTCTGTAATTATCGGTGCTGAAGGTGGTAATGACCTGGCCAACAGCTACAGTTTCAGAGGCTTTTACAAGCAGGTTTTCGGTGAGCTTCATGAGGAAGTTAAGGAAGCTTTTCCTCACACCACAGAAGATTCTTTCCCTGGAATTTTAGCGAATGTTATTGCAGGAAGAATTACCAACCGTTTAGATTTAGGCGGAAGAAATTATACCGTAGATGCAGCTTGTGCTTCCTCTTTGGCAGCGCTTGAACTGGCTTGTCAGGAACTGGTTTTAGGCAAATCAGACATGGTATTGGCAGGCGGTGCCGATTTACACAACGGTATCAATGATTATCTGATGTTTTCCAGCACGCATGCCCTTTCCAGAAAAGGAAGATGCGCGACTTTCGATAATGAAGCCGATGGAATCGCTTTGGGTGAAGGCGTTGCTATTTTAGTGTTAAAAAGATATGAAGACGCCATAAAAGACGGCGACAGAATTTATTCAGTAATAAAAGGTGTCGGCGGATCGAGTGACGGAAAAGCGCTCGGATTGACCGCTCCGAGAAAAATCGGACAGGTTCGCGCGCTCGAAAGAGCTTATTCCCAAGCAGGGATCAGTCCTTCCTCAGTCGGATTGGTGGAAGCGCACGGAACAGGAACCGTTGTTGGAGATAAAACGGAATTGAGTGCATTAACAAATTTATTCAGTCGTGCGGGAGCGGTGCCGGGACAGACGCATTTAGGCTCAGTAAAAACTCAGATCGGACATACAAAATGTGCAGCTGGATTGGCAGGTTTAATTAAGGCTTCTCTGGCGGTTTATCACGGAGTAAAACCTCCAACGCTTCATCTTCAGCAGCCGAATGCATATTATAAGGCAGAAACAAGCCCTTTTGCTTTCAATTCAGAAACCGGACTTTGGGCAGATAAAAACCGTTATGCAGGAATTAGTGCCTTTGGTTTTGGTGGAACGAATTTCCATACGGTCATTGCCAATCATCCGAAAGAAGATGATTCTGCGGTGCTGCAGTCATGGCCTTCGGAATTATTTGTTTTCCGTGGAGATACGTATGAGGAAGCTAAAATTCAATTAAATCAAATTAAATCTTTACTTGAAATTAATGACAGCATTGCTTTAAAAGATATTGCTTACAGTTTAGCCATACATTCAGAAAAACAGGTTCAGTTGAGCATCGTTGCCGATACCGCCGAACATTTGATGATGAATATCGAATTGGCGTTGTCCGGAATTGAAAGCAAAAACACATTTACTGTTAATAAAAAAGAAGGAAAAGTAGCGTTCTTATTCCCAGGACAGGGCAGCCAGCGCATCAACATGGCTCGTGATTTATTCGTTGCCTTCCCTGAAATGCGAAAATTAATCGATTCTTATCCTGAACTGGAGAAAGTAATTTTCCCGTCAAAAACATTTGATGAATTAACTTTAAAACAACAAAAAGAAACGATAAAAGATACCCGTTTAGCGCAACCTTTACTAGGAATCGTTGATTTGGCATTAGCTAAATTCTTACAATCCATCGGCATTGTTCCGGATATGTTGGCGGGTCACAGCTATGGAGAATTGCCGGCATTGTGTTTCGCAGGGGTTTTCGAAGAAGAAAAACTGGTTGATTTAAGTATTCAAAGAGCTAAATCTATTTTAAATTCCGTTGAAGGCGGTGATCCCGGTTCTATGATTGCGGTGAGCTCGACAAGAGAAAACTTACAGCCTATTTTAGAACAAGTTGAAGGTTGTTATCCGGTAAATTATAACGCCCCGACTCAATGTGTAGTGGCAGGAAGCACGGAAGCCATCAACACATTAATGGAAATCTTAAAACAGGAAAAAATCTCTGCTAAAAAACTGGAAGTTGCCTGCGCATTTCACAGTCCGCTATTGGCAAAATCTAAAGGTTTATATGAATCTGTTTTAAAGGATGTCCCATTTAACGAAATGCAAATTCCGGTTTGGTCGAACACGACAGCAGAAATCTATCCTGCAAACGTTTCAGACATCAAAGAAAGATTAACCGACCATTTGGTACAGCCTGTAAGATTCGTGGAAGAACTTCAGGCGATGTACAACGACGGTGCAAGAATATTCATCGAAGTCGGCCCCGGAAAAGTATTGACAGGATTAACAAAATCTTGTCTGGAAAAAGATCATTTAACGCTTTTTGTTGAAGATAATAATTCTAACAAATTAACACATCTTCTTTCAACGCTTGCCCAATATTTGGGAACAGGCCGAAACTTCAATATTGCTAAACTTTTCGACGGTCGAAACGTGAAATTAATTCAAATCGACCAGCCCGAACTGTACAAAAAAAGTCCTGCCATCTGGCGTGTAAACGGACAGGCAGCTTATCCAACGACAGGTTCACTTCCTGCCAACGGTGCATTACCCATCATAAATCCACTTCAAATGAACAATTTCACCAATACTCAAAATCCTCCGGTTGAAAATCAATCCAATACAGAACGTATGCTTCAGGAATATTTAAACAGCATGAAGCTCATGATTCAGGCGCAACGTGATGTGATGCTTACCTTTTTGGGACAACATCCTCAGGTTCACCAAGCTCCGGTCGTTTACAATGCTCCCGTCCAAAACATTCCTACTCAGAATATTCAGGCGCCGGTTGTTTCGATGCCCAATAATGATGGTGCAGAAAAAACGGTGATCATTCCCGTAAAACAGTCTCCGGTAAAGGATATTAAAACATTACTGCTTCAGGTGGTAAGTGATAAAACAGGCTATCCTCACGAAATGTTGGGCATGGAAATGGATTTGGAAGCAGATTTAAGTATCGACTCCATTAAAAGAGTTGAAATCATTGGTACGTTGAAAGCTGAATTAGGCTCATTTTCTTCAAATAACGCAAATGAAGATACCATCATGGAGCAATTGGCGGGAATTAAAACATTAAACGGTTTGGTTTCCTGGCTAACAGAATATAGCGGGGCAAATACAAGAAGTTCAGAGAAAAATGTCTGCGCACAAACAGCACCTCCAAAAGCTCAAAATCAGGCTGTTTTTTCTCTTGAAGAACTTCAGACGGCTATTTTAAATATTGTAAGCGATAAAACAGGCTATCCAAAGGAAATGTTGGGCTTAGATCTTGATTTAGAGGCAGATTTAAGCATCGATTCCATCAAACGTATGGAAATTATCGGTGATCTTAAAACAAAAATCGGTTTCGGTAGCGACATGGAACAGGCTGATGATGTAATGGAAAAATTAGCTGCGATTAAAACATTGAACGGATTAGCTTCATGGATCAACGAAATGAATGGAAACAGCACGCCTGAACCGGAACAAAATCCATTGTCACGTCTTCGTTTCGACCTGACTCCCACTAATGTTTCTTTAATTGAAAATAATGAAATTCTACAAGGAAAACGTTTTGCCATCACTCAAAACGATAACAGCCAAACCTTAGCCATCAAAAACGAACTTGAAAAGCATGGCGCGATTGCAGAATTGACTGATTCTGATAAAGATTTAAAAGACTTTGACGGATTAATTATCCTTGATCTCTTCTCATCTTCTATAAAACACAATATCATCGACCATGTTGATTTAATCAAAAAAATGGATCTCGATAAAGCAAAATGGATTTATTTAATTTCAGACATTCCGGCTCACGTTCAGGAACTGACGGACACTACCCTTTTGCGCCATTACAAAGGACATCCGGGACTTTTCAAAAGCTTAGCCCGTGAGTTTGAACAGACCAATTGCAGATTGATCAGCTTAACTTCTCCTCAACAAATCGATCAGATCGCAGAAATTACTTTAAAAGAAATATTATCGACCGATAAACCTTCTGAGGTTATTTATAAAAACGACCAAAGACATAAAGTAGACATTATCCCATCACCTTTGTCAACAGGTTTGAGTGAAGCACAAATTCAATTGGATCAAGATTCTGTTGTTTTGGTTCTTGGCGGCGCACAGGGAATTACTTCCGAACTCGCAAAACATATGTCAAAGGCTTATCCTTGTACTTATATTTTGGTAGGAAGATCGGCAGATCCGAGAAATCTGACAACCAATAGTGAATTAGAAGCATTCAAAACCAAGGAAGAAATAAGAGCTTATCTTATCAAATCCGGAACATTTACTTCGCCCTCTGAAATCGAAAAAGAAACAATAAAAGTTTATAAAAACAACCAGATTCTACGCACCATCCGAGATATGGAACAATTGGGAAATACAATTGTTTACCAATCATTAGACCTTTGCGATGAAAATGGGTTGTCTGAATTAATTAATTCTATTTATGAAAAATACAACCGTTTAGATGGCGTAATTCACGGTGCTGGATTGTTGGAAGATAAATTATTTAAGCAAAAAACAACAAGCTCTTTCGGACGTGTTTTCGATACTAAAGTAAAACCGCTTCGTGTATTGGCTGAGCAACTTCGTACCGATTGTCAGTTTGTAGTGTTATTCTCAAGCATTGCGTCGGTGTATGGAAATAAAGGTCAAACCGACTACGCAGCCGCAAACTCAGTTTTAGACGATTATGCCAATGCTTTAAATAAAAAATTAAAAGGAAAAGTAATCTCCATCAACTGGGGTCCGTGGAAAGGAGCAGGAATGGTTTCACCAACTCTGGAAACAGAATATGAAAGAAGAGGTATTTCTTTAATTCCGTTGGAACAGGGCAAGGAAATTTTCCTGAATGAAATAAAATACGGAACTGAAAGTCAGGTATTAATCATGTCTGGAACTAACTGGTAATCTCTGTTTTAAATTGAATATATGAAAAAAACAGATGTTGCTGTCATTGGTCTGTCTTGCGTCTTTCCGGGGGCGCAGGACGCCGATACTTTTTGGCAGAATATTGTCAATAAAGTAGATTCTACCCAGTTGGCTCCGGCCGACCGAATCGATCCTGTTCATTTCAGTGACAGTACGAATCCGGTTGACCGTTTTTATTGTCAGCGTGGTGGATTTATTTCGGATTATGAATTTAACCCAACCGCTTTTGGAATTTTACCATTGGCGGTTGAAGGAACTGAACCCGATCATTTATTGACATTGGATTTGGTTCAAAAAGCCTTAGACGATGCCGGAATATTTAAGAAAAATATTTCGCTCGAAAAAACAGGAATCATCATCGGGAAAGGGAATTATACCGGACCGGGAGCAACCCGTGCCATTGAAATAGTAAGAACTGGGGAACAAATTTCTTCTTTATTAAAAGAACTGTTACCCGAAATTTCTTCTGCCGATATTGAAAAAGTAAAACACGCTTTTCAGGAAAGAAAAGGACGTTTCGCAGCCGACACGGCAATGGGATTAATCCCAAATTTAGTGGCTTCATTGGTAGCCAACCGATTCAATTTGGGAGGTGCAGCTTTTACCGTTGATGCTGCTTGTGCAAGTGCTTTATTAGCCGTTGATCATGCAGTTCAAGAACTTCAGCGAGGCCGTTCCGACATCATGATTGCAGGAGGTGTTCACACCGGACAAAACGCTGCATTCTGGAGTATTTTTGCACAGTTAGGAGCCATGTCACGTCAACAGCAAATTAAGCCTTTCAGCAGTGATGCCGATGGGCTGTTGATTGGTGAAGGTTGCGGATTTATCATATTAAAAAGACTGGAAGATGCCGTTCGTGATCAGGATAAAATTTATGCAGTCATTAAAGGCGTCGGAATCAGCAGTGACGGAAACGGAACCAGTGTGATGAGCCCTGCGGTAAAAGGTCAGTTGAAAGCTTTGCAACAGGCTTGGGCTAATGCAGATTTAGATGAAAATCAAATCGGTTATCTGGAAGCTCACGGAACCGGTACTCCACTTGGAGATAAAACTGAACTTCAGACATTAGCTCAGTTTTTCGGAAAAGAAGAAGGCACTAAAATTGCCGGAATCGGTTCTGTAAAATCAAATATCGGTCATGCCATGCCCGCTGCCGGAATTGCTGGTTTAATCAAAACTTGTCTGGCTCTACATCACGATACATTACCACCGACTTTATACTGCGAAAATCCGACTTCGGAGATGCAGAATACCAGATTCGAACCCATTCAGGAAGCAAAAAATTGGTCGAAAACAGGGTTGCCAAAAGTAGCGGCAGTCAATGCTTTCGGATTCGGAGGAATCAATGCACATGTAGTCTTGGAAGGATATGAGATGCCTAAAAAAGATGAAGTTTTAATCTTGGCAAGACCCACGCATGAAGAGTTATTAACGGCTTTACAAAATAATGAAACAGCAGTTGGTGAAGGAAATTTCCGTGTGGCGATTTTCGAACCTACTCCTGCGAGAATTGAAAAAGCGACTAAAATTGTTGCTAAAAATAATCCGTGGAGAAATAAACAGGATATCTGGTACACCAACACTCCTCTATTGCAAAACGGAGAAAAAGTAGCTTTTGTCTTTCCGGGATTAGATGGATTAGCGAAAGGCGAAGTGGAAAGTGTTAGCCGTTATTTCAACATCAATGCGCCGATTGAAACGGAAGGTGAAGGATTGTTAAATGATGCTTTACATATCTTCAACAACTGCAGCATTCTTGACAATTCATTGAAAAAATTAGGAATTGTTCCTGACATGAATGCAGGTCACAGTTTGGGAGAATGGCTCGCGGGCTACTCTTCAGAATTGGCGGAAGTAAATTCTGTAAAAGCTTTAATTGATGTTTTAAATCCTGAAACTTTTGAATTAAAAGATTCTAAATTCATCGCTATCGGAGCTGGAATTGAAACCATTAAGCCTATTATTTCAGCAATTAAAAACGTTTATATTTCCAATGACAATTGCCCGAATCAGGTGATTCTTTGTGGAAGTAATGCGGCATTGGATGAATTGGTTCCTGTTTTAAAATCAAAACAGATATTCCACCAGATATTACCGTTCCAGTCAGGTTTTCACTCGCCTTTTATCGCAGATAAACTGGATGTGATTTTGGCAGGAATGGAAAAAGCACAGTTTCAGCAGACGAAAATTCCGTTATGGTCGGCAACGACTTTGGAACCGTATCCGGCTGACCAGGAATCTATTCGAAAACTGAGTGCGGAACATCTTGTAGAACCCGTTCGTTTCCGCGAATTAACGGATAAATTATACGAAGAAGGGGCAAGATTTTTCATTCAGGTCGGAACCGGCGGATTAATTGGATTTATTGATGATACATTAAAAGGAAAAGCTTTCAGTACAATTGCTTCCAGTGTTGCGACACGTTCTGCACTGGCTCAGTTTCAAAGAGTGGTTGCTGCGTTATTTGTAGAAGGAAAAACGGTTGCCCTGGACTTTTTAGATATTCAAAATCAATCAAAAAAACCATCCGGAAAAGGTATTAAACTGAAATTAGGTTCGCCGATTATCCGTGATTTTACAGAGATTAAAAATTTAGCAAAATCTATCGATACATCGAAGCAAAAAGTTTCTGCGGCAGTTGCAAAGTCAGGACATCCGCTTGTTCAGGCATTTCAGGATAATATTTCGGACATGATCAAAATGCAGGAGGAAGTTTTGACTTTATTTCAGGATCGTCCGAACATTCCAATTCCGAATGTTGTGTTGCCAAAAGTTCAGACTCCGATAAGCAAAAATTTTGAGAAAACATTGTACATAACGTTGGAAACTCACCCTTACCTCATCGACCACAGCTTATTGAGACAGCCAAAAGGTTGGACAGAAGTTGCCGATATGGAACCTGTGATTCCGATGACCATGATTTTTGAGCAACTAGCAGAAATCGCACAGGCAGAAATTGAAGGAAGCCAGGTTCATAAAATCATGAATATAAGCGTTTTTCAATGGATGAATGTGGCAAAACCTTTCGAAAAAACCGTAAAAGGAGAATGGAAATCGACCAATCATGCTTATTTAGATATTGAAAATTTTGCAAACGCTGAAGTTGTATTAACCTCAACCGCAAGACCGAATCCTACCTTCAATCTTTCCATCGGTGAAATATTGCCCATTGAGAGAACTCCCGAAGAAATCTACGAGATGCATATGTTTCATGGTGAAAAATACCAGGGAATTACGGAAGTTTCAAAGGTCGGAACGAAAGGAATTATCGGAAAAATAAAAGGAAATGGCGGGAAAGGTTCGTTATTGGATAATGCAGGACAATTATTTGGACTTTGGTTACAATTGACGTTAACGAAAGACAGAATTGCCTTTCCTGTAAAAATCAAAGACATTGAACTTTTCGGAGATCTATACGATCAGGACGGTATTTTTGAATGTACATGCAGCCTGACTGAAATGAATGACGAATTTGCCATCGGAGATATTCTTTTAACTAGAAACGAAAAAGTATGGTGTAAAATTTCAGGGTGGCAAAACCGCCGTCTGGAAATCGATGCCGCACTTTGGAATGTTTCGATGTCGCCTTTGCACAACCGTCTTTCGGAGGAAATTGCTCCCGAAGTATTTTTCTTTCATCAGGCGTATTCAAGAGTTGCATCTTGGGATTTTATTCTGAAAAGATATTTCAATCAAAACGAAAAAAAGCATCATCAAAAATTGCTTCCCAACAAAAGAAAAAGCTATATGGTAAGCCGTGTTGCATTGAAAGATGCCGTGAGAAATCTTCTTAAAAAGGAAAAAAATCACCCTTGCTTTCCTATCACTTTTGAAATTGGTAAAGATGAGATCGGAAAACCGTTCTTAATCGGAGATTCAACGGAAAATATTCACATTTCTTTAGCGCATAAAGGAAAAGATGCCGTCGGAATTGCAAAAAGCGGAAAACCAGTCGGAATCGATATGGAAATCATCGAAGAACGAAGTTCAGGATTCTACGATTTGGTCTTTACAGACAACGAATTAACCTTATTAAAAGGCAAAGACCAGGCAGAATGGACAACCAAATTCTGGGTAGCCAAAGAAGCCTACGGAAAATTCGCTGGAACCGGTCTGAAAGGAAACCCGAAAAATTTCGAAGTCGAGAAAATTACAGAAGATTCTTTATGGATTAATCAAACAGAAATCAAAACAATCAAACATAAAAATTATATCATAGGATGGACACTATAAACACTACAGAAAAATTAAATCACGAAGAATTATTTACCCTTTTAAAAGGTTTCATCACAGAAGTTATCGGTGAAGAATTTGTAGAAGAAATGGACATTACACCAGAAAGTTCTTTCACAAAAGATCTGGAAATGGACAGTATCGAAATCGTTTCTTTTTCTGAGAAAATCAAAGCGCATTTTGGCGAGCAGATCGATTTCACGGGATGGCTGTCCTCAATGGATCTGGATCAATTGATTGACCTTGATTTAAGTATGATTATCAATTACATCTACGAATGCCAATAATCTCTGTTAACGATAAAAAGGTTCACATTCAGGAACTCAACAAAGGAGCTGAACAAACTGTGGTGCTGATCCACGGTATGTTCAGCAACCTGTCTATTTATTATTTTAATATTGCTCCGATTCTGGCAAAACATTTCCACGTTGTGATGTTTGATTTGAAAAGTCACGGCATGAGCGAGCGTTTTACAGACGGTTATGATCTGGAAAATATGTCTTCCGATGTCTTGGCTTTAATGGATGCTTTACATATTGAAAAAGCACATCTTGTCGGTTACAGTTTTGGAGGATTAATTTCTTTAAAAACCGCTTTAAAAGCTCCCAATCGCATCAATCAGCTGGTGGTTATCGAAGCTCCCGATCCTCAGGACGAAAAAGCAAGAAATATTATTGATGAATACAGCAAAGAGTTTTTGGAGCATTATGTAGCCAATTTTACCGACACCACCAAAGTACAGATGGGCAAAAGACAGATGGAAAAAAACCACAGGATGTATGAGTTTTTGTTCAACCAGACCAGCATAAAGGCAGATATGATTAAAGAAAAGCATTTCCTGAGCGAAGTTGATTTTTCTGAATTAAAACCCTCCACATTATTGATGTACGGTGAAGATTCCAACTGCAGACCGACAGGAGAATGGCTGAATACTCAAATCGAAAATTCTGAATTAAGATTAATTCAGGGAGATCATAATATCCCGATTCAGGAACCTGTTTTGATTGCGGAAACCATCGCCCATTTTTTATCAAAATCATTAAAAACCTTAACACAAAACCATGGCTAAATTTGTATTTATAGTTCCACCACTGACAGGTCATGTGAATCCTACCTTAAGCATCGGTGCCACTCTTCTGGAAAGAGGACACCAAGTTGCATGGATCAGTCTTGACCAACAATTACAACATAAACTTCCTGAAGGCGGAGAATTATTACTGATTCAATACGACCAGACCGACGAAGAAAAAAGAGACAGCGAAAACTATCTCGACATTATTTCTAAAAAAGTGGTTTACGGAATCGACAGCATCAAATTTCTTTACGAAGATGTGCTGATTCCTTTAAACAGGCATTGCTATAACGGAATTATTCCTTTATTAAAAGCCTATCAACCAGATTTGGTGATTGGCGACCACCAGTTATTTGCGGCTTCCATTGCTGCGAAAAAATTAGGCCTTCCATACGCTACAACGGTTACTGCTCCGGCTGCCATCAAAATCATGAGTGAGCTTCCGAAAGTTCATGAGTGGGAAGAAAAACAGATCATCGCATTACAGAAGGAATTGGGTGTTGAAGAAAACCGTGCTTTGGATTGTTCAGATTTATTGACATTGGTCTTAACGTCAAGATATTTCTTTGGCGAAATGGATCTTCCCACCAATTTTCAATTCACCGGGCCGGTTCTTACGGAAAGACGTATTTCCTGTGAATTTGATTGGGAAAAATTCAACAACAGCTCAAAGAAAAAAATTCTGGTAAGCATCGGAACTACTTTCGACCACGAACACAAAAAAGCATTTTTCCAAAAGGTAATTGATGCTTTTAAAGATGAAGAATTAACGGTGGTTGTCGTTTCAGATCCTGAGCTTTTCGATCACTGGCCGGAACATTTTATGGTCTACCAACAAGTTCCACAGCTCGAATTATTGCCACATCTCGATGGCGTTGTCTGCCACGGAGGTCACAATACCGTATCCGAAGCTTTATCCAACGGATTGCCTTTGGTGGTGATTCCGATTGCGTATGACCAGTCGCATGTTGCAGGACGTGTTGTGCGTACAGGTGCGGGGGAACGATTGAATTTTAACAGATTCAAAGCGCATCATTTAAACGAAGCCGTACACAATATTTTAACGAATCCTGAGTATAAAAAAGCTGCTGAAACTGTTCGCGAATCTTTCCTGGAAGCCGGAGGTACGACAACTGCAGCTTATCTGCTTGAATTAGCCTTAATTCCGACTTCAGAGCCGGAAAAACCCCAATCTAAATTTTTATTCGTTATTCCCCCATTTTTCGGACATATTAGTCCAACCTTGAGCGTTGGAGCAAGCTTAATTGCCCGTGGTCATGAAGTAAAATGGTTCGGAATTACCCCTTTAGACAACAAACATATTCCTGAAGGAGGAAGTTATTTTTATCCTGAACAAGATTTAATTCCGTATCAGGATGAAATTGCAAAAATTTTAAAAAGACAGGATGACGGCCCCTCCTGTTCAGGTCCTGAAGTGATGAAACTGGCTTTGGAAGAAACTTACGTTCCCTTTGCTAAAATGATGATGCCCGGTTTGGAAACTCTTACCAAAGAATGGCAACCCGATGTCATCGTCAACGATTGCATTACGTTTGGAGGTGCACTTTTTGCCCATAAAAACAACATCCCGTGTGTGACGACAACGCCTGTTCCGCCCGATGTGATGGGCGATACCGCGAACAGTGCCCCGAAAATTTTCGAATGGCAGCAGAATTTAATCAAACAGCTTCAAAAAGAAGTCGGAATTGAAGATGATGGAATTTTTATTCATTCTCATCATTTAAACTTAATATTTACCTCGCAAAAATTTGCAGATTTTGATGAGGTTCCGGCTCATATGGAATTTGTGGGTCCCGTAAAAGGAAGACCAAATCCTGCGCCTTTCGATTGGGATAAATTAAATGCTTCGACAACACCAAAAATATTTGTTTCACTAGGAACCTTATTGGTTGATATCCGGAAAGCATTTTTTGAAAAAATAATTGCCGCATTTGCAGGCCAGCCTGTAACCGTGATTGCCGCTACTCCACCGGAAATTTTCGAAGAATGGCCTTCCAATTTTATTGTGAGCAGTTTTGTTCCACAATCTGCGTTGATGCCTCACATGGATGCTGTGATTTGTCATGGCGGATTTAATACTGTGAATGATACGTTCACCAACGGATTACCGATGTTGATTACCCCAATCGCTTACGACCATTTTCATATCGCCAAACTAATTGAAAAGGCAGGCTGCGGAATCAGTATAAGATATAAAAGACTGCGTGTAGATGCGCTTCGCCAGGCTGTTTTTGAACTATTGGAAAATCCGGTGTACAGAAATGCTGCGAGACAAGTTCAAGCAAGTTTAATCAATGCCGGAGGAAATGACCGTGCGGTAGAATTGCTGGAAAATTTTGTAGAGCAATCAACTTTAATTCCGGTGTAATATGAAAAGAAGATTGTTATTTGGTGAGCGAATGTTACTGGGTGACGGAACAGAGCCTTTCAACACGGTCATTCCATTCAGGTTAAAGGGAATTTTTCTTATAGAAAATATTCAGTATACTTTAAGCCGGCTTCAGGTGAAACATCCGTGGTTAAAGGCGATTATTAAGCATGATGAAAAAAATATACCGTGGTTTGAGGTTCAGGAGAAAACGATCCCGATTCCGATAAGGATTATTCCGCGAACAGGAAATAATGACTGGCTGGAAGAATCTCAAAAAGAATGGCACACCACTTTTAAATCTACAGAAGAGCCGCTTTTGCGTGTTGTCTGGCTTAAAGGAGAAGAATTTTCGGACATCCTTTTTGTGTTCCACCATTGCTTGTGTGATGGCGGTTCTGCAATGACTTTATTAGATGAATTTTTAAAAATATTGAATGATCCCACCTATGATATTGGAATGGAAAATCCGATTTTGGGAATTCATGACGTGGTTCCGGACGAAATTTTAAACAGCCGCGGACAAAAATTGAAGGCAAAAATGATCGGAAGATTGGCTGCAACAGCGATCAAAGTTATTCCTGTTAATAAAAAAACAACTGATCGGCAAAGCGATTATTTACTCAACTGGAAATTCAATAAAGAGACAAGCCATGAATTGATTACTTATTGCAAATCTCAAAAAGTGACAGTAAATACCTTCCTGAGTGCGGCGGTTTTAAAGGCATTTCAAAAAATAAGAAGGGAAAAAGCGTTTAATAAAGTTTCTTGTCCGGTAGATATCAGGCGTTTTGCGAATCAGATCAAGGATGATCATATTTTTGCTTTCGGATTAATGATTGTCGTTTCTTTAAAGAAAAAATTAAGTTTTAAAGAAAATTTAAAGCTAATGCAGGAAACGGTAGAAAAAAAGACATCCAAACTCAATCCGTACATCACGATGATGGTGATGGAATCTGCGCATGATGCCCTGAGCAATTTCACCAAACTACTGAAAAACGGAAAATCTTCCAACGACTGTATGTTTTCTAACCTGGGACGCATCCAGATTGCTCATCAATACAAAGAATTTACGCTGGAAAATGTTTTCAGTCCGTCTGTGATCGGTCCTCTGGGAAATACGACTACGATGGTGGCTTCAACCTTCCGGGGAGAAATGAATTTTTCCTTTATGGGAAGCGAAGGGTATTTGCCGCATTCGGAGGCATTGGCGATCCGTGAAGAGATAACTAAAATTGTAAAACATCAACTGGAATCTGTCGCAATATTATGATCAAACGAAAACTAATGATGGTCGAAAGAATCATGTATGTGGATTCTGAAACACCTGTAAATGTTGTTTACACCGCAAAAATAAAGGGTGAGATTTCAGAAGAAAATTTCAGTGTTGCCTTACATAAAATTCAGCAGAAACATCCTTTGCTGAGGGTATCAATTGATCATAAAAGTGCAAAATATCCTTTTTTTGTAGAAGAAAAAGAAATTTCACCGATTCCTCTTCGCATTGTAGAACGAAAAACGGATCAGGACTGGCTTTTGGAATCTGAAAATGAATGGTACAGAATTTTTGAGGACAAGAAAAAACCAATGGCACAAATTGTTTGGGTAAAAGGCTCTACGGCTTCTGAAATTCTTTGGGTCATGCCTCACTGTATTTGTGACGGAACGACTGGTATCACTTTGCTTCGTGAAGTTTTGGCTTTACTGGATGATACTTCCATTGAATTAAATTCTTACGAAGGTTTTGATTCTGTAAATGATTTTCTGCCTGCAGATTTTAATTTGAAAAAGAAGAAACGAAAAGCCCGATTTTATCTGATGATGGCCAAATTATTCTTTTTAATTCAGAGAAAAAGCAAAGACAGGAATCTCGGAAAAAACTATGCGATTCACCGAAAACTGGACGCTGAAACGACCAAAATAATCACCGGAAAATGTAAAGCTAACGGAATTTCCGTGCACGCTTTGTTGTGTTCTGCGTTTATACAGGCTTTTAAAGAAACTCAAGGGAGAAATGCCAAAGGAAAGGTGATCAGTCCGGTGGATGTTCGTCATTTTATCCCGGAGATTCAACAGGATCATATCTTTGCATTTGCGCCAACAGTTGAATTATCATTGAAAAAAGGAACTCAGGATCTAGTTGAAAATGCGAAATACATTAAAAAAGATCTTGTTGAAAAAATAGAAAAAACGGAAACCAGAGAATTGTTATGGATGGGCGAAAACATGCATCCTGTTGTTGACCGAATGATTTCGATGTTAAAATCCAGCAAAGGCGGACATGATGTGACACTTTCCAATATGGGAAAAATTGATATTCCGGGTGAGTATAAAAATTTTCAACTGGAAACTATTTTCAGTCCGACCGTTGCTTTCCCGTGGTTGAATTCTAATACCTTGGTGACAACCACTTACAACCAGCAAATGGATTTTACGTTGATGTCCAATGAAGATTTTCTTCCCAAAGAAGAAGCGAAAAAAATAAAAGATAAAGCTATTGAGCTTCTGATTTCATGAAATTTAAAATAAAAAAAACTCCACCGAAACCACTCAAAAAAACTACGCTGAACCGCTTTCTCAGGAAGCGGATGATCATTTATGTCCTTCCGAATGTGTTTTTTAATTTCATTATTGCGTATGCCAGTTTTAACGAATTGGGATATACGCATTTCTTCGCGGGAAATCAATGTCTGGCACGGTTGACGCTGCCGATGGCGATATTTTTGCCTGTTGTCCTTACGATCGATATTATCAAAAGAATCACGGATGCTGCGGAACAGC
This sequence comes from Chryseobacterium wanjuense, assembly GCF_900111495.1. NCBI lineage: Bacteria > Pseudomonadati > Bacteroidota > Flavobacteriia > Flavobacteriales > Weeksellaceae > Chryseobacterium > Chryseobacterium wanjuense. Next base: position 1,073,009 of record NZ_FOIU01000001.1, on the reverse strand, counting down.
ATGCGATTGAATTTGCGGTTGATGATCAGCTTAATTTAAAAAAATTAATGACCAGACTGAGTATTCTGCATGGCCTGATAACCGGTTCATTGGTGTTTTTGAGTCTGATGTTTGCTCAATTTATTTTATCGGAATATTATAAGCTGGATGCAACGGCAATGGCTGTTCTGGTGGGTATTTTGGCGGGATTGCTTTCTGTTTTATTCACTTACCTTCCGGTCTGGAGGCTGAGAAAATATTTGTATAGAACTGTGGCTTCTCTGGATACCAACTAATTTTTAAACTAACTGAAAATTTAACCACAAAAGATACAAAAGTTATTATTGAACTATTACAGCTTAGCTTTAATAAAGAACTTAAAATAAACGAATGAACTAATCTTTTGCACTTTTGTTATTAAAAGAAGTTCTCGATTCATTTTATTCCGAAAAACACTCGAACTGACGAAATTCTTATTCGGACCTCAAATTTAAATCAGAATTATTTGAAGCTATTCTTTTTTTGATTCTGCTCAGTGACTGATTTTTAATTCCCAGATAAGAAGCGATGTGAAAACCGGCTATTCTTTCTACGATTTTCGGGTGTTCTGCCAATAAATTTAAATACCTTTTTTCGTTGTTGAACAGTAATAAATATTCCGTGCGACCCTGCGACTGATGAAAAAAATGTTCGGCCAGCATTCTTCCAAACCGTTCCCAGGACTTATGATGGGTGTACAAGTGCTGCAAATCTTCATAAGAAACGTATAAAACCTCCGCATCTTCGAGAGCTTCGATAAAATATACACAAGGGCACTGGTACAGAAAACTCCGGAATGATACGATAAACTGCTCCTCTGAGAAGAAAAACATATTTTTCTCTTCACTCGTTTCGTTATCGTAATAATAAACCCTGAAAATCCCCTTTACAACGATACCCAAGTCTTTGCAGACGATATTCTGCATATTGAAAAAGTCACCTTTCGGTATTTTCCGGGTTCTCCAAAACGGCAGACTTACAGAGATATCTTCCTCCGTAAGTCCCGCAAAAGGTTTGATTATTTTTTGTAGAAAATCTGTTGTACTCATTTCAATATTCCAACGTAAAAACCCATCTCCGTATCCGATTTGGGTAGTTACAATTTTGCTGTGAATTTAAAATAAATTCTTCAGTTATGCCTGAGTCATTCTATTATTTTTTCGCTGTTTGGTAAATTGAAAAACAGAACCGATGATAAATAAAATGAAAAGTACCAACAATGTCTTCCCGATCAACGGATCTGCAGGACTTTTCGCCAACGGGTGCCCCAGCGGAACACGGGTAAAAGTCTCATTAACTGTAGGAACCAGCGACAGAAAAAAGCTGAACGACAGAAAAAAGTTCTCGAAATAGCGGGCTCTGTTCCCACTGTTTCTTTTAGCCAGAACAAAAGCGATCACCACTAAAATCAGGATAAATAACGAAAAAATATGCCCCACATTAAAGCCTCCGTTTTTGGAAAGCCCCAACGCGGTAACTGACGTAATAACCGTCCCGTAAAAATAAATCTTCCCCGATAATTGTGACAGATCAATTTTTCCATTCTTTACTAATGAAACAATACCTGCAACCAATGCAATAACTCCTATGGCGGTGTGAAAAATGCCTAAATTAGATAATCCCATATTTTTAATTTTTTTCAAATTTCTGCAGGATTTACCTTATAAAAATTCACTTAAGTTAATTTCCGGGTAAATTTTTCATTTAGATTTATTAAAAAAAATAATAAACATCTAGGGATTTGAACAAAAAATATTTTATATTTGTAAAGTATTTAGCTCAAAACATTAATAATATCATTAGATTATTAACACTAATACCACTTTACATATGCACAAGTAGGGAAATAGAATTTGTCAAATTCTTAATCGCTGGCCTTGCTGTACTCTAAGTATGGCAAGGTTTTTTTTAAAGATTATAAATTACCAAGATAAGTCCAGATGACCTCCTGCCCTTTAATTCTGTGAGTAGCATTGCATTCATTGAAGCCCCCTAATCCCCAGAAAAAGGGAGGAGTGCTTTGCCCTTGTGTTAAAAAAATCACCCCGGAAGTCGTTACTTTTCTATCCTGATACCCTGTAGCTCCCCGAAAATTATAACTGAATGTCCCGGAAGGTGTAACTAAAAGCGGGATAAATTCCAACTGAAAATACTGAACTATACCTGCTGTAAATTTATAAAACCCAGCTTTATCTGCAGTAATTGTTCCGGACACTCCCATATTATTATCTCTTAAATCAAGAGTAAAATTTCCGCCACTTACTCCGGTACAGGTTGTAACGGTCGTTTTTCGACCCCTTGAATAGAGTGTAGGCATATTGATCGTGTTTGTTGCCAACTTATAATCCATTAAAGCCTGCCATACAACCCCATCATATAAATAAATTAAATCCTTATATACCCTACCCGTTCCGGCACCTGAGTCAGAGAGATTATATACCAACAAACCTTTCACCGGATTGGCTACTGTGGTAATATCTGTCGTGGATGTCAAAGAAATCCTTGGGAGTATCAATGCTTTATCTGGTGAAGATAACTCTAATATCGAAGATGGATGTGGAGCAGCTGTTCCTATTCCCACTTGACTTTTAATGGTAATGGTTACCAAACCTATCAGTAAACAAAATATATTTTTTTTCATTGTAATCTATATTATCTATTCTCCTATATATTGCCAAACGACCTGCTGTTCACCTATCCGGTCAGCAGCTACACATGTTCCTCCTAAATGCCATTGAAACGGTTCGGAGATTTCCCCTTGTTCTAAATACACTGATCCTGTAAATACTGTTGTCTGCCAGGCTCTTGTTGTACTGTTTCCATCGCGAAATGCATAATTTAACATTCCCGGAAGCAGGAAAGGACTGTAAGCAGATTGCAGCATATACTGCCTGATACTGACGCTCCAGATGTAGTAGCCCTTTTTATTGGCTTGTATTGAGCCATTGGCGTTAATGGTTGTTTTTATATTTTTTAACGTTGTCAACTGGAAATTTCCCATAACAGCACCCGTACAAGTTGTAGTTATAGTGGTTTTATTTCCAACGGCTACCAGTTCGGGATATAAACTCCCTGAAGCTATTTCGCCTTCTTCTACCAGTTCATCCCACGCAGTTCCGTTGAACTTATATAGTCTCCCTTCATATATTGCATTTTCACCGGTTCCAGAGCTTTGTGAAGCTAAAACCAGCATACCCATAGAGGGATTCGCAACCGTTATTATATCAGTCTTCGATACCAAGGATGCTCTGGTAATCAAAAAACCTTTTTTCGTAGAAGACATTTCCAAAATTGATGATGATGCAGGAGTAGCAGTACCAATGCCAACCTGACTCATTAATCTTCCTGTTATAAGGAAAAAACAGAGTATTGAAAAATATATTTTTCTCATTTTTATAGTATCAAATTAAAATTTACAAAGGATTTCCTAAATATTCCCAGGTCACTTCCTGCCCTTGAATTCTACCCTCGGCAGTACAGGTATTAGTTCCGAAAAACCATTTAAACCCTTGGGTAACCTGCCCTTGTGTTAAATGAATAACACCTAATACGGAAGCCGGCTGAGCCGAAACTCCCGACCCTCTATACAAATAAGAATAGGTAGCTAAATTCGGAGCCTGTATATAAGGGCTTACATTAAAAGGCTGACTGGGACTAGGAGCCATTAGTTGAACTATCTTCACCGAAAACATATAATAACCGGCCTGAGGAGCAGTAAAACCTCCTGCCGCTGTTATTAAAGTACTGCTTCTTTGATTTAAATTAAATACCCCGTTAGTAACACCAACACATGTCTCTACCGTAGTCTTTCTTCCTACCGCCACAATTCTGGGAATTTCATTGGAAATAAATTTCTCCCTGGTGGTAAGAGCTTTCCATTGGGTGCCGTCGAATTTATACAGTGTATCTTTCTGTATGGCTGTGATGCCTGTTCCTGAGTTTTGTACAGCATAAACCATTAATCCTTTGGCGGGATTGGGTATCGTTGCAATATCTGTTGTGGACAGTAATGCTATTCTTGGTAAGAGCAGTCCTTTGTTTGAAGCATCCAAATCCAACAGGGCAGATGGATGAGGATTCGAAGTTCCGACTCCGACCTGACCATGTATTGTAATTCCTGCAATGCATGCACAAAAAAAATGCAGTGTAATTTTCCTCATGAATTTTGTTAGTTTTTTTATTTTCTTGAGTGCTCCGGCTGAGCAGATTCACAATTATTCAGAATTTTAATAAATAGTATCTGTATAATAATTTATGATGTCGTAAAGGTATTGGGTTTAAAGAGGTTTGTGAAATATAAGCTGTACCTAATGCTCTGTATATCTATAGAACAATCTCTATAGAATTTTGGAGCATTCCGGAATAGAATAGTTTGGATCATACCAATAAAAAAGCTATAATACCACTTGATACTATAGCTTTCATTAGTAAAAACAGCAGATCTCTTACTGACCTTGACTAATCTTTATTTAAATTATTTCTCGCCCTTTCGGAGCTTTAATTAAAAATAAAATTTCAATGCAGGTTTTGATAAACTTTTGAAAGTTCGACTATATTGTTCACCTTAAGTTTTTCAAAAATCTTTTTCTTGAACGTACTGATCGTATTGATCTGTATTCCCAGAATATTCGAGATTTCCAGATTTCCGTTTCCTTTAGCTAAAAGTTCAAAAACCTGATATTCGCGGGAGGTAAGTTTTTTTATGCTGTTGGATATATCGACATCTTTAACAATGAAAGGAATAAGATCAGGCGGATAAAAGTAGCCCGTTTGCAAAATGGTTTTTACCGCTTTTTCTATATCGTCTTCGCCGCCGCGTTTATTAAGGTATCCTTCTGCCCCTTTCCGGATATACTGCAACGCAATATCCTGATCGTAAGCCGAAAAAATTAAAATTTTAACATCGGACTGAATGGCTTTCAGCTCAGGAATCATTTCCGTAAATCTGCTTCCGGGCATATCGATATCTAAAAGTATCAAGTCATAACGATTGGCCTGCAGAGACTCTTTCACATGCCCATATTCCGCGGAAGAATCTATCGTAAGATTCGGGTAGGCCGACCGCAGAATGGCTGCCGTCCCCGTACGTACCACATAGTGATCATCTGCTATTAAAATTCTTTTATTCATCTATATTATTTTTTATGTCTATTGTAATGGTGGTTCCCTTAGGTTCATTGTTGGAAAAAGCTATTTCGGCCTTAATTTTTTTAATTAAATAAATAACCATATGAAGCCCCAATCCATAATTCTTAAACCTGATAATATCATCGTCACTTGAAGTTTTATACAGTTCGTTGTAATAGGTAAGCTGCTCCGGCGACATTCCGTTTCCGGTGTCGGAAATTTTTATCGTTATTTTCCCTGCTTTATTGTTGGCAGAGAGATTGATTTTCCCGGTTGTTGTGTATTTTACAGCGTTATCGATGAGATTGTGAACAATACAAGACATCGTATTTTTATTGATTTTACAATATACCTCGTTCCCTTCTTCAATATGTATGATGTTGTTTTTTTCTTTGCTTATTTCCTGAAACAGCTTTTTCTTTAAGTTAAATATTTCATTAATACAATATTCATCATTTTCAAAGATATTTTTATCTCTGAACAAATCGCTGTATTGCTTTAAATGCATCGTGAAATTATAAAGCTCTTCCGAAGACTGATGAATGCTGTCGAAATACTCCTTCTGAAGATCCGTCTCATCAACTTCTATTAATTTTTGGGAAAGCATTGCAATAAATTTCACGGGGGTAGAAATATCATGGCTAATGGCTTCTATAAACCTTTTCTGATAATCGGATTCTTTCTGCATGTCATTTTTTACCGTTTCCAAATGCTCTGACGTTTCTTTCAGTTCTGTACTGATGGAAGAAACCGTTTTTTTCAGTGCTTTATTTTTTGTCTGCAAAAATCTCGTTCTCGTATGGATAATGCCCGTAAGTCCCAATATCAATAAGAACAGCAAAGCTATTTTGAACGCGTTGGTCTGATAAAAAAGCGGTTTAATCTCAAATGAAACAGTTCTGTATTCATAATCTCCGTTGGAAGAAACCTGGATTCTGAACTTCAAAATATAATAACCGGGACCGAGATTGTTTATGATATATTTTCTTTCATTATTAATTTTAATCCTTTCCCAATCCGGATTTTCACCTTCTGTTTTTGCTTCTATCCTTAAGTTGCATGAATTGGAATAGTAAGGAATATCGATAAAAATATCTGCGGTTTTATAATCATTTTCAAGAACAAGATGCCTGTCGAAGCGGATAATGTCTGCATTATTGATTCTGGCTCTTTCTATATAAATATTTTTCCTGTCCGGATAATACACCGGAATTTTTTTCGGATCAAAAAACACGAAACCTTCTATCGAGGGAAATACAAAATCCCCGTTTTCCAGAGAATACGCTTCCGGCATGGAACCACCGTTGAACTCGTTGGTCGACAGCCCTTCAGTTTTAGTAAAACGATAATAAAACACAGACGTTTTTGGATTATCGGCATATTGTAAAAGCTGTTTTCTGGCTACCTTAAACAAACCGTTGTTGGAAGAAATCCAGTAATAGTCCTGCCTATCATCAACTATATAATGTGCCGTGTGCAAATACATTTCCTGATCCAGAGGCATTTTGATGAGTTTATTATTTTTAAACAGGAAAAAACCGTCTTTATTGGTCGTTACCCAAGTTTGTCCGTCCCGGGTTTGGAAGACATTTTTCACATTAATTCCCTTCGCTATCAACTTTATTTTGTTGTGCTTCAGCGATGCCGTATATAATCCGTTGCTGCATCCTATCAATACATCATCATTATATTTTAAAAATGAATTTACAAATCCTGTAAACCTAAAATTGTAATCCGCTTTTTTAAAATCTTCATTCTGAAAAATATGCAGATAAGAATACACAAGATCTGTTGTGGAAATGGCATATAAATTTGAGCTTTTAAAAAAGCTTTTCAGCCCCGTAAAAGAAATTGTATCGCTTTTCCGATATCCGGAATTTTTGAATCTCCTGATAATTGTGTTGTCATTTTTGTATAAAATATTTCCTGATTTATCATAAAACATAAAATATTTTTCATTAAGTCCAAAATGATGATCCTGTACCAAACCATACTTATTAACCTCATATCCCAAAGGATCAATAACAGAGTTTTTGCTGAACGGAAGGGAAGAATTGCTTACATCATCCACAAAAGGAATTTTTTTGCGGGCAGTATAAAACTGGGTCAACTGAACAATATTTAAGCCTTTGATCGTACTTCCAAGATACAGTCTGTTGAAATCTTCATCATAAAACAAAGAAGTAAAAAGCTGGTTTCCAAAATTTTCATACTGAACCAGAAATTTAAAATGCAGTTCATTATTATATTTCTGAACAAGGTAAATACGGTCATTATTAACAATAAATGTCTGATTGGTAAGCTGCTGCCAATATATTTTGGATTCGGGAGCATTTAAAAGTGACGGTTTATCGATGGGTGTGACCTCACCTTTGTAAATACGATAGGTTTTTCTTTTTTCAGGATCTGTCATGAAAAGAGTTTCTCCATCGAAGAAGACATTATAGACCTCAGAAATATGAATGGGAACTTTTTTTTGCTTTTCCTTTTTATCCGTATATCCAATCTCATCATTATAAAAAGTATATTCTCCGGATGATATTTTTATAAGATATTTTGTCTTGGAATAATATTTAGATTCTATTTCATTTTTTGTAATTCTTTTTAGAAAATTGTCTTTTTCTTTAATGAAAATTCCGTCAGAATTGTCCTTGGGAATGACTTCAATTTTTTTATTTCTGATAAGAACTTTATTCTCCTCATAATTGTTATACACGATTATACTATCATTCCGGACATCGCCATAGAAATTCCTAAAATGTAAATTGGTTATCGGTAACTTATTAAAAACTGTAAAACTTAATCCGTCGTACTGCACGAGTCCGGCATCGGTAGACAGCCATATAAAACCATATTTGTCTTTTACAATATCTTTAATGCTATTCTGGGGAAGGCCATTATCTGTGGTGTACCAGGAAGAAATATATTGCCCGTGAGATTTTAGAAAAACAAATAAAAAAATATTCAGTAAAAAACTTTTCGTACAACATATTTTGAATCTCATCACTTATATTAAGTAACAAAATTAATCATTATTACAAAGCACTATGAAATTAATTCTACCCTTTATAGAATAACGGGTTCTTTCTTATTTTAAAATTAATATAAGATATTATTTCATTATAATTTTTGGTGAAAACACAGCCTGCCTTTTGACAGCAGACTGGTATAAAAACAGGAAGAAAAGTATGCTAAAACCGTGTAAGGACTATTTGATACCCTCTCGTTACATTTCCGTTATTGATAACGTTTATAGTACCTACAGCGGGCATTGTCAAGGTATAATTTAAGGCAGTCGGATTTCCTCCGTCGGCGCATCCTACAACATCCGTCCATGCAGTTGTGATCGTATATCTGCTGATCTGAGTAAACTTGGGTGATTTGTCCGTATTTCCACTTCCCTGATTTCCTCCCAAACCGTTGATCGAGAATAAGCTGCTGGCAGAACTGTTAATGACATAATATTCCGCAACCGTTGCATTACCACAGCCATCCCCAACGATGACCACTGCTTTATAAAAGCTTCCATCCGGTATTCCGGTAATCAAGGTGGCAGTGGCTCCACTTGCGACATTGCCGGCAAATGATGAAAGAACGGCTCCATATGCCGCTGAAGGAGAGGCCTTCACCAAAACTCCGTTGGAATCGGTATAAACAGGAGTTACAGCGTTTGTGCCCGCGACCATATCCATGGTTCTTATTCTCCCCCGACCTACAATATCCAGCATTTCAGTAGGTAAGGTCGTTCCTACACCTACCCTTCCCGTTGATGTTACAACAACATCATTTGCTTGCTCAGCAATAGTAGGAACTCCCACAGCCGGATTATCTTTAGCCCCATCAACATGGAATGTACCCTGTGGGTTTGAGTTGCTGATACCTACTTGAGCGTGAATTAATAAAAAGATACCTGATGCTATGAACATCAATATCGAAACATTTTTTCTCATAATTTTATTGTTTTTTTAATTATTTTTTTTCAGATATGTTTTTTAAATAACGATTTAACTATTTGTATTTTAACACCTTATATTACTCTCAAATTTTCTTTGACTGTATGGCTAGATCTCTCCTTCTAAAACCGAAGAAGAGCCATAACCAATACTGAGCTAACAAAAATTTGTGTCCTTAGAAGCGTCATAAAAAATATTATTCCGGTAGGGAATCCCGCAATAATAAAGTATAACACAAAGGTATCCAGATTATATAACCTACTGATATACAACCTGTACGAATATATCTTGTTATTTATAGAACAAGTTCTATGATATTATAGTGTTTTTAATGTATGACTAATGTTATAGGACGTGGTATTATTAGATTATTCGAACCATCTTATAATGACGTTAGGTTTAAAAATGGTAAATAGAGAGGAATAAGAAAGACAAGAATATATCTATTAATTGGAAACATAAAAAACTGTGTATACAAATTAAAAAAGTCCCTACACTGGGGCAATTTGTGACCGAAGAAGTACAAAACTCAAATTTTTTACCAGAAGATTTAAATCGTTTATGTGCTCTTAATGAAACATTTATCAAATTTTATTGATGGTAAAAAGTTCATTGTACACTTAATAAGTAAACTACAACAGTTATGTAATGTGAATGCCCACTTACTTATTTAGGCTATGATAATGTACAGCAATGCAATAGGTTTATGCAACAAAACAAACAATTATGATCAACAAATTAAAACACTTCACATTAGGAGTATCATTGTTATTTATTTTCGCTTGTCAGAATAATGATAGCATTAGTACAGATTCTCCCCGTATAGAAAACACAGCGCATGCTGCAACAGCAAAAGTTACCGTTGACAATCCGTATGAATTGGCAGGAATAAGGCACAACGCATTTTTAGACTATCTAAAGACCCAACCAAATGCGGTTAATGTAGACCAGATCGTAGATTTATCTATTAATTTTTCAAACCAAAATAATTTTCACCCTTTAACTTATGTTACCAAAAATGAAATAATTGCTTCGGTAAATCCTTCTGTTACTCAACCGTTTATGGTATCATTAGATAATCTTTACAGCCAGGGAAAAATATCAAGTGTCGTTTATGCTCAACTACAGAATTTGGGAAATATTTTAAATAATGTAAACGAACAGGATGGAATAGATGGTTTAGTTCAAAATATTGAGAACCTAGAACAGACTTGCTTACTTTTAGATTTAAATGATACAGATAAACCAGTCCTTTTATCGGTCTTATCAGTGGCGAAATATAGTTCTCACTATTGGCGTACAATATATTTTCCAACACAGGGAGCATCAAAAATTGGTGCATTCTTAAAAGCTTTGCTAAATGTTGCAGCTGTCATAGGTGCTGATGCTATAGGAGCAGCTGCCGGCGCAGCGATTGGAGCGGGAGTTGCAGCAGTCACTGCTGGTGTAACGGCACCCATAGTTGTTCCGGGGATGGCAGTAGCAGTTGCCGGTGCAGCATCTGGACTCATAGCCAAAGATCCTCCAGTTAAATAAATCATTTGGCCACATACTTTATATTATAAATCCTTCGCATGACGAAGGATTTTTTTATTGAATAGATGATAGCAGAAAATCTAAACTGATACTGGTATTATAGCTTAAAAACAACAAATAAATCGTTTAGCATTTTCAGAGTTATGAGTTATTGCTTCAATATAGATAAATACGTAAATAAGGACTCTGCTGAAGCTGGGGTAGACGCATTATTTGATACCAGATAGCTTAAATGATTACCAATTATGGAAATTTGGTCGCCAGCATTTAAATAATAATTAATTGATGCATTAGCGGTTCCACTACCAGGTGCGTTACCATTTACCAGGCCTCCGGTTATAACCACTGCGGTTGATGCCTGTGCTACTGTAATACCATTCACTCTTATCAGAACGTGTTGATGAGGTGTACGAATGCCTCCTGCATAACTGGCGGCGGTGCTATAGCCCGCACTGATGCTATACCAGCCTTGCATACTCGCCGGTACAGTAAAAATACTGCCATTCCAGGCTGTAGCAAAATTATTAGTAGTTACCACCCAATCATTAATGACCTGAGCCCCGGTAATTACCTGTGTTCCTGCTGATTTGGCAAATAACCCAATGGGTCCGCTTGGATTACGGATAGCAGTCCAGCTTCCATTGGAATATGTAAATTCCTGTGCTAATCCTGGCAAAATTGAAAAACTATTCAATACACCAGGCTGCGAAGTGGCATTTACTATTATCAATCTTGCTCCGGCTATTATTGCTGTAGTTCCATCAGAAGTTGTTGGGCCAGTAATTGTAAAAGCTGAAGAAGGCGTTCCTGTTAGCCGATATTGCGAAAAAGACAGATCGGGAATTACAACTGTGGCTCCATTGACTGTTATAGGCGATCCTTCTCGGTAGGTTACACCACCATTTATATCCAGTTTTGTAGTAGGCAAAGCGGTATCTATACCAATATTACCGGTTTGAGCATGGGTAATCATAATTCCTGCAAAAGCAAGCATGAATAGAATTTTCTTTATCATAAGAATAAATTTTTTTAAGGGAGGATACATTTGTGGTTGTTATAAAGAGCCTTAGTCTTGATAACTTAAACTTGTGTTTTTTAGAAGCGCTATAAAATGGTATTTCCATGCGGAATCCAATAAAAATTATTTACTATAAAGATATTTAATTAGTAAAACTTGCTAAAATATAACCTGTATGATTATTTCTACCACCCTATAAAATTATTTCTACAAACATGCACAATATATCATCGGAATATGTAAACGGAATCTCTAAATATTTCAAAATTAACATATTGATATACAACCACATGCAGACACAAAAAAAGAGACAACTATAAAAGTTTGTCTCTTTATGTGACCGCAGAAGGATTCGAACCCTCACTGTCGGAGCCGAAATCCGAAGTTCTATCCATTAAACTATGCAGCCGGTTTTTGGGTTGAAGTGTTTGAGAGTAAATGTTTAAAAAAATCTCAAACTCTCCCACTCTCAGACACTAAAACGTAATCTTCACCCCTCCTAAAACCTGCGCACCAAGAACTTTATATCCTTTGTACGTCTGATATTTTGAGCTTAGAAGATTATTTCCGAGCGCGAAAATACTGAAATTTTTGTGAATTTTATACTCTGCCGAAAGATTTAAATCTGCATAACCGCCTACTTTATCATTGGTATCCTCCGTAGACTGATACATCATCGGGCTTCCAACTCCCTCAATCATAAATGAATTCGTAGTTCTGTCACTTGCAAAAATCCCTTTGAAACCTAGCAATAATTTTTGATCAAGCATCGTATATTTTGCTCCGATAGTTGCCGTAACCAATGGAACATTATAAATATCTTCGTAGTTTTTTAAGTCAAATTTCGTGAACTTCACTTCCCCATCCAAAACAAGGTTAGCCAACGGGAAATATTGTAAACTTCCTTTGATATCGCCCACATTTCCGTCGTCATATACTGCAGAAAAAGTATTTGCAAAGTTGTATGCAGAGCGGTTTAGCGTATAATCTGTATCAAAAATGCTGTTGGCTTTAAAGAACATAATATCCTTCATTTTTCCGTATCCTGCAGAAACATCATATTTAAACATTTCATCGATATCTCCTCTTAAACCTACATAAAAATGATATTTCGTTTCAGTCGGCTTCAAATACTGATCTGAAAGAATAAACGGATTCTGCTGCAATAAGTCTGCGTAGGTATTCAATTTTAAACCTCCGTCAACACCCCCATAAAACTTAAATTCTTTTGCCGCCGCATACTGAAATTCCGCCTGTGGGAACCAATAGGTTTTATTGTTTTTCATTTGTTCAGCCATCAGATCATTCTGATTTTTCGAATTCAGGAACGAGAAAGATGAACCCAACATCAGGTAAGATTCCCCTTTTCTGAACGTCACTTTCGGAGCTAAACTGGTATTAACAAAATTAGAATTATTTTTATCTCTGATTGCAAATTCACTCTTCACAGCTTCCAAGCCTACTCCTAAATCTGCATTTAAATTAATCCCTGATTTTCCGATTTCAACGGCATGTTTAGATAAATTAGCCAATATCGAAACCTGATTTTCCTGAGCATCAAAATGATCTTTTAAAAATGAAGATTTTACCCTTACATCATTTAAAATTTCATTAGAATAAAAATCGTAATAACCATTTACTTTAAACTGATTAATCCTCTGATCCAGATCAACATCACCTGGTTCTAAAGCATAAATCCCATAATAGTTATAACTGTTTAAGCCGTATTCCGCATTTAAGTTAAATTTTCCTTTATCTCCGTAAGAATTAAGAAAAGCGCCCAATGTTGTCGAACTTTGCTTAGAATCCCATGCATATTCTTTTTTCAGACCCTGAGTCGAAAGAAAATGCGCATCTACCCCAACTTCAATCTTATTTTCCAGCGTTTTTGAAATATTGGCATCCCCCAGGATTTTACCGTAATTCCCCATTCCGAACTGGATATAGTTGTTCTGAGCCGATCCTTCAAATTTCGGCGTTACATCCTGCCCCTGAATGGTAGAAGTTTTGAAATCAGAAACCGCAGGAACGTCTGTAATCGTGTATTTTACAGGGTTCTGGGATTTCTCTTCCGGTGGATAATTTTTTATGGTTTCCACAGAAGTTTTCTTTTTTTCGATCTTTTTTACTTCCGGTTCTCTTTTTTTATTAAGAATCAGTTTTTCTTCTTTGATCTGGGAAAACGCTACTGACGAGACCCCTAAAAATATGATTGGAAGAATATATTTCATCATAATTTATCGATATTTAAAATGCAGCAGCCTCAACATTAAGCTCAAAATCCTGCTGCCTTTTTACTACTTTTACTTTTTAATCTGTTTTTTAACCTCTTTCGCTTCAGCAACAATCTCAGGGAAATCCTTGTAATTTTCAATGATCTGGTCGCATGTATAACTTGCCTGGTAATTGTCTTTTAAGCCAATATAATTTTTCGCCATCAAAACGAGCGCTTTTGCCCCCCAATATTCTTCGGAAGAGTAATTATTAGCCAGCTTAAAGATCGTTTCATTCGAAGATTTAAAGGCTTTTCCTTTGTTTTGATAGAAGGCTTTTGCATATAATGCTTCTGCCGCAACCGCCGTGTTAGAAGACTTTTCAAGAGAAGCATATGCCGTTTGTGCATCTTTATCCTTCCCTGAATTCATCAGGCTTCTGGCTTTGATCACTTTTGCCGTTTCAATCACTGCTGCAGAGTTTTTGTTGTTGGCAATCACCGCATCGGCCAGCTTTTCAGCTTCCGAGAAGTTCTTTTCGTCACCGTAAATCTTCATTAATTCTACATTTGCGTAGTTTTTAATATTTACATTCGATGAATTTTTGATATTTTCCAGGTACTTTTTCGCTTCATTATTATCACCCTGAGCCACATAAATCTGTGCCAGACGGGTTTGTGCATCATCCTGATAGTCGTTGGCAAGATTGGCAACCTCCATCAAAACCAACAAAGCTTTTGTCGTATTCTTGGTCTGATAATAACTTTCCCCCAATTCATATTTCGCCTGGTAAAGCCCTTCTCCCGTTGGGTTTTGAGTTAAATATTTTTCGTAATAAGAAATGGCATTTTTGTAATCTTTCTTCGCGAAATATTGTTTTGCTGTAGAAAGGTTGATTTCATCGATTTCGGAAGCATCCACATTTACGCCGATACTTTTCGCAAAGCTTTCATAGCCTGCTACATCACCATTTTTCGTGAAGATCGGTTTTGCAGCCTGAACGATTTTCTCTGCATAAATCGAGTTTTTATAATGCTCACCCAAAGCTTTTAGCTCAGATAAAGCTTTATCACTCTGATTCTGATCGATATAATTCTGAGCTCTGTAGATCGAAGCATTGGCCACCAAGTCGCTATCGGACGAAGTTTTAATTACTTTATTAAAGAAATCGTTCGAATTGGCAAAATCATCCTGAGCTGCGTAAGCCGTACCAATTTCGTACTGGGCATCGTCGTAATAATCAGATCCCGGATATTTTGATAAAAGATTTTTAAGGTTGGTGATCTTCGCCTGAGTATCTCCTTTAAAGCCTAAAGCCATTCCTTTTTGGTATAAAGTATAATCGGTGGCGTCTTCATTTTTATCATAGATCGCGATCGCTTCGTTCAGATTATTGTTGGCATAATTGATGTCTGCCAGACGAAGTTCTGCATCATTTTTAAACTCCGGTTTCGGATTGGTTAAATATTGCTTAAAATAAGTTTCCGCCTGATCGAATTTTTTAGATTTAAAATAGGCATATCCCAAATCATAAGGCAATTGCTGCTTTTCAGGGAAATTTTCGTTAAGCAGTTTTTCATAACGGGCGATCGCGGAAGGGTAATTTCCTTTCTGGTAATACACCTGTCCAAGCCAATATAAAGCCCTGTTATTAAATTCTTTATTAATATTAAATCCTAAACTTCTCAGGAAATACTGTTCTGCTTCATCATAATTTCCTTTATTAAATTCCTCAGTTCCCAATAAATAAGAAACTTCCTGATCTACCTTATTGATCTCCGGAGTCGAGTCCTGAAGCTTATCAATGGCATTCAACGTTTCTTTATAATTCCCTGAATATAAATAAGATTTCACCAAAAGCGATCTCATTTCAGATGCATTCGGATCATTCTGATTTTCATTAATATAATTTTGAATTACCGTCGAAGCACTTTCAAACGGGTTACCAATGTCGTAGCTTAACTTCGCATACTGTTCATGTGCCAGTTTTTTAACCTTCGCATCATAATCCATCTGGTAAGACGAACGGAAAGCCGAAAGAGCTTCCTGCTTCTTATCCACCGCCAAATAAGCATTTCCAAGCTGATAGTAAGCATTTTGAGCTAAAGCGGAATTGCTGTTTAACAATTGGTTATAATAAGAAACCGCTTCATCATATTTTTTAAGCTGTGCTGCCACAAATCCCATCTCATAAAGGTCATTTTCAGACGGATTTTGCTGAACACTTAAGTAATCTTTTAAGTGAGGATAAGCAGAATCATAATCACCTTTCATGAAATAACTTTCACCGATAATCTTGTGAACTTCTGCTTTATAAGCATCGGAAATATCTTCGTTAAGCAAAGCTGTACCTTCAGATATTGCCTTGTCATAATCCTTATCATTATAATACATCTGAACATAATAAGGACGCACCAGCTTCGAATATTTCGGCTGATCTTTTACAGAATCAAAATACTGGAAAGCCTTGTCGTTCTGACGGTTGGAGTAATACAAATGTCCCAGCATATAAGCAATATCCCCTTTTTGAGACTCGTCGGCAGTTTTGTAAGCTTCTTCCAGTGCATCTGTAGCGCCTTTTGAATCTCCCATCATGAACTTGGCATATCCTAATTTCAGGATGTATTGTGTATTTTCTTCTTTTGAAAGCTGGTATTGATTAACCTTTTTCAAAGTTTCCAATGCTTTTGGGAAATCTTTTTTAGCCAAATAATAATCCGCCAACGGTAAATTCGCCTGGGCAAAATAAGCAGAATTCGGATATTCTTTCATGAAAGCAGTCAATCCTTCCTCCGCATGATTTTTCTGAAGAATCACCCCGATCACATTATCAAAAAACTGCGCCGCTTCTTTTCTCGATCTCGACAAATTCTGATTATAGAAGTATTGTCGGGCATACTCGTACTGGGAAGCATTGTATATTTTGGTCTGATATAGATTTTCGGCCAGATTGAACCTGTAGTTTTCCTTTTGTGTAAAGTATTGAGACTGTTGAGCATCGGAAATTCCGAAATACAACACGGCAGTCGCTAAGAGTATTTTTTTTGAGTTCATTAATTTCAAATTTTAAAATGTGTAAGCCAAAAAAAACGGGCTGAATATTTTAAATTTAAGCATGGATTTTATCCACAATTTATCAACGAAAATATTGAAAAGATATTGTATAAACAAGTGTTTTAACATATTGTTAATTTGTGGATTATTTTTTAATACTTCTTAACTTTTTCATAAGAAACCTTAAGAAAATTTAAATTATTTCAGATAAATAATTACATTTGCTTTTTTCAAATCAAATATAGAATTGAATGAGTCAACTTTTTAGGAGAAAAATCTATTCAGATTCAGATACATCTACTCATCTTTTGAGGGTTTTAGGTGTTTGGGACATTGTATTTTTTGGTATTGCGGCGATTATTGGTGCAGGGAGTTTCAGCAGTTTGGGGGAAGCCGTTTTCAGAGGAGGTCCCGGGGTTATCTTACTATATTTGATCTGCGGTTTTGCCTGCGGTTTTACGGCACTTTGCTATGCAGAATTTGCGAGCAGAATTCCTACGGCGGGTTCCGCTTACACGTATGCTTATGCCAGTTTCGGGGAATTAATTGCCTGGATCATCGGCTGGGCGCTTATTATGGAATATTCTTTCGGAAATATTTATGTGGCTTTCTCATGGTCGGATTATTTCACCAGTTTTCTGGAAAGGCTGGGAATGCACATTCCTGACTATCTAACCTGCAGCTATACCGAGGCCAGAAAGGCATTTATGAATGGTTCTGAAAACACAGAACTGCTTAACGCCTGGAAAAATGCTCCTTTAATCGGGAATTTAAAATTCATTGTTGATATTCCTGCTTTGGTTATCAATGGGTTAATTACCTGGTTATGTTATGTAGGAGTTAAAGAAAGTAAAAACTTCAATAATGCTTTGGTTATCTTAAAATTAGCCGTTATCGTATTGGTAATTTTGGTTGGTTTTGCTTATATTAATACTGATAACTGGACACCGGTTAACCCGCAAACTCATGTGACTTCTTTCATGCCGAATGGCTTTTCGGGAGTGATGAGTGCCGTGTCCGGAGTTTTCTTTGCCTACATAGGTTTTGATGCGTTGAGTGTACTGTCTGAAGAAACAAAAGATCCGCAGAAAACACTACCGAAAGGGATGATTCTTTCATTGGTTTTATGTACTTTCATTTATATTGCTTTAACCTTGGTATTAACCGGAATGGTTGATTACAGAAAGTTCGACGGTGTAGGAGATCCTTTATCATTCATTTTTGAAAAAACAAATGCCAATGTTGCGTGGATGGAACTTGTAGTTTCTTTTGTCGCGATTGTGGCGATTACAACCGTATTATTGGTTTTCCAGATGGGACAGCCGAGAATCTGGTACGCGATGAGCCGTGACGGATTAATGCCTCAGAAATTCCAAACCGTGCATCCTAAGTATAAAACACCGTCATTTGCAACGATTATCACAGGTATTGTCGTGGGAATTCCGATTTTATTTACTGATAAAACATTCATCTTAGACTTTACAAGTATCGGGACGATCTTCGCGTTTGTATTGGTTTGTGCAGGAGTTTTAATGCTTCCTGCGAAAGAAAAAATCAAAGGCAGATTCCACCTTCCTTATATAAATGGGAAGATTATTTTCCCTGTTATTTTCATTGGGACATTAATCGTTTTCTATATTTTCGAACCGCAGTTTTTCCAAGACCTAATGGACTGGAAAGATCCAAAAGAAGGCGAATTCAGAGCTTCTATATTCTTTTTTATCCTGATTAATTTAGTTCTTTGTGTGTTCACTTTTATTAAAAACTTTTCATTAATTCCTTTAATCGGGTTAAGTTCATGCTTATATCTTTTAACAGGAATGAGCCACGAAAACTGGTTCTGGTTCGGACTTTGGTTTGCCATTGGTCTTGTGATCTATTTCTGCTACGGCTATAGAAACAGTAAACTCAGAAGAGCTTAAATTTGGTTAAATTTCGATCAACTTTAATAAGTAAAATATAACTGAAAAGGCAAAATTGTAACATCGCAATTTTGCCTTTTGTTTTTTAATAAAAATTGGCGAACTTATTGCTTTAGATTTTTTAAACTTAAACTAAAGCACCATGTCTGAAAGAATAAAAACGTTCAAAGAATTTTATCAGTTTTACCTTACGGAGCACAGTAAAATGGGTACCCGTATTTTCCATTTTACAGGAACTTTGCTTGTCTTTGTTGTGATAGGTTATGTTATCAGTTCAGGAAAAGAAAGATTTCTATGGTATATCCCGATTTTCGGTTATGGCTTTGCGTGGTTCAGTCATGCGCTGATTGAAAAGAACAAACCCGCTACCTTCAAATATCCGATCTGGTCATTGATCTCGGATTTTAGACTGTTTTTTGAACTGTTGATCGGGAAACAGAAGTTCAGGGGAATTTCGGTGAAGAAGCCGGTGGAATAATTTTTTTCCTGTGTTTAAAATGAGGTTAAAAATTAGATTAAAATAATGGTTAAATATACTGTTGAGATCCTTTAGGATGACAAACTTTGTGTGTTTGTTACTGAATTTCCACAGCGTTTGTCATCCTAAAGGATCTCAATCATGCTTAAAATAAAACAGTTTCGGCGGGTTTGCTTTGCAAACCCGCCGAAACTTTCAATAATATAGTTTTCTAATAGATTATTTTAACTACCCCATCTTTTTGCTTTCACAAAAACCACCCTTTCAGAGAAGGGGAATTTTCACATAGCTAATACTAACTTCTAATTATTTAAACTTTTTCTTAAAGCTAAATTTAAGTCGGTTCATCAATCCCGGTTCAATAATATCAATTCCGAGTCCGAAATTGCTGTCGGCCACGGTATGATGATTGGTCCTGAAATTTTCAAACTCACTTTGCGGAATTTCAAGATTCGTCAGAGGATTATATTCAATAAAAACAGAAGCTCCGTTTTTCGTAATTTTCTTTCGGCTTGTGAAATCAAAGTACGGGTTTTTGATCGTACTTTCCTGCGCCGTATATTTTTCTTCCGTATCGATTTTCTGATCTGTGTAAAGGTTAATTTCATACTTCTCCCTGTCGAAATTATGCCAGAAAGGAAGATCTTTATGCATATAATCTCTTGCACTCGCTTTTACCACATTTCTGTCAAAATACATCAGAAAACGGTTGTTTTTAGGATCTGTATAATACGGATTTTCGATGGTTGATTTGTACTGTATCTTAAACTCATTCAGCTGCTTATCATCACTAACAATGTCTATGGAAGCATCTTTAAAGATATTTCTGATATCGGTTCCGTTTCTGTCCCCGGAATAATTCAGGCTATAAAAAAGGAAATTATTCCAGCTGTCGACCACTTCCCTTTTGTTCGTATTTTTAAAATATCGTCGCATGGCATTGGCTCTGTTTCCTTTATAAACTGTTGTCAAAACCAATTTTCCGGTAGTATCCTGAACATTAAAATCGACTTTTTCATCGATGCAGTAATAAGGAAACTTATATGATTTTCTTTCCTTCAATTCCTGGTTCGGTTTTACTTCAAGATAATGCATAAAGTAGATAAATCCGCGGTTTTCAAGCAATCCGAATTCATCACGAATCGTAGCATCTATAAAATATTCTTCTCCTTTATGATTAATTTTAACAATTACATGATTAAAAGTAAGCAGCGAAGGCAGGTAATATTTAATATAAAAATCTGTATGAAAATTCACCAAAACAATTGAAGAATCTACCCCGATATAATCCAGAATAACCTTTAATAGAACAGATTTCGCTTTACAATCTCCCTGTTTGTTTTCGTAAGTAATTGCCGGCTCCTGCGGTTTGTGACCGTTCATTTCATCTGCATTGAAGATGTAATAAATATTATTCTGAACATATTCAATCGCAAATTGAATTTTTTCGTCTAAATCTGAAATCGCCTCTAATTTTTCAACCAAATTCGGTGCATATTCTGGCAAGAAAGCCTTATTGAAAATCTCTTCGTAGATAGGTGCAATATAATTTGAGAGGTCTTTCCAGTTGGTATCTGTCGCAAAATCTATATAAGGAAAAATTTCACGATTGGCGTCTACAGGGTTAATATAATTCTTTTCTTCAAAAACAAATTTTTCGCCTTTCTGCAGGTAATTAATCTCAGGTTCCAGTACATTTCCGTTTTCATCCCGGAAGAATGTTTTTTTGTAGGCAATCGTTTGCTCACGATCATTTATAAAAGTAAATCTAAAACTTCCGTAAGCCCAATAATTGTCCGGACTTACCCAAACATACTTTGAAAATTCTTTCCTAAGAAAATCACGATCTGTAAAAGCTTTTACTCTGGAATCTTCCAAAATCAAAATATCATACAGTCTTAAATCTTTAATGGTAATATTAATTTTTTTATTGCTGCTCAGAATTCCACCACTGCTTTGGTTTTCGCTGTCTAACACCTTTACCTTCATATCCGGAATTTTATCAATTAAAACTCCATCTCTTAAAACACTGATTCTATGAATATTGTACACTTCATTTTCTTCCACCACAATATCCATCACAGAAGCTCTTTCAAGGTTTGAAGGTTCATTGAGCGTGTAAGCCATGCAGACATACTCGTTGTTTTCCGTATTGCTTGTATAATATTTTTTGTCTAAAAAGTAGCAATAATCACGGCCTTCATCGATCTGTCTTTTTGCAAAATCGGAATCTTTTATCCTTTCTATAAGTTCATGATCCTCAATATATCCTGCCCATGGCGAAAACTTTTCAACTTTATAATTTTCCGTCTCTACTTGATTATCCATATTATTTTTATTATTAATGTTTTATTTGGTGAAAAATTGGGAGGTCAAATTAATTAATTATAAACTAAAAAACAAGAGTAAAACTACGACTATCAACAACCGGGTTCGGCACAATAATTGGTCGTTAAGCTAAAAATCAAGATTATGAAAACTATTATAACTGCTGTGAAATCGGCATTTCCGGTATTGGCAGTATTTGCATTGACTCAATGTAAAGCTCCTGCAAATGCATCCAACGGAAACGAAAAAACTTTAATTGTTGGTCCCCAAACCGCAGACTGCACCGGAGTAGCTCCTATGAAATGTCTTCAGGTAAAGGAAAAACCTACAGAAAACTGGACAAATTTCTACAGCAACATCGAAGGTTTCACCTACGAACCGGGCTATGAATATGTCTTGCAAGTGAAAACCGAAAAAATTGAAAATCCGCCTGCAGATGG
Organism: Chryseobacterium wanjuense; assembly: GCF_900111495.1. Classification (NCBI taxonomy): domain Bacteria; kingdom Pseudomonadati; phylum Bacteroidota; class Flavobacteriia; order Flavobacteriales; family Weeksellaceae; genus Chryseobacterium; species Chryseobacterium wanjuense. The sequence goes on along the minus strand of NZ_FOIU01000001.1, from coordinate 1,050,922 downwards.
ATCTTCAATCAAATACACCTTAGTAAAACAAGTTTCAAAAACTAAGAAATAAAACAAAAACTCCCGAAAATTCCGGGAGTTTTTTATCGATTAATGTTCATGTTCTTTCGGTGGCGGAGGATATTTTCCTTTGGTCATTTCTCCCACTGTATTGGCTGTAGTCATCGCAGCTACGAGATCGTTCAGCATTCCGCTGGCGGCCGTCGGTGAGTTGGGTAATAAAACCAAGTTGCTTCTGTTATTAGCTCCCACCGAATGCAGTGTGTCATAATGTTGCGTCACCACGATCAAAGCAGAGGCTTCGTGGGAATTGATGTCTACATTATTCAGCATTCTTACAGATTCTTCAAGACCTTTGGCAATTTCCCTTCTTTGGTCTGCAATCCCCTGTCCCTGCAGTTTTTTAGATTCCGCTTCTGCTTTTGCAACGGCTACAATCCTGATTCTCTGTGCTTCAGATTCATATTCTGCGGCAGTTTTTTCTCTTTCTGCCGCGTTGATCCTGTTCATGGCATGTTTCACCTGCTCATCCGGATCGATATCCGTTACCAGAGCTTTAATGATATCATAGCCGTAACTTTGCATAGCTTCCTGAAGCTCGGCTTTCACGGCAATTGCAATGTCATCTTTTTTAAGGAAAACATCATCCAGCTTCAATTTCGGAACTTCCGCTCTTACGACATCAAAAACGTAAGAGGTGATCTGATCATGCGGACTTTCCAGTCGGTAATAAGCATCTCCCACCTGTGTCCTGATCACCTGAAACTGAACGGAAATTTTCATTTTCACGAAAACATTATCCAGCGTTTTGGTGTCAATCATCACATCCAACTGCTGAATTCTAAGATTCATTCTTTTTGAAATTCTATCTAAATAAGGGATTTTCAACTGTAACCCGGCATGACGGACGGAGTGAAACTTTCCTAAACGCTCCACAATGGCCGCCGTTTCCTGCTTTACCGTAAAAAAGGATGCAAACAGCGTCACCAATCCGATGAAAATAATGATTCCTAAATAAGCCATAATATGTTTTGTTATTGAGTTCTAAGGTTCTATGTTTTGTTAAAAAAAAGATGAATTACTTGATATTCATTTCTTCGTTTAAAATAATTATTTAAATCCAGATAACAAAATATAACACAGAATCTTTCAGCGGCTTACTTTCTTGTAGTATTTTTAGTACACAGAGTAGTGTTCTTCGTACAGGTTTTATGACAAAAATATTGGACTTCGATCGTATTTTTGCACTACTATTTTTGAATATAAATCTTCAAAATTAAATTTTACGGCTTCAGCGAAAGCTTCATTACACAGTGCTTTTCTCCGTAAAGCTTTATAAATGATCAAAAAGTTTTAATAAGGGACAGTGAACAATTATTGATAGTAATTGTTGCTTTTTTTTCATTCTGATCTGTCGGGTAGCTTCCGGCAGATCATTTTTTTATTTTTCCTGATTTTGACTGTTGTAGATTTTCAGGAGATCAATAAGATTATTCACGCCTAATTTAGCATAAATCCTTCTTTTATAAGTACTTGCAGTGGTCATCTGAATCTGCAGAATATTGGCGATTTCCAAATTTCCGTTGCCTTCAACCAGAAGCTTGAAAACCTGAAATTCTCTTTCTGATAAAATACTTTCCACTTCCTCTTTCTGCGGGCGCGCGGAAAGCTGCTTTACCAGCTTGAAAGGGTAATAATATCCGTCTTCAAAAATGGACTGCACAGCTTTTATTAAAGTCTTTTCGCTGCTCAGTTTATTCAAATACCCTTCTGCACCTTCCTGAATATATTCTATGGCAACACTCTCTTTATATGACGAAAAAATCATGATCATCAGGTCTTCCTGAATCATTTTCAGTTCTTTGATCATCTTTTTAAAAGTGCTTCCCGGCATCTCAATATCCAGGATGATAAGATCGAATCTCTCGGCGTTGAGCTTGTTTTTCACCTCATCATAACTTTCTGCGTAATCGATTGAAATCTTAGCAAACTGACTTTCCAAAATCAGTGCGGTTCCTAATCTTACTACATAATGGTCGTCGGCTATTAGTATTTTTTTATTCATATTAGTGTAATTTAAGAAATATTTTCACAATGGTTCCTTTAGGGCTATTTTCATGAAAACTTATTTTTGCGTTAATTTTTTTACTCAACTGGATCACCATATGCAGGCCTAATCCGTAATTTTTAAACACAAAATTTTCCGTTTCCATACTTTCAAAGACATGAGAATAGTATTCTATCTGGCTTTGGGACATTCCTTTTCCTGTATCTGAAATATTGATTTCCAACTCGTTACCTTTCACATCGGAGGTAATTTCTATTTTCCCGTCTGTGGTATTTTTTACAGCATTATCTATCAAATTGTGCAGGATTGCCGAAAGAATATTGTGATTGGTTCTGATCTTCAGTTCCGGATCACAAAGGTTCGTAATCGTGGTATTGTTATCCGATGCCACTTCCTCAAAAAGAAGTTTTTTGTCTTCTGCAAGTTCATACAGAGAATGCGCTTCATCATCAAAAACGTTCTCTTCTTTATATAATTCGGTGTATTCTTTTAATCCTAAGGTAAATTTAAATAACTGCTCCGAAGTTTTGTAAATACCGTCAAAGTATTTTTTCTGGATTTTAGCGTCTTCCGCCTCGCTGAGCTTTTGTGAAAGCAATGCAATGAACCTCACGGGAGTCGTGATATCATGACTGATGCTTTCCATTATTTTTTGCTGATATTCGGCTTCGTTTTTCAGTTTATTCTTGGTCATTTCCAGGGTATCGCTGGTTTCCTTCAGTTCCAGATTCCTGTTGTGCAGATTGCTTTGCAGCTTTTTATTTTTAATTCTGAGGAAATTCGTCCGCATCTGGATGATGAGCACAATTGCGGTTACAATCAGCAGCATCACTAAGATTTTAAACAACATGGTCTGATAGAAGAATGGCTTTATCTCTAAAAAAATTTTTTTGTATACAAACTTGCCATCTGCAACCAAAAACCTGATCAAAAGTGTATAATTTCCCGGATCAACACTACCCAATGTGTATTTTTTATCCTTTCGTACCTCTTCCCATTTATTATTTCCGCTATTTTCTAATTTAGCTTCAAGGTAAATATTTTCAATATCGTAATAGTAAGGAATATCAAGAAAAATATCCACATTTTTATAATCACTTTTTAAGCGAAGGGTATCTTTAAAACCGACAATATCTTTCCCTATTTTAGCCCTTTCAATGTACAGCTGATCACTTTTAGGATAGTGGCTTTTAATCTCACCCGGTTTAAAGAAAACAAAACCTTCCATCGAAGGAAATACGAATTCTCCGTTTTCTAAAATATTTCCACTGGGATTGGAGCTTCCGTTGAATTCATTATTCAGGAAACCATTTTCTTTGGTGTAGCGGTAGTAAGTAACTTTAGAATTTTTGTCTTGGGCATAATCCAACAGCGATTTTTTAGAAACTTTAAATAATCCGTTATTTGAAGAGATCCAAAACATCCCGTGGTTGTCTTCCAGAATATGATGTGCGCTGGCTATATATCCGTTTTTATCTTCCGGCATCCTGATCACCTCATCGTCTTTAAGAAGATAAAGTCCTTTATTATACGTGGTAAACCAGAAATTTCCGTCTTTTGTCCGCTGAATTTCTTTAATAGGAAGATCTTTGGCCAAATATTTTACAACTTTATTTTTTGAAAGTGATAAAAGGTAAATTCCGTTGCTGGTTCCTACGTACATCATGTCACTATTATACTCCGTAACAAAATTGATGTTCGATTTAAACTTGAAAACATTTTTAGGATTTTTAAAGGTGTCATCGGTAAATATAGTCAGGTGATAGTTCCAATTGTAGTCCGGAATACTAATCACATATTTTTTTCCTATTTTATAAAGTCCTTCAACAGATTTTCCGGGAAAACTGATAGAATCCCTCTTCTGATACTGCGTTGACCTGTATCTTCTATGTAGCTTATTGAATTCTAAATAAAGGAGATTTTGAGAATCATCATAAATAAGAAATCGCTTGTCATACTTCACTCTGGCGGAATACCACTTATTGACTTTATCTTTATAATATTCTATTCCATCCTTTGTAATAACCGAATTTTTGGTAAAAGGCAACGCTTCGTAGCAAACCTCCCCGGTGTAAGGAATATTTTTCTGTGAAACATAGAAATTGGAAAGATTCACGATATTGAGCCCGTTTACGACATTTCCGAAGTACATTTTATTCGCCTCTTCGTCGTAGAACATACAATATAAAAATAGCTTTTCCACATCTTTATACTGCATCAAAAAACTAAGAGTAGGCTTACCATTGACGATTTTGCTTACATAAATATTATCATTATTGATCACAAAAACCTGTTTATTGTCCTGATGCCAGTATATTTTTGTTTTGGGATCGTTGTAAAGAGAAGGTTGATTATCATACGACACGGTCCCGTTTCGCAGAATCATTGTTCTCCTATTTTGAGGATCAGCGATATAGATTACACCATTTTGTTCGAAAGACTGTTTTAAGTAAGGATGATGAAAGTTTTGCTGTATCAGCTTTTTCTTTCCGTTTCGTGCCTGATATTCAATATTTTTATTATCAAAAAAATATGTTCCGGAATCTGTTTTAATATAATAACAATCTACATCCGGAAAAAAATACTCTATAAGGCTGTTTTTACAAAATCTTTTAGATTGATATGCTCCTTTTAATGCATAAGTACGTACAAGCTTGTCTTCCGGTAGTACTTTTACCGTTCTGCCTGAAATGAGTACACCTTCTTTTTCACCATTATTAAAGCAAATAAACCCATCATTACCGTATCGCAGAAAATCCTTAAAACTTAAACTACTGATCTTAAAGTCATTATGAAGCAGAAAACTGGTTCCGTCATATCTCAGAATACCTCCGTCTGTTGATAACCAGATAAAACCATCCTTATCTTTTGCAATATCTTTAATGCTGTTTTGAGGCAGACCCTGATCCATACCATACCACTGAGAAGCGTACCGCTGACCATGAACAATCAATGAGGAAAATATCAAAATAAAGTAATAAAACTTCATCAATACTACGGTTTTAGTTTTTGGTTGCCTGCAAATATAATGTAGAAAAATTACATTTTTGTAGAAAAAATTCTACAATATGTCAAATTTTTATTACAATTTTTTTATTAAAACTTAATATTAAATAATTTCAGGAAGCCCAAATGTATTAAATCGATAAAAATTAAAGTATAAAAGAAAAAAATTCACATTAATTTATCATAAACAAAATAAACTTCCCTTAAAAAAGCAAAACAGTTAATATATTTACAAAAATAGTAAATCATATGTATAAACACTACTATTTGTAGTGTCGATATTTATCGATATGGGATTCGATATTTATCTACCTTTTGGGATGTATTTTATTTTGTGAATTATTTTAGAAATATTTTTTTTAAATCAATAAGAAATAAGAAAATAATTATCACAAACAAATTACTATAAAAATAAATTTAAATAAATCGATCAAAGTGATTAACGCTCATTAAAAAATCATTTACCGCAGATATTTTGAATTGGTGTAATAATTAAATTTGAAAATACTAAACCAATTAAAATTACGAAATGGCATTAGACAATTTAATCAGTTTAACATTTTCTGAAAGTGATCTTACTACAATAGACCAGGCCTTAAGCAGTATAGAAAATATACTTCTGGGAAAAACCATCAACCTTACACCGGAACAACGACAACAGTACGGAAGAATCGCAGAGCAGAACAAGCTCTTCGTAAATATGTCTAAAAATTATATGGAGCAATATCCTCAATTTGTTCCGGTATTTTTAGACAAAGCAGAATTTGACAGAGATTATTCTGCAAGACAGCAGATCGAAAGCCGCCTACAAAGGTTAAGCTCCATCACCGAACAATTATCAGATACAAAAGTCTTATTAGATCATGACAATTATCATAATTCAATAACATTTTACAGAAATATGAAATTTCTTGCAGGGGAAAATGTACCGGGAACCAATGTTATCTATGAGGATATGAAACAGTTTTTTGTACCTCCCACCACTTCGTCTCCCTCTACGGATACTACAACACCACCCACTGACGGCTCTGTCATCCGTCAATAGGCTTTCCTATAAGACCCAATGGCAGTTTAATAAGTATCAATACCCCCTTGGATAAGGGGGTATTGATACTTATAGGGCTCTCTCTTTGCCCTTATTTAATACCTGCTAGCACTTGTATAATGGTGTGCCGATACTTGTACAAGTTGTTGCTGACGGTATGGAAAAGGGAACACTGCTTTTAAAGTGCAAAAAGCACTTTTGCAGGTGCTTTTTTAAATAATCATAAAATGAATTAATATATACTTAACTCAATAGGATTAAATTGTTTTGCCCTTTCAGCAGATTTTTTTCTCAACATATTCAATGTTTCTTTGTCTTCGATAACGTCATTGAATTGGTTTTGGTCACCAATTTCTTTACGCTGATAATCAAATATTCTAGATTTCTCAACAAGTGTAGCACCCGTATTCATATTTGCAGACTTGCATAAATATTTTCTCTTTCCAAACTTATATAATGTATAATGATAATCATTCTTTTCATCATATACTTCAAGAATAAGACCTGGTAGTTTATTGAATTTATAAGGCCCAAAAGGAAAAGGAATATCTTTAGCAAACCAAGCTATCCAAGTTCTACCGTATTTTTTTGTTGTTGCTTTTTGAGTTTTGTACTTTCCGATTGTTTTATATTCATTTATTAAATTCCAAGTGATATCATTGGTTTCTTCATATTTAAAATTTTTATACGAAATAGGAACAGTAACATAGATTTTTCCATCTGTCGTGCCAATATTTTCACGAAAAGGAGTAAAGTATTTGCCATTACTACTATTATCATCCAACTTCTTTTCGTATCGCAAAGAATCTCCGACATATTTATTCATATTCTTGAAGTAAGATTCTTTTTCATTTATTAATAATGCAAAAGCAGCTTCTTCAAGTTTTGCATTATTAATATTCAACATTTTATACTGTAATTTATAATCAGCTTCATAAATGACATTAAAGCTAGTTTGTGAAATTAGCTTCAAGGATAATAGAATAAAAAATATTAAATTTTTTTTCATAGAATTAAGAAAAAAAATCCATAAAATTAATTATGGATTTATGTTAAACTAATTAATGGGTATATAAAACTACATCAGCATATGTCCCACAAACTGCAAGGTTAATTGATTCACAAATATTTTCAATATGCGACAAAGAACCACTTGCTCCATTTACCATTACAATAGTTCCACAAGATGTCCTAAAGGGAAACGCGCTTACTACACCTGCAATAAACAAAGCGCCTAGTAATAATGTTTTTTTCATAAGTTGTTTTTTTAATGATTAACGGTTCAAAACTAAAAAATAATTTTAAACTCAAAATAATTTTCTTTTGCGATTTCATTGCGATTTTTCGCAAAAAAATTATCTTTACATTAAACTTTGTGAAATGCAGAAAACAAAACTTATTGAAACTCGTAAAAGAAAAAATATAAGCCAGGAAAAAATGGCAGATATTCTTTGTATGGATGTTTCTAACTATAACAGGAGAGAAAAAGGAACCGCAAAAATTTCTTTACAGGAATGGCAGAAAATTGCTGATACGTTGCAAGTTCCTTTAGACGAAATATATGAAAACGAAGAAAGTTTAATTTTTATTTTTAACGACAATGCCACAGGGAATGGAAATATTGTTAGTAACAATTATAATATCCCAGTTTCAATGTGGGAATCTCAGAAAAAATATATAGAAAAGCTGGAAGCAGAAATTGAAAGCCTTAAGGCCATGCTTCATAAGAAGTAAACCTTAGTTTGTCTTGTTGTAAGCATCTTCAGATAAAAATAGTGAAGACCTCTCCAAATTGAGAGGTCTTTTCATATATGTGTTTTCAGAATCGTTGTTAAAATACTTCTGCAGCTAGGGAGTAGATCTCTTTTTGAGTCTGTGCATTATAATAACCGAAGCTATCTATTCCGTAAAGATTCATGGCGCGGTCGTAAGGATTATCAGTTCCCGATCTCTGTTCGTCTGTATATATTAAATAATAATATCCCCATTCACCATTCCAGATCCCACCAAATGGCGTCCATGTAGAATAATTAGCAGCTGTAAACTGAATCTGATTAGCATAACTTCCGTGAAAGTTAAGATCCTCTCCTTGCCAGTGTCCTAATAATCTTACCCAAACTCCAGCTTGAGTAGGAGGATTAATCATACGAACTTGAAGTCTCATGTCGCCGGCCACAACTGCAAAACGAAACATCAGATTCATTTCTGGTACCTGAAGGTTCGGTTTTGTGTAAGGGCTTACGTTTCTTCCTCTATATACGGTTTTGTAAATTTTACTTCCTATATTATTATTAACAGTTTCTCCGGCTCTTTTCCATTGTGGTGCAGCAGGCGTGCCAATATTGGTATAAAGACCGGCTTCCAGCGTTCCATTTTGAAAACTATATACCGACAGACCTGTTGCGGGATTAGTAATGGTAAGGTTATCTGTTTCAGAAATTAAGGTCACTCTTGGAGGAAGAAGCCCTTGGTTAGCAGATCTTATTTCTAATGCTGCTGATGCATCGGGTGCGCTAGTTCCGATACCTACATTTCCGGCCGAAGTCACTGCGACGTCATTCGCCTGTTGTGCTGCAGTGGGAACACCTGTAGTGACATTGTCTTTTGCTCCATCAATATGGAATGAGGCTTGCGGATTTTCTGTATTGACACCGACTTGGGCTGTTGTTTTTATAGCTCCTAATGAGGTAATAAGTAAAATGATTATTTTTTTTTTCATTTCAATAATTATTTAAAGTATCTAGTAAATAATCTTAAAACTCTTCCAGGATCATTGATTCTCTGATTCCTGAAACGCTGGAAAGAGTGACTGTCAGTCTCAAAATTGTACCTACACTTAGATCGTATACATGATAGACATTATATTCATTAGCTCCTCCGGCAATATTATCATCTAATGCCGTCCAAGTACCCGGAGTAAGGTTTTTTACAGTTCTTAACTGCCATACGGTATCTGAAACACCGGTTCCGGCTTGCCCGTTATATTCCGTATCCCAAATATTGAACTGTCTTGTTGCACCATTATTTATTCTTATCTGCCATGTTCCTCCTGTACTCGTAGAATTGTATCTGAAAGAATAGTTATTTGAAGCACTATTTAATACCAAAGAAGGTGTCGCTACAGCTAAACGTAATTTCGTTACAGAAACCCCCGCGTCTTCAGTAACCCCTGAGATTACGTTTCCGTTTGCGTCAGTAGCTAAAACAGAAGCATTAGGAAGCCGTGTCATTTTCACTCCGGAAGTACTAGCTACCCGGCTGTCAACTTCAAGACTGTTGGTTGGAGCTATTGTTCCTACTCCCAGTCTTCCTTGTTGCGTTACAGCCACATCATTCGTTTGCTGGGCTGCGGTAGGTGCTCCTGTTGCGGGATTATCCTTCGCTCCATCTACATGAAATGCTGTTTGCGGGTTGGATGTATTAACACCGATCTGAGCAGAAATTTTTGTCATTCCAATTCCTGCAATAAGTAAAATTGTCGTTGTTTTTTTCATGTTAAATAATTCTAGTATTAATCTCAGTTATTAGGATACTTTTCATATTCAATATTCATATACCAACTTGAGCGTTTATTTTCATCATGGATGGTTTATGAAAGTGTTTATTCAAGTATAGCCTTTAATGGCCAAAATTACCGGATTTGAAATTTGTAGTATTTATCAATCTTGTACTAATAATACTACACGCCGTACTAAAATCACTACAAAATGAATTATTTTAAATTAAAAAAATCTTTCCTCCTGGTTTTTTCTCATCACTTTTGTAAATAATGCTTGTTTGGGAACAATGATAACAGGAGGAAAGTATGATAAATATATGGGTAGGAATTTTCGTTTTTAGCCAAAATAAATTTGGTATAGAACCAGGGATTACTTAGAAAGTAAACTGAACGGTATTTAACATGGTTATTATTATGTTCTCAAAACTACAGATTTTAGCCGGCGCATCAACAATGAAATTTGTACTAAAAATAGTACACGCGTGTAGTAAAATGACTACAAAATATAGGAAAGAGGAATTAATTGTAAACAAAAAACCTCCCAAATGGGAGGCCGCAAAAATACAAATGATAAAAAATCTTTTCTCCCTATTTATCATACTTTTGCAAAGAATAAATCGGGGGAACAATCGTAAAAGGAGAAAAGTAACAGTATAAAATAGTATTAAAATTTCTGATATCCTGATTCAGGGCGTATAAGTATCTATAACTTCAGGGTTAAGGTATAATATTTTTTCATCGTATGTTTTTAGACTTCAAAAATATTGGATTTACATGGTAATCCACGAATCAGTTCTGTAATAAGAATACTACATGACCGTACTAAAAACACTACATATTCATACTAAAAAAAGAAAACACTTGTGAAAATTATTCTAATTAAAAGACTTAATTTTGAATATTAATTCCTCATTATGGTTGATGCTAAAAACATATTAAAAGAGCATATCTCAAAATTCGTTTCTCTTCCGGAAGAGCAGTTTGATTACGTTTTCGGGCACTTTAATCTGATCAATTTAAAAAAAGGGCAAAGCCTGATCACAGAAGGAGATTTCGTAGATCATGAGTATTTCGTTACCGACGGTTGCCTGAAAGCATTTTACCTTAATGACAGTATGAAAATGTTTATCCTTCAGTTTGCGATGCCGAACTGGTGGGTAACAGATTTTGACGCACTTTACAGTAAAAACAGAGCGACCATCAATGTTGACTGTATCACCAACGCAACTATTCTATCTATTTCCAACGAAGACAGGGAGAAAATCTGCAGAGAAATTCATGAAGTCGAGCATTTTTTCAGGTGGCGAACGAATAAAGGGTATGTTGCCACCCAAAAACGACTTCTTTCCTTTATGAATAATGATGCGAAGTTCAGGTATGAAGAGCTTTTATCATTGTATCCTCAGCTGTACAATTTAGTTCCCAAACATCTGATTGCCGCGTATTTGGGAGTCACAAGAGAGACTTTGAGCAGGCTGCATCAGTAAGAAATGGCGAGAAGATGGAGGCTGGATGATGGAAATTACTATTGGAGTGGTAATTTTTGACTTCCAACTTCTAACCTCCATCACACAACCTTCAACTCTTCCCTCTCAACTTCCCCATATTTCGTGACGTACATCACGTAACTTTTTCCTATAATCGACCCAACTTTGTATCATCATTTAAAACAAATCAAAAATGGATACAAAAAATTTTAAAGTAAACAGTGAAAAAAGTTTAGTTGAATGGATCGGAAGAAAAGTAACCGGAGCCCACAACGGAACTATCGAAGTAAAAGAAGGAACTTTTGCTTTTGAAGACAACACCCTTTCATCAGGAAAATTTGTAATAGACACAAGATCAATCAAAATTCTTGATATTGATGATGCTGAGACCAATGCTCAGTTTGCGGGACATTTAGCTTCGGATGATTTTTTCAATTCTGATCAGTTTCCTGATGCAATTTTTGAAATCACACACGCAGAACCGGGTGACAACAACTCATACTACGTAACCGGAGATCTTACCATTAAAGGAATTACACATTCCATTACGACCACTTTACAGATCGTGAAGACAGACAACGCTGCAGTTTTAGACACTAAAATTGTTATCGACAGAACAAAATTTAATATCAAATTCAGATCATCAAATTTCTTTACCAATCTTGGAGATACGTTGATCTACAATAATTTTGACTTAAATATTCATCTTGTTGCGGAAGCACAATAATTAATTAACAACAATTTGTTTACACTTTTATTTTAACCACAAAAGAGACAAAAGATAAAATCTACATTATTTTAAGTTCATCAATAAACTATGACAAGAACACATAAGTTTTAAAAAATCTTTAATTTTTTTCTTTTGTAAAACTTGTTTTCTAATAATTAAATAGAGATTAATTACCATATATCTTTTGTCTCTTTTACGGTTAAAAATAAAAGCCTAAATAAAAATAACCTTAAAAATTTTACATCATGCCATTCATAAAAGTAGATGTTTTACGCGAAGATCTTAACCGCGAAAAAAAACAACAATTAATCCGAGAAATAAGTAAAGCTGTAACAACAGTTTTGAATAAAGATCCACATTTGACACACATCGTGATCAATGAAATTGAAGACGACAACTGGGGATATGCCGGAGAACAGGTTTCCGTACTGAAAGAACAAGGATTTTCAACTGAAAAAAAGTAAACCGGATATGAAAAAACAAACAGTAATCGTTACAGGAGCCTCATCAGGAATTGGTTTGGAAATTGCCCGTTATTTCCTGGACAGAGGTGATAATGTGGTCATTAATTCACAAACGGAATCAAAATTACAACAGGTCTACAACGAATTGGGAGCAGGCGAAAACCTTGCGATGGTTGCGGGAAGCGTTGCCGATAAAGCCGTTGGAGAAAAATTAGCAAAAACGGCGATTGAAAAATTCGGTTCAATTGATGTATTGGTCAACAATGCGGGAATCTACGAGAACAAGCCATTTTTAGAAGTGACGGAAGAATATTTAGATAAATTTTTAACGACCAATTTAAAAGGAACATTCTTCACCACACAATCCGTAATTCCTCAAATGCAAAAGCAAAAAGACGGAGTGATCATCAATATCGGGACACCATTGGTTTACCACGCGATCGCACAATCACCGTCTACAGCACCGATTTCGAGCAAAGGAGCCATCCACGCTCTGACATTGCAACTGGCAGCCGAATTCGGAAAAGACAACATCAGAGTAAACGTCGTAGCACCGGGACTCATCAGAACGCCGATGCACGATGAAAGTATAGATAACAATGCGGGAATTCACTTGATCAACCGCATCGGAGAACCACAGGAAATTGCTCAAATGGTTCATGCTATTGCAAAAAATACATTTATCTCAGGCGCCATCATTAATGCAGATGGAGGAATGGGCGCTGGTCATAATTTGTAAAAATGAAAGTTCTATTATTATTGACATCGCTGCTTATCTTTCCGGTAGGCAGCTTTGCTCAAAAAATCAAAGTCATGAAAACAGACACAGTACAAGAAACAGAAATAAGAAATGCCATCGAACAGTATTATTTCAAGGGCATTTACGAAGGAAATACCGAACTTTTGAAACAGGTTTTTCATAAAGATGCCCTACTTTTTGGGGATATAAAAGGAGTTCCTTACTATAAAACTGCCGCACAATATATTGAAGGTGTCGGAAGCCGTGTAAGCCCCGAAAAATCAGGGAAAGATTTTAAACCAACAATAATCTCGATTGATGTGATAAACACGATTGCCACAGCGAAATTAAATGTAAAAATGTATGATTTCAATTACTATAATTTTATAACTTTCCATAAAATTGATGGTAAATGGCTCATCGTCAATAAAACATTAACTGATGTAGAACTTTAATCTAAATTTTTAAACCAAAATCATCAAAATTATGTGGAATAAAAACAGAATAACAGATTTACTAGGTATAGAATACCCAATTTTTCAGGGACCTTTTGGTGGCGGATTATCAACCGTTGAGCTGACTTCTACAGTCAGTAACCTCGGTGGATTGGGCGGATTCGGAGCCTATACTTTATCTCCGGAGGAAATTTATGAAATTGATAAACAGATAAAATTAAAGACTGACAAACCCTATAATCTTAATCTTTGGGTGAATGATCACGATATTATTGATCAGGAACACACGGAAAATCAATACAAAAAAACGGTTGAAATTTTCAAACCTTATTATGACAGCTTAGGCATTGAAGTTCCTGCACTTCCACCCTCTTTCGAGTCGAGATTTCAGAACCAGCTTCAGGTTGTTTTTGATATTAAACCTAAAGTTTTCAGCTTCATGTTCGGACTTTTGGATCAGGATATTATTGAAAGACTGAAAAGCCAGGGAACGATCGTTGTTGGAAATGCCACAACTTTAAACGAGGCCATCGCACTGGAAAACCTCGGTGTAGATGCGATTGTAGTATCAGGTTTTGAAAGTGGCGGTCACCGACCTTCATTCTTGGATAAAGCGGAACTTTCAACTACCGGAACTTTTGCTTTAATTCAATTGGTGAAAGATAAGGTTAAAACTCCGCTCGTAGCCGCAGGAGGAATTGCCAACGGTCGCGGAATTACCGCAGCAATGACTTTGGGAGCAGAAGCCGCGCAAATCGGAACCGCATTTTTGGCTACCGAAGAGTCCGGAGCATTGCCGATTCACAAAGAATTTTTATTCTCAGACGCTGCAAGATCCACTACCCTTTCCCGAGCGTACACCGGAAGATTAGGACGCGGAATTACAACAGAAATCACAAGAAAATTATTGACTGCAACAGATCAAACCCTACCGTTTCCTTTGCAGACAACCTTTATTGCATCGATAAGAAAAGCCGCATTAGAACAAAAGAAACATGAATTGGTTTTCTTCTGGTCAGGCCAGATTGCACCGATTTTAAAACATAAAAACGCATCAGTTTTGATGAAATCGTTGATTGAAGAAGCGAATGAACTGATGGGGTGATTGGGATGGAAGCTGGGAGTTGGAGGTTTTACAATTGGATTGGTAATTTTATATTGTAGTTAAGTAAGTTTTATTTTTACTAATCCAGATGTATAACCACTGAGTTTGTCATCCTGTCAAGGATCTAAACATAGAATCAAAAACTTTACGGAAAAATTCGTGGCTAGATCCTTAACAGGACAACAAACTTTGTGGATATTTCAAGTTTTATATTAGTTTAAAACAATTAATGGATTTGTCAAACCTCCAACTCCCATCTTCCATCTCTCAGCCTACAAATCAAACCGTCATTCCAATATCAATTCCCTTGATTTTTCTGTAAAGATCGGTTGCGTAATTGTCCGTCATTCCCGATACAAAATCGATCACACCCAAAACTTTCTCATAATCGGTACCGTCTTCGTATACAAACTGTTGCGGAAGAAGTTTTAGTGCCATTTTATCGTAGGATTTTCTTTCGTCTTTTGATTTTAAAATTGACGGAATAAAATGATTCAGCAACTCGTACATTACATTGTAGCCGGCATTTTCGATTTCTACCACGGCTTTATGATTGTAGATTTTAGCGATAGAAAATTTTTCGATTTCCTTTAAAGAATCATTTTCAGATTTATAAATATCAAGCAAAGCTTTGTCAAGATTTCCTTCAAGGATCTTTTCAAAGTTCAGTTTGTACGTTTCAATGGATTTATTAATTAAAGCATTAATGACTTTTGCCCTTAAATATGAAATTCTTTCGTTGTCGTTGCCGATGGATGCCAGTTTATCTTTTACCCTTTTAATATCATCCGTTTCAGATTTTACCAGTTCGAAGAAAAGATTTTCGCAGTCGGAGGTTGAAACGATGCCCAATCTGTGCGCATCTTCCATGTCAATGATATTGTAGCAGATATCGTCCGCCGCTTCCACGAGCCATACAAAAGGATGTCTTTTGAAAATATGCGGTTCCTCGCTTTCTGAAATTAAATTCGTTCCTTTTGCAATTTCAAGGAAAATTTCTTTTTCATTCTGGAAAAACCCGAATTTCTTTCTGTGAATAATCCCTTTTTGTTTAGCAATCGCTTCACAAGGGTATTTTGCAATACTTGCTAATGTTGCGAAGGTCAGCTGAGTTCCTCCTGCATCTTTTCCCTGCTGCTGATGAGCCAAAACTCTGATTGCATTGGCGTTTCCTTCAAAATTGACAAGATCTGCCCATTCCTTTTCATTGAATTTTGGTTTTAAATCTTTTTCATTTTTTTCAAAATAACTTGCAATCGCATCTTCACCCGAATGCCCGAAAGCCGGATTTCCCACATCATGACAAAGACAGGCCGCAGCAATCACATTTCCTAAATTGTGAAGATAAAAACTCTTGGCATCTTCGGTCAAGTCACTATTAAACTGATCATGAATAAACTCTCCCATGACACTTCCCAGGCTTCTTCCAACAGACGAAACTTCCAACGAATGCGTCAGACGATTATGCACAAAAACACTCCCGGGAAGCGGAAAAACCTGCGTTTTATTCTGCAGTCTTCTGAAAGCCGATGAAAAAATAATTCTGTCAAAATCCCTCTGAAAATCCGTTCTTGAAGCCTTTGTCTGCGGATTGTTTCCTGTACGCTGATTGGTGAAAATCTGGTTTAAGTTCATCATTTTTCAAAATTACTTCAAATTTTATTTTTAATGAACTAATCGGATGATTTTTTCTTAAAAACCCAAAATATCTACGTTCAATTTTTCCGTATATACAACTCCTATTTTCCGTAAAATACCTGAAAATCTTGTCTGTTTTTCAAATTAACTTTGTCCTTATTAATAGTCGGTTTAAACTTTTTTATTTTAAACAAGTTCAATCACAAAAACTGAAACCATGTCTGAATTGTTACAACAAATATTGGGAAGTTCGATCGTTACGGCTTTATTTACAGCCATTATCGCTTACTTTTTCCACAAGAGAACAGAGCGGCACAATGCTATTCTTAAAAGAGAATTTGAAGCTTTGGCAAAGAAAGACACTTCCTATTTCGAATGGCGGAAAAATACCGTGGAACTGCTGGGACAGGTTTATATTCATTTAAATAGATTAAAGCTGGCTTTTCAAAATAAATATTCTAAAATAAAAGACTACGACCCCTTTTATGAAGATGAAATTATTTATCAATCTAACAAGCACATCAGAGATTTGCTCATCAACAACGGACACTTTTTGCCTCCGGAGTTGTTAGACGAAGCGACAAAACTGGTTGAACATTTTGATGTTTGGTTAACAAAATACCATCAGACAAGAATTGTACAGAAAGATTTTCACTCAAAACAAATATATGTAGGTCCGGATGGTTTTCGCTTTCCTGAGAATGCGGAGAAGATGTTTAAGGATAAATATGTTGAGATGTTTAATGAATTGCATAAATGAAAATATTTTTAAATTTGCCCAAAAGAACACAAATGAAAAACCTCTTATTTTTATTATTTCCAATTTGCTTATTTTCTCAGGATAACTGTTTTGATGATGGACAAAAGCATTATCGTTCCGGTAATTTTTTATTTATCAAAGACACAGAAGAATTGATTTTGTTTAACAATCCTAAACATATAAAGTTTCAGGAAAACAAATCTAATATTAGTTATCAAAAAGATGAAATATTAGAATACACAGGCTACGATACAATTCCTAATTTCTGGGAAAAGAGAAAAGCAGAATATGAAAAAAAATATGCCGAATTCAATACATATTTCAGTGACCAGTTCAAGTATATTCAGCTTCAAAAGGAAAAAAATATATCCTACGCTATTGCTGAAAACAGATTTGGCTATTGGCTCTTAGAAATTAAAAACAAAACGCCTAAAGCTTATTATATAGGATTTAATAAAAATACTTACATCAACAAAAATCAAAAAGAAATTTTCATCAAAGACAATAAACTTAGTATTGATGGCTCTTTTATAGCAATAGCCGAATCTTGGGGACGACCGGGACATCCGGAAATAGAAGCAGTGAAAGACTTTTTAACCTTTCAGATCGATCTAAATGACATAAAAAAAGATTCTGATGATGATGGATATAATGATTTTTTTGAAAATCTTATTTTTTTAAACCCAAACTCCAAAGATACCGATGGAGACAAAATTTCTGATTTTGAAGATTTAAATCCTCGATATAAATCTGAAAATACTAAGTTTACAAAACTTTTTGAAGAGATTATTGAAAAAGACGGTTATCAAAACATTCAGGAAAATCATTATACTTTTGAAACTTATGAATCCGATTGCGAATATTTTCAAAAAGTAAATCCTGGAAAAAGAAGGGTTTTAATATTTCCCGAAGAAAAGGCACGTAAATTAAATAGTGATTATAAACCAGGATTATTCTCTACATACTATGGCAGAATAAAAAAAGACCCGGACGGGAAAACATTTTATATCCCCTACCACGAATCATCAAGTGGTGGCAAAATTATTGCAGTCTATGAAAACGGTACATGGTCTCTAAGTACAGAACGTGGATATGTAATCTAAATTATGCCCGAAGGTCCCTCCATAATACTTATGAAAGAAAACCTGCAAAAACTTGTAGGTAAAAAAGTAATAGAAGCGCATGGAAATGCAAAAATCGACCATCCCATTCTGAAAGGGAAAATTTTAAAGGAAATCCGGACTTTTGGAAAACAAACTTATCTTGTATTTGATGATATAGCGGTGAGGATTCATTTGCTGATGTTCGGATCTTATAGTGTGGATGAGCAGACAAAACCCGACCGCCAGCTCCGATTGGCATTGATTTTCAAAGGAAGTGGAATGTATTTCTATACCTGCAGTGTAAAACTTGTAGATTCAGAATTTCTGGCAGCAATTGATTGGGAAGCCGATGTCATGAGTGATGAATGGAATCCTAAAAAAGCTGAGAAAAAGTTAAAATCCAAACCGGAAATGATGGTTTGCGACGCCCTCATGAATCAGGATATTTTTTCCGGAGTCGGGAATATTATTAAGAATGAAGTGTTGTTCAGAATCGAAGTACAGCCGGAAAGCTTACTGGGAAATATGCCCGCGAAAAAGATCAAAGAACTCATTGCTGAAGCCCGAAATTACAGTTTTGATTTTCTGAAATGGAAACGCGAATTTACCCTGAAAAAACACTGGCTCGCCCATACCAAATCCGTTTGCCCGAAATGCGGTGAAAAGCTGATAAAAAAACAAACCGGCCTTGGAAAAAGAAGAAGTTTCTATTGCGAAAAAGATCAGAAGCTTTATTAATTTTTTCGTTTTCAAGAGAGCAACATCTTTAATCTAATTGATGAAAGTTCTTTCATTTTTTATCCAAAAATAAATTTTCTTAACATTTAAATCGTATAAACATCAAAATTAAGTGATTTAATTTTATCTGAATTGATGGTATTATGCATGCCATTTTTTCTTTTTTGTATTATCAACTCTTGAATACAAGACATAAAACTATTGAAATATTGATAAAATTTTACAGATAAGATAATAAAAGTACACAAAATTTTTCAATTTTATATTAAATTATCGTAAACAAAAAATCATTAAAAATTAATTTAAAATTACGTAAAACACTGATATACATCATGATTATTTCCTTTGGCATATAATTTGAAAGTTGTAATATTGCAAATGTAAAATCGATAAAAAAAAGTCAAATAATTAAAAATAAAACAAAATGATCACTTACATCGGAATCGCAACATGTTTAGTAGTATTCGCTTCTTATTTTGCAACAGCAAGAAGAGAAAGAAATTAATTATTGAAAAAAATTAAACTAAACCAGAAAACTCATAAGACAATTTGAGAATTGTTTTAAAATTTCAATCCTAACCAGATTGATCTTATTTAGGAAATATTCATTTCATAGCAAATTTCAATTATAATTAAGCTTAAAGCCGGACAATTGCGTTCGGCTTTTTTATTTGAACAGTACAGTCAAATGATATTTTCAATCGATTAAGTATCAAATTTCCAATTACTTATATTTAATTTTTAATTTTAATTTTTGTTAAAATTTTGTTAAACATGAAATACTGTTATATTTAGTTAGTAATCCTAACTAAATTTGCATTAGAAAATTAATCTCTAACAATTAAAATTTAAGACAATGAAAAAATCAGTTTTTTATCACGCAGGTTGCCCGGTTTGTGTAAGCGCAGAACATGACATCATTTCTTTAATCGGACTAGACAACGTGGAAATCGTACATCTTGGAGACAACAAAGAGAGAATTGCAGAAGCAGAAAAAGCAGGAATACAATCTGTTCCGGCGCTGGTAACTCCTACAGGAAATGTTCTTCATATCAACTTTGGTGCTTCTATGGAAGAAGTAAAAGGATAAAAAAATTTGCTTCACATAGTTAGGACTACTACCTTTGTGAAGCATTTTATATTTACCACAAAAGATAAAAAGCTGTAGTTAATTAGAAAAATAAAAGTTAACCAAAATTAAAAATCCAGATTTTAAAAACTTATGCTTTCTTATCTACAGATTAATGGTGATCTTAAAATAATTAATATGTCATTCTTTTGTCACTTTTGTGGTTTAAAAAAGTTTATACCCATATTTAAACAACAATAAAAAATTATAAAATGCAAGTAGCAGTTTGGGACACATACGTAACAAAAAAAGACGGAACAGTAATGCATTTCGACATTATTGCTCCGACAGAAATTAAAGAAACAGACGTAATCTACGGTTACGGAAAAGATTATTTAAAAGGAAAAGGCCAGGAAAGTCAGGAACTTTCCGCAAAAGAATGCAGTTTCTGCCATATAGAAACCGTTCTGCCACAATGGGAAGCCGATATCAACGAAAAAGGCTACACCATTATAGAAATGGAAAATTGTAATTGATGAACGAATCAGATTTTAACTTAAAGCATCAAAACCAGAACACGGAGAGCAAAATTGTGGCTTCCTTAGAAAGGATTTCACAGGCTTTCCGTGTTTTGCTTTGGCAGGAAAGTAAGGAGTATGCTTTGAGCCCGATTCAGGTGCAGGTTTTAATATTTTTGTTGAATCACAGCAACGAAAAAAGAAAAGTGAGTTATCTGGCGGATGAATTTAATATGACGAAAGCCACGATCAGCGAAACCGTAAAATCCCTTGAACAAAAAAATCTGATTACTAAAGAATACGAACCTCACGACACGCGAAGCTACATCATTCATCTTACCCAAAAAGGAAAGGAAATTGCCGATAAAACATCTTATTTTACAAGGGAAATCAGCGCTCCGATTCAAAATCTGGATGAAGAAAGCAAGGAAAATATGCTTCAGAGTTTGTTTGATATTATTCATCATCTGAACAAAACAGGAGTGATTACAATTCAGAGAATGTGTACCACTTGCGTGTATTTTCGACCCTCTGCAGAAGGAAAAGAGCCTGTTTGTGGACTTCTGGAGAAAGTTTTATATTCTGAAGATCTGCGAATCGACTGCCCCGAACATCAAATGAAAGCTTAATTTTAAAATAAAAAAACGATGAATCTGTACAACCTTATTATTCAAGACAAAGAAGAAGTGACGCTGAATGATGTTTTCCTTGCCCCCAACAATAAGGAACAATTGGTACAGCTCATCAAAGAAAATACGTATTCCCGTGAACTGCAGGAATATGGTCTTCCGGTGAACAATAAAGTGCTCCTGCAGGGAAGCTCGGGCTGCGGAAAAACCATGACTGCAAAGGCAGTTGCGAATGCTTTGGGTAAAAATATCATCATCCTTAATCTAAGCAATATCGTCTCTTCAAGAATTGGCGAAACTTCACAAAATATTAAAATGATTTTCGATAAAGCGGCTCGTGAAAGATCGGTACTTTTCCTTGACGAGCTCGATCAGATCGGGAAAGCGAGGGGCAGCGACGACAAAGATGTGGGCGAAATGAGACGACTGGTGAATACATTGATCCAGCTGATTGATTATTATCCCGAAAATGCGCTTCTTCTGTGTGCTACAAACCACCCTGAAATCATTGATCCTGCGTTGATCAGACGTTTCCAGCTCAAAATTAATTATGAAATGCCTTCGAAAGATTTTCTGGATCGTTTTTATGATAATTTATTGTCAAAATTCCCGGAAGATTTGAGGAAAATTGAAAGAAAATATGAGGTTTCTTTTGCGGAAGCGAAAGATCATACTTTTACGGTTGTGAAGGGAAATTTAATTCAGAAACTGGAAGCTCAACATCAAACTCAATCATGAAAGAAGATCTACTCCATAATCTTGAAATCATCAACCAAAGAATAAAAAATGCTTGTGAAAAAGCAGGCCGAAATGCTGATGAAGTGAAATTATTACTGGCAACCAAAACCGTTTCCGCTGAAAGGATAAAGCTCGCTCTGGAAAACAGCGAAACATTAATTGCCGAGAATAAAGTGCAGGAACTCAAGGAAAAATATGAAGATTTAAAAGACATTCCCCACGAAAATCATTTTATCGGACATCTCCAGACAAATAAAATCAAGGATATTTTGAAATATGATGTACGTTGTATTCAGTCTCTTGATCGTTTGGATTTGGCTGAAAAGCTTCATCAACGGCTTGCCATGGAAGGAAAAACGATGGATGTTTTGATCCAGGTGAATACTTCGGATGAGGAAAGTAAATTTGGAATTCATCCTGATTTTGCGATTGATTTAGTGAAAAAAGTTTCCGAATTTGACACATTGAAAATCAAGGGTTTGATGACGATTGGGCTGTTTAGTGCGGAAACGGAAAAAGTCCGGACTTGTTTTAAAATCTTAAAAAATTTGCAACAGGAAATTATCCAACAAAATATTCCGAACGTAGAAATGAAAGAACTCTCCATGGGAATGAGCGGCGATCTGGAAACTGCCATTGAAGAAGGTTCTACGATCGTGAGAGTGGGAACGGCGGTTTTTGGGGCGAGAATTTATCCGGATTCTTATTATTGGAATGAAAACAGTAAAAATTTGTAATGAAATTTTTCAATATTTTTTTAATATCAATTTTATTAATTTCCTGTTCTAAAAAATACACGGGAGAGGTAAGTTTTAAAAATTGTAAGATTAATTATCCTCTGCATGACGAGAAAAAAGAAAGCAGAATTTACAATGGTCATAACATTCCAAATCAATGGGAATATGAGTCAGCAATGAGAAAAATGGCACTTTGCCTTTGCGAGAAATACCTTCAGAAACCTGATACTGAAATCAAAGAAAAAATTATAGAAATATATAAGTATAAATTTGAGTTTTACAACAAAGAAAATACATTTAAAAAGGTAAATTTTGACTCTATTTTAGTTAATAGAAAAGATATTTTTAATTCTGAAATATTAATTGATTAAAAAATTTTGTTTTTATATTTGATCGATTTCCTATGGTTTTTATTTTAATCAAAAAAACAAGATGGAAAAATGACCATATGCTTTTTGAAATTATAAAATCAGAAAAAATTACGGATAAGTATTTTTATTATATTGCGAATTGATTTATATTTAAATAAACTGACTCTTTTCATATGAGAATAGAACAACAAATCCAAAACTACATCACCACCCAACCAGAATCTAAAAACAGCGAACTCCAAACCCTGCATCACTTAATTTTAACAGCAATGCCGGAATGTAAATTATGGTTTTTAGACGGTAAAAACGATGAAGGAAAAGTAGTTTCCAATCCCAATATCGGATATGGAGTTCACATGATGAAATATGCTAACGGAAGCACAAAAGAGTTCTATAAAATTGGATTAAGTGCGAATACAACAGGAATTTCTGTTTACATTATGGGAATTGATGATAAAAAATTCTTAGCCGAAACGTATGGAAAAAGACTAGGCAAAGCGAGTGTGACTGGATATTGTATTAAATTTAAAACATTAAAAGATATTGATATTGATGTGCTTGAAGAAGCAATAAAATATGCAAACGAGCAATAATTATGTTTCATTATAAAAACAAAAAAAATCCCTCTCAAAACTGAGAGGGATTTTATATCTAAAAAACTTTTAATTACATATAAGCTTCGATCGGCTCACAAGTACAAACCAAGTTTCTGTCTCCGTAAGCTTCATCAACTCTTGAAACAGAAGCAAAGAATTTGTGGTCTCTCACCCATTCTAGTGGATACGCCGCTTTTTCTCGGCTGTATGGTTTATCCCAAGAATCAGAGATAACCAGTTGTTCCGTGTGAGGAGCGTTTTTCAATACGTTGTTTGCAGGATCTGCTTCACCGTTTGCAATCTCATCAATCTCTTGTTTGATGGCAATTAAAGCTTCTGCAAAACGATCGATTTCCGCTTTGCTTTCAGATTCTGTAGGCTCGATCATTAATGTTCCTGCAACCGGGAAAGAAACTGTAGGAGCGTGGAAACCATAATCCATCAATCTCTTCGCAACATCAGCAACTTCAATTCCTAAAGACTTGAACTGTCTGAAATCTACGATACACTCGTGCGCTACTCTACCCTGCGTATTTGAATATAAAATCGGGAAATGCTCAGCTAAAATTTCTTTTAAATAATTAGCATTTAAGATCGCATGCTCCGTTGCTTTTTTCAATCCTGAAGTTCCTAGCATTTTGATGTAAGCGTAAGAAATATTCAAGATCAATCCGGAACCGTAAGGTGCCGCAGAAATACCGTCGATAGCTTCTTTAGCCCCGATTCTGATGTTTGCGTTTGAAGGAAGGAAAGGAACTAAGTGTTTAGCCACACAGATCGGACCAACTCCAGGACCTCCACCTCCGTGAGGAATTGCGAAAGTTTTGTGAAGATTCAGGTGACAAACGTCTGCTCCGATGTTTCCAGGACTTGTGTAACCTACCTGAGCGTTCATGTTGGCACCATCCATATATACTTGTCCGCCATGCTGGTGGATCAATGCTGTAATTTCTTTAATGTTGGCGTCAAAGAACCCGTAAGTTGATGGATACGTGATCATTACACAAGAAAGGTTTTCAGAATGCTGTTCTGCTTTTGCTTTTAAATCTTCGAAATCAATTTCTCCGCTTTCAAGGTTTTTAACAACAACGATTTTCATTCCTGCCATTGCTGCAGAAGCCGGGTTTGTTCCGTGTGCAGACTGAGGAATCAATACTACATTTCTGTGACCTTCGCCTCTTGAGATGTGATATTCTCTGATTACCATTAATCCTGCATATTCTCCCTGAGCTCCAGAGTTTGGCTGAAGAGAAGTTCCTGCAAAACCTGTAATTTCTGCCAAGTCTTTCTCCAATTCACGGATCATCTCCTGATATCCTCCAGCTTGGTCAACCGGTACAAATGGGTGAACTGCGCCCCAATTTTCCCAAGATAACGGTAACATCTGAGTAGCTGCGTTCAGTTTCATCGTACAAGAACCTAGAGAAATCATTGAATGTGTTAATGATAAATCTTTTCTTTCCAGACGCTTGATGTAACGCATTAATTCTGTTTCCGTGTGGTATTTGTTGAATACTTCTTCCGTAAGAATTTCGTCTTTTCTTAAATTCTCCTCAGGAATGCTGTATCCTTCTTTAATTTCTAATTTGAAAGTCTGCTTGTCTTTAAACTGAGCAAAAGAAGCCATCAGAACATTTAATTTCTCCAATGTCGTACTTTCGTTGATCGCAACACTTACGATTCCTTCTGTGAAATAGTTCAGATTAAGTCTGTGATCAAGCATCATTCTCATTAATCTTCCCTTTTCATCCTCATTCATTACGATTTTTACCGTGTCGAAGATTGGCTCTTCAACGATTTCATATCCTAATGCTTTCAAACCACCTTTCAAAGCATTTGCTTTAAAATGAATCTGATCTGCGATATAGTTTAATCCTTTAGGACCGTGATACACAGCGTACATTCCCGCCATTACTGCCAAAAGAACCTGAGCTGTACAGATATTGGAAGTTGCCTTTTCTCTCTTAATGTGCTGCTCTCTCGTTTGTAAAGCCATTCTCAGTGCACGTCTTCCGTACATATCCTGAGAAACCCCGATGATTCTTCCCGGAATATCTCTCTTATAATCTTCCTTACAAGAGAAAAATGCCGCGTGAGGGCCACCATATCCCAATGGAATACCAAATCTCTGCGTTGTTCCAACAGCGCAGTCTGCCCCCATTGAAGCAGGAGATTTTAACTTAACCAAAGCCATCGGATCACAGGCAACAGCAACCTGAAGGTCTAATTTTTTATATTCTACGATATCTTCCGTATAATCTAAAACGATTCCGTTTTTACCCGGATACTGCAATAGAACGCCATAGTAAGAAGCATCCAACTGGTGCGTTTTGTGGTCACCTTCTACGATTTCGATTTCCAACCCTTCTGCTTTAGTTTTTAAAACAGCAATGGTTTGAGGTAGAACAAGGTCTGAAACGAAGAATTTGTTTGCCCCTGCTTTTTTCTGATCTTTCGTTCTGTTGTTGAAGAACATGTGCATTGCTTCTGCAGCTGCCGTAGATTCGTCTAACAATGAAGCGTTTGCCAAAGCAAAACCTGTAAGATCACACACAACAGTCTGGAAATTCAAAAGAGCTTCCAATCTTCCCTGAGCGATCTCCGCCTGATAAGGAGTATAAGCTGTATACCAACTCGGGTTTTCAAAAATATTTCTCTGAATAGCCGACGGCAACAATGTATTGTGATATCCAAAACCGATATAGCTTGTATAATCAGTATTTTTCGATGCCAATTCTTTCGAATGAATAAGCATTTCGTATTCTGAAAGCGGTTCTGAGATTTCAAGATCTTTTTCTAAACGGATAGAAGAAGGGATGGTTTGAGAGATTAGCTCTTCGATACTTGAAACGCCAACTTTTTCCAACATCGCCTGTTTATCGGCTTCATTCAAGGAAATGTGACGGCTCACAAACTGTTCTGTATTCATTTTTTATATTAGATTTTGTTTGTAAAAAAAGATTGGTAAAATTACAATAATTTACAAGATTATACAACATCTGAAAATTGCAGAAAAAGCAAAGAAAGACTCATATCAGTTTTAAAATTAATGACTTTTGAATATTTTTTTGTTTAAATTTCAATTTAGTATTTCTTAACATAATGATAGATTTACTTATAAATGCTTAATGAACCACAGTTTTTTTTTAATAATTAACTAATACTGATTGTCTAAAAAAAACTCTTATTTATTTTTTTATTAAACCCGAATTTGGATAAGAAAACTCCCGTCAGTTCGAGTGTTTTTTGGTAATGGAATAAAGAAAAATGTACCGGGAACTTTAACTTAACTTCTAGATACGATTTTCTTCAAAATCTACTCGAAGTGACACTCCTTAATAAATAAAATTCTTATTAAACTCGAATTAATTAAAACTTATCTTCAAAATTATTTTATTGCATTAATTATATTCACCTATCATATTATAAGGCATAAAAATTTAAAGGCAACCTGTTAATAATCAGTTTTGAAACAATTTTTGAAAATTTATTATCTGTATTTATTCTAAATTAATATATTTGCAGCATGAATATGATTGTCCCTTTCAAAGTTCCACCTTTGGCACCTGTTTTTTCTGTGAATACTGAAGAAATGTATTGCGGTGATAAGAAATCCTGCTGCAAGAAATTCAAAAAAGGAAAAAGATGTAAAAAGTGTCCGGGAAGGAAGAAAATGGCTTAATTAGCTCAGACTTTTTATTAAAAAATAAATCGCCAAAATCAGGAATATAACTCCTACGACGATCCTCGCAACTTTTGGCTGACCATGCGGATTTGCAGCTGTTCTCGGTTGTGACTTGAATAATTCTTCCGCTTTATCTTTGAATTTTTCTGTATTGTTTTCAAAAACTTCTGTAATAGTAATTCCCTGAACCACCGTTTTATGCAAAAGCGAGTTGGTCGCATGAAGTAAAATCTGGAATTTCCCGTCCTTAAATTCGGTTATTTTAAATGTTCTTTCTCCGTACGGTTTTTCCAGTCCGAAAGGGAGAACTTTTACCACATCAGCATTCTGAGTCTGCCAATTGATGATAATCTCCTCTCCTTTTTTAGCATGAATTTTATTCGCCGTAAATGTCTTGATCGAAGGCGGAACATTGTATCTGAAACTTTTTTGGTGATTTTCTAAATTCTGGTCGTAAGAATGTCTCCTGCTTTTATCGCTCAATGTTTCATAAGCCTCCTGAATTTCACGAAAACGATCTGCAAAGAAGTCGTCGTTTTCATTTTTATCAGGATGATATTTCAAGGATAATTTTCTATAAGCTTTTTTGATGTCCTCTTCCGAAGCATCATGAGAAATCCCGAGAAAATAGTAGTAATCTTTCATTTAAGTTCTACAAAAATAAGGAATTTGTTATTGCGAGCAAAGCGAAGCAATCTCTTTTTAATGCAAAGTTCGCAAGGTTTTCTTTTAAATGATTGGGGATATTTTTCGATCGCAAAGGCGTTTCACTCAGCGAAGGTTTATACTCAGTTTGTCTTCCTGAAAGGATCTATACAAAGTTTTCAGAATTGCGTTGTTGAGATCCTTTCAGGAAGACAAACTAAGTGGTAAAAAGTTGAAACGAACGACTAATATCCTAGCCCCGATAGGAACGGTTACCCCGGAACAAGCTGGAGAGTTGGAGGGTTTGGTGTTGGAGGGCGTGGCGTGAGGAGTATGAGTGGATAGCGGGAAATAGCTACAAAAAATGAGTAATCGGTAATCGGTAATGGGTAATACTAAATGATATAAATTCTTCCTTCGTCAGAATGACAATTATGAGGTTGTTGCGTCGCTTCGCTCGTAATAACATAAAAAATTCCGGCTCGGGAAGCGAAGCTTCCCGAGCCGGAATTAACAATTTCATTGAGTTACTTTTTATATTACGCTTCTACAATATCTTCTTTTTTCTCGAATCTGCTGTGGCATTTTGAAGCGAATTCTTTCTTGAATTTGCCTTTCAGTTCCTGATATTGTTCTTCGTTCATTTCTCTGATTTTGTCGGCCAATCCGAAAGGTGATCTTTCTTTGATCCCGTATTCTTCGAAAATACCTTTTACAAATCTTTTTCTTTGTACTGCTTTTTTAGCAATGAATGCTATACCCACAACGGCTAATGCTCCCAGAGCTCCTTTTAATGCTGAATTTTTCATTTTTTCAAAATTTTAAATTTTACTACTTCTTGTTTTTTATAGAGACGAATGAATTTTAATTTTACTTTACTACTTCTTTAAAAATTTCAATTATTCGTTTGTTTTGTTGTGTCGGTTGAAAAAACCTCCGGAACATCTGTCTTTCCAGACTTCTTTGAATTTTTCTCTTTCTTCAGGGGTAAGGTTCATCATTCTTTCGCGCATCATTTTTTTCTCTTTAAAATCTCTCATTCCTTTTCCGAAATGAAAACCGCCGAAAAGTATCTTGCTTAAAACCAATATTCCCATGGCCTGCCAATATGTTATCGATTTTACTCCTAAAATTTCCGGGAGAAGATGGTTCCAGAGCGCCATCACGATCCAGGTAACTCCTAAAAAAATCAACGGTGGACATACTATTAAAAAAATCCATCCTTTTTTATGTTTATGATTCATATCTTTCTTTTTTACTAACTATTTAAATCTTCGTATAATTTTCTCAATCGGTTTCTCAGATGTTTTACAGCGTAGTTTTTCCGACTGATAATTGTTTTAATGTTTTCGCCCTGTTCATCGGCAATTTCCTGGAGTGTCTTGTCATTGAGCTCATTTTCTACGTAGGCTAATCTTTGTTTTTCCGGAAGTTCTTCCAAGGCTTCAAAGAGTTTTTTCCAGATTTCATCCTGAAACATTTTCACTTCCGGACCCGCACTTTCGTCCATCAGTAAAATATCTTTGATGGAAAAATCCCCGTCTTCATCTTCATAGACGAAATCTTCAAGATTTTCGGTTTTCTTTTTGCGGTATTTGTCCGTGATTTTATTGGCCGTCACCCTGTACAGCCACCCGCCAACGTTCACAATCTCAGAAAGATTGGTAAGACTACTGAACTGATACCACACCTCCTGCAGAATATCTTCCGCATCTTCCGTGTTTTTCACTTTCGGACGAATGTACGACATCAGCCTTCCTCCGTACTTTGAAACGGTCTGCGAGATGATATTTTCCTTCTCCTTCTGTGGCATTGTTATTTTTTCGACAATCTCCATATTGCTATGACGATTGAAATTTTCGTTTTACTTTAATAAATTTAAAATATTTTTTCCTTTAAAAAATTAAATATAAAAAAATAGCCGGCCATTTCACTCAAATATCTTTATAAAGCCACTTTTAAACACAAAAAAAGCTTATAAGTTTTAGAAACCTATAAGCTCAAATTAATTAATATAAATTGAAGAAATTAGTTGCGATTAATTTTTTGATCCTTCGTAAATACGGATCTCTTTTGAATTGAAGTCGACCACAGTGATGTATTTTTTCAAAAAGTCATAGCCAATTAAGCCGTCGATACCGTATTTGTATTCTTTATTCAGGTTATTCAGAGAGGCGTTTTCGAAGTTGTAATCCATATTATCATAAGTAAGACCTCCGATTCTTGTTTCTTTGATGCTGCCTCTTTTCACTTTAGATTCACCTCCAAATCCTTTCATGGAAACTTCCTGAATTTTGGTTAAAGAATTAGTAAAACCATCAAAATATTTGATATTTATTACATTAACGGATGCTCCTGTATCTAAACCCATTTTATATGTTTTGCCGTTGATTTCCACATCAAATACAGGCATATGTTCTTTCATCTCAAAAGGGATCGTAGAAAGAAGTTTTCCATTTTCTTTTATCTCTTTTTCAAGGTTTTTATTGGTGCTCACTTTTAAATTATGGTGTTGATAATCAAAAGTTAACTGATAATTTTTAAACATATTAAAACCAATAATCCCTGCAAAATTATCATTTCCACCTAAGTTTGAAAGAGGCATCGCCACGACATCAACATCAGAAACCATAATCCCTTTCCAGTTAAATGTACTGACCCAGGACGTTTCAATTTGTCTGCATTTTCCGCTTCCCATCCCGCTGATACATACGTCAGATTCTTTTAAATCTTCTAATAATTTAGAATTGGAATTTAAAATAAGATCCGATCCAAGTCCGCTATCCAATACGAAAGATGCCGGTTTTCCGTTCAGTTCTGCATTTACATAGATTAATCCGTTTTTTGCAGTAAAATCGGTTGTAAACTCACCGGTAAATTTGCTTTTATTTTTGTCAGCTTTATTTGGTTTAGTATCTCCGGATGGTTGTTTATCGCCTTTTTTGTTCAAGACATTCGCAATTGTAGTCGATGAATTTTTTACTGTTGAAAATTTTGTTGCTTTTCCAGATAAAGGCATTAGGGAAGAGAGTAATACAAATAGTATTACGAAGTTGTGTTTTTTCATCCTTGTTGTTTTGTGTTTTTGAATTATATGCCTGGGTTATTTTTAGAGATTTCCAGACATACAATTTATTTTCTCATTTGTGTTTTTTAGTGAATATTTTTAAATAATCTGAAAAAATTCTTTTTAAAATTCTTCCATCAGATTTCTGGTACAAAGTGAATCAAATTTCATGACAAGGTAAAAAAAATGGCATACCATCGGTATACCATTTATATTTAAATACATGTAAATCAATTAATTATAATTAAAACCACTCCATTTATGTAATTAATAATTAAATATTATCTGAATATCTGATTGTAAATTTTAATTAAATAGTATCCATTTTTCAGGATTTTTTTTACAATAATTAGAAAGTAGTATGAAAATTATTACCATATAATGCCATAAATTTTTACTCTACGAAAATTTATACATTTATTTTACTAAAAAAGAGAAAATCGGAAAGCAAAACTCTCTGTTCGATATTTAATTTTTAGCTCAAATAAATCCCAAAATACCAGGTCCAGGCAATCAAAATAATCTGCATCGGAATTCTTTCTCTATAAAGATAATTCATTCCCGGTCCGGTATAATCTGCCTTGAAAATGTTGATATTTTTCTTTGAAGAATTGATATTGGCTACAAAAACCAAAACATAGAAAATAATTAATAAAAAAGCCGTCAGCTCACGGATCGAAGGAATCATCAGACCGATTCCTGCAGCAATTTCAATGAATCCCGTACAATAGACCCAAAATATTTTGGCAGGAATAAAATCCGGAATCATCATCTCCATTCCTTTCTGGAATTTGAAATGGGAAAGCCCTGTGAATATAATAAAAACCGCCATCCCAAGATTCCCTGAAAACAAAAAATTCCAGTCGCCCTGAAAAATTTTGGTTCCTAATAATGCCAGAATGAAGGTGATGAAGAGAATGGTTAATAATTTCATTTTTCCTTTTTTGTTTTAAAGATTTACACGGATGTTTGCGTAAGTTTTTTTTTAAAATGTAACCCTTGTCAAGGTTTAAAACCTTGACAAGGGTTAGGTAGCTAAAATGTTCGATTCATGAAAGAAAAACTATTTCTCGGCAAGATTTTTCACAACTTCCAAGCCTTGAATAAAGCCGTTATTCAGGTGATCTTTCCAGTCTTTTTCTACCTGAACTTCTGCATGAAGCTTTGTTTGTCCGTCAAAATCGATTAAAATATATTTCTCAAAAGAACCGCTCCACTCCATGACTTCTTTGCTTTGGGTGTCTTCATTTCCTTCTTTGTCTACCATTCCCAAATGTTTAAAAATAATTTGATTTGGTTCTTCCAAACTATCAATTGTCGAAACCATTCCTTCTCCTTCCGAATTCATAAAATAGGTTTTCCCTCCCACTTTCCAATCGGATTTCATTTTCGATCCAGGACCGAAAAATTTTGTCCATTCGCTATACGTATCGTCTCCCCAAAGTACATCCCAGACTTTTTGTTTCGGAGCATTGATAATTTTTTCGTAAGATAATGTTTCCATATTTTTTGTTTTTAATGTTGATTTTTTTTTAACACAAATGGCACAAATATTTTCACTAATAACACAAATTATAGCTTAATATTTATACAGTTTATGAATATTAATTTTTAAACTTTAAAATTGATTTTCAGATAAATTTTTGATAATTCCCAGAGCTTTCGGAAATTTCTCTTCAAAAAATTCTTTAAATTCTTCCGGTGTCTGTATTTTGATGATCAATTGTGTTCCTTCTTCGTTTTCGTCCAAGATATAGGCTTCTGTTGCTTCTCCCCATTGCTGTGGCACTTCAATGCCATCATAAATTTCTCCAAGATGTAAAAATTTCATTTCTGTATTCGCAATATTTTTTACTACCCTGCTGTACATTCCATTGTTATTCGGGTCAAAAAATTTCACAAGACTTCCTTCTTCCAAAGTTCCCTGGTAAAAAGAGCCTTCCGTGAAAGCTGTAGTCCATTGTCTGTAAGATATTTCGTCCCAAAGTACACTCCACACCTTTTCGGGCGGCGCACTTATCTGAATTTCGAATGATAATTTTTTCATTTAAATTAAGGTTAAGATTAAGGCTAAATTTAAGGTTAATGCTGAGATTGATTAAGCGTTATTTTTTACCCACCTACAAAATCTCCTCCGTTGATGTGAATCACTTCTCCCGTGATGTAATTGGCATCTTCGGAAGCCAGGAAAACATAGGCCGGAGCCACTTCAGAAGGCTGTCCCGCCCGTTTCAGCGGAGTATCTTTCCCAAATGTTGAAATATCCTTAAAAGTTTCTTTCACAAGCGGCGTCCAGATGGGTCCGGGAGCAATCCCGTTCACTAAAATTTTCTTCTCCGCAAGGTTAGTAGAAAGTGAACGGATGAAGGATAAAATAGCGCCTTTCGTTGCGGCATAATCAATCAGGTGATCACTTCCCCGATACGCTGTAACTGAAGTTGTACAAATGATTCTGCCTCCTTCATTCATCATCGGCAAAAAGTTTCTTGTAAAAGAAATCATCGAAATGATATTGGTATCGAAAGTCTTCTGAATCTGTTCATCCGTGATCTTTTCAAGGCTATCTTTTGAAGTGTGAATTCCGGCATTATTAATCAAAATATCCAGATTTCCCCATTCTTTTTTTACCTTTTCAGAACATTTTGTCCTGAAAGCTTTTTTCGTAAGATCTCCTTTAATGACAATACATTTTCTTCCTTCTTTTTCTACCAGTTTTTTTGTTTCGCCGGCATCGTCGTCACTTTCCTTATAAATAATGGCAACATCTGCTCCTTCTCTTGCAAAATGCACCGCAACGGCCTGTCCGATTCCACTGTCTCCACCGGAAATGACAGCTTTTTTGTTGAGTAATTTTTGACTTCCCTGATAATTTTCCCTGATAATTTCCGGGAACAGCCCTTCTTTAGGGACTTTTGATTTAGATTTCGACTTGTTCTGTGTTTTCATAAGCAAATCTTTTTTCTCTAAATAGCATCAAACAGCAAGCCGAAAAGACACGTTGAAGATTTTTAATCCCTTAAAAAATTTTAATTAAATATTTTAACTTCAAACCTCCTACCTTCATCTTCCAACCTTATTTAAGAATTGTAAGCATCTTCCAGATCTTTGATTATAATTTTCTGCATTTTCATCATCGCCTGAACCACATTCTGAGCTTTTTCCTGATCCGGATCACTCATTAACTGAATTAATTTTTTCGGAACAATCTGCCAGCTAAAACCGTATTTATCTTTCAACCATCCGCACATGCTTTCCCTTCCACCGTCTGAAGTCAGCGTATTCCAGTAACGGTCGGTCTGCTCCTGATCATCGGTCATTACAACCATTGAAATTCCTTCATTAAAGTTAAACTGATGATCATAAGAATTATCCATACAGAAAAAGCTGTAGCCATCGATTTCGAAATGCGCATGCTGAATATTTTCATCAGGTTCCTGAATGGGATGCCCTTCACTTCCTTCTCCGTATTTCAGAATGTTTCCAATTTTGGAATTCGGGAAAGTTTTGGTGTACAACTCCATCGCTTCCATGGCTTTTCCGTTGTTTTCATTAATAAACATTAATGTCGGAATAATTTTTTGCTCAGTTCTTTTTTCACCTAAAAAGAGTTGCCACGTCACTCCATATTTATCCTGAATCCAGCCGTATTTTTTGCTCCAGGAATAGGAATCCAAAGGCATTAAAGCCATTCCGCCGTCCAGCAGCTGATCCCAGTATTTCTGAACCTCATCTTCCGTTTCACAGATCACCATGAAAGAAACCGAAGGATTTTTTTTGAATTGAGGACCGCCATTTAACAGCATAAGCTTCTGACCAAAAAGATCAACATTCATCACAACAGGCGTGTCTGCAGTGATTTTTCCGTCAAATACTTTACTGTAAAATTCTGCTGCTTCCTTAGCATCTTCGTCGAACCAAAGACACGGGAAAATATCGTTATTCATAATTTAAAATTTTAGTTTCGCTAAACACTGATAATCACAAATCTTATCATGAATTTCACAGATTATCTGTGTCATTGGTGATAAATATTCGTGTAATTTGTGTTTAAATATTAATTTTTAAAAGAAACATGATTCTCTTTCATGTAAATCTTTAGTTTTTCCATTGCATTTTTTCCGAAGCCATGAAGCTGCATGATTTCTTCCTCAGAATAATTCGACAATTTTTCCAAAGAATCTATTTTCTCTTTTTCCAATGCTCTTCTTGCAGGCATTGCAATAACGCCCTGCAAAAAATCTCCCTGTACCACATGACTCACCGCGCAAATGGAACTTAAACATTTTGCCATTATTACTAAATTGATCATGGCTTAAAAAAGGTATTAATTAATGGTTTTCAACATATTTGTGAAAATTATTAAGAATAGCATACCAGCCATCTCTCTGCATTTCCACAGTATTTTGCTTTTCAGGATCGAAAGCTATTCTTACTTTCGTAGTATTTTCATCGATTTTATCGAAGTTCACATCCACATTTCTACCGTCTTCCATATGATATTTTATTTTTTCATTAGGAATCACCTCATCATAAATTCCCTCAAAATCAAATCCGAAGCTTCCGTCTTTGGCTTCCATTCTGTTTTTAAATCTTCCGCCTACTTTTAGATCGTTTTCAGAACGTGGGCACTGCCATGATTCGTGGGCAAAGTTCCATTTTGTGATGTGTTTCGGATCGTTGTAATAATCCCAAACTTTCTGTACGGGAGCTAAAATCGTTATGTCAATGTTAATAGGTTCCATAAATCGTTGTATTTTTTTAGTGTAGTAAAAGGGCAACCAAAATTCAGTTACCCTTTTTTTATAATTTAGTTTAAATATAAGATTATTTTGTGTATTCTTCGTTATAGTTCACCATCCAATGAACTCCGTACTTGTCCTGAAAGCTGCCGAAATAATCTCCCCAAAACTGGTCTTCAATCGGCATTTCTATGTTTCCACCTTCCGAAAGACCTTTGAAAAGTCGGTCTGCTTCTTCTTTGGATTCCGGGAAAATTGAAACATAATTGTTATTTCCAACATTCAGTTTTTGTCCGAAGCTCGGAACAATGTCGGATGCCATCAATAGGTCATTCCCGATCGGAAGTGCGATGTGCATCACTCTGTTTTTTTCCTCTTCCGATAAGTTTTCAGTTCCGGGAGCATTGCCCATTTTATGAATTTCCCCAAGAAATTCTCCTCCGAAAACCGATTTGTAAAAATTAAAAGCTTCTTCTGCTTTTCCGTCGAAATTTAAGTATGGATTTAATTTTGCCATGATATATTATTTTTAAAGTTTGTTTTTTTCTAAACACAAATAGCACTAATTTTTTCACGGATGACACGAAATATTTGTGAGATTTGTGAAAGGATTTATGTTATTAGTGTTTTAATTTAACACAAAGGTTTTTTGATCTGATTGAAAATATTTTTCGTTCGCAAAGGCGTTTCACTCAGCAAAGGATGAACGTTTGCTATGTATAAAGTCGTCTTTCTGAAAAGAAGTGCAGCGGATTTAATAATCTATTTTTTAAATTTTAATTCCTCAAAAACTTCTCCACCTCACTCACTGTTAAATCAATCAGTTTTTCATCCACATTTCCTCCAAAATCGGCCATCATATAAGAACCGTGAGTCGCCGGAAGAATCATCAGTTGGGAACCTTCCACCAATCGCCACATTTCTACAACATGCTCAGGCTTCATCACATCTTTATCACCTGAAATGAACAGTGTGGGAGATTTTATCCCTTTCAAAACATCGTCGCTCCAGTCTTCGAAAGTCTGCATTCTTTTACTGTCTTTGTCGAACATATTTTCAAGTTTCGAAAAGTCTGGATTAAGGTTTAAAAAATTAATTTTAAGAGGTTCCGGCATCGATTCCAACGTTGCTTCCATCATACTTTCGAAAAAGCCGTCCATCATTCCGGCTCGTTTGTAAAATGCTGATGCAACCACCAATTTTTCAACTATTTCGGGAAAAAGATGAGCGAGCTGCATCACCGTACTTCCTCCATTGCTGAAGCCCCAGAATGACGCTTTTCTGACATTGATTTCTTTCAAAAGAGCGGCAACATCACGGGCATCCTGCTCAAAGGTTTCGGGAATATCGCGGTGTTCGGACATTCCATGATTTTGAAGGTCGATTCCGATCAACTGAAATTGATTTTCCAGTCTTGAGATCACTTCCTTATAATCGAACAAAATAGAACTTCCGCCTCCATGAATCAATACCAAAGGCTCTCCGGAACCGTAGATTTCGTAATACATCCTGATTCCATTGACCTGCTTGTATCCTTTTTCAACCGGATTCATCGATTAATATTTTAAATCTTTATCAAAATCATATTTCATTCCTTCGTAACCCAGAATTCTGCGCATCAATCCCATTTGTCCGCACAGGTAATCTTCACGGCCGATACACATTCCTACGAAGTTCAGAACAGTTTCCGGAAAGAAATCGATGTTCATTCCCATCGGAAAAGCTTTATCCAATTCTTCATCAGAAGCTTCCAATAATTTTTGATAAACAAGGGGTGAAATTTTATGGAAAGCCTCTTTCAACTGTTGGATAGTCGGATATGTAAAACTTTCGTCCAGTGCCTTTCCCTGAAAGAAAAAATCTTTGAATTCAAATTCTTCCTGAAGCCCGAGAACAGCTCCAAGACCGTAACGCATATCCAGAAAATTCCCAGCCATCCAAACGATGTGATTGGTTCTTCCTTCAATTCTTTTCAATGCATCTTCTTCTGAAATGCCATCGAGAACCATCAGAAAACTCTGACTGTGACCTCGAAAGGCAGGAATAATGATGTCTAATTTTTTTGATTTTGGTGTATCCATTTGTTGATTTTTTTTAATTGTTTTTTAATTATTTTCAGAAATTTATTTTATCGCTCCCGGTTTCCCAAGAATTCTTCTGAGATAGCCCATTTGTCCGCTGTGGTATATTTCGTGAAGGCAAAGTGTTGAAATATCTTTAATATTTTCAGAATTAAAACTTTCAATGCTGTCGAGCTTTGCTTCTAATCTGTCCTGAGATTGTTTTAAATAAGATTTTAATTCTTCAAAAGAAACAAACTCATCTTTCCTTTCCAAGGGAATTTCGCCTCTGTTGTAGCAGGAAAACCTGTCCCCATCCCAAACAGCTTTTTCACCTAAAATATTTAGCAATGGGTTTCTTATATAAATTAAATGGCCTAAAACCCAGTTCATACAATTGGTTTCACCATTGGGAAAAGTCATGGCTTCTTCGTTGGTGATTCCTTCGATATTCATTGAGATTACCTTATAATTGCTGAATATCTGAACTTTTACTATTTCTATTTCGTTTTTCATATTTTGGATTTTGGGTTTTTGTATTCTCTCGCAGATTGAGCAGATGATTGCGTATATGAAATTTTAAACTTAAAATCTTAATTTGCAAGAGCTTATAAATTATTCTGCAGGAATTTGAGAAGGATCTGCAAAAATGACATTCCAGCCGTGCCCGTTGATGTCCCAGAAAGAATTTTGATACATCCAGCCATGATCCTGCGGTTCTTCATGCTGGTAAGCTCCGTTTGCGACTGCCGTATTCACTACCTGATCTACTTCCTCGCGACTGTCTAATCCGATGGCTACCAAAACCTGGGTTGTATCACCTTTTGGAACCGGTCTTTCCGAAAAAGTCTGGAAAAATTCTTCTGTTAAAAACATGACGGAAATATTGTCATTCAACACAATACAAACGGCTCTTTCGTCTGAAATCTGTTCATTCACTGAGAATCCAATAGCTGTCCAGAACTCTTTTGTTTTTTGAATATCTTTTACCGGAAGGTTGACAAAGATCTGATTAATTTTCATTTGTAATTTTTTTTAATGTTTAGTTTTAATTTTTGAAAGTTTATTCTGTCGGAAGTTTAGACATATCAGCAAACATTACTTCCCACTGATGCCCGTTCAGGTCAGAAAAAGCATTTTGATACATCCAGCCGTGATCCTGCGCTTCACTGTATTTTGATCCTCCGTTTTCAATAGCTGTATTCACCATATTTTCAACCTCTTCACGGCTGTTCACACCAATAGCAAGGAGTGTTTGAGTGGTATCGCCTTTAGCAATAGGACGGTCTGTAAAAGTCATGAAAAATTCTTCATTCAGGAACATGGCATAAATATGATCCTCTTTCATGATAACGCAAATTGCCTTTTCGTCTGAAAACTGCTCGTTGATAGAAAAGCCAAGCTTTGTCCAGAATTCTCTTGTTTTCTGAACGTCTTTTACAGGAAGGTTTACGTAAATTTGGTTGATTGTCATTTTGTAATTTTTTTAATGTTAAACTTTTAACCAAAATTACCAAGTCACAATGAAAATCAACTTGCCATAAGACAAGATTTAAACTTTCTTCGGATGAGAAACCAATTCTTTACGAATCCGGCTTAAGGAAGTGTCTGTAACTCCCAGATAAGAAGCGATCTGCTTCAACGGAGCAAATTGAATGACATGAGGTTTTTGTTCTAAAAGATTAAGATAACGTTTTGTAGCAGAAAGTGTAAACATCTCTACCGAACGCTGTTTGTAAACGAAAAGCTGCTGAGACATCCAAGCTCTGCCCCATTCTCTGAGGTTCGGTATTTTGTGAAATAATTCCTGAAAAGTCTCAAAACTGAATTTCCAGCATTCGCAATCGCTAATGCAGACAATATTTTCCTGTGTCGGAATCCTTTGGAACAAAGATGAAACTTCGATAATCACCTCATTTTCCACGAAAAAATGGGTTGTCACCTCGTTTCCATTAAAATCATTCACAAACGAACGAGCCAGCCCCCTCTCCAAAATATAATATTCGTTGGCCGTTTTTCCTTCTTCCAGGATAAACTCTCCTTTCTGAAACACTACTTTTTCATGAGCCTGAAATATTTCTTCAAGCTCTTCGGATAGGAAAAATGGGAAATCATAACAGATTTCTAAGGCTTTGCTGCTCATCAAGTCAATGTTTTTTTGAAGCTCTAAAATAGAATTTTTATGGGAAATGATAAAGGAAATATTAAACAAAATGATAATTTACAATACTTTAAAACCGTGCAATCCTTTACATACGAGGGTTAAGGACTGTTTATATTGATTATAAATTATTAAACGCAGAGTGCTTTATAAATCTTTTGTGACTTTTGTGGTTAAAAAAAATTAAAACAAAGAAAGCTGAATCGGCTTAGGATTAGAAGGTTTCTGAGCATCTCCAAAGACCGTTTTTCCGCCGAATCTCCATGAGTTTTGTCTTTCTTCTTCGATAACTTCCTGAATGTCGAAATTGGGAGTAAAATCTTTTTCGGTAGCCTCAACAATTTGATGAAGCTTGTTTAAAGTTTTTAATTTATCTGAATTTCCCAGTTTTGATTTTTCAATTCCAGATTTTAAGATTTGAATACTTTCATCGTAAACTTTGGTGGGAACCGGAAACGGATGTCCGTCCTTTCCGCCATGAGCAAAGGAAAATCTTGCCGGATCTTTGAATCTTGAAGGCGCACCGTGAATCACTTCACTTACCAGAGCCAGCGACTGCATCGTTCGCGGACCAACGCCTTCTAACATCAGTAAATCTTCAAAATTCTGAGGCTGCTGTTCTCGGGTTACATACAAAAGTGCTCCGAGACGTCTTAAATCAACATCAGAAGCCTGAACATCATGATGATTGGGAAGAATTAATCGTGCAAAATCGCTCATAATTTCCGCAGAATCGGTATGGGAAATATCTAAAATTCCCTTCCTGTTTTCTGAAGCTTCGGAATCGGTAAGATTTAGAATCTGCCCCCTTGAAATCCCGTTAATTCCTGTGTGAGGCTCTTCCACAAACGATTTTATGTTCCCGGAATGCCAGTGATAACGTCTTGCCGTTCCGTCTGATTCGTGCATTCCCTGCTGTACGACGCTCCAATTTCCGTTGTCTGACAAAATAAAATTGTGCAAATACAACTGATAGCCATCCTGAATCGCTGTATTATCAACCTTTGCAGAAAGTTTGCTGGCTCTTACGAGCTCATTTCCATTCAAACCGGTTTTGTCAGCAATCTGAATGAGTTCTGAAGGTGTATCTCTGGAAAATTTGCCCTTTCCTCCGCAAATATACAAGCCGAGAGACTGAGAATTGGGGTTGACAGAACGTTTTAAAGCACCCATGACAGAAGTGGTAATTCCCGAAGAATGCCAATCCATCCCCATCACCGCGCCAAAACTCTGGAACCAAAACGGATCTGCCAATCGGCGGAGAACTTCATCTTTCCCATAATCCATTAAAATTACTTCCACAATGGAAAGCCCGAGAATAGACATACGCTCATACAGCCAAGGCGGTACTTTGCCATAGTGAAGCGGTAAATCTGCTGTTCCGGAACGTTTCATGAGGTAAAGGTAGGTTTATTTATGATTATAATTTGATGATTGAGGTCAGTATTTTTTCAGGATGAATGATGAGAATTTTGAATAAATTTTGCATTTTTTTTTTACGTTTTGGCTAAAGCCAATTTGATTGATTTTTTATTTAAGCGGGCTAAAGCCCGCTCCTATTGATGAAATAATCGAGAATATTTTCATTTAATAAATATGGTTAATAGATTTCTTCTTTGCCGAAATGACAGGATTGTGTCTATTCGTGAAAAAATTCGTGTCATTTGTGTTTAGTTTACCTCTGAAAAAGCCCTGCGAAAATTCACAAGGCTCTTTACAAAAATTGTATTTCTTTTATTATTTTAATGCTGCCAAAGCTGCCTCATAATTAGGTTCATCTGCAATTTCTGAAACCTGTTCTGTGTAAATCACTTTGTTGTCGGCATCCGTAACAATCACGGCACGGCTCAACAGACCTTTCATCGGAGAATCTGCAATCGTCACTTCATAATCATCACCAAAACTTCCTCTAAAATCTGATAAAGTTTCCACATTACTTAGTCCTTCTGCTGCACAGAATCTACCCAATGCAAAAGGTAAATCTCTAGAAACGTTAATCACTACCGTATTATCAAGAGATGAAGCTTCTTCGTTGAATTTTCTTGCTGAAGACGCACACGTCGGTGTATCAATACTTGGGAAAATATTGAAAACTTTTTTCTTCCCGTCAAAATTGTCAAGAGTCTTCACATGCAATCCTGAGTCTACCAATGCAAAATCTCTGATTGTAGTTCCCACAGACGGTAACACTCCTATTGTATGTACTTCGTTTCCTTTTAATGTAATTGTCGTAGACATAATTTATTTTTTTTAGTTTTTCAAATTTAATCAAATTGATGTGCTTTTCCGAGTAAATAATGGTTAAATAATTCTTAAAATGGAAAATCTTATTTGGGATTGATCTAAAAAAATTAATTTTTAACTAAATTTGTGAGTCTTAAAAAATCAAATAATAAATAACAGTATAATGTCAGACAAATCAAAAATCTATTACACACTTACGGACGAAGCTCCAATGCTGGCTACACACTCGTTTTTACCGATTGTAAAAGCTTTTACAAAATCAGCAAACATTGAGATCGCAGTTCCGGATATTTCTTTAGCAGGAAGAATTTTAGCCAACTTCCCGGAATTTTTGAAAGATGATCAGAAAATCGGTGATGCTTTGGCTGAATTGGGTCAGCTGGCTACTCAACCTGATGCGAACATTATCAAATTACCTAATATTTCAGCTTCAGTACCTCAGTTGGACGAAGCGATCGCAGAATTACAATCTAAAGGTTTCGCGGTACCAAATTATCCTGCAGAGCCTAAAAATGATGAAGAAAAAGCGATCAAAGCTAAATATGCTAAAGTATTGGGAAGTGCTGTAAACCCTGTATTAAGGGAAGGGAACTCTGACAGACGTGCTCCAAAAGCCGTTAAAAACTACGCAAAAGCAAACCCTCACAGAATGGGTGACTGGGCTTCTGACAGCAAAACTGACGTAGCTCACATGGACAACGGAGATTTCTACGGAACAGAAACTTCTACCACAGTAGAAAACGCTACAAAATTCAAAATTGTATTTAAAGGAAATGATGGTGCTGAAACTTTATTAAAAGATTTCGCAAACCTTCAGGCGGGTGAGGTGATCGATTCTTCTGTAATGAACTTAAACGCTTTGAAAGCTTTCGTTCAAAAAGCAATCGAAGAGGCTAAAAACAAAAACGTGCTTCTTTCTGCTCACCTGAAAGCTACGATGATGAAAATCTCTGACCCTATTATTTTCGGGGCGATCGTAGAAACGTTCTTTAAAGATGTATTTACAAAATATGCTGAGACTTTCAAGTCTTTAGATGTTAATCCAAACAACGGTCTTGCAGATCTTTTCGAAAAAATCAAAGGAAATGCTCAGGAAGCTGATATTAAGGCTGATATTGAGGCTGCTTTGGCGAACGGACCAAGAGTCGCGATGGTAAACTCTGACAAAGGAATTACCAACTTCCACGTACCTTCTGACATTATCGTTGACGCATCTATGGCTGCTTTGGTAAGAGGTGGAGGAAAAATGTGGAACAAAGAAGGTAAAGAAGAAGATACGGTTTGTATCATTCCGGATCGTTCTTATGCAGGTTTCTACCAGTCTGTAATCGACGATATGAAAGCGCACGGAAAATTGGATCCTACAACGATGGGTTCTGTTCCGAACGTTGGTTTGATGGCTCAAAAAGCTGAAGAATACGGATCTCACGACAAAACTTTCCAGGCAACTGCAGACGGAACTATTGAAGTACAGGACGAAAACGGAAACGTTCTTCTTTCTCAAAAAGTAGAAAAAGGTGATATCTTCAGAATGTGTCAGACAAAAGATGCTCCGATTCAGGACTGGGTAAAATTAGCGGTAAACAGATCAAGATTATCTGATACTCCGGCTATTTTCTGGCTAGACAAAGGAAGAGCTCACGACAGAGAGATCATTAAAAAAGTTGAAAAATACCTTAAAGATTACGATACAACCGGTCTCGACATTAAGATTCTTGATGTAAAAGATGCTATGACGGAAACGTTGAAAAGAGCAAGAGAAGGAAAAGATACTATTTCAGTTTCAGGAAACGTGTTGAGAGATTATCTAACAGACCTTTTCCCAATCCTTGAGCTTGGAACTTCTGCAAAAATGCTTTCTATCGTTCCATTGATGA
This sequence comes from Chryseobacterium wanjuense, assembly GCF_900111495.1. Taxonomy (NCBI): domain Bacteria; kingdom Pseudomonadati; phylum Bacteroidota; class Flavobacteriia; order Flavobacteriales; family Weeksellaceae; genus Chryseobacterium; species Chryseobacterium wanjuense. The sequence goes on along the minus strand of NZ_FOIU01000001.1, from coordinate 1,006,949 downwards.
ACGGTGGTGGTTTATTCGAAACAGGAGCCGGGGGTTCTGCTCCGAAACACATTGAGCAATTCCTGGAAGAAGGGTATTTAAGATGGGATTCTTTAGGAGAATTCTTGGCATTACAGGCTTCTTTAGAGCATTTAGCACAAACTCAGGGGAATACAAAATCTCAGGTTTTAGCAGATACATTGGATGAAGCAAATGCAAAATTCTTAGCTACAGATAAGTCTCCGGCTAGAAAAGTAGGACAGATCGACAACAGAGGTTCTCACTTCTACCTGGCGATGTATTGGGCGGAAGCACTGGCAAACCAGACAAAAGATGCTGATTTAGCAGCAAAATTTGCTCCAATTGCACAGGCATTGCAGGAAAATGAAGCGGTAATCAATCAGGAACTGATCGCTGCCCAAGGTAAGCCTCAAAATATTGATGGTTATTACAAAACTGACACCTACAAAACATATGCTGCGATGAGACCGAGCACAGTTTTGAATGAAATCATTGACGGAATTTAATTAAATCCACTATAAAAAATTTCCCCTTGATAAGAGGGGAAATTTTATTTTAAAATATAACACAAATGGAAATAAGACACTTAAAACTAATAAAAGCCATCGTAGAAGAAGGCGGTATCACAAAAGCAAGTGATAAACTGCACCTTACTCAATCTGCATTAAGCCATCAATTAAAAGAAGCCGAACAAAAACTGGGAACAGATATTTTTACCAGAAATAATAAGAAGCTCATCCTTACAGAAGCCGGAGAAAAGCTGTACCATACAGCAAATGAGATCATTAATAAACTTCATGATACTCAAAATGAAATTAATAATTTGATTCATGGAGATGTCGGAAGCATCAACTTCTGCAGCGAATGCTATTCCGGATATCACTGGCTGGCTCCTTTACTGAAAAAATTTCAGGATTCTTACCCTAAAATTGATCTGAATATTGTTGTGGAAATCACAGGTAATCCTTTAAAAGGAATTCTGGAGCGTACTTTAGACATTGCGATCATCAGTGATCCCGCAAAAAATGAAAATGTAGAATTTCTGGAACTTTTTGAAGATGAAATTGTTTTGATCGTTTCCGAAAACCATAGATTGGCATCCAAAGAATATGTGTCACCTAATGATTTTATCGATGAAAACCTGATCATCCACTCTTTGCCTATTGACAAGGTGACTTTGTATGATCAATTTTTAAAACCTGAAAATATTACTCCAAAAAAAATAACCCCGATTCCTCTTACCGAAGCTTCTTTATCTATGGTAAAAGCGGAAATGGGTGTCATGACCATGTCAGAATGGTCTGCAAAGCAATATCTGAAGAATGATCCTTCGCTGAAAACAGTAAGAATCGGAAAAAAAGGGTTAAAAAGGATTCAGTATATTGCGATCTTAAAGGCATTAAAACATCCACAATATTTTAACAGCTTTATAGATTATCTGAAAGCGGAAATCCACAATACTCAATAATACCGAATCCTTTTTTTATAACAGCTTATGAAGCAGGACCTTCTCTATAGAATAACTTAGAAACAATGCTCCAGTTTCCGTCTACTTTTACCAGATTCAGATAGTCTACCATAATATTGTCAAATAATTGTAAACGTACTTTGGCAAAAGCCATCGTATCTGATAAAATGTCTAAAAAAACCACTTCGTCTTTACGGCCTGAACCCATCTCCACAGGAGATTTTCTATTTTTCACCATTTCTCTGTATTCATCGAATGGTCTTACTACGAAGTTACCATCCTGTGCAGAATATAATACACTATTGGAATTGAATACTTTATCGAATTCATTAAGGTCTTGTGTTTGCAATACATCGAAATATCTTTCAAGCATTGCTCTGATTTCATTTTCTACCATTTTATTTTGTTTTTAGTTTTGCTTTTACAAAGGTATACATAAAAGTTATTCAATAAAAATGAAAAGATTTAATGATATGATTAATAATTTTCATGCAAATCAGGAAATTTACCCCTCAACAATTACTTTACGGTGTTCCCTGCCCCAATTGATCATTTCAGCGATGATCTTTCCGAAAGTCCTGCAATATTCCGTCGGCTCGTATTCAATTAAAACCGGTGTTTCAGGATAAACGGTTCGTTTTACCAGCTTATTCATTTCCATATCTTTTAATTCTTTTGAGAGCATTCTTGTGGTGATTCCGGGGATGCTTCTTTCAATTTCGCGGAAACGTCTGTTGCCATTACAAATAGAATTGATAACAGGAATTCTCCATTTTCCCCCGATAAAATATAGGGTGTCCTGCAATGCTCTAAGTTCTTCGGTTTGATCTCTTTCCATGTCTGCAAAGTTAAGTGATATAATGAATGATACTGATATACTCTGTGATACTGATTACAAAAGTATACCAATTTGAAATAACTTTGTCAAAAATTTTAAAGAAATGAATACATTTAATAACAAACTAGCCATCGTAACTGGCGGAAACAGCGGAATTGGCTATGCAACCGCCAAAGAATTAATTGCCGAAGGGGCAAAAGTAATCATCACGGGAAGACGAAAAGAAGCCGTTGAAAAGGCAGCCGGAGAATTGGGAGCAATTCCATTTGTGGCGGATCAGGCGAATCTTGATGATATTGATGCTTTAAAAAAAGAAGTGGAAAACCAGTACGGAAAAGTTGATATACTTTTCATTAATGCCGGAATTACAGGAACATTAGGCTCAATAGAAAATATGAATCCCGAAAATTTTGACAATGTGATGAATATTAATTTCAGAGGTGCTTATTTTACTTTAAGCAAATTCATCCCTTTGCTGAATGACGGTGCATCAGTGGTCTTTTTATCCTCCAATGTGGCGACTACATACAGACCTAACAGCTCAATTTATCAGGCAAGTAAAGCGGGTTTAAATTCAATTGCAAAAACAGCTGCAGTAGAATTAGCCCCAAGAAAAATCAGGGTGAACATTGTAAGTCCGGGACCTACGAAAACTGAAATCATGACAAAAGCCGGTTTGGATGAAAAAACACTGGAAGGACTTGATGCCTGGCTCACTGACCAAATTCCTTTGAAAAAAATGGGAACTGCAGAAGATGTAGCAAAAGCAGTAGTCTATTTATCCAATAATAATGTGGCAAGCTTTATGACAGGAACGGAAATTCTTATCGACGGCGGAATGATTTTATAAGCCGGAAGCATGGAAGCGGGAGGTCGGAAGTTAGTATAAATTTCCATCTTCCAGCTTCCTTCTCTTTTCAACTTCTTTTTACTCTCAAAAATTCCACTTTTACCATTCTATTTGTCCGTTTCACCTCTTTTTTCGTTTCGAAAACCTTTTCTACAGGCTACTTTTGGTTCATCAAAAAAAATAAACCAACAATTTTATGGAAACAGTAAAAAAGAAAAGAAATCCCATTGCTATTGTATTTTTGGTAGTCTTGGGAATCTTTGGAGGATTGCAGTTTTTCAATCAGCCTTTGGAAGGGAAATCTGTCACCAAACAAATCGAAGCACCGCGTGAAGTCATTTCTATTTTGGAAAACTCATGTTTTAATTGTCATTCTAATCAGCAAAATCTGAGCTGGTACGACAAGATTGCACCGATCTCATGGGCAGTGAACAAAGATGTAAAAAGAGCCAGACAAGTCCTTAATTTTTCAGAATGGAATTATTCTGCGGGGGAACATCAGGGGAAAATGTATGCCATTTTAAATATGATGCAAAGCGGAAAAATGCCTCTTCATGAATACACCATTCTACATTCATCAGCGAAGGTCACTCAAAAAGATATTGATATCATTAAGAAATATACTTTATCATTATCAGGAGTTGATACCGCAAAAAAGGAAGAAAAAAATATTCATCAAAATATTAATTTACCTGAAAATAATACTTCATCAAAATTTCCGGTTTCGCCAAACGGTGTAAAGTATACCGATGATTTCAAAAACTGGAAAGTGATCAGTATGAGTACCCTATTTGACAATTCAATCCGTGTAATCTATGGAAATGACATTGCTGTAAAGGCGGTTGAAACAGATAATTTTCACCCTTGGCCGGATGGAAGCATCGTTGTAAAATCGGTTTGGAAACAAGAGGAATTATCCAATGGAGAAATCAGACCTGGAGAGTTTGTGAATGCCCAATTCATGGTAAAAGATTCGAAAAAATATACCGATACGGAAGGTTGGGGATTTGCAAAATTTTCAGGAAATGAACTCCATCCTACAGGAAAAACAGCATCGTTTGCCAAAGAATCATGCATCGCCTGCCACCGACAGTTAGGAGAAAAGACAGGATATCTGTTTGACGTTCCCATGAAAGTAAATACCGAAAGATTAATTAAAAACCTTCAGAAATAATGAAAAAAATATTATTCATCATCATGTCCGTTTGTGCTTTATTCACTGCATGTAAAATCGATGAACCGGATAAAGATTTAAAGCGAATCGTTTTCGATCCCGGAGATTTAAAATTTATTTCAAATTCATTGAATCCGAAGAAAGAAACCATGTCTGCCTTGTATGGAAATCAGGAAGCGCTTCAATCTTTAGCAACTGAAAATAATCAACCAAAAGCTAATTCCGAGTTTAAATTAGTCACCTGGAAATACCATGAAAATCCGCAATACATCGGAGGAACGATCACAGGTGAATTATTAAGTGTAGAAACTATACACAGCGACAAAAACGGAACTATTTCCTATCAGCTGAAAGACCAAGTAAGAACTGAAAATAATCCTTCAAACAAGGAGGAAAGAATAAAATATTTCATGAGCTATAAACCTGTAGTAAGACCATAAATAAAGTAAAAAGTGAAAGTGATGATCTGGAGTTGAGAAATCGGCTCCGGATTGTTTTATACAAGTCAATGGTGAATAGTCAATTCGTTTCGCTTGTGAATTTTTTTCACCTTAAAAAATTGACGATTGACCTGTGTAGCAAAATTCACTATTCACTATTAAATCTGCAACATTTTACATAACTTAACATCTTTAAAACCGATAGTTGTCATGCAACAACAAAAACTCAAAATTTCGCCGGCTGTAATCTGGGTAAGTTCCATATTTTTAGGGGCTTTATCATCCGTTCCGCAGCTAGCTTCCCACGCTTTCAACTGGAAAGAAGCGGTTGTAAACTCTGCCATCACCGCAGCTTTTTCCATCATGATGTGGTATCTCAACATCTATATGCTCAACCGGAATTCCGGCAGAAAAAGGCAACATATTTCTTACTCAAGATTAATGATCGTTTTGGCTTTCGGGATGGTCATTATGTTTGGCCTGGCCTGGATTCAGCAACTTATTTTATCGCACATCAATTTTGGTCCGGCCATGCTCATGGTCGAGGTTAGAGGAATTTTGATCAACTTGGTCTGCTATATGTTTTTAACGTTGCTTCAAAATAATTATACCGGTCAACAAATTCAATTGGAGCTTGAAAAAGTGAAAAGCGATAACCTGGGAGCGCAATTTGAATTATTAAAACAACAGATCAATCCGCATTTTCTTTTTAACAGTTTAAATACCTTAAAATCAATGGCTGAAACGAATGATTCCGAAACGGTTGACTTCGTTATGAAACTTTCTGATTTTTACCGCTTTACATTAGAAAGCAGAAAATTAGACCTCATTACTGTTCAAGAAGAAATGAAAATCGTCGATTCGTATCTTTTTCTACAAAAAGCCCGTTTTGGTGAAGGAATTACTTTTACCAATGAATTAAATAGCGAAGTTTTAAAAACATTAATTCCTCCTTTTACCTTACAATTATTAGTTGAAAACTGTATTAAACATAATATTGTTTCACAAAGCAAACCTTTACACATCAAAATTTACAACTCCGAAGATAAGATTATCATTGAAAATCCTATTCAAAAGAAAATGGCGACAGAAGATTCTCTGGGGGTCGGACTAGACAATGTAAAATTGCGCTACAAACATCTGCTGGAAAAGGAAATAGAAATAAATTCAGACGAAAAAATCTTTCAAATAAAACTACCATTCATCCATGAATATCATCATCATTGAAGACGAGTTCAGAGCTGCGAAATCTCTTCAGAACCTAATCTCAGAACTAAAACCCGAATCCAAAATCACCGGCGTCTACGACAGCATCGAAATGAGCATTGAAGCCCTGTCCAAAGGCAGTATGCCCGATTTGATCTTTATGGACATTCACCTGTCCGATGGTCTTTCCTTTGAAATTTTCAAGCAGGTTGACATCACCTGTCCGGTGGTTTTCTGCACCGCTTTCGATCAATATATGCTTGATGCTTTCAAAAGCAAAGGCGTTGATTATGTGTTAAAACCGTTTTCCCGGGAGGATATTTCCGAAGCATTAAGAAAGGTGGACGAGTTAAAAAAATTCTTCCAGAAAAACGAACTGCCGGAGCTCGAATCCCTTTTGCAGAAAATAGCCCAGCCACAAGCGGCAAGTAAGAGTAATTTTTTGGTTTTTAAAAATCAAAAATACACCACGATTCAGACGGAAAATATTGCTTACTTCTACATTCATAACGAGATTACCCATCTTGTGACTTTCGACAAAGAACAGTTTCAGCTGAGCCAATCTTTGGGTCAGGTTGCCGAGCAGGTTTCTGAAAAACAATTTTTCAGGATTAATCGACAATACTTAATAAATTTCAAGGCAATCAAAGAAATGGAGCATTATTTTCAGCGTAAAATTTTGGTTAAATTAACCATTGAAACTCCTGAAAAGCTTCTTATTAATAAAGAAAAAACGCACAGTTTCTTTACCTGGCTGGAAGACCGTTAAACTTCCAACTTTTAAATTCCTTCTCGATTTTAAAAACTTCAGGTTAATAATATACAGGTTCACCATTCATTTTGTCCGGTTGAACCTTTTTTGTATTCTTTCACGACGGAAAGGTATCTACTTTTGAATCAAAATTAAAAGAAATGATACTAAAAAACCTTATAGGAACAGCGGCTTTCGTAGCTTTAATGTTTACCGTTTCCGCATTTGTGTATACTAACAAATCAGAAAAACCTCAACAAAATAATCCAACAGAAGCCAATGGTTTCGCTGTGCTGGAATTGTTCACTTCCGAAGGCTGCTCGAGCTGCCCGCCTGCAGATCAATTGATGGGTGAAATTGAAAAACTGTACAAAGATCAACCGGTCTATATCCTTGCCTATCACGTAGATTATTGGAATAATCTGGGCTGGAAAGATAAATTCAGCAGCGTGGAAAATTCCCAGAGACAGCAGTACTACAGCCGAACATTGCGCTCACAGGTTTATACGCCCCAACTGGTTGTGAACGGTAAAAAAGAGTTTGTAGGCTCGGACCGAAACAATGTTGAAGACGCCATTGAGAATGCTTTATTTAATTCTAAAAATCTTCATATCGATTTATCCGCAAACTCTTCGGAGAAAGAAATCAATGTAAATTATAAAACAGTAGAAAATAATTCACAAAACAAGCTTCTCATCACTTTGGTTGAAAAAAAATCCGCCACCAATGTACAAAAAGGTGAAAATGAAGGCCGTCATTTGCAACATTGGCAGATTGTTCATCAGCAAAATCAAATTTCTTTAAAAAATTCTTCAGAAGGAACTACAAGCTTTAAGCTTCCTGAAAATTTCAACACCAACGATTGGGAGGTTATCGGAATGATTCAGAATACAAAAACCGGGGAGATTCTGGGTTCTGCTAAGGCTATTTTTTAATACGGTTTAAAACGCAAAGACGCAAAGCTTTATTAAATGTATTAAGCTTTTAAATCGCAAAGATTTTATCTCCTATAAAATTGAAAACTTCATAATTAGGAGCAAATTTCATTGAAAAATCTTTTGTCACACTGAGCCTGTCGAAGTGTTCTTGTGCCTTAAAATATAAACCTTATAAATTCATTGCGTGCCCTTGCGCTTTGCCAGCATATATTTCAATCAATTCAAATAATAAAATATTAACAACTTAAACAAATAAAAATGAAAACAAAAACAACAAAAATCATCTATTGGTCAGGAGCAATTTTTATGTCAGTATGGTTTGGAGCAAGCGGCTTCTTTGAACTCACAAAAAATCCTGTAGTTTGGGACATCACGCTGCAATTAGGCTATCCATCGCATTTTATCTATATTTTAGGAGTATTTAAATTAGCCGGAATCCTGGTATTATTACTTCCCAACAGATTATTAAGACTGAAAGAATGGGTATTCGCAGGAATGTTCTTCGATATTATTTTTGCATTCTTTTCAAAGATCGCAGTGATCGGTTTTGCATCGGCAATTGATGCTATTGTAGCCTTTACAGTTCTTTCGGTGACTTATTTTATGTTTAGAAAATTATACACTCCCGAATTAATTTTTGGAGAAGAATAGTTTATGAAACTCTAATCTCATAAATTCTACACTAAAACACAACTAATCATTTAACAATCAATACAATTTGTGAAAATATTTGTAGAACTTTTTAGATATTTAATCTTATGTTAAAGATAAATCCTCCCAGTAATGAGAGGATTTATTGTTGAAAATTATGGTAGAAAAAATATAAAATATAATTGAAGTGTTAAAACTTAAGGATTAACACTATGCATGCGCTTTTCGTAGTTTAATCATACTTAAAATAAATAACCCTAAAATTCCCAGTACAAAATAGCCTTCCGCCACTTCCAGCTGCATCTGAGGTCTGATCATCGCAACAATCCCGTAACTGATTGCAGAGGTGATAATGAAAGCAATTCCACCTGTAAGACCGCCTGCAATTCCTGCAGAATTCGGAAATCTTCCGATACAGTATGAAAAATAATTATTAAAGATAAATCCGGCAGTCACGTGAATTAAAAAAGCAAAAGCTACCAGACTGTAAATATTGCTTGAAAAATATGAAGCAACAAACATCAAAATGATTAAAATCAATTGAATAAAGTTAGCATACCGAATTTTAGGCAAAAATGCTTTATTGATTAATGCTTTTCCTAAAAAACCTCCTGTCATCCAAGCAAATCCCAAGATTAGTGAAACATATCCGGCTACCACTTCAGAATAGCCCATTTTATGCTCAATAATGAATGAACCGCAGAGATTGAAGAACATAATCATCGAGTAGCTCAATCCGCACATTATCATTCCATAGAAAAAGTCTTTTGCTTTAAACATTGAATTATATTCTTTCAATAAGAACTCAAAATGAAAAGGATTTCTCTTTTTCAATGTTTCCCCTGAAAATATAAACTCTAATAATAAGAGCAGCAAACTATATCCTGCCAAAACATAAAAATTTGACTGCCATCCGAAGCTTTTCTGCAAATACCCACCGATAAAAGGCGCAATGATAGGACCAACCGACCAGACAATCGTCATTATGCTGAGATAATGTTTCCGTTCGTCACCTTCATACACATCCACAAAAAATGCCCGTTTGGAGACCACTGCAAATCCCGACAAAATACCTTGTAAAACGCGCATGGCATAAATGACAAAAATATTTTGTGTCGTTGCCGTAATTAAAAAAGACACTACAAATAAGGCCAGCGAAATCATCGAAACCTTGTATCTACCGAATGAATCGACAATACTTCCGGCAAAAAACTGTGTTAATCCGTAGCTGATTAAAAATATCGATAAAGTAAGCTGTATGTTACTTTCCGGCTGGCGTAGTTCCGTTGCCATACTCGGCATTGAAGGCAGGTAAATATCCGTCGCTAATCCCGACATCGGAATTACTGCAAATGCTAAAACTGTAGCAATTAGTTTATTTTTTTCTTTAAGTGTGACCATCCCTATCATTAAATCTTTTCATGAAAAAATTCAGATTCCTTTAAAAAATTCATGAACCTGAATTTGATATACGTTTTTTAATTATTCACTAATTTCATAGAACCTTCGTTGTATCTTTCCCCCGTATTCGGATATTTTTTCAGGATAGAATCGATGGTTTCCAAATCTGATGAAGATAGTTCGATATTGATCGCTGCAATATTTTCTTCCAAATATTTAATGCGTTTTGTTCCCGGAATCGGAATGATATCATCTCCCTGATTCAGTACCCAGGCCAGAGCCAGTTGAGTTCCTTTTACACCTTTAGACTGTGCAAAATCATTGAATTCTTTAGCTAGACTTCTGTTATTTTCAAGATATTCCTCCTGGTAACGCGGCAACGATTTTCTGAAATCTTCATTTCCAAAATTCTGTACTTCAGTAATATTTGAGAAAAGCCCTCTCGCCAAAGGAGAATATGGAACCAAAGTAATTCCCAGCTCACGAATAGTCGGAAGAATTTCTTTTTCCACATCTTTCGTTAATAATGAATATTCTGACTGTAATGCTGTAATCGGGTGAATTTTATTCGCTTTTCTAATGGATTCTGCGGAAGCTTCCGATAATCCTAAATATTTTACTTTTCCCGCTTTTACAAGATCCGCCATTGCACCGACGGTTTCTTCAACAGGAATATTCGGGTCAACCCGGTGAGCATAGTAAAGATCAATTTCGTCAATTTTTAATCGTTGAAGACTCAAATCAACTGCTTTTTTGATCCATTCCGGTGAGCCATCGAAATACGTTCCCGGAGCACCGCTATGACTCGCTTTTCCATCTTTAAACCTGAATCCGAATTTCGTAGCAATAAAAATTTTATCACGGTTCGGCACCAAAACTTTTGAAATCAGTTTTTCGTTTTCTCCATTCGCATACATATCCGCCGTATCCCAGAAGTTCACGCCTAAATCCAATGCACGATGCAGCGTATGGATGCTCTCCTGTTCGTCGGTAGGACCATACGCAAAGCTCATCCCCATACATCCCAAACCAATAGCAGACAACTGCTCTCCTGTGTTTCCTAATTTTCTAAATTTCATAGTTGTTTGTGATTTTAAATTAACATGACAAAATTATGACAGAGATTTTCCGGTTTCAATATAGAATTCAAACGAAGAATTATAAAATTCAAACAACGGAAGTTCTTATGGCATTTGGTGTCAATCCGGTTTGTTTTTTAAAATAGTTGGTAAAATAAGCAGGCTCTTCAAAACCCAGTCCATAAGCTATTTCCGAGACATTCCAGTCAGTATGCATCAGCAAAGCATTGGCTTCCTGAATGATCCTTGAAGTGATCTGCTGAGTTGTTGTTTTTCCCGTAATCTCCTTCACAGAACGGTTTAACGAATTGACGTGTATCGAAAGATTTTCGGCATAATCCGTGGGTGTTTTCAGTCTCAGATATCTCTCAGGACTGTCGATCGGGAACTGCCTTTCGAGAAGTTCCATGAACAGAGACGCTACCCTTTGCGAAGCATTCTGATAAGGTTCAAAATTTTCCGCCGGATGCATTTTCATCGTTTCATGGATCAACAGATGAAGGTACGCCCGTAACATATCATATTTGTGCAGGTAATCTGATTGGATTTCCGTCATCATTTTAAAAAAAATATCCGAAACTATTCCCTGCTGTTGCTCATCAATAAAGAAAACCGGAGTTCCGCCGATCTTAAAAAGCGGGGAATCCTGAAGTGTTCCGAAACGGTTTCCGGTATGCAGAAACTGATCGGTAAAAAGACAAAAAAATCCCTTCTGATCCTTGTTTTCCGCTTCCCACGAATAAGGAACTACAGGGTTTGAAAATAGCAATGCAGGCTTATCCACATAAATCCATTTATCTGCATAATGAAGTTTACCTTTTCCTATAATCAATGAAATTTTATAATAATCTCTTCTGCTGTAAGGCGTAATTGATGAACAATTTTCTCGTGAAAACACATTGAAATGCCCTACTCCGGGAGTTTTGATACATTGCAGACCTTTGTTCTGAGCATTTCGTTCGTAAAAACCTTTTATTGTTTCTTTGGATTCCATAGTTCAAAATTATAAAATTCAAACAGAACTTTAGTATTCAAATTGAAGTAATTGATAAAAGTGATTGAGGTGAGGTGAGGTGCGGGATACGAGATACGGGTTTCGGGTTTTGAGGTTTGGGGTTTGGGGTTTGGATTTTGGGGTTTGATTATATAAAAAAATGGCTGATCCGCAGACCTGCCATTTAAAATTGAATGTATAGTTGATAAATTGGTTCTAGTGATGCCCGTTTCCGTGCTTTTGCTTATGAACTTTTATTTTTTTATCCATATGCTTGTAGCGTTTGTCGTTGTTTTTATTTCTGTTGTAATACGCTACCGGATTTTGTCCTTTATAATATTTGGTCTTAAATTTTACATATTTATCTCTTCCTAAAATCCTTTCCAGTTCCACATATCTGTCTTCTCTCCATCTGTCGGGATTGTGTACATATATCCTGTTCCATGAGTTGTAATCACGATATCTGTCGTTCAAGGCATAAATCTGATTGGCCTGTACGGTTGTCAATACCAAATCTGCTATTACATTTTGCCAGTTAACATCCGTGATGCTTCTTCTATAGTCGTTGTAATAATCTGATTGTGCATAGCTTACACCAAATGTTCCAACAAGCATTGCTATCAATAATAATTTTTTCATTTCACCCCATTTTAAAATTAAAGTATTAGGTATGTTTCAATTAAAATGCCAAATTGACAAAAAGCATTCACAATGTTTGTTAAATATATTCCAACTTATTGAAAACCTATGGAATATCTTTTAATTTCATTTAAATGTTTTACAGATTATTAAATATAAAATCATGAATAAGAAGGTTATAAAATGGATGAAATTTTAGTAATAAAAGTGAATTCTGAACCCGGATATTTCAAATATTTTAAGCTTTTTGGAAAGCATTTGTTGAATTTATTATTTAAGTTTCATTTTAAATTTGTAATTTTAAAAGGAGAAAAGTTCTCAGAAATCATTGATTAATCACCAAATCTCAACATTTATGGAAAATATAAAATTTGAAGTATCTCCATATCAAGACGAATTGCAGATGCTGATTGATGGAAAAAGAGTCGGCTATATGTCCATAGAGATTGACGGCAGACTCCTGATTGTCTACTACACCAAGCTCGACAAAGAGCGTGAAGGTCATGGATATGCCAAAATGCTTTTGGATGAATTGGTGCGTTATGCCGAAGAAAAAGACCTGCTGGTAGATCCTGAATGTGATTTTGTGAGACAACAATTTGAAAATCACCCTTCAAGATATAAAGACATCTGGCACGCTTAGGCTACTCTTTCCACCAGGCTTTAAATTGATGATCCGTTTTATTTAAATCAAGCGGCTCGCCGATCATAGGTGTTAAAATAGTAAGATTTTTTTCTTTCCCAAGACTTGTTACCTTTTCCAAAGGCTCATTCCAGGCATGAAGAGCCAAAGCAAACTTTGAGGAGTGAACAGGAATAATATTTTTCGCATTCACATCAATACTCGCCTGAATCACATCTTCCGGCAATGCATGAATATATTTCCAGGCTTGGTTGTACTGCCCGTTTTCGATGATGGCATAATCAAACGGTCCGTATTTGTCTCCAATCATTTTAAAATGTGTATCGTAGCCACTGTCTCCTCCTAAAAATATTTTCTTGGTAGGCGTTTCCAAAACGTAGGAAGTCCAGAGTGTAACGTTTCTTTTCACTTTTCTTCCGGAAAAATGTCTTGCCGGGGTAAACGTAATTTTAATTTCACTTTTTAAAACGGCATTATCTCCCCATTCTTCTTCAATCAGCTGATCAGGTCTGTAGCCCCATCTTTCCAAATGAGCACCGACTCCCAAAGGCAGGATCACTGTATTGACCCTATTTTTAATGGCTTTGATCGTGGGATAATCCAAATGATCATAATGGTCGTGGGTAATCACTAAATAATCAAGCACCGGAATATCTTCAGGCTTAAAAATATCCGCTCCGGTGAAAGCTTTATTGAAAAATTTAAACGGAGAACCATATAAACTAAGAACGGGATCAATTAAAAAAGAAACTCCATCTGTCTGAATGTAATACGAAGAATGTCCCAGCCAGACAAAAACATCCTGATTTTTAGGAATATTTTTCAGATCCGTATGAATGGAAGGAATATTATTTAACGGTTTTAAAAGCGGATTTTTCTTCTTAAAAAAGAAATCGTAGAGCACTTTCGGAAAAGTGTATCCTTCTGCTAACGAAGGCGTATAGCTGAGATTCTGAAACTGATTGTCTTTATAATGTCTGGACTGGTGCATTCTTTCCAATCTTTTCCCTTTTGCTTCCGCACCGAAAACACTACGATTGGTAATTATTAAATATAATAAAACAATGAAAACAGCTGCCGCAATAAGTATATAGATCATTTTTATGTATAAAAATAGGGGTTAAATGTATGACTTTATATTATCATGACGATTTGAAAATGATAAACCTTTATTTTTTAACTAAAATTATATCAATTTTAATTATTAAACTTTTTAATTTAGCAGTCGAAAAACCAAACGTGCAAAAGAATTATTTCATATTGTTTTTGCTTCTTATTATAACTTCCTGTGGATCAATCAGAAGACATAATGAGCAGAAAGCATCCTGTATTCCGCCCGAAAAGCTGAAAGAGGATGTAGATTTTGCGTATTCCAAACTGAAAGAAATGCATCCGCAGCTCTATTGGTACATTTCTCAAAAGGATCTGGATCATAAATTTGACAGTCTCAAAAAGACCATTACCGAACCTCTTACTCCGCTTCAGTTTTATTTTAAATTGCAGCCCGTAATTGCAGATATTCGTGAAGGGCATCTTTCATTAAGAATTCCACGGAAAAAGTTTACCAAAAAGGAAATTAAAGGATTGGAACATAAAAAAGGAATGTTCAGCCGATTCGAATATTATGTGAAAGACGATCATCTTTTTATTGTTGAAAACAAAGATTCTATTGAAAATATTAAACCCGGAACAGAAATTCTGACGATCAACGATATTCCTGTTTCCGAATATCTGAAAAAATACAGACAGCTTGTAAGCAGCGACGGCTTTAATACAACTTTTCAGCCTTATTTCCTGAAGGATTGGTTCTTCTATTTTTATGTGGCAGAAAACGGTTTTACGGATCATGCAAAAATTGAAACACTCTACAACGGAGAACGAAAAGTTTATTATTTAAAAAGAGAATCAAAATCTGAAAATGACCTTAAAAATGATAAGGAACAGAAAAAGCGAACGGCCGAGAAAAAAGTTAATGATTACGTAGCTTTTAACAATTCGTATAACCGGAATTTTAAATTCCTGGGTAAAGACAGTTCGATTGCTTATATAAAAGTAAAAAGTTTTTCAAGAGATTATTCTGAAAAATTTTATAAAGAAACTTTTGAAAAGATTAAAAATGCTAAATCTTCATACCTTATTATAGATGTAAGAAATAATTACGGTGGATCTCTGGATGAGATTAATAATTTGTATTCTTATCTTACTTCCAGTCCTTATGTTTTGATAAAGCCTTCGCAGGTCACTTCGAAAATTTCTCCCCTGAAAACCAGCTATTTCCGAAAGAGTAATATTTTACAATATGCTTATAAAGGACTTACTTATCCTACTTTCTTTTTTGCACAAACTTTCAGTACGTATAAGAAGGACGGAAAAGTGTATTATAAAATGAAAGCTGATAAAGTTGCAAAACCTAATAAAGACACTTTTAACGGAAAAATTTTCGTTTTAATTAATGGAGGAAGTTTTTCTGCCTCATCAATTATTACTTCCAAACTTAAAAATGATAAAAGAGTTGTACTTGTAGGTGAAGAAACTGGAGGCGCCAATGACGGAACGGTAGCCGGATTTTATTCTTTCCAAAAATTGCCTAATTCCAAAATCGATTTACCCATCGGATTGCTTCTGGTACAACCCAATATTACTTTCTCCAATACTAAAAAAGGTGTTGTTCCTAATGTCACGGTTACCGAAACGCTGCAGGATGTTATTGATAAAAATGATCCGCAGATGGATTGGGTATTGAGCGAAATTGAGAGAGAGAAAAATTTACATAAATAATATTTGGAGGTTTCGGCGGGCTTTCAGCCCGCCGAAACCTATTTCTTCAATTCTATTAAAAGACCTTCTATTTGCTGGATATATTTTCCGTAAAACTTTTGAAACCAAAACTTTCCCAGAAAAAATAAGGAAATCATAGTCACTACTAATGCTCCGATAATAATACTTGCAATCTTCAAATTTGAAGGAGGTTTCGGATACGGAATAAATTCCAGGACAATAATTAATTCACACACCAAAAACGGCGCAAAAGCAACATAAAACGAAAAATAATATTGTTTATTCAGATAAAGCTGATGCAGCAAATCCTTTAAACCGTCGTAGGTTTTCATCACAGGATTGGTCATTTCCTTGTAAAGCTTAAAAAACTGGCTAAAAAAGAAAAAAGTTACAAAAACCATTGATGCGATTAGGATTGTAATGTAAAATTTAAACTTAAATGGCGCTTCACACAAAGCAATCAGAGCAAATGCAAAAATGAAAATTCCCACCGTTGACCAAAATTCCATTCGCATATTTTTGCGCATCTTTTCAAGCGGGAAATTTATTTTATTTTTTTGTTCGGTGCTTATTTCAGGAGTTTCATCATCCCTGTCTTCACTCCATGTATTTTTTAATTCATCTATATTCATATGGTTGATTTTTTGTTTTGAGATGCGAGACGCGGGTTCTGAGTTTCGTGATTTACCCGGCTCTCTGCTATTTTGAGTTTAAGATATCTTTCAGCTTATTTTTGGCACGGTTCATTTTTACCCGTACATTTCCTTCGGAGATTCCCATCTGTTCGGCAATTTCCTTTCCTGAAAAATTTTCGAGGTAATAAAAAATAAACGCCTTATCAATTGGGTTTAACTGATGAATGGCTCCATACATTGCATTCAGTTTTTCTTCTTTTTCATGATCAAATTCGTCCTGGGTGATTTTATATTCAGAGAAGTCTTCATTTTTTATAAAACTTCTTTTCTTTTCATTTTTAAGGAAAATAATGGCTGTATTCAGCGCTATTCTATACATCCATGTTGAAAATTCGCTGTGTCCTTTAAAATTTGGATACGCTTTCCATATCTGATACGTGATCTCCTGAAAAAGATCGTCGCGGTCGTCCTTTTCGTCCATATACATTTTAGAAATCTTGAAAATGATTCCTTTATGTTTTTCAATTTTTTCTAAAAATTCCTGTTCTAATGAGATCATGTTGTATTGCGCTCTATAAAGTTAGTTTTAGTTTAAAAAAAATGTTACAGTTTTAATGAAATAATTAAAAAACCCGGCAGAATATTTTCCGCCGGGCCTTTTATATGTATTTAAGTTTATTATTATTCTACAATTAATTTCTTAGAAACAGAAGTTCCATTAGAATTTATTTTCACGATATAGATCCCTTTTTCAAGTCCGTTGATGTTAATTTTATTGGTTCCTTTGCTTAATTTATCAGCATGTTTTACCAGCTTTCCTGAAACATCATAAATTTCGAATGTTGAATCATTTTTGTTATTTTCTATCGTAAACATACCGCCTTTAACAGGATTTGGATAGATTGTAAACTGATTCTCACCTCCGTTTGCTACTTCATTCGTCGCCAAAACTCCGTTTCCGATTCCTACTGCATACCAAGCTCTTACGTTCTGAAGCTGTTCGTTGCCCGATGCTCCGTAAAGATCCGTTACAGCTTGTTTGGTTGCGTTGTAAGCATCCATATAAGTACTGTTCGGCGTCATATAGTTGGTAAGGGCTCTGTAAATGATTTTTTCCGCTTTTTGAATTGTAATTCCGGTAACGTTGAAAGCATTTCCAATATCATTCGTTCCTGAACCTCCGCTGGAAAGAAGATAAAACCAGTAATTTCCTACTCCACTGTTGGTATGCACACCACCGTGGTCATTACTATCACTAGGATTCGCAGTACTAGCCCAATAGGTTCCCATATAAGTGTCCGGTTGCTGCCCTCCTACAGCCGCAGGTCCGGAATTAGGATTTGATAGGCTTCTGAAATATCCCGGAGGTAATACAGCCGGATTTAAAATTCCTTCTCCGATTGTCCAGTTGGCGTTGATTCCCGAGTAAAACTCAATCGCAGCACCCATCATATCGGCAATAGATTCATTAATAGCACCTGATTCTCCCTGATAATTTAATCCTCCCAAACCATTTCTTCCAATAATTAAATGCGAATATTCATGTCCTGCCACATCAATTCCCACCACAGGATTGGCAACAACACCAGATGCATAAGGAGGATACGCTCCGTCTCCATAGACCATACAAACAATTCCACTGGCATCAATGGCTGCGGCATTCAGTCCATATCCAGGGGTATTACCAAAAATACCAAAATCGAAATGGTAATAGTTTCTCAGGATAGATCCGTTTCCGTCATAGCTGTTTCTGTTGTGTCTGCTAATATAATAGTCGTGTGCCTTTTCCATTGCCCACTGTACTTCAACTGCTGGTTTTGTATTAGTCGCCGTGAAATCCGGGGTTGCATTTGTATACTCCTGCCCACCGGAAAGCTCACCTGTTGTCGGATCGTAATTTCCGTCCAGATTCGTACCGTCTAATGTGTGGATGTTTCTTGCATTATCCTTCAGTCTGTAGTTTCCATTATATGAATCTACCGTGATTGGCTGCGTTCCCTTGTATAAGGTCAAGCTGTTGGACGGTGTATCTACTTCATAGTTTTTTGAAACTTTTTTGACAATATTTTTTGTAGAATTATCAATATAATAGATAAATGCATTTAATGGTTTTAAAGAAAAACCTTCTATTTTAGACACAGAATGCAGTTCTATCCCACGTCCGTTATCTACTTTTGTGATTAATTGTTCGTAATCGGAAAATTTTGTATTCCCGACTGCTTTCATATCTAAAGCTGCAATTTTTTCTGCCTCCATTTCAGAAATCGAATTTCCGACCTGTACATTGATTTTATCGCTAATTTCTCCGTTTACGTACGTAAGTTTCCCATTTTTTTCGTGAAGTAAAATAAGTTCATCACCAACTTTTACTCCTTTAAAATAATGCTGATAAACAAAATGCTTTATCCCTAGTTCATCAGTAGATTCTTTAACAAGCTTATAAGTATGATCACTATCTGTTCCCAACCATTCTCCTAAATGAGTAATTAAAAAACCAGCAGGAATGTCTTGTCCGCTAAAATTAGCCTGAAAATTCCCCATAACAGAATTTTTCGAAATTTCAGGTAAGTTTTGTACTGAGATTTCAGTGTTATTTCTCTGATTTTGAGCTTGAAGTAAAGAAGCAGGTGAAATTACAAGAGCAACAGCAAAAGCCAATGCTTTAACATGTGTAAAATTCTTTTTCATTTTCGTGTTAAAATTTATTGGGTGTAAATTTATACAATTTTAAAAACCCTCAAATAAATTTATATATAATTTAACATTCTAATCAAAACAATGAAATAAAAATAAAATTACAACTCTTTTGTTTCAAAATAAATTATTAACAATTAATTAAAATAACTAAAATTTTTTACACTAAAAATTTAAATTGAATAATTAATTTTAATGATAAAAAAATTTCAGAGCTCTAAAAAATAAATCCCCAAGAATCAGGAGATTCATTGAGGATTATATATATTAAAATCAGGAATTTATACTAGAAAATATAGTCTGTACTTAAGAAATTCGAGTCGTGATCTCTTACGATGGTATTTAACAAATTCTTATTGGAATCTGTGATTTTTGCCGCCACCAAAGAGCGGATCGAGAACGAACGAAGCGCATCAAACACAGAAAGTGTACCTTCCGCACTGTCTTTTCTACCAGTAAACGGGAAAACATCCGGCCCTCTCTGAGCCTGACAATTGATATTCACACGGCTTACCAGATTCACAAACGGATCGATAAGTTTCGCCACTTCCACCGGATCTTCACTGAAAATACTCACCTGCATCCCATGATCTGCATTCACCTGATAGTCGATCGGTTCTTCAATCTCATCAAACGGAACCACAGGAATTAACGGACCGAATTGTTCTTCATGATACAATTTCATATCACTATTCACCGGATAAACCACCGCAGGGAAAACGAAAGATTCTTCTGTGAATCCGCCATTTTCATTCATAATTTTCGCTCCTTTTGCCAAAGCATCATCTATACATTCTTTTAGATAAGGAGGTTTATTCACTTCCGGAAGTGGGGTAATTTTCACATCTTTTTCCCAAGGAAGCCCGGCTTTCATCGCAGAAACTGCAGTTGATAATTTTTTTGTAAACTCTTCTGCCACGTCTTTCTGAACAAAAATTAACTTCAGCGCAGTACATCTTTGTCCGTTAAAAGAAAGCGAGCCTAAAATACATTCGCTCACCGCCACATCCAAGTCTGCATTTTTCGTAACGATGGCTGCGTTTTTGGCATCTAAACTTAAAATAGCTCTCAAACGATTCACCTTCGGATGCAGTTTTTTCAATCCATTAGCCACTTTACTGGAACCGATAAACGCCAAAACCTGTACTTTTCCACTTTCCATGATTGGGGTGATGATTTCGGAACCTTTTCCGTATAAAGTATTCACCGTTCCTTTCGGGAAAGCCTCCTGAAAAGCTTTTAACAAAGGATAATGTGCCAAAACACCATGCTTTGGAAGTTTAAACAAAATCGTATTTCCCATAATCAGTGCCGGAATCAAAGTGGTGAAAATTTCGTTTAAAGGATAATTGAAAGGCCCCATGCTCAACACCACGCCAAGCGGCGCTCTGCGGATTTGTGCAATCGTTCCTTCTGCCTGCTGAAAACGTGAAGATTCGCGATCTAAATCTTTCAAAGCATCGATGGTCTGATTGATGTAATCTACCGTTCTGTCGAATTCTTTAGTAGCATCTGCCAATGTTTTTCCGATCTCCCACATCAATAATTTAATCACCAGATCACGCTGCTGGATCATCAGGTACACAAACTTCTGCATACATTTGATACGACCCTCCACAGACATTGTCGGCCACTCTCCCAACCCATTATTGTAGGCTTTTACCGAAGCTTCCAACACTTCCATAGCTTCTTTCGGGCTGATATTCGGAATGCTTCCCAACAGTTTTCTTTCCAGACCGTTTTCTGTGGGAATACACACGGGAGAATAAATATTTTGTACATCACCGTTCCACTCGACCAACTCCCCGTTTAAAAGATAAACCCTCTGATGAATCTCGGGTACTTTATATTCTTCGGGGATTTCGTTTTCGGATTTGAATATTTCATGAAACGATGGCGTATTTACTGAATCCATAAATTTATTTTTTTAATTAGTGTGAAAATTTTAATAGAATAAAGTTAGACGTAAAAAATGATTTTAAAAATAGCTGACTGATAGATTTGTTCTATTTAAAAGGTTTTTGAATTAAAATTAATATTAACAACAGAAAAAGTATACCTTAGATGTCTATTCGATGACAAAAGCCAAAAAATTTTCAAAAACATAATGAGTTGAAATTGTGAAAAATACATAACATTTTAAA
Source organism: Chryseobacterium wanjuense (assembly GCF_900111495.1). NCBI lineage: Bacteria > Pseudomonadati > Bacteroidota > Flavobacteriia > Flavobacteriales > Weeksellaceae > Chryseobacterium > Chryseobacterium wanjuense. The sequence continues at coordinate 985,626 of NZ_FOIU01000001.1, read as the reverse complement.
ATTTCGAATTTTCATCTTATTAACTTTTAAATATTTAAACATTCTAAGATAAAACATAAAAATCTTTCGTGATTTTTGTACTTCAATAAAAAAAAGAATTAAAAAAATAAAAATTTCATGTATCCAAAATTAATTTTCAGCGCGTTGTTATTTGTTTCCGTATTCATTTTTGCACAAAATGCTAAAACCGCCAACACTGTTTTGATGGGCGGAAAACCGGTACAAACCTACGCCAAATTACCTGCAGTCAATAAACCTGCACCAAAATTCACCCTTACGGATGTAACGATGAAAGATCAAACCCTTGATTCTTATAAAGGAAAATACCTGATTCTTAATATCTTCCCAAGTGTGGATACGGGTGTTTGTTCAGCTTCCGTGCGCCACTTCAATGAAGATGCAGCCAACATCCCAAATACGGTGGTTCTTTGCATTTCTAAAGATTTACCTTTCGCTCAGAAGAGATTTTGCGGCGCAGAAGGAATAAAAAATGTCGTGATGCTTTCGGATTTCCGTTCGGATTTCGGGAAAACGTACGGTGTAGAAATCACAGATTCTGCGATGAAAGGTCTTTTGAGCAGAGCTGTTGTCGTGATCGATCCTTCGGGGAAAATCATTTATGAAGAGCAGGTTGCGGATATTTCGCATGAACCGAATTATGAAGCGGCGATTAAGGCTGTGAAGAATTAAGTTTTTTTGAAATAAATTTAAAAACCTCCGGTGATTGTTTGCTGGAGGTTTTTATTATAAAGGCTTCGACTCCGCTCAGCCTGACATCATTATTAGAGTTGTCATGCTGAAAGCTGAGTTAATGATTTAGGCTTTATTTTTTGCCCCCTTATATTAATCTACCTTTTTTACGATAGGGCTTCCATTGTCCTGACTGCCTTTTGGCACCGAAGAATTTTTCGCGGCTTTTACCAGTTCATTCACATCGGAATACAGCAGTTCCCATCCCGGAACGTCTTTCATCGCTGTGATCAGGTTAAGGTACGATTTCAATATTTTCTCCAGATTTTTACGAATGGCTGAAGCGCTTGTCATCTGCCGGAGGTCTGCATTGGCTTCCGCCTGCTGTGCAAAAATGGCTTCAAAATCTTCCTGTTTCGTCTTCATTTCCGCAAAAGCGGTGTTGATAGAAAGTGCCGCCATCTTCTGCTGGTTTTCCGGAAGCTCTAATGTTTCGATAAGCTTTTTCATCTGCGCGGTCTGTGAAGAATAGCTTAAACGGTCGATATCCAGTCCGAAAGTTTTAAACACTCCGTACAGGTCTTCCGCCAGCTGAACATTGGGAGCCGAAGGAAGCTGTCGGTAACCGTTCAGAAATACTTTCAAATTGGAATACGCAACATCCCTTTCACGATCTGCAGAGGCTACGTCTTTTCCTTTTCCGCTGAAGGTCTGCTTCGTATATACTTTGTCGTACTCCATATATGAAGTCTGTAAAGCCACTGCAAGAGGATGATTGGTAATAACAGGATATTTTCCTGATTGAGAGTTTGAAATAATTCTTTGAGCTAAAGTCGCAAGGTCTTTAGTGCTCAATTTCGTGAGTGCGATTTTCATTTGTTTGTGTTTTTTTGAATTAATAAATTAAAAATCAAATATATAAAAAAGTTATTTAGTTACAAACATCTTGCGGGAACTCTCCGGAGATGTCGGGAGAGTTTCTGCAAGGTGCAGGGGCATTCCGGAGATCTCCGGAAAGTACAAGCAAGCTTGTTTTAATTAAATGGAGGACTCTGGAGAGTTGTCTCAAAGGGGTTTTTATTGTCTGGAGGGGTTGGGTGTTTTTGATTTAAGAGATTATGATTAAAAATTATAGAAAGCTTTTCTTTTGATAAATATATAGGATAGCTATATTTGACATAAATAATAACCAAAAACACTTAGCTATGACAGAAAATCAAATAAGAGACTTGTTAGTTCAAAATTTATCTTTAATTAACCCTTATTATATATTTTTAGATAAGGAAGCATATTTACCCAATAATATAGGAACAAGAAGTTTTATTGATATTCTTGCTATAAATAATGAAAACAAATATGTGATTATTGAAGTTAAAAAATCAAATGCTTCTTCAAGAGAAGCCATACATGAGCTATATAAATATCTAGAAGCAGTAAAACAAAATTTGGCTGTCAAATCTGATGAGATAGAACTCGTTATTGTTTCTACAGAATGGAAAGAATTATTAGTTCCGTATTCTTCTTTTATAAATAGTACGGACTTAAAATCATATGGATATCAACTTTTTATTAATGAAGAGGGAATCTCTGTAAAAAAAATAGATACAAATGCTACACAAGAAGATCGAATATTAAGTGCTATTCAAATGGCAAGATATTATCTTGATGAAGCTTCACTTCAAGAAGGAATTCGAGAGCATATAAATTTTTTCCAAAATAGAGACATAAATAACTTTATCTTAATTATTTTAAAATCCCCTGAAAATTATTCAGATCTAGTCTTAAAATCAATTCAAAATTTTGAAATTAGTATGTATAATGAAATTAGAACAGAAAACTTAGATCCTAATTTAAATTTTGAATATATGATTTATTCAATAAATCAAACTTTATCTTTAAATAGTAGTACAGAGATTCTTTTAAAACATTATTCATCTCCAGAAATAATTGAAGAGATTGAAGAGATAAAAAATTTAGAAGAAACTTTTTATACAAAAATGGAAATGCTTAACCAGATGATAATTAATCAGATGCCTTTTCCAAAATGTGATTATGTAGAAATCGGTACTCCTGCTAAATATGTTAAATTTATTGAAGATGAAAAGTGGCAACTAATTGAAATTAAAAAATATGGTGCCTTACTTGATAATATTTTCCTTACTAATGATATAATTGAGCAAGAAATTATAGCTAGTGGTACAACTAAAGAAAGATATACATCTACCTTAGATTTAATGAATACTGCTAATTTAGCTAGAGTTAAAAAAGAAATTAAAAATGTTTTATCAGACAATATTGTTTGGAGAAATCATATTTTAGAAATACTTGAGCAATTAACTTATGAAAAGGAACATATAAAATATGCTCATATATCAATATACAATCCTATGAATATCATTTATTCTATTTACTTACTTTTTAACCAACAAATGGGATTACGTTATATTCCTAGTTATCAAATTGAGGTCTTATTAAATAATAATGAAGAAAGATTATATGTTGGACATTTAGACGGTAATTTAAGACAGACAACAATGGATAATATCTTACAAAAATTTTGGAACTCAGAAGCTATTGAGTATTTATTAACTTTAAATTGGGGAGGATATTTCAATAGAAATTTAGAGTTATGTGAATTTATAGGATTAGAATATAAAACAATGCTCATAAAAGCTTATCAAGAATCAACCACTCATTTCAAGTATAGAAATTATAAATTTATAGAAGTTGATAATTTTGATCCCTTAGAAAATATTATAAACAAATTATCTAATGATCTGCATCTTGTACCCAATATATTTTCTTTTTTTAATGAACATAAAGTAAAAAATGGTTATTGGGAATTCAATAGATGATAAATATTTATAAAATTTACTATGGATTTACGTTGATAAATACTTTCGGTAAATTATCAAAATAAGATAAAAACCTGCCTCACGGCAGGTTTTCCTATATCAAAACTTTGTCAAAGATTTTCAACTTTGACAAAGTGGGTTAAAACAAACTCTCATCCACAAAATTCGGAAGTGTAACTTTCAGCTTCGGTTCCACTTCCATGGCTCTTTTGATGGCGAAAATGGCGCCTTCATTTCTTGCCCAGCTTCTTCTGGAAATTCCATTGTTCACATCCCAGAACAGCATTGATTTTAATCTTCTGTCGGCATCATCGCTACCATCCAATAGCATTCCGAAGCCACCATTGATCACTTCTCCCCAGCCGACACCGCCTCCATTGTGAATGGAAACCCACGTCGCCCCACGGAAACTGTCACCAATCACATTGTGTATCGCCATATCTGCCGTAAATCTCGAACCGTCATAAATATTAGAAGTCTCTCTGTACGGCGAATCCGTCCCCGACACATCGTGATGATCTCTTCCCAAAACAACTGGTCCGATTTCTCCGTTTTTAATCGCTTTGTTGAAGGCTTCAGCAATTTTCATTCTTCCTTCTGCATCGGCGTATAAAATTCTAGCCTGTGAACCTACAACCAATTTATTTTCCTGCGCACCTTTAATCCACTGAATATTATCCTTCATCTGCTGTTGGATTTCTTCAGGAGAATTCTGCTGGATCTTTTCTAAAATCTGACAGGCAATATCATCGGTTTTCTGCAAATCTTCCGGCTTTCCGCTTGTACAAACCCAACGGAACGGTCCGAAACCATAATCGAAACACATCGGCCCCATAATATCCTGAACATAGCTCGGATATCTGAATTCTCTTCCCAATGTAGGATTTTCTGCCATTACATCGGCTCCGGCTCTTGAAGCTTCCAGCAAGAAGGCGTTTCCGTAATCGAAGAAATAAGTTCCCTTTTCCGTATGTTTATTGATGGCTTCTGCATGTCTTCTTAACGTTTCCTGAACCTTTTCTTTAAATAATTCAGGGTTTTCCGCCATCATTGTATTAGATTCCTCAAAACTTTGTCCGACAGGATAATATCCTCCCGCCCACGGATTGTGAAGTGAAGTCTGGTCTGAACCAATATCGATTCTTAAATCTTCCTGATCAAATTTTTCCCATACTTCAACCACATTTCCAAGATAAGCCAAAGAAACAGTTTCTTTGTTTTCCTGAGCTTTTCTTACTCTTGCTACCAATTCGTCGAGGTTTTCATGGATTTCGTTTACCCATTTCTGTTCGTGACGAATTTTGGTGATTTTAGGATTTACTTCTGCACAAACTGTGACACAGCCTGCAATATTTCCTGCTTTTGGCTGAGCTCCGCTCATTCCGCCCAAACCTGAAGTTACGAAAAGTCCGCCCTGTGGTTCTTTATTAATTTTTCTGAAAGCATTTAGAACAGTAATCGTCGTACCATGAACAATTCCCTGCGGACCAATATACATATAGCTTCCTGCCGTCATTTGTCCGTACTGCGTGACACCCAATGCATTGAATTTTTCCCAATCATCCGGCTTAGAATAATTCGGGATCATCATCCCATTGGTAACAACCACTCTCGGTGCATCTTTGTGCGAAGGAAATAGCCCCATCGGATGCCCAGAATACATCACCAATGTCTGCTCATCCGTCATTTCCGACAAGTATTTCATTGTTAAAAGATACTGCGCCCAATTGGAAAATACGGCACCATTTCCACCGTACGTAATCAGCTCGTGAGGATGTTGAGCGACTGCATAATCCAGGTTATTCTGGATCATCAGCATAATCGCTTTTGCCTGCTCAGATTTTCCCGGATATTCCGAAATTGGTCGAGCTTTCATCTCATAATCCGGACGGAAACGATACATATAGATTCTTCCATACTTTTCCAGCTCTTCCTTGAATTCCGGCAATAATTCTGCATGAAATTTTGGTTCAAAATAACGTAAAGCATTTTTTAAGGCTAATTTTTTCTCTTCTTCTCCTAAAATCTCCTTACGTTTCGGAGCATGATTGATATTGGTTTCGTATGGTTTTGCCGCGGGTAACTGGTTGGGAATCCCCTGCTGTATCTGTTCTTGGAAAGTCATATTACGGTTTAAGTTCTATGTGTAACGTTTAAAATTAATTTTAAAATTCAAAGTTTTAAAGATATTCAAATTAGAAAATCCCTGCAAATAAACGATGAAAATTCAACGGTGTAAAATTCCCCTCCTCCGGAGGGGTGGCGAAAATTCGAAGAATTTTTGACGGGGTGGTCTGTTGATATAGTATTTCAATATTATTTTAAAACCACCCCGTCTTCTCCCGTTGGTCGAATCCACCCCTCCGGAGGAGGGGAATTTCGTTGCGGATAAATTCGGATAGCTTAATTCAAAAATAAAAATTAAATGATAAATTTTAAAACATTCAATGAAAACCCAATAAAAAACCTCACTGAAAATCAGTAAGGTTCAATAGAGCATATGCTTAAATTTTAAGTTAAAACATCATCATTTTCCTCTTCGTGATCGTCTTCATTATCACTCAGGCTCCAATAATTGTTTTCTTCGTCTTCGCTTCCGATATCTTCCATTTCATCATCATCTTCCACTCCCGGAATATCAAGTCCTTTATCAATTTTATCTTCGTCAATTTCTTCATCTTCAAACGGAACTCCATCTCCATCGAGGGGGATGTGTTTTTCCTGTCTGAAAATATCTTCATTTGGATTGTAATCCATCTGTTCTAGTTTTCTGTCCTGCTCTTTAGGACTATTTTCGGGTACCATAATAATAGATTTTAGTGTTGAATAAAATTAAACAAAATAATTCCAAGTGCTTAAGAATTTTAAGAATAAATTTCAGGATTTGCACAATGTAGCATCTTTTCATTTTTCGAGAAAGCGATCAGGTTTTCGGCGGCGAGCTTTGCCATTCCGTTTCTCGCTTCAATCGTTGCAGAACCGATGTGCGGTAAAACACAGACATTGGAAAGTTCCAAAATAGGATCATCCTTAAAAATAGGCTCCGGATTTGTCACGTCAAGGCCTGCTCCCCAAATCTGCTTTGAAATCAGGGCTTCATACAGATCTTTCTGATGATGAAAGCCACCTCTCGCCGTGTTTACAAAAATCGCATCGGGCTTCATTTTTTCAAAAACAGAACTATTGAACAACTCATTTTGTTCAGGTTTAAAATTTGCATGAATACTCAGAACATCAGACTCCGCAATCAATTCGTCGAAAGAAACATATTTTGCGTTAAGCTCATTTTCCGCTTCTTCGTTGCGATGGCGGTTGTGATAAATAATATTCATATCAAACGCTGCTTTTGACTTTTTTGCCATTTCAAAACCGATTCTTCCCAGTCCGAAAATTCCCAGTGTTTTTCCATACAGTTCCTGTCCCAAAGCATGCAGGGGATCAAATGAATCCCAACTTCCGGATTTTACCTTTTCAAAATTATATGAAGCTCTTCTTGCAACCGATTGCATTAATAAAAATGCGACATCGGAAGTAGCTTTACTTAAAACATCCGGTGTATTTCCAACGGGAATTTTAAGTCTATTGGCTTCTTTGATATCCACATGGTCGAAACCGACAGAATACAGCGCAATCGCTTTTATATTGGGACATTCGTTGAAAAAATCTTTATCATATTTGAAATCTGTGCCGACACTTAAAATAACGTCATGACTTTTACAATAGCTCAGCCATTCCGCATTCGACAGATCATATTCGGGAATAAAAACCTCCAGTCCCGCCTCTTCCAGCATTTTGATTCCGATTTCGGGAATTCTTTTATTGATGAATACTTTCATTGTATTTTGTAATTGATTTCGTTTAAAAATTTCCAAATAAAAACCTCACTCCTGCAAAAAAGTGAGGTTCTTCTAACTTTAATATTAAAAATTACTGCTTTTTATCTGATTCGTTGTGCTTTTCCCAAGCTTCAGAAGCCATCTCCTGAATTTCTTCCCAAACTTCTTTTGCAGATTTTTGAGCATGAGTCATGAAACCTTGCTTCGTAACCTCTTTGTTCTGGCTTTTCATGTCATTGATATAATCTTTGACTTGCTGGGAATAACTTTCTACACTGTAACCGGGATTATTATGTAGATTTTTCTGAATATTGCTAAAATCATGTGACGATTTAAATCTATTCGTATCCATAATAATAAAATTTAAGTGATTAGGTTGTTATTTCTAATCCAATTTTCATTCCGAAACAGACTTAAAATGTATTAAAATTTGAAAAGATTTTAAATAGTCGTGATTGGCTGTTTTATTATTTAGGATAAAATTTAATGTATGTTTAATTGTATCAGCTCACCTTTTCTTTTTACAAGATTTTTATAATCCCATTGAATTTTTTCTGATTTTTTGAGACATCGCTTAATATCATCCTCATTGATTTCAGAAAGATCATTATAAAACACCGAAGCATCCTGAAATTTCCCTCCATGTACATTCAAAAGATCTTCATTAAAGGATTTCCCGCTCCAGAACATCAGACGAATTCCCTTCTTCTGCTTACTGTATCCCACAATCGGGTTTTCCTCTAAAAACCAAACCGGATGAGCATGCCAGATTTTCGATTCGGCATTGGGAAGGTTTTCATCAATAATTTCAGCTAATCTTGAACAGATTTCCTGATCGGATTCGGTTTGTGAGCTATTATATTGTTGGATTTCTGAACTCATATTAATTTAATTATCTTTTAAAATTAAGAAATCTTTGGATAATCTTTTTAATAATATAAGTTTTGGCTAAAGCCAATAGAAATTAATCTATAAAAAAACGGGCTAAAACCCATTCCTATTGATATAAAGCTAGTTCTTATTAATATAAAAATTAGTGCAATTTGTGAAAAAATTCGTGATATTCGTGTTTAAAATTATTGATTCGTATTACCCAACATCGGAACAAATTTATACGCTCCAAACTCTTCCTTTTCAAATTCAGTCTGGGAAACTTTTGTGAATCTGTACAATACCTGTTGGTCGGTCGGACCTAAAGGAATGACCATTTTTCCGCCCACTTTCAATTGTTTTAATAACTCTGTCGGTAAAATCGATGCACCACAAGTCACGATGATTTTATCAAACGGAGCAAAGGTTGGAAGCCCAGCAAAACCATCGCCAAAGCTCTGAAATTTTGGATAAAGATGCATCTCACGGAATTTTTTCTTTGAAAAATCAAAAAGGTCTTTCTGCCTTTCCACAGTGTAAACCAACGCTTTCATCGCCAGCAAAACCGCAGTCTGATACCCACATCCCGTCCCGATTTCAAGCACTTTTTCCCCTGCTTTCACCTGAAGAAGCTCAGATTGTTCCGCCACTGTCGAAGGATGCGAAATCGTCTGATGCGCTAAAATCGGAAAAGCCCGGTCTTCATAGGCAAAATCCTCAAAAATACTTTCGATAAAGAGATGTCTCGGAACTTCATTCATTGCTGAAAGAACATTTTCGTCTGAAATTCCGATCCGGTTTCGAAGATAATCAACCAAAATCTTTCTTTTTCCCTTGTGTACAAACGAATCATGCATGAGACAAAAATAAGAATTTTTGTTGTTTGTTGGAAGTAGTTCGCGGTCTGTTTTCTAAATTTCCGGCAACTTCCGACCATCAACCAGCTACAAATTATTATATTTACAAAAATTTAATACAGCTATGTTAAAAGCAGGTTTGGTAGGTGCCGGACATTTGGGAAAGATACATTTGAGACTTCTAAATCAGTCAGATAAATATGAATTTGTAGGTTTTCACGATAAGGATGTGGAAAACGGGAAAAAACTGGAAGCCGAATTCGGATATAAATATTTTGAAAATTTTGATGAATTGCTTGATCAGATCGACATGCTGGATATTGTCACGCCGACAATTTACCACTACGATTATGCCTTAAAAGCCATTGAAAAAGGGCTTCATTTTTTCATTGAAAAACCGGTAACCCAAACGCTCGAACAGGCAGAAGAAATCCTTCGCAAATGCCAGGAAAACGGCATCAAAGCACAGGTAGGACATGTTGAAAGGTATAATCCTGCCTTTATTGCTACCAAAGAGTTTATCAACAATCCGATGTTTATTGAGATCCACAGGCTGGCTGAATTTAATCCTCGCGGAACGGATGTTTCTGTTGTATTGGATTTAATGATTCATGATTTGGATATTTTATTAAGTATTGTCAAATCTAAAGTTAAAAATATTCATGCAAGCGGCGTTTGTGTAGTAAGTAAAACTCCTGATATTTCCAATGCCCGAATTGAATTCGAAAACGGATGTGTTGCCAATCTTACCACTTCGAGAATTTCGATGAAAGCGATGAGAAAGAGCCGTTTCTTCCAGAAAGATGCTTATATTTCTGTTGATTTCCTTGGGAAAAAAGCGGAAGTTATCCGTATGAAAGATGCTCCAGAAAACCCTACTCCATTTGATATGATCATTGAGAATGCAGAAGGGGAAAAAAATCAGATTTTATTTGAATATCCTAATATTCAGCCGAATAATGCGATTTTGGATGAGTTGAATTCTTTCGCGGATTCCATTACCGAAGATAAACACGTGGAAGTTTCCATCGAAGACGGTACGGAAGCGTTGAAAGTGGCTTTGGAGATTATGAAATTGATTTCTTGATGTAGCGCAAATTTCACGAATTTTTCACGAATTACACGAATTTTTAAAACAATAAGAACTAGCTTTATATCAATAGGAACGGGCTTTAGCCCGTTTTTTTTTATGGATTAATTTCTATTGGCTTTAGCCAAAACTTATGTACATTCAATTTATTTACACTAAGTTTCTCATCCTGCTAAGGATTAAGACCTAAATTTTTTCATTCATTTTTCTACTACTATGTTTAGATCCTTGATAGGATGACAAACTTTATGCAGATTTTACGCGTTTGAAAGAAATGAGTAAAACCCTACCCCCTCATACAATGACGTCCTTTTGCGGGATAAGCTCCAAAAAAATTTTAAACTAATTCAATGATTAAGATTAAATAAACCTGATCTTTGTTTTTAATTTAAATAAAATCTTTTTGATTTCATTCGTATTTAATTTTTATTCAATAATTTTTAAATATATTTGTCATTACGTAAACAATAATTCTTAAAAACAAATCTCCTAATATTTTAAATTAAAACAACTATGAAAAGAGCCATCCTACTATCCGCTTTTTTATTGTCTCAATTTGGGACATCACAGCTTTTAAAAACAAATGGTCAAAAAATCGTTAATGATAAAGGTGAAAATATCCAGTTGAGAGGTCTCGGGTTGGGAGGATGGATGTTGCAGGAAGGATATATGTTGAAAACCGCCGATTTTGCCGGTCCGCAATATAAAATTAAACAGAAAATTGCAGAGCTCATCGGGGAAGACGGAATGAATGAATTTTACAAAGCTTACCTAAAAAACGGCATTACAAAACAGGATATTGATTTTTTGAAGAAAGCCGGATTCAACTCGATCAGGCTTCCGATGCACTATAATCTGTATACTTTACCCATTGAAAAAGAGCCGGTAAAAGGACAAAACACCTGGCTGGAAGAAGGTTTCAAAATGACAGATGATCTTCTGAAGTGGTGTGCAGACAATAAAATGTACCTAATTCTGGATCTCCACGCTGCTCCCGGCGGACAGGGAAACGATGTGAATATTTCTGATAACGACAAATCGAAACCATCGCTGTGGGAAAGTGAAGACAATCAGAAAAAAACGATTGCCCTTTGGAAAAAGTTGGCAGAAAGATATAAAAATGAGCCGTGGATCGGAGGTTATGATTTGATCAACGAACCGAACATCAATTTCACAGGGAAAAACCCGAACGGAACGGATGAAATGTCAAATGCTCCGCTTTGGAAGTTACAGAAAGATATTACTGACGCGATTCGTCAGGTTGACAAAAAACACATCATCATCATCGAAGGAAACGGTTGGGGCAACAATTACAATGGGTTAACACCGCTCTGGGACAACAATCTGGTGTTCAGTTTTCATAAATACTGGAACTATAATGATGATGCAACCTTGAAATTTGCCCTTGATTTAAGGGAAAAACACAATATCCCGATCTGGTTGGGAGAAACCGGAGAAAACTCGAATGTTTGGTTTACGGAACTGATTCAGCTTTTAGATAAGCACAACATCGGCTATGCATTCTGGCCAATGAAAAAAATCGACAATATTGCCGGAATTACCAACGTGAAAATCACGCCTGAATACCAGAAATTATTAGATTATTGGAAAAATGGTGGTGAAAAACCTTCAAAAGAATTTGCTAAGAAAACATTAATGCAAATTGCCGAAAATTATAAATTCAGTAATGTTGAAATCAAAAATGATATTATTGATGCGATGTTCCGACAGACGACCGACGGTTCTACAAAACCATTTAAAAACCTTCAGGCTCCCGGAAAAATTTTCGCTACAGATTATGATTTAGGTAAAATGGGCTCTGCTTATCTCGATAAAGATTTCATCAATCTTTGGGTGAGTGATCCTGCAAAAAGATCTGAATGGAATTCCGGAAATCAACTGAGAAATGATGGTGTTGATATTTACAAATCGAAAGACAATCAATATTATATAGGGAAAACGGAAACCGGAGAATGGCTTCAGTACACTTTCAATGCAAAAGCCGATAAAGCCTATACTTTTGACATCAGATATGCAAGTAACAACGATGCAAAAATCAGGATTGAAGATGCTTCCGGAAAACAATTGGCAAGCGTTTCATTAAGCTCAACAGGAGGAAATGAAACCTGGAAAACAGCTTCCGTAAAAGCAATTAACCTTAAAAAAGGCGAAAATAAAATCAGAATTATCTTTGAAAATGATGGTGTAAATCTGAATTATTTTGAAATAAAATAAAGGGTAAAACTCACCGAAAAAATATTTCATTAATACAAAGCACAGTTCAAATAATTTTAATTATTTTGCCAAAAAATAATAATTACATGGAAACACAATCTCCTTTTGAACAATTTGATGAATTAAGAATCGACAACGCAGGAAAGCTCTTCCTCACAGAAGCGGCAAGATGGACGACATTTTTAGCAATTCTGGGATATATTGGAATAGGGTTTATGGTAATTGCAGCATTGTTTATGATGACAGTGGGTGCATCGATGAGCTCCTACAAAAGCATAATGCCGATGGGGGGAGGCCTGCTGTTTTCGCTTATTTATCTGGCGTTTGCGGCTCTTTATTTTTTTCCAGTCAATTATCTTTACAAATTTTCTTCCAATATGAAGTCTGCTTTACGTTCAAATAATCAGGCAGAACTTACAAAAGCATTTGAATATTTGAAGTCTCATTACAAATTTATAGGAATTCTTACTATTATTGTTTTCGGACTTTACATTTTGGCCATTTTTGGTGCAATGATTGCAGGCATTAGCGGTATCAGATAGATCAAAAATTTTAAAATTAATCATAATCCTTCTGTTTCAGAGGGATTTTTTAAACCCAAATATTATGAAAAAAATAGGATTATTCCTTCTTTTGATTTCCGCATTTACATTTGCCCAAAAATCAGCTTTAGATCAAAAAATCAGTTCCATTATTAAAAACAAAAAAGCGACCGTCGGTGTTTCGGTTTTAGGCTTTGAAAATGGCTTTATCTACAATAAAAACGGAGACAAAAAACTTCCGATGCAGAGTGTTTTTAAATTCCATATTGCCGCTGCAGTTCTGGATTTTGTGGATAAAGGAAAACTTTCATTAGATCAGAAAATTGTACTTGATAAATCCAATTTATTAGAAAATACTTGGTCGCCACTTCGGGATAAATATCCAAACGGAGGCGTTGAAGTTCCTTTAAGCGAAATCATTGAATTTACAGTTGCCAAAAGCGATAACAATGGCTGTGACATTCTTTTAAAATTAATCGGAGGAACTCAGACTGTTCAAAAATTCATCGATTCTAAGGGCATAAAAGGCTTCCAAATCAAATATAATGAAGAAGAAATGCACAAGGACTGGAATACCCAATATCAAAATTACAGCACGACTGCTTCTGCCGTTCAGACTTTGAAGAAATTCTATGACGGTAAACTGCTTTCCAAAAAATCTACAGATTATCTGATGAAAATAATGATTTCAACATCCACCGGATTAAACAAAATAGTAGAGCAACTTCCAAAAAACACAGTGGTGGCAAGAAAAACGGGAGCTTCCGGAAAGAATAAAGACGGATTAACGGGCGCAGAAAACGAAATCGCGATCATTACTTTGCCAAATGGCAAGCATTATGCATTAGCTGTATTTGTCAGTAATTCAACGGAAACGGATGCTGTAAACTGTAAAATGATTTCAGACATTTCAAAGACGGTCTGGGATTATTTTAATAAATAAAATATTAACCTTATTTTTAAAACCAATTTAAAATGAAAAAAATATTATTCGCACTAGGATTATTTTTAAGTACATTCTTCTTTGCACAGAAGAGTGAAAACTATCTGCAGATCGGCTACGCAAGTATCTGCTGCGGTACCCCGTCTGATAAGCCGGTAATGGATTTTGTAAGCCAATTTCAGAAAAAAAATAAAATAAAAGAACTGGAAATCTACAAACAAAGCGGCTTGGGAAGAGAAGGTGAATACAATCTGTATATCGGAATTGATAAACTTTCGAAAACACAGAAAGCCAACTTTATCAAAGGGTTAAAAGGAGCCATCGATGCTCAAAATAGTGCCAGAAGACAAAACAGAGACGGAATTGTCAATTTTAATGAAGCCGAACTGGTGAAAAAAGCTGATCTTTCCAACGCAAGAAATTTAAATATTTATAAAAAATAATTTTAATTAAATAAGGAAAAATGATTCAAAACATTGTAGTTATTGGAGCAGGAACCATGGGAAATGGTATTGCACATACTTTCGCACAAAGCGGGTTTAAAGTAAACTTAGTAGATGTATCTCAGGAAGCTTTAGACAGAGGGCTGAAAACCATTACCACCAATCTTGACAGAATAATTGCAAAGGGAAACCTTACAGAAGAACAAAAAGCTGAAACATTAGGAAATATCTCAACCTTCACGGAACTGAAAAATGCAGTAGGAAACGCCGATCTTATCGTAGAAGCGGCTACTGAAAATCAGGATCTGAAGTTGAAAATTTTCGGTCAGATGGATGAGTTTGCACCTGAAAACTGTATTTTGGCTACCAATACTTCGTCTATTTCTATTACAAAAATCGCAGCAGCTACCAAAAGAGCAGATAAAGTTATCGGAATGCACTTTATGAATCCTGTTCCAATCATGAAATTGGTTGAAATTATTAAGGGATATTCTACTTCTAAAGAAACTTTTGACTCTATTTACGAAATGAGCAAAACATTAGGAAAAGTTCCGGTAGAGGTAAACGATTATCCAGGATTTGTGGCAAACAGAATTTTGATGCCGATGATCAATGAATCGATCGAAACCCTGTACAACGGTGTTGCAGGTGTTGAGGAAATCGATACCGTAATGAAACTGGGAATGGCTCATCCGATGGGACCGCTTCAGTTGGCAGATTTCATCGGTCTTGACGTTTGTCTGGCGATCTTAAATGTAATGTACGACGGTTTCAAAAATCCTAAATATGCACCAAATCCATTATTGGTAAACATGGTAATGGCCGGAAAATTGGGCGTAAAATCAGGAGAAGGTTTCTACGACTACTCAGAAAGCAAGAAAGCTGAAAAAGTAGCGAAAATGTTTTTGAAATAAGAAAGGTGAATACGTGAATCGTCAATAGTGAATTTTTTCAACTGTGGATCTTTACTATCAAAATTAAATTCACTTCGAAAGAAAATTGATTGGCAATGCAAAATTCACTAAATTCACATTTTTCATGAAATTCAAAGAAAAATATATTCAGATATCATTGGTCATCATTACTTTAGTGATGACCATTTTGCGTTTTTTGCTCAATGAAAAAGGGCGCACAAACCCTGATTCTATCCGTTATATGAGGTTTGCGCATAACCTACCGGAAATTGATAATACCACTACTCCGCTTGGCTATCCAGCTGCTATAAAATTCTTTACCTTTTTTGGTACGGATGAATTCTGGAGCAGTAAAATCATTGGAATTGCGGCATTTCTTTTCATCATTTTTTTCACATGGAAAAAGAAATTTTTCTTTAAAGAATCCATTGTCGCCTGTGCATTATTCAGTTTTCTGTCTATTTTTTCATACACGATGAGCGAAGCGTTGATACTGCCTTTTGTTATCCTGTTTTTATATGTTTCATCATTAATTATCAACGGAAAATTAGAGAAAGGAAAAGCTATTTTTTATCTTTCATTGAGTTTAATTGCTCTTTATAACATCAGGTACAGTTCGCTCTTTATTATCGGCGGAACCGGACTTTACGGACTTATTTTCTGGAAGAGAAACTATGCTAAAACTTTTATCATTTCAGGAGCTATCGGTTTTGTTTTTGTGGTTTTGTATAAATTTCTATTTATCGATTATTTTAACGAAAATTATATTAAAGACGCTTTAATAACAGGTTTACATCCGACTTCACAATTATTGAAAGAACTGTTTCAAGGCTTGTGTACGACGTTTAATCCATTCATTCATATTGCCAATCCGGGCGGTGGAGTGATTAATTACGCTATTTACGGAATCGGTTTTTTGAATATTATTTTAATCATTTATCTTTTTATAAAATATAAACTTTCGGATGCTGAATTTTTCTTTGTATTTGTAAGTATTTCGGGGATTGTCTGTTCTTATTTTGTACAGTATTTTTATCCTGTGAATGCGATTGATTATCGTTTGATGGCGCCTTTCAGCTTTCCGATCTGGTTGATTTATTTTAAAAAATTATTTCAAATTCTTGATGTTAAAACATATGCGGTCGGAATTTTAAGTATTATGTCCGGAATTGTTTTCACCTGGCTCTCCAAAGGGAACTATTTGGAAAACAGAAAAGAGATGACCGAATTTCTGCAATCTGAGAATCTGGACAAGGTTCCGTTGAAATTTTACCTAGAAACCACCGAAGATCTTGAAAAAATACAGGTCGCAGAATTGATAAGTACCATAAATCCTAATATTAATCTCACTTTTAAGCCTAAAGACACGCTTCAAAAGGCTACGTTAACGAGGTATAAAGTTTTACAAAAAATTAAGATCGACAAGAACAAATACCAATAATTTTATTATCTTTGGTTTAAAGTTAAAACATTAAAAAAATGAAATTACCAAAGTTTTTATTAGCAGATAATTCGGAATTTCCAGAAGATTTATTCGTAGTTCACACAGAATATCCAAGATTTATCTTAAACGTTGAGGAAGAAGAAGTGGAGTGGTTAGACGATCTTGAAGGTGATGATGAAGAAACTATGGCAGACGAAGCTACGAAAGTGGTAGAAGCTGCGTTTAAATGGTGTGATGAAGAGTTGGCTAAGTACGACGACGAGGAAGAAGATTAATTAACACTTTAAACATAAAAAAGGAACTCAAACGAGTTCCTTTTGTTTTTTTTATTCAGCTTTATTGAATTTTAAGAGTAAAAGATTGTCCTGGTACAATTCCAGAGTACTTCCGGAAACTACGTATTTGTTGGCCTTCCCCATCATATCCATGAAGTTTTTCTCTACATTCATATTATCACAGGCCATTCTGGTCGATCCCATTTGTCCTGCAGAAAAATTACCTGTAGAAGGATCTACTTTTGCCGTCCCGAAGTAATTGTTGCAACCTGCGTTTCCACTGATTTTTTCACCTTCAATATTCAATGTAGGAATTTTTCCTTTCACATTATCAGCTAAAGCCCATTTTGTACCCGCCAGAGACGGCTGAGCTTTTCCCACTTTTGAAGCAGATGAGCTGGACATTGTTCCACAAGAAGCCAAAATTCCTGCCGCACATATACTTAAAAAAAGATTTTTCATTTTGTTCTTTTTGAGTTAATCAAATTTACGGAAATTATATTATTTGAACGGTTTTCAGGGAATTTTATTGTTTTTTTAACGATTGTTTTTCACTGTGAATTGTTTGAATATTTATCCTATTTTCTCAAATAGATGCTTCGACTGGCTCTGCATGACACTCCTAATACTAACTGCTTATTTGATAGTTAATTTGTAATGTCATACTGAGCCTTATATTCACATTTAAACAAAAAAAACGGGCTAAAGCCCGTTCCTATTGATATATTTTTAATTATAATCTGTAAAATTATCCTCTCAATTCTGCATTGAATTCTTTTTGGAAAGACTTCACCAAAGAATCCATTACCGCTGCAATTTCTTTCTCTTCCAAAGTTTTTTCTTCATTCAAAAGTTCAAAGCTCATTGCGTATGACTTCTTACCTTCAGGAAGATTTTTTCCTTCATAAACATCAAATAAGTTGATATTTTTAATGTAAGGCGATTTATTATTTTTAGCCGTCTGATAAAGATCTTCATAATTGATATGCTTATCGATCAATAATGCCAAATCTCTTCTGATTTTGTTGAATTTAGGAATATCCTTAAACTTCAATTCGTTTTTAGAACGTAGTTGCTGAGCAAATTCAAGCTCAATTTCAGCATAGAAACACTCCTGGTCGATATCAAAGTCTTTCAGGAGTTGAGATGAAACCTTTCCTATTCTTACCAAAGCTTTGCCATCAACTTCATAAGCCAAAGCATCAGAAAATCTTTCATCAGATAAAGCAACTTCTTTATAATCAATTGCTAATTTCTCTAATAATACTTTTACGTAAGCTTTTAAGTTATAGAAACTTGTCGCAGATTTTGGCTGCAGCCAGTTTTCCGCAACATCTCTTCCGGAAACCAAAATAGCAAGCTGTTTTCTTTCCTCGTATTTTTCTTTTTTATGGTAAATTTTTCCGAATTCGAAGAATTTAATATCCTGATTCTTTCTGTTGATATTGTAAATTGCATTTTGAAGAAGCCCTTCCAATAAAGACTTTCTCATAAACGCCAGATCATTACTCAACGGATTTAATAATTTTACAGCATCGGTCTCGTCTTTCACAGAAGTTAATGAATTGTTCATCACTTCGTTGAAACCAAGTCCCTGTAAAGTTCTCGCCCAGTTGTTTTCCAGTTCGTCCTGATCCTGAGCAGTTAATTTTACCGGTGTAAACGAAATTTTTTGCGGCGCATCAATTTTATTGTACCCGTAGATTCTTAAAATTTCTTCAATAACGTCAATTTCTCGTGTCACATCTGCTCTGTAAGCAGGAACAGAGATTTCCAAGCCGTTCTGAATTTCATTTAACACCTGAATATCAAGGGCTTTTAAAATCTCTTTTACTTTTTCCCTGTGAATTTTTGTTCCTAAAATCTGTTCGATTTTCGAGAATCTGATAATCACATAATTATCCTCGATTTTCTTAGGATATTCTTCCAGCAAATCACCAACCAATTTCCCTTCAGCCAATTCCTGAATCAATGTAATCGCTTTTGTGATCGCTGTTCTTGTAATATTAGGATCAACTCCTCTTTCGAATCTGAAAGAAGCATCTGTATTCAACCCATGGAATTTTGCTCCTTTTCTTACTGCAACCGGATTAAAATAAGCACTTTCAAGGAAAATAGTTTTCGTTTCATCAGAAACTCCCGAGTTTGCCCCTCCGAAAACTCCGGCGATACACATCGGATTATCTTTTCCATCTTTGATCATGATCTCAGAACCGTTCAAGGTTCTTTCAATACCGTCTAAAGTGGTAAATTTTGTTCCTTCTTTTACAGTTCCCACTTTCACTTTTTTATCTTCAATCTTATCTGCATCGAAAGCGTGAAGCGGCTGTCCATAGCCGTGAAGAACATAATTTGTAATATCTACAATATTATTGATCGGACTCAACCCGATCGCTTTTAACCTATCTTTCAGCCAAGCCGGAGAATCTGCAACTTTTACGTTTTCGATCACCGCTCCGATATATCTTGGACAAAGTTCCGCATCTTCAACCTCCAGTGTAAAATCGTGGGTTCCTTCGTTATTTAAAACATCTGAAGATACTTTTTCAAATTCAGATTTTTGTTTGTTGGTCGAAAGGTATGCAAAAAGATCCCTTGCTACGCCGTAGTGAGACATAGCATCGGTTCTGTTTGGCGTTAAACCAATTTCAAAAACTTCGTCGTTTGTTAATTCAAAATAATCTGCAAAATTCTTCCCAAGCTCATATTTTTCTTCATCCAAAACCATGATTCCGCCGTGGTCATCACTAAGACCCAGCTCATCTTCCGCACAAATCATTCCCTGAGAAACTTCTCCTCTGATTTTCGCTTCCTTGATTTCAAAAAAGTTCCCGCTTTTATCATAGATTTTGGTTCCAACAACTGCCACAGGAACTGTTTGTCCGGCTTCAACATTCGGAGCTCCACAAACGATGTTCAATACTTTTCCGTTTCCTACATCTACAGTCGTTTTTCTCAATTTGTCGGCATTCGGATGTTTTTCGCAAGTTAAAACCTTGCCTACAACAATTCCTTCCAGGCTTCCTTTTATGCTTTCAAATTTGTCTATCCCTTCCACCTCAAGACCTATATCCGTAAGGAATTCACCGATTCTTTCAGTTTTTAATTCCGTTTTGATGAAGTCTTTCAGCCAGTTGTTTGATATTTTCATCTGATAATTTCTATTTATTTTTTTAGACAGATGGAACCTTTCGGTTTCATTTAATCTATTTTGAATTTTATTTGAATTTTTGAATCTACAAATGTCGTGTTTTTTTGAGAAATAGAGAAATTTATACGGGACTTTAAATTGTTAATTTTCCCTATATTTTTTTCTTCCTCTCGCCGATTTTGGCAGATTGTGCAGATTTTATTTTTTATTTTGATTAAATAAAATTTTCACAGATCAATATGCGCAAATAAGCATTAAGTTTGTCGACATAGTCAAAGCATCTAAAAGTGAATCTTTCCAGAATCTTTTCTAATAACTATTCTTAGATCCTTGAAGGAATGACAAGCTTTATATTTTATTTTAAGAGATTGCTTCTTCACTTTGTTCATCGCAATGACGATAGAGTAATCCTAGCCCCAATTGGAGCGGTATCCTTTTGGGTTACGGGCTCCGCTTCGCTCCGCCCGCAACCCAAAAGATATAGTACTTCAATAAGCTCAACATAAATTTCAAACGGAATAAAGCTTCAAATAAAAAATAAAAAGAGGTTCCGAAAAATCAAAACCTCTGTAAATTTTATCAAAATTAATATTACAACCCGATTACCGGCATTGATAACATTAAGATATTTTCGTTCTCTTCAAGACCATCAAGAGGTTCGATGATTCCCGGTCTGTTGGGTTGAGACATTTTCATGGTGATATCATCTGAACTAAGAATCGTCAACATTTCCGTCAGAAACTTAGAGCTGAACCCGATGTTGATATCTTCTCCGTTGTAGTCACAAGGAATCTGCATATCCGCTTTGTTTGCGTATTCCGTATCTTCTGCGTGAAGGTGAAGAATGTTTGCCGACAGCTTAAATCGTACCTGGTTGGTAGATTTATTAGACATGATAGAAGCTCTTTTGATGGCTCCCAACAAAAGATTTCTGTTGATTGTCAGCACATTCGGATTCTCTTTCGGGATTACCGCCGTATAGTTCGGATATTTTCCATCGATCAGTCTACAGATCCAGATGTGTTTTCCAAAAGTAAATTTAGCCATGTTCTCGTTGAAGTCGATGGTAACGTCATCATTGGAACTTGCTAAAATATTTTTGAAAATATTCAACGGTTTTTTAGGCATGATGAATTCCATTGGCTCGGCATTCATCAGATCCGTTCTTTTATATACTACCAATCTGTGAGAATCTGTAGAAACGAAATTCGTTTCATTTTCTCCAAACTGGAATAGAACTCCCGTCATTACAGGACGAAGAGAGTCATTACTCGTTGCAAAAAGAGTGTTGGTAAGTGCTTCAGACAATACTCCGGCAGACATAGTAACACTTTGGGAAGCGTCAAATTCCGGCAATTCCGGATAATCGTCTGCGTTGTCTAATGCTACCGCGAAATTATCTTTTTCATCTAAAATCTCAAGCTGACTTCCGGTTCCTTCCGCATTATCCTTTACAGCTAATGTGAGAGGTTGTTCCCCATAAGTCTTTATAAAATCCTGAAAAATCTTAGCAGGAACGGCAAATTTACCTGCGTCATCAGACTTCACCTCAAGAGAAGTTACAAGAGTTGTCTCGCCATCAGATGCTGTAATGGTAACATTATTTCCGTCTAATTCAAAAAGATAGTTTTCTAAAATAGGTCTCGATTGAGAGCTTGATATTACGCCACTTACAGTTTGCAAAGCCTTCTGCAGTTCACCACTTGAAATAATAAATTTCATAGATTTAAAAATAAGTTTTTACAAATATAATAAATAGATGTAAGAATGAAAAAAATAATGTCTAGTAGTTTTTAACAAAGATCATTAATCTGTTTTCAGACCTGAGATTATATTCACATTTTTATAATCATTAATTTTTGCATCGAAAATTTCGGATGTATAATAACTGATGCTCACTTTTTTATTGATGAGCGAATTATATTCTTTAGGAAGATCCAGATTTGATTCAATATTTGAAATCCAGTACAGTTTAGTTAAATTTTTATTGTCGCCTACCACATGGAAAATCACAAAATTCTCTTTTTCAATCTTAGTAATTGTTCCGCTGATCAACAGCTGAACTTCACCTTCCTGAGCACCTTCTTTTGAGTTCATAATTTCCAGAAAAACGTCTGAACACTCACTTACCATCGCTATTCCTATTGCTCCAGCAAAATCATCCATGGCTTTATTATTATCATCAAATGCATCCGCTTTTGAAACATCAATATTATAATCTCTTTTCAGTTCCGCAGCATATGGTGATGATGCTTTTAACATACAAATTCCCAATTGAGCTTCTAAATTTTTAGAATTTTTATTTTCAGACTTTACCTTAGCTACACAGTCGCAGGTTGCTTTAGCTATTTTCTGTTTGTAATCCTGTGAAAAAACAAAACCGGAAATAAAAACAGATAATGTAATGAGTATATTTTTCTTCATGGCTATTAAAAAATTTCGTCAAAGATAGCTGATTAAGTGGGTAACGTCAAAATACTTATCCTATATTTGTAAAAAATAAAAATGCGAAAACCTCCCATCCATAAAAGTTTTTTTAATGCTTTTCGAGGTGTTTTCCTGATGATTAAACATGAAAGAAATTTCCAGATTGAGCTTCTGGCCTTTTTTGTTAATCTTTTTTTGATTTTTTATTTAAAACTTTCAGCAATTGATACTATTTTAATTTTAATTGCTTCTTTTGGCGTTTTATCTGCGGAAATTTTCAATACGGCGATCGAAAAAATATGCGACATCATTCAACCGGAATTTGACAAAAGGATTGGTTTTATCAAGGATATTTCAGCGGGTGCTGTTCTTTTGATGACGGCAGCTTCTGTGGTTGTCGGAGTTTTGGTGTATTGGAAATATGTTTTTAATTGATACTCTTTGTCATTGCGAGGAATGAAGTGATGAAGCAATCTCAACAAATAATTTCCCACAGATTCCACAGATTTACACAGATATTTGTGTCATTCGTGAAAAAATTAGTGTTATTCCTGTTCAAATAAATCATTTCCCAACATAAATAAATCCAGTCTTTCCAGATTTAAAAACCGTTTCAATTCTTTTATAATCATCCACTTCATATTCATCGGCCTGAAGAATTTCTTCGTCCGTTACTTCAAATAAAACGCCTTCCACTTCATCCTCAGCGTTTCCGGAAAATGCTAAAATCGGATGGTATTTTTGATTGCTTTTGCGTAAAACTTCGGGGTCTGTGATTTCCAACATTTCAAGTTTGTAGCCTGTTAGAATATCTTTTTCACCTTGTAAAAATCTTCCGAAGGTTTCGATTTGTACTTGTTCTTTTTGTAGGGTTCCGTAGGAAAATAGCTTGGGCATTGATAACTTTTTTTATTTTTTTTGAATCATTAAGGTTTTAAATAAGGAGTTAAGAATGATTAAGATGCTTCGACAGGTTCAGCATGACATCGCGAATACTAACTGTATTAATTTAAAATAACTTTAAACTAAGTCCAGTTTATAGAGCTTAATAATCTTAATTTCTTATTTAAAACCTTAATGGTTCACATAAAATCAATCCAAAATTAATGTAATATTTTTATGCGATTCTATAATTTCGATTAAAATTTCAAATAAGGTTTGTCCGTTTCCATCAATCATTTTATCAAGCTTTTGTTGAATTAATTGAACATTAAAAGGTTTTCCCTGTCTGATTTTATTTTCGTAAAATTCTTTAGTTACATTAAAACCTAAATCTTCCTTTGACTTTTGGGAATTTTTCCAGGTGATGTCTGTTTCAATTCCATACAAAACATCGTTAAAACCATCCAGAGTTCCTACTTTCCAATCGGCATCTTTCATGAAAACAGTAGAAACTTCTTCGTAAAAACCCTCCAGATTCGAAAAATGACTGCCATTGATGACAGTCATTTTTTTATTTGCAATTATTTTTTTCATTGATTTTAGTCGATCAATTAAGAATTTTTACAAATTGTTTTTTTATTTTATCAAACCTAACGGGTTTTAAAAACCCGTTAAAATAATCAAAAGCCTACAGCTTATTTGAAGTATTCCACTCCATTTTTGAATACATTATGGTAATTTGCAGTTGGAATATTTTTCATCAGCCCTTCCGCAAAACGTTCCGGGTGCCCCATTCTACCGAATATTTTTCCGTCCGGACTCGTGATTCCTTCAATTCCGAACAATGAATTATTTGGGTTAAACGGCATTCCGTGAGCGATATTCCCTTCTAAATCAAGGTACTGCGTCGCGATTTGCCCGTTTTCATACAACTTCTGGATTTCCGTTTCTGAAGCCATAAAACGACCTTCACCGTGAGAAACCGGAATGGTGAAAACCTGATCTTTCATTCCTTTTAACCAAGGCGATTCATCATTCACCACTCTTACATTCACCATCTGGGAAATATGTCTTCTGATTGCGTTGTGAGCCAATGTTGGTGAATTTTCATCCAGATCCTTGATTCTTCCGTAAGGCAGTAATCCGGATTTTACCAACGCCTGGAAACCGTTACAGATACCGATAATCATCCCGTCTCTGTCCAGTAATTCATGAACTGCATTTCTCATCTTTTCATTTTTCAACACGTTGACGATGAATTTTGCAGAACCATCCGGCTCGTCACCTGCTGAGAAACCTCCTGAGAAAGCCAAAATCTGAGAAGTTTTGATTTCTTCTACCCATGCATCAATGCTTTCATCCAACAATTGATGATTGATATTTTTCAAAGGTAAACTGCTGATAACGGCACCTTCTTTTGCGAAAGCGTTCAACGTTTCATATTCGCAGTTTGTTCCGGGGAAAACCGGTGCAAATACTTTTGGCTGAGCTATTCCGTGTTTTTTAATGATGATGTTTCTAGGGTTGATGGAGTTTAATTTCTCATCAATTTCAACCGTCAATTTTTCTTTTTCAACCGTCGGGAAAAGATTTTCGAAGGTGTCTGTGTTTGCAGCTAGAAGCTTGTTGATAGTTGTTGGTTGCTGGTTGATTGTTAAAACTTCGTCAGCTACAACTTTTCCGATCAATTGAAGATTTACATAGCTTAATTCTTCTTTTGATTCGATGATTAAGCTTCCGATATTTTTCGTTAATAAAACGTTTTCATCAACAGTAATTTCAGCTCCTAATCTGTTTCCGAAGCTCATTTTCGCTAAAGCAACTGCAACACCGCCTTCTTTCACCGTCTTCACTGAAACTATTTTTCCGGCTTTGATATTTTCGAAAATTAATTCATAAATATTTTTTAAAGCATCATAATTTGGAAGCCCGTTTTCCTGAGCAACATGATTGAAGAAGTATACTTTATTTCCTTCGTTTTTAAATTCAGGAGAGATAATATTTTTCTTTTCTCCGTTTGCACAAGCGAAAGAAATCAACGTTGGCGGAACATTCAAATCCTGATATGTTCCACTCATAGAATCTTTACCTCCGATGGCAGCCAATCCGAAATTAATCTGAGCATCATAAGCTCCAAGTAGAGAAGCCAAAGGTTTACCCCATTTTTCAGGATTTTGACCCAATTTCTCAAAATATTCCTGGAAACTGAATCTGATATTTTTATAATCGCCACCCATTGCAACGATTTTTGCAACACTTTCAACCACCGCGTAAGAAGATCCCAACAAAGAATTCTGCTTAGAAATCTCCGCATCGAATCCCCAACTCGCCAAAGAAACTGTTTCAATATTTTTTGCTCCGATGATTGGTAATGTCTGAACGCTTCCTTCCATTAAAGTCTGCTGATATTTTCCACCTAAAGGCATCGCAACCGTAGTCGCACCAATCGATGAATCAAACATTTCTAACAAACCTTTTTGAGAAGCAACATTTTTATCGCTTAATATTTTTAAGAAATTCTCTTCATTGAATGATGGAGTTTCTTCTTTTACTTCATTAAGGTGAGTAATTTTCACCTCCTGGCTTTTTGAACACCCGTTCGTATCTAAAAAAGCTCTTGAAAGATCAACAATTTTATCGCCTTTCCAGAACATCTGCATTCTTCCTGAATCTGTCACTTTTGCAACTTCAACAGCTACAATATTTTCAGCCTCACAGAACTTGATGAACTGTTCTTTATCTTTTGGTTCAACCACAACTGCCATTCTTTCCTGAGATTCAGAAATTGCAAGCTCAGTTCCGTTCAAACCTTCATATTTTAAAGGTAAAACATCAAGATTAACTTCCAAAGAATCAGCGATTTCACCGATCGCTACGGAAACACCTCCCGCTCCGAAGTCGTTTGATTTTTTAATCAATCTCGTTACTTCAGGATTTCTGAATAATCTCTGGATTTTACGTTCTTCAACCGCATTTCCCTTCTGAACTTCAGAACTCATTGTGTGGATCGAAGTTTCGTCCTGTTCTTTTGAACTTCCACTTGCTCCACCAACACCGTCACGACCCGTTGCACCTCCTAAAATGATGATAGAATCACCAGCTTCAGGCTTTTCACGTCTTACCCAATCCACAGGAACCGCTCCGGCAACGAAACCAACTTCCATTCTTTTGGCTTTGTAACCTTCATCATAGATTTCAGAAACCATTGTAGTTGCCAAACCGATTTGGTTACCATAAGAAGAATATCCGTTCGCCGCCTGTTTTGTGATGGTTTTTTGTGGTAATTTTCCTGGTAATGTTTTATCAACAGGCTCCAACACATCAGCAGCACCCGTTAATCTCATCGCCTGGAAAACATAAGAACGTCCGGACAAAGGATCTCTGATTGCGCCTCCTAAACACGTTGAAGCCCCACCAAAAGGTTCAATTTCCGTTGGATGATTGTGGGTTTCATTTTTGAATAATAAATACCAAGGTTCTTTTTTGCCATCGTATTCGGCTTCGATTTGGATGGTACAAGCGTTGATTTCATCAGAAACCACCAAGTTTTCCAAATTGCCTGTTTTATGGAAATATCTTCCGCAAACTGTCGCCAAATCCATCAAAGAAATCGGTTTTAATTCACGTCCTAAGAATTTTCTTTTTTCGATATAATCATTGAAAATCGTTTCCAATGTATGTTTAAATTGTCCTTCAAATTCAATATTTGACAATTCTGTTTCAAATGTTGTGTGACGGCAGTGGTCGCTCCAATAGGTGTCTAAAACTTTAAGTTCAGTTTCTGTAGGATTTCTTTGTTCAGATTTAAAATATTCCTGAATGAATTTCAAGTCATCCAAACCTAATGCAAAACCGTGAGAATTATAAAATTGCTCTAATTCATCCGAATTAAACGAATTAAAATTTTCATGAACTATCACTTTTGACGGAACTTCTTCCGCAGGAATATCTAAAATTGACAAATCTTTTTCCTGAGATTCTACTTTATTGATTAAAAGATCTTTAATCTTAACCAAATCAGATTCTGAAACGCCTTCAAATTCGATCAACTTTCCGCTTCTTACTTTAGACTTCTCATTTTCAGTCAGTAAAGCGATACATTGTTGCGCAGAATCTGCACGCTGATCGTATTGTCCCGGTAAAAATTCCATTCCGAAATTAATTCCTTTCGCCGGATTTTCTGTGTGCAAAATATCAGTAACCGGATCTACGAAAGTGCTGTTGACCACCTTTTCGAATTCACCGTCATTTAATCCAAAAATATCGTAAACGTTGTACACCTTTACATTTTGGATAGACGGAGCAACCGCTTTTACTTCATCAAAAATTTTTGGACTTTCAACATCGAAAATTCCTCTTTTTTCTACGAAAATTCTTTTGTTTTGAGACATTAGATGTCAGATATTATTTTATTAGACTTATTTACTTAATTTATTCGGATTATCCGGATGTTCTTTTTGAAAATTTTCGGCTTCTTTTATTTCTTTTTTCAGCCATTTTTCAAAAGGAATTTTTTCATTTTCAAATTCAAGGGCAAACACATTTTTACCATCTTCTGAAACTAAAAATTTAAAATCCGATAATCCTGCTTCCATTTTTCTGTAATCATAACTGTTTATCTGATAAAATGGAAAATTTTCCTTTGGTCTTTCGACGATTTCAAAGAATAGCTTTTTTTCATTTTCAGACAATTTATTATAATGATTAACATAATAAATATCGGAAAGCTGTTTATTTTGTTTTTCGAAAAACTGAAGAATATTCTTCTCTTTTTCATTGTATCTGAATGGATTCGGGAAATATTTTCCGTCAATTTCAATAGTATTTTCAGATTTTGAAACGGGCTGGATAATTTCTCCTTTGAAATTCATCACACCCCACGTTCCGCCTACCATTGCTTTATGTTCGTCTTCCGTTTTTTCCCAATCACAACCGTCGCAAAATGCAGTATATCCATAATTGAAAGGTGACACAAAATCATGTTCAGCCTGAATGATAACTGTTCCATTTCTGTCTACAAAGCCGACTTTCCCGTTTTTGACAAACCTTCTTACACCTTCAGAGAAATAATCTGCTCCGTTGTCATAAAAGAAAGGTCTGTACAGGAAATTTCCTTTTCTGTCGTAGACATATCCCCATTCATTTTTCCCAGGTTTTTCATTGTTCTTATCACCATCAAAATAGATGGTTTCTTCTTTTACCAATTCTCCATCTTTCAAATATGAAAAAACTTTGAACTGTGCAGGAACAATGATTTTCCCGTCCTGATTTTTAACTCCAACCAAAGAATCTTTTGATTTAAAATACTTTAAAACTTCTTTCTGCTGAGAAAAAGAAAGTATAGGAATCAATGATATGATTAGAAGTATTTTTTTCATATACAAGATGAAATTTCCAGTTTTCTTAGTGGATGGTGATTGCACCTGTTTTTTAAACTTTGTCAAAGATCTAAAAACTTTGACAAAGTAAATATGCAGCCCAAAAAGACTGCATATCGTTTTATACTTTAAGATCAGCCTCTAATCCTATCAGGTCTTTGTTGGCATCAATAATCGGCTGAACTTCATTCGCGATGAATTCTTCCGTCTGAATTGGTGCAAAACCGATAAAGTTTTTAGGATCAAGAACTTCTTTTAATTTTGATTTATCTAATTTTAAAGAATCGTCATTTAAGATTCTTTCGATAAGGTCATTTTCCTTACCTTCTTCTTTTACTTTTTTAGACGCTTCCATTGAGTGAACTCTGATCACTTCGTGGATTTCCTGACGGTCACCACCCGCTTTCACCTCTTCCATGATGATATATTCTGTCGCCATGAAAGGAAGTTCCTCTTCAATATGTTTGTTGATTCTGTTCGGATATACAACAATTCCGTTCATGATGTTGTTCCATATCAATAGAATGGCATCAACTGCTAAAAATGCTTGTGGAATTGTTAATCTCTTGTTTGCAGAATCGTCTAATGTTCTTTCAAACCATTGTGTAGAAGCGACCATTGCAGAACTTGTCGTCAAAGACATTACGTATTTTGCCAATGCTCCGATTCTTTCGCTTCTCATCGGATTACGCTTGTAAGCCATTGCCGATGAACCGATCTGGTTTTTCTCGAATGGTTCTTCAATTTCTTTCAAATTTTGAAGAAGACGTAAGTCGTTGGTAAATTTATGTGCAGATTGAGCAATATTTCCTAATAAAGCCACTACTTTCGCATCGATTTTTCTGTCGTAAGTCTGCCCGGAAACTCCGAAAACTTTTTCGAAACCGAATCTTTTTGACAATTCTTTATCTAAATGCTTCACTTTAGAATAATCACCGTTGAAAAGCTCAAGGAAACTTGCAGCAGTTCCAGTCGTTCCTTTTACTCCTCTGAACCTCAATGTTTCAAGGAAGAAATCCAGCTCCTCGATGTCAAGAACCAAACTCTGTAACCAAAGTGTTGCTCTTTTTCCGACAGTTGTTAACTGAGCCGGCTGGAAGTGCGTGAATCCTAAAGTCGGTAAATCTTTATACTGAATAGCGAAATCTGCTAAACTTTTGATAACATTAACCAACTTTTTCTTTAAAATTAAAAGCCCGTCGCGAATCTGAATTAAATCTGTATTGTCTCCTACAAATGCCGAAGTAGCTCCCAAGTGAATAATTCCCTTTGCTGAAGGCGCCACATCACCATACGTGTGAACGTGAGCCATTACATCATGACGGAATTTTTTTTCGTACTCAGCGGCTTTATCGTAATCGATGTTTTCTGCATTAGCTTTCAACTCTGCGATCTGCTCGTCTGTTATTTCAAGCCCAAGGTCTTTTTCGATCTCAGCAAGAGCGATCCAAAGCTGTCTCCAAGTACGGAATTTGTTATTGTGTGAGAAGTTAAACAACATTTCTTCACTGGAGTAGCGCTCTTCCAATGGATTTTTGTAGGAATTCATTCTTTCTTTTACTTTTTGATATGCAAAAATACGGTTTTTCGGTGAGAGATGAAAATCTGCACGTGCTTTTGTCTTGAAACAAAAGCACCAAAAGTTCAAGACCGGAGCCTTTTGCTAAAAATGATTTCTGTTCTTTAAAAATTCTAAACTTGCGAATTCAAAAATTTGTTTTCATCTCAAAATTTGTGTCGCGCTTCAAACACTAGAATTTCCTTAACATTTACAGAATTCATTTTCTTAACGCTACAGTTTCCAAGGTCAAATGGATTTACTTTTAATTTAAAATAACGGAAGTAGGTTTCTCCTTCGTCGAAATTAGAATCTTAATGGAAAAAGCGTGAAAAAATTCCTGAAATAAAAAAAATCACTCGAAAGAGTGATTTTATATTTTAAATATTTGACTGGAAAATTACATCCCCATCTTGCTTAAGCGCATAACCGCCGTTAGCAGTAGGAATTAATTGATAGATTCCATTTGTCCAATAATTACCCATTTTTCTAAGAATGATACTTTGTTTTTGACCAGGAAGAAAGGTTTCCGCTTGCTTCTTATTCTTACTAAAGATGACGCAAGTCTTAGATATTGGCTGCCCTTGGGGTGCACCGACCTGCTTCATTATAATTTTCTGGTTAAAAATTTGTATACAATCATTCAATATTACAGAATAGCTATATCCACCATCAGAAGGGCAACCGAAAGAATCTGTACCACCACCCATCCTCATTTGAGCAGATGCTAAAGAGCCAATTAGGATGGCTCCGAATAAAATTGTTTTTTTCATTATTTATATTTTTTTAAGTTTTAAACATAGCAAAAACAATACCAAGTAGGGATGAGAAATTTTTCCCCAAATAAAAAAGCCATTTAACAAGTAAATGACTTTATATAAGATTTATTTTGACCAATTGATTTTTGAGTGTTTCACCTCTTCAGAATTGGTACCGATCATAATGTCGAATTCTCCCGGCTCCCAATCGTATTTCAGATCTCCGTTGTAGAACTTCAGATTTTCTGGAGTGATGTCGAAGGTCACTTTTTTAGATTCTCCTTTCTTCAACATAATTTTTTGGAAACCTTTCAATTCTTTTACCGGTCTTGTGATGCTTCCCACCATATCTCTGATGTATAACTGAACAACCTCAGCTCCATCATAGTTTCCGGAGTTTGTCACCGTAACAGAAGCCTGGATTGTCTGATTTCCTTTCGGATTGGCATTGGAAATTGTAATATCAGAATAATTGAATTTAGAATAACTCAACCCAAATCCAAACGGATACAACGGCGTGTTACACTCATCCATATAGTTGGAACGGAATCTTTGGTATTCACACTTGTCAACTAATTTTTGATCTAACGGGCGACCTGTATTTTTAGCATTATAATAAATAGGAACCTGTCCTAAGCTTCTCGGGAACGTCATCGGAAGTTTTCCTGAAGGATTTACTTTTCCGAAAAGAACGTCAGCGATGGCATTTCCAGCTTCAGAACCTGCGAACCAAGCGTTAAGAATGGCATCAGGAGTATCTTTTACATTCGTTAAAGCTAACGGACGACCTGTGAAAAGCACCATTGCGATTGGCTTTCCTGTCTTTTTTAATTCATTTAACAAATCAACCTGAGACTGAGGAATCGTGATTTCAGTTCTTGAAGACGATTCACCACTCATTTCTGCCGATTCTCCGATCGCCAGAACAATAACGTCTGCTTTATTGGCAACGTCTACCGCTTCTTTCAATAAAGCTTCTTTTGAACGGTTGTCTCTGTCGGTTTTCTTTCCGTGAGCTGCGTAAATATCTTCTAATTTTGCATCATAATCGATGTTGGCACCTTTAGCAGAGATGAATTTTACATCTTTTCCGTAATTTGCCTGAAGACCCTGCATTAAATTAACCGCTTTATCATGCTGAGCTGCCACACTCCATGTTCCCGGCATATTTAATGAATTGTTTACCAATGGCCCGATCACGGCAACAGTTCCTGATTTTTTCAAAGGAAGAACCTGATTATCGTTTTTCATCAAAACCATTGACTGAGCCGCAACGCTTCTCGCAATATTTCTGTTTTCCATGTTGAAAACTTCTTTTGCTGCCAATTTTGCATCTCCGTATTTGTAAGGATCGGTAAATAGTCCTAAATCATATTTCGCTTCAAGGATTCTTCTCGCCGCCATGTCAATATCAGCCTGAGAAACTTTTCCTTCGTCTAAAGATTTTTTAAGAGTCGTTAAAAATCCTTCACCTACCATATCCATATCGATTCCCGCTTTTAAAGCCAAAGCCGAAACCTGCTGAAGATCTCCCATTCCGTGGTCTACCATTTCATTGATACCGGTGTAATCTGTCACTACAAAACCTTTGAAGTTCCATCTGTTTCTTAAAACTTCAGTCTGAAGCCATCTGTTTCCGGTTGCAGGAACTCCGTCAACCTCATTGAAAGAAGCCATTACAGAAGCTACCCCTGCATCTACAGCTGCCTTGTAAGGTGGAAAATATTCGTTGAACATTCTCACATGGCTCATGTCAACCGTATTGTAATCTCTACCCGCTTCACCAGCTCCATACAATGCAAAATGCTTTACACAGGCTAAGATTGTGTTTCCAACAGATAAATCTTTCCCCTGATAACCGTACACCATGTTTTTTGCCACTTCACTTCCTAAATACGGATCTTCACCCGAACCTTCGGAAACCCTTCCCCATCTTGGTTCGCGGGAGATATCGACCATTGGAGAGAATGTCCAGTTGATTCCGTCTGAAGAAGCTTCTTTTGCTGCAATTCTTGCCGACTGCTGAACCAAATTCATGTCCCAAGAAGCAGCCAACCCTAATGGAATCGGGAAAGTCGTTTCATAACCGTGGATCACATCCATCCCGAAAATCAAAGGAATTTTCAGACGGCTTTTTTCAACGGCAACTTTTTGAACGGCTTTGATTTTATCTGCCCCTTTTATATTGAATAATCCTCCGACTAAACCTTTTTCAATTTTTTTTCCGATATCCGAACTTTGGGCTAATCCGGTCGTGAAATCTCCCGAACTTGGCAAATTCAGCTGCCCAATTTTTTCGTCTAATGTCATTTTCGACAAAAGATTGTCTACGAAAGCTTTCTTTTTCGCCTGATACTGAGCCGTCTGATAAGACTGAACAGGTTTCGTTACCATTTCCTGTGCAGAAAACACGGGCGAAAGCGCTAAAGTCGCGATTACAATTAACTTTTTCATAAATCTATCTTCTTTAATTATAGTTCTATTTTTTTGTTTTAATTTTTTTTGGTAAAGTGCAAAGCTTTTTTACACTTTACTTATTTTTTAATAGTGTCAGGTTTTTAACGTAAAGTCCGCTAAGTTTTATAACAATTATTGCTGATATTTTTTGTTCGCGAGGGCGTTTCACTCAGCAATTGATAACAACTTTTTAAAATTCCGGACATTATTAGATTAAATAAATTATTTTTCTTTTTTTTGAGACAGCATCCATTCATACAGTTTTGGGTCTGAATAGGTAGAGTCCCAGGAATTGTGGTTGTCATCAGGAAAAATAGTTAATGTCACAGTTGGGTTAATTTTTTTAACCGCCTGATACATGTTGATTGAATTGATAGGTGAAACGATATCGTCATTTCCTCCATGAAAAATTTTAATCGGTAAGTTTTTATACTGATCAACATTCGCTTCCATCACCCTGTCTGCAGGAGCGCAAACCGGAGCCACAGCGGCAAATAATTCCGGATGTTCCATCGCCAATTTCCAGGTTCCCCAACCTCCCATTGAGAGTCCCGTAAGGTAAATTCTGGATGCATCAATCTTATATTTTTTCTGAATTTCTTTTATTAAATGATAAACCGTTACCGTATCCCACCACATATTTTCCGGACATTGAGGAGCTAAAATCGCCACAGGCTCCTTGATCAGGTTCTTGTACGTGAACGGGCTGTGCGCTTTTACCATTTCAAGGTCACTTCCTCTTTCGCCCGAGCCGTGAAGAAACACGATCAATGGAACGTTTCCTTTCACTTTCTGCGGATAATCCAGGACATAGGAAATTTTTTCCTGTTTTTTGACTTCTTTGTTTAATTCTGCTTTGATTTCCTGAGCATGTACACTCAATGAAAACGGCAGAAGTAATAGTGGTAAATGGTTTAGTTTTAATTTCATTTTTAATATTTAGGTTGGATAAAGTTTTTTGGTTTTGGTTTTCATTTATGAGCCTTGTCAAGGTTTAAAACCTTGACAAGGCTTTGTTTTAACTCTTAAAATTATTTAATATTATATTTTTCAGATTTAAAGCTTAATTTCTTTAATCCTTGCTGAATTTCAGGAGCATTCATGAATAATTTCCATAAAAATCCTGTTCTGTAATTTTCAATCATTGGGGCAATGGTTCCCTGATCAATGGCTAAATATCTTGGTGTTGTCCAGTTATTATAATTGATCGAAGTGGCGTCGTAAGGCCCTGCAGAACCAATAAATTCAGGTTTTTGAGTATAAATAAACCTCAGAAAATCCATAGATTCCTTTGGTGAATACGGGAAACTGCTCAACGCCGCAGTCGGAGTGATGATACCGTGATCATTTTGCGGAAAATGTGCGTTGTAGCCTACACTTCCGTCCTCGTTTCTTGAGTAGCTTGCCGTCAATCCCCAATAATTTGGTCCGTATCCTTTCCATTGTTTCGGATTTTCGACACAGTATTTGTAGTCGATCAGGACTTGATTTTTATTTAAATCAAAATAATTTTTTATTAATTTATCCGACAAATTTGTTGGATCCAAACCGATATATGAATAGTGTGCCCAGAACAACGGTCCGCCATATTCTTCGGCTCCGTTGTGCTTTACATACATTGGAAGTCCGTATTTTTCTTTGTCGGATAGATAAGTTCCGTTTCGTGTCCAGCCTTTGTAATAAGTTTCGGCATCGATTGGATAAGTTGGTGATGATGCAGCTAAAATATAGGTGATTAAACATTCATTATAGCCTTCCAGCGGAAAGTTCATTTCCCACTGATATTCCGGTGACCAGTGCCAATACAGTACTTTTTGACCTCCTTTTGTATACCAATTCCACTGAATTCCTTTCCAAAGTTCGTCGCATTTTTGGGCAAGTGCTTTTTCTTCGGCGTTTCCGTTTTTGAAATATTCACGAACCATTAAAATCCCCGAAGTAAGGAATGCGGTTTCAACTAAATCTCCACCATTATCTTTTTTCCCGAAAGGAACAGTTTTTCCTGTTTCTCCATTAATCCAGTGCGACCAGGCTCCTTTGTGGCGATCGGCTTTTGCCAGAAAATCCATCATCGTGGTCAATCGTTTCACCGCTTCTTTTCTAGGAACAAATCCTCTTTCTACCCCGACTAAAATCGTAGCCAGACCAAAACCTGAACCTCCTGTCGTCACGACATGCTTGTCATTATCCGGATAAATATTATCCTCATGATAACGCTCTCTTCCCAACATCGAATGGGGCTCTGCATAGTCCCAGAAGTATTTCAAGGCATCTTTCTGGACTCTGTCCATAAGCTGCTGGTCGGTAATATCATTTTTTACCACCTGAACCTGTGAGTCTGAAGGCTTAACAGTCTGAGAATTTTTGCAGGAAGCTGCGAGTAATGATGCTGCAGCAATTGATAGTACAATCCTTTTCATAATTTAAATATTTTAAAATTCATCCCTAAAAGAAGAGGAGAACTTTCATTCTCCTCTAAAGTTTTTTATTGATTAATTTTAATAGCCAGGGTTCTGGGTATAAGTTCCGTTACTTTGGTTCATTGCATCCAAAGGAATCGGGAAAACTTCATTTTTATTAGCTTTAAATCCGTAAGAAGCTAAAACCGTAGCCGCCTGTCCTGTTCTTACAAGATCTACAAAACGATCACCTTCTAAAGCCAATTCTACTCTACGCTCATGCCAGATTGCTGTACGTAAAGCTCCTTGGGTAGAAGCCGTTGTATTCGGCAATTGAGCTCTGGTTCTAACTTTATTAAGATTTGTTACAGCTGTTCCTGTATTTCCTAACTCATTAGCTGCTTCAGCATTAATTAAAAGAATTTCTGCAAATCTTAAAATTCTGATATTTTGGATAGATCCGTAACCACAAGCACTATTATTCAATGACGTAGGAACATAAATCTTTTGATTAAATGTCGTAACAGAATTTGGATCCTGCATAGCTATAAGATCACCTTCCGGTGTTACTTCACCATTTCTAAGAATTGTATATTCTTTACGAATATCTCCAGGTTCAAATGCATTTTCTAATGCTTGAGAAGGTGTGAAAAAGCCCCATCCAAACTGATTTCTAACACCTTGAACTTCGGCATATTGACTACCTCCGTATTGAGCAGAACATTGGCAATTTACTTCAAAAACAGATTCTGATCCGAATTCTCCAGCTGGTCTGAATAAATGATTGAAATCCGGATCTAAGGCATATCCCATTGCAATTACCTGATTTGAAGTATCATAAGCTTTTTGCCAGTCTTTTTTATAAAGATATACTTTAGACAATAATCCTAAAGCTGCCCCTTTCGTCACTCTTCCTAAATCTGCTGCTCCATACGTCTGAGGAAGTACCTCTGCAGCACTGGTAAGATCGGCGATGATAAAATTATAAACTTCTTCTACTGAATTTCTAGGAATATTATAATTTTGCTGAATACCATCGAAGATTGGAACTCCACCATAAATCCTTACTAAATTGAAATAGAAATAAGCTCTCAGCATTTTAGCTTCTGCAACAAGTCTACCTCTTAGCGTACTATCCATATCTATATTCGGAACATTCGTAATCACCTGATTACATCTGTTCACAGCCTGCCATTGTCCGATCCAGTATCCTCTTACTCCTTCGTCACTTACTGTATAGCTAAAATTATCATAGGCATTGATAAAAGATGCATCGCCTGGATTAGATCCTTTGATAACATCATCTGCCGGAACACCAAAAACAAACTGGTATGGAAAAGCCGAGTTTTCCCAGCTTCTAAGGAAACTATATATAGCACTTGTTGCCTGCAATGCATCATCCTGCGTTTTAAAGAATGATGAAGCCTCTGTTCTCCCTTCTTGTTGTATATCTAAGTAATCGTTACAACTTACTATTACTGATAGTAAAGCTATTGATAAAAATATTTTTTTCATGAGATCTTCTAATTAAAATGTTAAGTTCATACCAAAAGTGTAGATTGCTGAAATAGGATAAATATTATTATCTATTCCCATTTGTACCCTGTCAGTATTTAGGATTTCTGGTGAGAATCCGTGATATTTAAAACTAGTCCAAGGGTTTTGAGCACTTACATATAATCTCAATCTTGTGATAGAAAGAGATTTGCTAAACACTTTTGGCAAGGTATATCCAACCTGAATATTTCTAATTCTGAAGTAGCTTCCATCTTCTACATAGAAACTGCTTGGTAAGATGACAGATTGATTGTTTGTTGTCATCGAGTAACTATTAGAAGTACCCGCGCCATGCCATCTATTGTTATAGAAATCCAAATCCCAGTTCTCGTTTCCGAAACGTTGTTCTCTATTATAGTTATAAATTTTATTACCAAATACGCCCTGGAAATCTATAGCAAAATCAAAATCATAAACATTCATATTCACACCAAATCCGTAAGTTCCTTTAGGAACAGGGCTTCCTAGAAACGTTTTATCTCTTGCATCAATAATCCCGTTTCCATCTAAATCTGCAAATTTGAACCAACCTGCTTTTGCAAGACCTCCATTTTGACCTGATGCTGCCGCTTCAGCATCTGTTTGGAATACACCTGCAACCTGATACCCATAATAAGAACCTACAGCCTGTCCTTCTTGTAATCTGATAATAGAGTTACCAAATAAACTAGCTCCTGTTTCTAAATAGGAACCACTGAAAACTGAAGTAATTTCATTTTTCAAAGTAGTAATATTTCCATACACTCCAAGTCTTACGTTTTCGCTGATTTTTGCATCATAATTTACAGAAGCTTCAAATCCGCGGTTATTGAAAGAATAAGCATTTGTAATATAATTGTTCCAGTTGCTTGCTCCAGATACCGTTCCTTGTACAACACCATATACAACATCCTTAGTATCCTTATCAAAATAAGTCGCTTCAACTTTTAACTTATTATTTAAAAAAGCCATTTCAAGTCCGATGTCTCTACCTGTTGAAATCTCCCAACCAATAGATGGATCGATAATAGTATCAATTGTTTGTGCAGGATTTCCATTATTTCCGAAATATGCTCCAGCATTAATTATTGAAGTATTAAGTGTATAAGCCCTTTGAACATCAGGATTTCCTAATCTACCCCAGCTTCCTCTCAATTTCAAAAGATTAAAGATATTCTGCTCGCTCATGAAGCTTTCTTTTGAAATAACCCAACCTGCGCTTACAGCAGGAAAGAAATGGTATCTATCATCAGAAGAATATTTGGAAGTTCCGTCTCTACGAAGAGATGCATTAATTAAATATTTTCCTTTATAAT
This sequence comes from Chryseobacterium wanjuense, assembly GCF_900111495.1. Taxonomy (NCBI): domain Bacteria; kingdom Pseudomonadati; phylum Bacteroidota; class Flavobacteriia; order Flavobacteriales; family Weeksellaceae; genus Chryseobacterium; species Chryseobacterium wanjuense. The sequence continues at coordinate 946,770 of NZ_FOIU01000001.1, read as the reverse complement.
CATAATTAAGTCTTCCGAAAAACGATTCTATTCTATATTCATCAGGTAAATTTCCTCTTATAACATCGTAATTCGAAACATAGAAACCATCTGTTCCATTAGCAATCTGTAATGAACCATTTGTACCGTCGTAATTAACATTTAATGCAGATCCGTAAATTGGTGTGAATGAGTTTCTTGTTCTCGAAAAGCCCGCTAATAATTCAATATTATGACCGCCAAAAGCTTTTTTCCAAGTTAAAGTATTATCCCAAACATAATTTCTATTTCTGGAATCTCTTGTAATTAATACAGATGCTTTCTGCTGGTCAACAGGAACATATGTAAATGTTGGTGTAAACTCGTATTGATTACTATTGGTGTTATCGGTAGTATAACTTACTCTTAAAGTAAAGTCATTTAAGAATTTATATTCTCCCCAAACATTATTTAATAATCTTTCTTGTCTTATTTGAGATCTATATAAATCTAATTTTGCTCTGGAATTCGGTATTGAATATCCGGTAAAGTATTGATAATTTCCAGTATTTGGATTCATTACTGGGAAAATTGGTGGCGAATTGTAAGCATCCAGCAAAGGATTTTGAGCTAAATCCGTACGCATTTTGGAGAATGTAAAGTTGTCACCAATTGTAATGTTATCTGTAATTTTATAGCTTAAATTTAACTTAGTATTTAATCTGTTAAATTCGCTTCCAGAGTTAATTCCTCTTCCTGCTGCTAAATTACCTTGATCTTGTAAATACCCGATACTTCCATAATAATTAAGCTTTCCTAAACTTCCTGAAGCTGAAAAATCATTAGAATTAATCACACTGGTTCTAAAAATCTCTTTAAACCAGTCTGTATCAGCAGGAAATTGAGCTCTTGATATAGATCCATTACTGGAACCCGTATCATTGATCAGCTTTTCATTATATAGTTCGATGTACTGGTCGCTGTTAGCCATTTTAGGAATGTTTGTTACTGTTTTAAATCCTAAATAAGAATTAAAATTAAAAACAGGCTTCTTCCCTCTTCCAGTTTTTGTTTTAATGATTACAGCACCATTCGCTGCTCTCGCTCCATAAATTGCTAAACTCGAAGGATCCTTTAAAACACTCATGGACTCGATATCCTGAGGTCCTAAAAACGATATATCATCTGTAATCGTACCGTCTACAATAAATACAGGTTTACCACTCATGGAACTAATTCCCCTAATATCAATCCTGGGAGATCCTCCCGGCGATCCTGAATTTAAAATTTGCACACCGGATAATTTCCCTTGAATTGAGCTTATTGGGTTTGCGTTTGGCTTATCTGCAAGGTCTTTTGCTGAAACAACACCAATACTCCCCGTCACATTCTCCTTCTTCTGCGTTCCATATCCAATAAGAACCACCTCTTCAATCTTCTGCTCCTTAGTCGTAGAATCTTTTGGAGTAACCTGCGCATTGACGTTCATACCGAAGTATAAAACAGCAATGAGACATGAATACTTTAAATCACTTTGTTTCATATAGTTTAATTTTATTCGTACAATCACTTATTTGAGGTTGGCTGTAACCCCTTTTGTATACCAGCTTTTGAAATACTTTCTTTATCTCAAAAAAAGACATTAGCCAAAATTATAAAATTATATGTAATATAGTTAATATTTCTTAAAAATTCTACAAAAACACCACTTAATAAGAAAAAAATTAATGAAAATAAAAATTTAACAATTCTTCATTAATGTTAACCATATTTTAAATAAAAAAATGAAATAGCTTTTCCTAACATTTTACTAATAAAATCACCCAATAAAGCCCAATAACTTTTAATATTTTGTTAAAATGAATATTGTGGTTAAATTTGGTTCGTTATTTGGAAACTATAATCGTTTAATATATATCAATGAAAAAATACATCATCGCTGCAGCCTTACTTATCGGGACAGGAGCTGTTATCAATACGACAATGCAATCTTGCACTACACTGGCGACAACAGACCTGGGTTTATCAATTATCAAAAAATTTCTTTTGAATGGGATTGATAAAGGAGTGAATATTTACAGCAATAAACAGGCATTCCTTCAAAATAATATGGTTGACAAAGCCCTTCCGAAGCAGCTTAGAGACATCAACTCTATGTTGGAAAAAGTAGCTCCGTCTTTGGTGGCAAAAGAAAGAGAATATATTGCAGACGCCGCTGTGTATACAGTCAATATTTCAAAACCGATTTTAGTGAATGCGGTGAATACTTTGAACGCACAGGACGTAACAAGAATCATCCAGGGTGAAAAAGGAACGGCAACCCTTATTCTGAAAGAAAAAACTTCCCAACAGCTTATCGCGGCAATTGCTCCGAAAGTAGATGAACAGCTGAATAAATACGGGATCGTAAAAAGCATCAACACCGCTTTGTCAGGAAGCAATCTACTGGGAAGTTTGTTAGGTGGAAATAAGACTAGCGTAAATGCAGGTGGTTTGAGCCAACTCGCCTCAGAACAACTGGTAAACGGAATGTTTAATATTATCGAAGATTACGAACAGCAAAACTCCAAGGCTCTTCTGGGACCACTTGGAAAATAGAAAAATTTTCGTTATATTTATATATATTTTTAAAATTTGTAGATGGATATATTACAAGGAAATCAACACGCGAGCCCCGAAGATTTCTACAATTCTTTGAGGGAGAAACTGGAAGATCACCACGATTTTCCGGAAGATTATTTATTCAAATTTATCATTCCGACGGATCAGTCGAAACTTACGGAAATTTACAGGGTTTTCGACGGTATCAAATTTACATTGGGAAACCGCGAAAGCAAAAACGGAAAATATACGGCCTGCAATATCAATGCATTTGTTTTGGATGCCAATCAGGTGGTAAATATTTATAAAGAAGTAGCAAAAATAGAAGGAGTTATTCTATTGTAAAAAAACAAAAAGTCAGCTTTACCGCTGACTTTTTAGTTTAGATTTTTAATGCTTATTATTTTTCGATAAAATACTTGACATTCTCTATCGGTCTTCCCAACATCGCCACAGAACCTTTAATAAGAATAGGTCTTTGGATGAGTGAAGGGTTTTCAGATAAGATCTTTATCCATTCTTCTTCGGATAAATTTTTACTCGCAAAATTTTCAAGATATAATTTTTCTGTTTTTCTGATGATGTGAAAAACACTTTGATTCAGTTTTTTTAAAACAGTTTTAATTTCCAGGATACTCAACGGATCTTCCACCATATTAATGATCTCAAATGGTACTCCATTCTCGTCCAGATATTCCAAAACCGCATTCGACTTGGAACAATTTCCGTTATGTAAAACTTTAACTAACATTTTTAATTGTATTTAAAAATTAAAACTCGTCCTAAACAAAGTTAGAAAGAAATCAAGTTATGAAAACCTTAATTTATACTAAATCTTTGTTAAAACAAACCATTCAGTTCCGCTTCTATTTTTTCTAAAATGAATCCAAAATCCTCAGGCTTTTCAACGAAATCCAGATCATCAACTTCAATAATCAGCAGTTTCCCTTCGGTATAATCGGAAATCCACTTTTCATATTTCTGATTCAATTTTGAAAGATATTCAATACTGATGGACGCTTCATATTCACGGCCTCTTTTGTAAATCTTTTTAACCAGATTAGGAACATCAGATTTAAGATAAATCAATAAATCCGGCGCAGAAACGAAAGATTTCATCAAACTAAACACAGATGCATAATTATTAAAATCCCTGTCCGAAAGCAGACCCATATCATTCAGGTTTTCCGCAAAAATATGAGCGTCTTCGTAGATCGTACGATCCTGGATAATACTTTTTCCGCTTTCTCTGATCTCTTTTACCTGTCGGAATCTGCTTCCCAGAAAATAAATCTGTAAAGCAAAACTCCATTTGCTCATATCCGCATAAAAGTCCTCCAGATAAGGATTGTGATCTACATCTTCAAACTGAGCATCCCATCCGTAATGCTTGGCCAGCATCGTCGTTAATGTAGTTTTTCCTGCCCCAATATTTCCTGTAACCGCAATGTGCATATTTTTCCCTTGGTATGTTTTTGATTTTTCACTGAACCCCTGCAGACTGCACTTCCGAAGCATCTTCAATCAGATTTTGCAGAGAGCTTTTGGCCGGATTATCATTTTCTATTTCCTTCGTCTTTTTTTCCAGCTTTCCTTCCGGGCTATCCGGTTCTGCAGTTTTCTCTTCTACTTTTTCTACTTCTTTTTCGGTAGTTTTTTGTTCCGGCTGCGGATCTGTTTTAGGTTGAGTTTCTTTACTTGTTTCGAGGTTGTAAAGATAAACGTTGTTGGCTTTGATTTCAAAATAAGAAAGGGTGTTTTTATCCACAATTTGTGCATCGGGATCATCAAAAATTTTCACCATTTCTTTTTCAGGAACGTATTTTAAAATCGAATTGTTGGTAATTACCAAAATAAATTCATTTTCTCTTCTGAAACGTTTTCCTTTATCAATCGGGGCTTCAAAGATTTTTTCAAATTTTAATGAATACACCCTGATGTAAGTTCTTGTTAAAATATACACCTTATTTTCATACACCAAAAGATCCATCAGATCGTCAAAACTTGCATCAAAAGGATAAGAATTAATGGTCGTCTCGTTCCTGAAGTTGTATTGAATCAGACGTTTTGTACTGTCGTCCAACAACCATAACTGCTGAAGATCTTCGGCATACGCCATTTTAATAAATCCAAATTTCTGCTTAAAATCCACACGCTGAATTTCGTTCAGATTTTGATCTACGAATTTTAGTTCCTGGGCATTTTCAGAAAATAAAGGAACGCTCAAAGGATTTTGCACGCTCTGAACTTTATACGGAACCGTAAGCATCATTTTCCCGATCTGTTTCCCTAAAGAATCATACTTCGTAAAACTGAAATTTTTATTGGTATAGAGGTACAGATTTCCATAATCGTCGGCAAGCATATCTACCGTTCCTTTAAGCTTTAAAGTATCTAAAGGAAGGAGTTTCTGTGCAGATAACGAACAGAAAATCAGTATAAATATAATGTGTAATATTCTCAAATTTTTACTTAAATTACTAAAGATAGCGCTCCCAAAAGGAACGCTACCAATTTACCATTTTATTTTATTTTCAATAGAAATTGTGATGCATTTTAATTATTTGATCGCAACTTCATAAATCTTCGACCAGTTTTTCCCCGTCACCAGCATATTATCTCCTTTGAAAGCAATTCCGTTGAGTACATCGTCACTTCCTTTTGTATTTTGTTTTGCAATATCTGTGAAATCAAATGTGCCGACAACTTCTCCATTTGCAGGATCTATTTTTAAGATAATCGGTTTTTGCCAAACGTTTGCGTAGATAAATCCGTTGTGATATTCAAGCTCGTTCAGTTGATCGTAAGCCTGAGAACTTCCTGCAACAGCAATATATTTCACCAATTTTGAAGGATTGTTCGGATCAAGGAAATATAATAATTTGCTTCCGTCGGATGCGATCAGGTCTTTACCGTCGTAGGTTAAGCCCCAACCTTCACCCAGTACATTCGGATATGGGAATTCTTTTAATAATTTTAATGAATTTTTATCATAAATGTAACCTTTTTTACTTTGCCAGGTCAATTGATAAACTTTATCCCCGACAATTGTGCTTCCTTCAGAAAAATCTTCCTGAGCCTGTTTGGTAGAAGCTAACGGGGTTGTGGTTCCCAATGTATATTTTAAAATCTGTGAAGAACCGTTCTGTCCATCACTTTCGTAGATGGTATTCCCTTCAATCTGGAAACCCTGCACGAAATTCTTCGGATCATGCGGATATTCGGCTACGACTTGATAAGCAATATTTTTTTCAGGATTTTTTGCAAAAACATTGATGGTTGCGTCCTGAGTAAGCGTTTCGCCACCTTTTGTTTTGACATTAAAAGTTACGGCATTGTCTCCCAGTGTAAAGAATTTAGGATCAATCGTTAAATTTGAAGTTTCTTTATCTCCAAAACTGATTGTAATGCTTGCTGCATCATCTGTAACTTCTTTTGGCAGTGCCAGTTTATCTCCAAAATGATACCCTTTCTGCTCCATTGAGTTATTATAGTCTGCTAAAGAATCGAGAACCTTCTTATCATTTTTACAAGAAGCCAACAACAAAACTGCTGCAAAACCTGCTATAATATTTTTTTTCATTGAATTTCTAAATATTTCCCCAAAATTAGCAAATTTTATTCCGCTTTGCTAATTTCGTTAATATGTTGACCAAATTGTAATATATAACCGTTGTTGTCATAGATCGCAAACTCCCTCATTTCCCAGTCAAAAGTCTCGATTTCGTAGCAGATTTTCGCCTTTGTTTTCAAATCTTCCCAGAGCTCGTCGACATTATTTACATTAAAATAAAATGAACCTGTAAAGCCAATTCCGTTAAAATTTTCAATTTCATTCGGTTTGGAAAGCATGATCTGTACACCGTCTTTTTCAAGTGATGCCCATTGCCAGTCGTCATTTTTTTCCTGTAAAATAAAACCGAGAAACTGGGTGTAAAATCCAATGGTTTCATCCAATCTTTCTGTCCATAAAACCGGACGGAGGGACGTGAATTTGGTCATTATTTATTTATTTTTAATTGAAATATTATTTGTTTTAAACCATTAAGATTTATTTTCCAAATACGGCTTCAAGCTTTGCCCAATAATTCCGTTCCAGCCTTCCGTAAATGCATTTTGTGAAAAATTTTCACCCAGATCACTGAAATTATCAATACCATCATGAGTTAATTTGACCAATGTTTCGTTTCCTTGCGGCTGAAGTTCCCAGGTTACCATTGTTTTTTCATTTGAAAACTCAGGATATGTCCAGGTGTGCTTTAATTTCTGTTCAGGAATAATTTCAACAACTTCCGCCTGATGATGATATTTTTTTTCGTCTCCAGGCTCATAAAAATTAAAAACTTTTCCGGTTTCCAATTCAAAATCCGGAATATCAAAATACCAGGATCTCATTTCGGTTTTGTCGGTTAATGCCTTCCAAACCCGTTCGATGGGTGCATTTACTTTGTATTCAACGATAATTGGGTTGCTCATATTTGATGTTTTTTTTAATTAAAATTATTGAAGCTTATAATTTAATCACAATTTCACTTCAGTAGATTCTTCACTCCGTTCTCAATGACAAGCTGAACATTTCACTATCCATGCGAGAATCCCGTAATCTTTGCTTCATCAAAATCAAGCTGCATTTCGATGGTTCTCATCACATGATCATCAAAAATCTTCTCACGCTTTAGGCGGTGAAGTTCGTTTCGCTGCGCCTGGATGACCTGCCGCATTACGTCTTTATTTTCACTCATCGCCGTTACATAATCTCCTGTAGAAGCCATACATTGGGCTTTATCCGCCATCATCATCATCTCATTTTCCAGCTTGTGTTTCTGGTGCTGTACAAGACTGTTTCTTTGTGCCAGCTCCGAAAAATCCGAGTCTAATTTCTGTAAAGCCGTTTCCTTCAGCTTTCTCATTAAGATCACCTCCTGTTTTTCTTCGGGAAGTTCGCTTCCGGCATCGTCTATTTTTAATAATTTTAAAATTGGGGTTAATAACAGTCCTTGTCCGACTAAAGTTATCAATATAATAACGAAAGTTACGAATAAAATGATATTTCTATGCGGAAACGCTTCACCATTCGGGAGAAATGCAGGAATCGACAATGCTGCTGCCAAAGACACCACTCCCCTCATCGCCGCAAAACTGATGATGAACGGCTCCCGCCAATCCGGTTTCGGGGTTTTAAGCCGTATCTCTTTTGAACAAAATCTTGGGAAATACATCAGGGCATAACTGTACAGAATTCTTGTGAAAATAATGGCTCCGCCAATCACAATGCTGTAAAAAATCCCTTCCGTAATGGTGTAATCTTTCATGGCTGCCACTACAACAGGTAATTCCAGGCCGATGAGGATGAAAATAATCGTATTCATCAGGAAGATCAGGACACTCCAGACATTTCCCGATTGGATCCTTGAAGTATGGCTCAGGTAACAGTGTGAATTGTAAGACATCAACAAACCTCCCGTAACCACTGACAATACCCCAGAAAAGTGAAAATGTTCTGCTGCAACGTACATCACATAAGGAACTATTAATGTAATAATGGTATCAATATTAGAATTTGACGGAATAATTTTCAGTAATGTTCCGAAAAGAAGTCCGGATCCGACTCCCACCGCAATTCCTCCGATCGCCATTGAAAAGAAATCTTTCACGGCTTCCCCGAAAATAAATTGCCCGGAAATCACTGCGGCTAAGGCAAATTTAAATACAATTAAACTCGATGCATCGTTGATCAAACTTTCACCTTCCAAAATTGTTGTGATCTTTTTCGGAATTTTCATGTGTTTTAATACTGAAGTAGCGGCAACCGCATCCGGCGGAGAATTTACTCCTCCCAATAAAAATCCCATCGCGACCGTAAGTCCCGGAATAATCGATGATGAAAGGTAAGCTACGACCATTGAGGTAAGGAACACCAATCCGAAAGCCATCGAAAAGATCTGTTTTCTCCATTTATGAAAATCCTGCCATGAGGTAAACCACGCCGCTTCAAATAAGATCGGCGGAAGGAAAATCAGGAATACCAAATCCGGTTCTATTTCAATATGTGGCATTCCAGGAATTAGACTTATCAGAAGCCCTGCAATTACCAGGAAAATCGGATAAGCAACTCTCAGTTTTTGTCCTATCATTACCAATATCATCACAGACAATAACACCGCGATTGATATTATGACATAGTTGTGAATCATTTATTTATATTTTTTTGATGTTAATTTTTATTCTTTCGCAGATTTTGCTGATTTAGCAAATCTTTTTTCCCTTCTTTTTAAAGAACAATATTATTTTTCGCTGTGATAACCGGTGGAAGATTGGTTTCGTCCAGCATATCTCTCATATCAATTTCAATTGTTCTGCTTATCTGCGTGATCGGAACGTCATTCGGACTGCCTTCAAACGGATTGACAGAAGCTTCCCCGACCGAGTCTAATGTATGGAAACACCAGGTTACCAATAAGGAAAACGGAATATTGAACCACAATGTGAAGCCTTCTACCATGGTTCCGTCGCCTAGTTTGTCAAACTCTTTCAATAATCCGAAAGGCACGAAAGCAATGAACAGCAACAAAAGGTAAGTTGTAATCGAGGAAAAATTTCTTGGATAAGGAAAGTTTTTAATACGCTCCGCTTTTCCCTGATTATCAGTGAATTTCACCAACTGCTGATTGACCTGCATCCATTGGCAATCCTTAATTTCTCCTTTTGCATAGGCCTCTGACAAGACCTTGCTCTGAACGGCCATGAGCTGCGTTGCCCTATTTTTTTTAGTTAAAATATATTGAAGTTCGTCTCCCGAAAGATATTTTTTCAGTTCATCTTCCAACTTTGAAAGTCTTTCCGGAATTTCATATTTTTTTGAATATTCATCAAATTGAGCGGTGGTCATATTTTCCCAGGCTCTCGGCTCGCGAAGCTGAAAACGAAGTGCCGTCAACCAGGCATAATGACGAAGAAACATATCCTTTACCTCATCCGGATTTTTTAAAGAATCCCGCAACATATAGCCAAAACTACGGCTGTCGTTGATGATTCCTCCATAAATTTGTCTTGCTTCCCAAAGACGGCCATAGCTTGCATTGTTTTTAAAACCAACAATAAAAGCTACCGCAGTTCCCATGATGGCGATCGGCTGCCACGGAAATGACAAAAACGTCCATCCGCAATAATATAGAATCGTAGGGATTGCCGATAAAACCAATAAACCATAGATACTTCTTCTTGTCCAGAAAATGAATTCACCTGCTCCAAATTTTTTCCCTGAGTGCATGAGTTTTATTTTTTAATTATTTGAGTTTTATTTAAAAATAAAGTTTAAACAGACAATTAATGATCGTTTACCATTCATTTTTAATCATTTTTTGTGAAAGAAATATTGTTATAAAAACCAATCTGGATCTGTCCGCGGTTTTTATTTTCCTGAATCTGGTTCATATATCCTGCTTCAATCCTCATATTTTTGTTGATCACATATCCCAAAGCTCCATAGACACGGTTTCTGTCGAAAACAGGGCTGTCAAAATGAAGAAAAATTTCATTATAAACAGATCCGTAAAAGGTTTTTGGAAGCATTTCCTTGTTATTGATCGGGATATTGAAACCTAAAAGATAACGAAACCTCATTCTGAAATCATCCTGTAAAAAACGCTCTTCCAACCTGTAACGATGTTGAATATTGAAACGTCCGAACTTCTGTTTTGTAATATACTGCTGGAAAATCCTGTGTTCTATATTTTCAGTTTTTTCACCGTTTATATAAGGTTTGCTTAAAATAAAACCATAGCCCAGCAAAATATTGTTATTATTTTCCGTTAAGTCATATCCGATTCCCGTACGAATTAAAAGCTGCTCCAGATCACCACCTGCATCAAAATTCCGGTATTGGATTTCATTGTGAAAGTTGAGCTTTTTACTGATCTTATTATTCCCGAAATACATATACCATGCTCCCAAATCACTCTTCTGAGCGTAAGTTGCCGTTACAGCCAACCCAAAAATCATTACAGCTAAAAATGACCTTACCATTCTCATATTTTTAAATTTATTATTAAAATCTATCACATTTTAAAAAGTGATTCCAATTATCAATAATAAGCAAAAAAAATTTTCTATGGAAATTTATCTTTCTATTAAAATAATTTATAATGTCGGTACCTGTTCTATCAAGACTTCATTTCCTGTTTTGTCAAAATAAGAACACGTCATTTTATTTAAATCCATATTCCAGCCTTCTATTCCGTTTTCAGCACAGTCGTGGCAGAAGGTTGCATAATCTGTTCCTCCTTGCTGATGAAGCTTTAACCTTGATTTAAATTGATCTAAATTTACTATCCCGGAAACGCTTCTAACGGCTTCATCTTTTCCTCTGGTAGTCGCTGTTAGCTGGTTTTGAGAATCAAAATAATCGATATTATTATCTGAAATATAAGACGTATAGTATGAAACACCTAAATCTTTGAGTGCCTGAATATATCTTGGAAAATCGGCACCACTTTTCACTTTCTGATGTTCCGTTTTGATTTGCTCGATTGTGAATTTCATCTTTATTTTTTTTTAAACGCAAAGGACATAAGGATTTTTTAAATGGATTGTGAATATTCTTCGTTCGCAAAGGCTTTAACACTCAGCAAAGGCTTAATTTTAAAATAAACATTAAACCCTGAACTCAAAACACTAAACTTAAAACTTTAAACCTTGAACTTTAAACCTTTATCCTTTCAAATTTAAAAATTTTTGAAATGCAAAAATGATTATAAAACAAAAAACCGACAGAATCTGCTGCCGGTTTATTTCATACGCTCTGAATAGAGATTAAGGATGTTGCTGCATTTTTGCAGGATCATCGTAGTTTACCATCCAGTTGATGCCGAATTTATCTGTAAACATTCCGAAATATGCTCCCCAGAAAGTGTCTGCCATTGGCATTGTTACCATTCCTCCTGCAGAAAGTCCAGCGAATAATTTCTCTGCTTCTTCCTTAGATTCTGCATTGATAGAAATTGAGAAGTTATTTCCCGCTTTGAATTGAGAAGTCCAGTCGCAACCTGCATCACTTCCCATTAGAACAGTTTCCTTAGAAATCGGAAGAGAAACGTGCATGATTTTGTTTTTGTCCTCTTCTTTGGTCTCCTGCCCTTCCATTGGAGGCATTTCCCCGAAAGTTCCGATGTAAGGATATTCTCCTCCGAAAACAGATTTGTAAAAATCAAATGCTTCTCTGCAATTTCCATTGAATGTTAAATAAACATTTACTGATGCCATAATGTGTTCTTTTTATATGTTAGTTTTAATTGTTTTGAGTTCAGGGTTTTGAGTTCCGAGTTCCGGGTTTTGTGCTCTGAGTTTAAGGTTTATTGCTTCTCGGATAGGTTTTTAAGCCTTGTAAGGCCTTCCTGATAATCTTTTCCGATTGCTTCTTCCAAATTCATGAATAATTTCATGACCGTAAAAGGATAGGGAATCGTAGAAGTGAATCCCCATGTTGCTTTACTTCCGTTTCCTTCCGGAACTACCGTTACATAAGCATTTGCTTCACTTTTGTATGGGGTAAGAAAAACGATTTCCGTATCAATTCTTTTTTGGGCATTGTCTACTTTTTTCACTTCCTGACAGCCTTCTCCAGCTTCTTTTTTCTGGCTTTTCCAGCAAACTTTTTCACCCGGTTGTCCGGTGGTTCCCGTCCAGTCTTTTTTCATATTGGGATCGATGTCATTCCATGGACTCCATTGATCCATTGCTTTCAAGGTATTGGTATTCTGCCATACTTTTTCAACCGGAGCATTGATTGTAATAGATTTCTCATATTTACAATCTCCCGAGATAAAAAATGCAGTCACCAGCCAAAATATTAAAATTGAAGCCAAGACAATGATTGTCCACTTTAAAATTTTCATATGAATGTTTTTTTTAAATTAAATCTATTAGCTTTTATTTTCACCACAAAAGAAACAAAAAATTAGCCTATTAATTATTTTAAGTTCATTATTAACCTGCCAATAAGAACACATTAGTTTTTAAAAATCTTTGATTTTATTCTTTTGAGAACTTATCTTGTTTAAAAATGAGCTTTTGCTTATTTTACGGTTAAAACAGTTTTATCTATGCTGATCGATTAAAATCATATTTCCATCCGGATCTTTCAAATAGATGTGTGCCGGACCGGAAGATGTTTCGTCCGTTTCTTTTTGTACTTCTATGCCCTGTTCTTTCAGGTGTTTCTGGATAACACGTACATCATCAAAAGTTTCGAGGTTTTGTGCATTCTGATCCCATCCCGGATTGAAAGTCAGCATATTTCCGTCGAACATCGCCTGAAAAAGACCGATAATATGTTCACCGTTTTTCATGATCAGATAATTATGTTCCATCGCTCCGGCCATACAGCTGAACCCTAATTTTTCGTAAAAATCTTTTGATTTCTGAAGATCTTTTACGCTTAAACTCACTGAAAATGCGCCTAATTTCATGCTTTATTTGTATTTAATGCTAATTTATATCCTGCTAAAACCAATCCCCAAACTGCAATTCCAAGAACCCAGAACCAGGCCGGAGTCGGCAAAACAACCATATTGTAGATCGTAAAAAACATAAAGATGATTCCACAAATAATAGCTGCGGTAGGTTTGTTGTTATTCGCCACTTTTGTCGCCACAAATCCCGAAAGAAGAGCGCCCAAAGCATAGCCCAGAATGACTATAAATTTTCCCATAAAAGGTAAATTTTCCACGTATGTTTTGAAACCTTCCATATCAGTGGGTTTCAAGCCTGCTGGAAGCGGGTACAAAGAATGCCCCACTCTTTCTATAAGCCAAATGCCGATGGAACCTACAATGATTCCGGCTATCACAGCTAAAATTCGTCTTAACATGGTTATTGATTTTTTATTCTTGTCTTAAAATCCAGCGTTCCGTCGTAGCTTTTCCAGTCACCTATCAAATCGATATACTGTGCTTCAACTTTTTCTGTGTTTTTATTCCATTTGAAGGTATAAATGAACTTGCCTTTGAAAAGCCCGGAATGTTTTCCTTTATTTTCTTCTGCCAGCTCATATTCACCATAAACAGTGCCTTTTTTCTTGGCATCTTTGTATTTGGTGATGGTAAGCTTACCCTCAAATTTTGTATAGTTTTTATCAACCAGCGTATATCCCGAAACGAAATATTCCTGGTCGTTTTTCTTATTCTGTTCAGAAATATTGATCTTAAGCTTAATTTCCTGATTTTTATTTCCGATTGTTCCTGTGTATGGCTTGCTACTATTCAGCCAGACATTCGAAATATCCGGCATTTGTGCGAACGCGAAATTGGAAACAAGGATAAAGAATAATAAAATTTTTTTCATGTGGTTTTAATTTTTATTTAAAATATTAAACTCCGAATTGCGCCAGATGGTGGTTGAGATGTTTTGCAAACATATTGTTCCATTCCTGAGCTTTCAGTTTGCCGAAAGAAAAAGATTCTTTGCCATCGAAAGCCGAAGCTCCCAACTGCTGGGTTTTCTGGATAAAACCGATCAACCTTTTCTTTTCTTCCTCGAAATTTTTTCTTTCTGAAACGATAAACTGAGGGGCAGTAGGACCATTTTGAGGGTAGGCTTTGTCGCCCACCACTTTAGATTTTACAAAAGTTTTTAAAATAAATTTTGCAATTGATCCCGGTTTTTTGTGTTTTTCCGGTTCGTAAACCATTTCATAAGATACGTTACAGTGCGCCAACATTTGGTCAACTGTCATTTTTCCCCATAAACCATGTGTTTCCGGTGTAAGATTATTTATCCTATCAATGTAATTCTGAGCATCTTTAGCATCAAAAACGTTTTCCATAGTATATTTAATTGTTAAAAAACAAATATATCAGTTTTTTTTATCTTTTTTAAGTATTTGCAAAAAAGAAATTAATCAATTAAAAATCAAAACAATACAAATTAAATACTATAAATTACTCAAATAAATGTAATGTTAAACTATTTAAAACCTTATAAATTAAAAATTTACATTTCATTGATATCGTCTATTGAATTTTATTCATTTAAATTAAGGAATTGAAGAAAAAGGCTGAAAGAAAGAAGTTGGAAGTTATTCGTAATACTCAACTGAGGCTTGTGCTATCATTTGCTGAACAGAGTGCCTTTGCGAACAAAAAAACAATAAACATGATCCTATTAATCTTTGTGATCGCCGCGTTAAAACTTGACTTCTTAGTAAGAAAATCCGAGATTGGAAATCTACTCAAAATAATTTTTTTTAATAAAATAAATATCCTAAACTAGAACTTTTTTAAACTTTTAGTTAAATAAAAAACTCCCCAAATTTGAGGAGTTTTATTTATCTATTTTCTGTAAATTTCACTTTTCTGATTTGAAATTATTCCGCGATCTGAACATTAGATCCTTTTGTATGGGCATTCATTTGCGGTGCATAATAATTTTGTATCGTAGTGATCCCGTTTGAGAACTTTCCGGAAGCATTGGCAATGTAATCATATTCAAACACGTATTTTCCTTTCGGCATCGATTGAATATAAAAATTGGTGGATGCATCTTTGGTAGACTGATAATATCCTAAATTATTTTTCCACTGATACCCCGACAATACATCTACCGGCTCAAAACCTGCAGCCCGCATGTCTTTGATATGGATAAATTCCATTGGGCGGTCTGTATTCAGGATCATTCTTACGGTTACTTTATCCCCGATTTTTAATGGCGTTTCCGGAGAGATTTTCTGCAATTCTTCCCCATTTACCGTTTTTATTTTTTTGTATAATTCTTTGGTGACGGAGATGTAATTTTCAGAAGATTTTATCTTGTCCAAATCCTCATAATACTGCCAGAACAATCCACCCTGCACGATTCCCGGGCCAGGTTTTGTTACCGTAACCGTTGCCAGATTTTTATCCACAACATCAGTTTTCATGGTAGATTTTACATAACCTGTCGCCTGAGTCTGCGGCTGCAGTTCTTTTCCGCCCCAAACGATGGTCGCTTTATTGCTTTCAGCGCTTGTCCATGATTTTCCAGAATTAAGGATAGTAAAAATCACTTCCGAAGTTCCTCTCGAACTTCCCCAGGAATTCACCTCTTTCTGCGTGATCAGCCAGATTTTCATGTCTTCAATGAACTTCTGGTCGTTTGGTTTCAATTTGTTGAAAGCTTCCAAAGCTCCCGCCTGATTCACTACTTTTGAACTGAACCAGCCCCAGTCATCAAGGTTCTGTTTCCAGTAAACACCCTGAGTTTTTGTATCTGTGGAGGTTTCTTTTAAATAATTCATTAATTTATCCGAAACATCTTTCAGTCCGTAATCGCTCATCAACAAAGCGGCGCGGTGCAATCCGAAGAATGTGAAATCCGTTAGTTTTGCGGTTTTGGCTTTCTGTTTTACTAAAGTTTTCAGGGTTGCGCCTTTTCCTTTCAGAGGATATTCTTTTTCCCAGTAATTTCTTGTATCGAGATAATCCAATGTCCAATTGGTCCAGACGTTTTCTTTTTTCACATCCCAATATTTATTAACTTCATTATCAACATATTGAATCAGGTTTTTCACCAATTCTTTTTGTCCCGGACTTTGATAATCTTTAACATTATCTTTTAACCAGGAATTGATTTTTCCTAAATTTTTAAGGAGATAAAGCGACGTCGAATACGAGCTCGGGTATCCTTGATACCAAGAGAAACCACCATCCGGATTCTGCAGCTTCCTGAAGTCTTCCCAATCGCTTTGCATGGCATTACGCATGGTATTTGTATCGAATAAAAGCGAAAGTTTCGCCATTTGTTCCTGTTCGTTTTTACTTTCCAACACCCAAGGTGTTTCTTCCAATAAAAGCTGTTTCAGCTCCTGATTTTTCTCAAGATTTGAATTTAATAAACCTTTGTTTTGATATTCTTCAAAAACCGTTTTCATTTTCGGGTTGGCCTTAAAAATTTCTGAAGCCAAAACATCGGCAAACCATTTATTAAAGATTACATCCGCCGAATTATTCTGATCATTTTTAAGGCTCGGAAGCGCAAACATGATTTCCCAGATCGGGTTGGTCGTCAGTTCTAATGTATTAGCCACATTTGAAATGGTTGTAGAATTTGCATTTTTAAGGTTATCTAAAACAAAAGTCTTTGTCTCACCTTCTTTCACGAAAACCGGAAGCGCATCCGTCACCAGCATTCGGTTCGGAAGTACGGCAACGGCCTGCTGTTCGCCATCAGAGTAATTTCCGGCTTTTGCCACGACTTTTAAAATGATGGATGAAACATTATTCGGAACTTTTAATTTCCATGTTAAAGCCGAATTTCCGTTTTCATTGATGTCAAAGTTCTGAGTCGCTGAATTTAAACCAAATTTCGTCGAAATATCCTCGTTGGTGAAAGCATCCAATATTTGTAAACTTGCAGAACCGTTTAATTTTTTACTCGTTAAATTCGACAGTTTCGACTGAAGATTCAATTCATCACCTTCTCTTAAAAATCTCGGATAATTGGGGGTAACCGAAAATTCTTTCTGCGTTACCACTTCTTTTTCCAATGTGGCTGCTCTAGCGTCTTTTGTGTGTGCCAGGAACATTAATTTCCACTTTGTAAGGGCTTCCGGAGAGGTGAATTCGAAGCTTACATTTCCTTCTGAATCTGTTTTTAGATCAGGATAGAAAAATGCTGTTTCGGTGAGATTCTGACGAACAGGAACTTTTTCCAATTCTTGCGCATCTTCATCAAGTCCGCCTTCGGCATCTGCAACATTAGAATTTGTTACAGCCATTTCTTTTTTCGCTTTGTATCCTGTCACAACAACTTCTTCAAGGTTCTGACTTACTGCACTATCCGCCATAGCAACTGGAGCTGCAGGAGCTGGATTTGCCACCCCACGAATTTTAATACCCGCCGCTTTTCCCTGCAACATCATCAACCCGTTTCTGTCGAACCAATTAAATTGTGGAACTTCTACATAATTTCCATCGAAATATTTTATTCTTTTCTGATAATATTCTGTTAAAAGATTTTGTCTCACATCATACATCGTGATGGATGAATAAGGAAGGTACAGATTTTCCCATGTGAAATTGTTGGCTGCAAACTGATCCAGAGACATATCGTACATATTTGCCAAGACTTCTGCATTGATTTTCTCTTTCTCGCTTCCCAAAACTTTTACCGACCATTTTTCCTTTGAATTTGGTTCAAGTTTATCTCTGAACGTAATGGTTTCAATTTTTAAAGGCTGTTCGATATTTTTAATTTTTACATTAATGGTTTCCGTCTGAATGTCATTATAAGCAACCAACTGAAACTGAAGGTTAAGTGCAGTAACTGCTTTATCTTTCGGAATATCAACCATATATTCCAAAACACCGTTTTTGAACTTCTGAACTTCCGAAATGGTTTTTCCCGAGCCATCCTGTACAAAAACATTCACCAAGGCATCAGAAATTGCAGAATAGACATAAACTTTTGCTCTTTCCCCTCTTGAAAACTCATTTTTAGGCTGTAAAGCGGTAAGGAAAGTTTTCTGGTTTGGCTTTAAGGAATTTTTGTCCCAAACACTGAAATACTGAGCCGTTTTGATCGTGTCTTTTCCTTCAAAATTATAAAGCTCAAGCTGATAATCTCCGGCTTCCAGTTTGCCCAGATCAAGAGATTCTTCACTTTTCTGTGCTCCATTTACAATAACAGAAGAGGTTTTCCAGTTTTTAATTTCATCATTTTTGTCGTAAAAATCATGTGGAAATTTGCTTACAAATTCCTCTTTTGAGAATTTCGGCAGATCCTGAACAGCCTGTTTAAAATTATTTCTGAAAATTCTATCCGGAGCTTGAAGTCTTGATAATTTTACCTGATATGGTTTTTTAAGATTTTGTTCGTTGTAGTTTTTGGTTTCAACTTTTACTTTTACATTTTCATCGGAAAAAGCATCTTTAATTTCATCCGCTTTGATGTAATGGGAAACCGACGCTACTTTCAGCTGTGTGTCTGCAGATTGAGTTTCCCCGTTGATGTCTGTTACGGAAGCATTGATTTCATAATTATCAATCTGAATGCCGTCCAGTTTTTCATCTTTTTTAAGTTCCAGACGAATGACAAACTCTCCTTTCTCGTTGGTTTGCGTTTCTCCCAAAATAGAATTTTCGTTGTCATCATCCTGCGGATACCACCAGAAATATTTCCAGCGGATATTATGTTTTTTAATCTCGTAGCTTACCTTTGTATTACTTAGAGCAACTCCGGAAAACATCATGGCTTTTCCTTTCAGCTCAATGGTTTGTCCATATTTATATTCACTTTTTATAGGTTCAAAAGTCACTTCAAATTTTGGTCTTTTGTACTCTTCTACCCTAAAATTTTTGTATTGTTCCTGTTCTCCATCTGTTTTTAAAACGAACATTCCGTTCAGTTTTCCTTTTGGCAGAATAAAGCTTCCGTGATAAGATCCGAACTCGTTGGTTGTAAAATTCTGGGACGACACTTCCTGTCCGTTGGCATCCATCAAAGTAATTTTTTGCTTCAATCCTGAATTGACAGATTCAATCTCTTTGTTGATTTTTGTATTAATTACTTTAAAATAAACCGTTTGACCAGGTCTGTAAATCGCTCTGTCGATGAAAATCTGAGCTTTTGACCGTGATTTTTCGTTGAGATCATAATCAGTATCGTAATCATCACCATACACCTGCATGATTTGGAAATCGTTGGATTTAGGCTGCTGAATCAGGAAAGTTCTGTAATATTCCTTATTAGATGTCGCTGGAAATTTGAAAACTCCTTTATCATTTGTTTTACCATCGGTCTTGTTCAAAGTTGTATTGGCCACAAATTCATAAAAGGTAATATTTTCATTAATGACAGGTTTTCCGTTTTCGCTATTCACCAATTTCAGTTCATTATCAGAATATTTTCTATCACCTTTAGACTGATAAATGATTTTATTATTAGAAACAAAGAAATAGAAGTTTTGATTTTTTTCATTATTTCCTTCATTCACCAGATATTCAACCATATAAATTCCTGACGGAAGCGGTTTTATTTCCAAAGAAGTTTTATGAAGCTGATAATCTTTAGGATCTGAAAGCTGATACGTTTCTTTTCTCACAAGATTTTTTTTCACCTTTCCAAATATATCCGCGTAAGAGTTTCTCGAATATTGTAAGAAAGACTTAATATCTTCTTTTACTTCATAAATATTTAAAGAAAATTCCGAAAGATTTTTATATTCTGCCACAAAGTGAATCGGCAAATTGCCTTGGGTCTGCTGCTCGTATTTTATATTTAAAGAAGACAATTTGATCTGTTCTTCTTTATTTTTAATATTCTCAATAAAAGGAGATTTCGGATATTGGCTTTTTGCCTGAGCTGCGATTTCCAATGCCTCTTTTTCCTTCTTTTTACCTGTAAGCTCATTCATGACATCTTCCATGATGAGTACTTTGTAATCCCCTTCTACATTAGATTTCACAAGATTTTTAAGCTGGTCTAATTTATCTTTGCATTGACTAAAATTACAGTTTTCCTGCAGTTTCTGATGCATAAAATACAACTTCGGATTCCCGCTGTTCTGTGCAATTAATTCATCAAAAATACTATTGATCTGTTTTTGATTTTCCGTTAATTCATTTTTTGTAAAAATTCCGTTGTTTGATAGGAAATCAACTTTTTTAAGATCGTACCAATCTGCCAAAGTCGGGAAAAACGAAATATCTTTTGTATTGCTAAAAAGCTCCTGATATTTTGCCAGAGAAACCTTTTTCATTTCACCTTTCCGTTGATCGAGCTCCTTGAAACTTTGGGTAAGATAATTTTTAAAATCAAGTTTGCTCCACGTTTCAATTTGCGAAACATCCTGAGAATTCAGATTGGTTCGCCCATTGATTTTCCATAAATTCCGATTGTAATAATCCATGAAAAAGCCATTAAGCAAAACCTCATACACGATTTTCTCTTCACCCTTCAATTGTTTTTCCACTCCTTGCAATTTGCTGAAAAACTGGGATGCAGAATTGTTTTCTTCATCATCTCTGGTCTGATTCACAATGCTGAATTCTGCCTTCAGAGACTGGATAAGCTGTAAAGTGTTATTTTCTTTCATCGCTTGCTTTTGTATGTCTAAAATGATAGGAAGATTAGATTTATAAGCTCCTTTTTGAGAATTCTCTGCTACTTTCTTCCATTGTTCGTCATAATATTTCTGGGCAAAAACAGCTGAAAAATTCAGCAGCAGAAGCAAAACCACAAAAATCTTGGAAAATCTTTTCATATGTGTTATTTTTGATAAATGAATTTCTTAAAAATACTGAAAAAATCCGTTATCGACAGCCAATTTTACGTATCCTTAATGGGAACTCTTTTCGCAGTATTTTTCATGGAGGAGCAAAACACGTTCCGTTTTCCCACAGTAGTCCTAATTTTTATCACTTATTTCAGCGGTTACCTTTATACGAAATATCAATATACCAGACATTTCTTTAAAATTTTAATCTTAAATGTAATTACAGGTGTAATTTCTGCAGTTCTGATTATTCATAATCATAATGAAGTTCGTTTGATCAAATGGTTTATCATTGTTTTTTTAGGATTGCTTTACAACAGTTTTTTTCTTGAAGTTTATATCCGGAAAATCCCTTTCCTGAAGGTATTTTATGTAGGATTGATCTGGGCTTTGGTCAATTGCTGGCTTACCCTGCCTGAGTTCAGCTTTCCAATATTTTTTATCAGCTTTTTTTTCATAACAGCTCTGGTTCTGCCTTTTGATATCCGCGATATGAAGAGCGATACCGTGGAAACTTTCCCAAAATTAGTAGGTGTTCAAAACACAAAATATATTGCTTATCTAATGGTTTTTGTGAGTAATATTCTATCAATCTTCTATTTGGATTTAAATTATTCTATAGCATTTTTTCTAGCAGGAATTATCACTTATATTTTAATTTACTTCTCTGAAAATGAGAAAAATGACGCCTATTTTTCATTCGGAGTAGAAACCTGTTCTGCACTTCCCTTTTTATTTTTACTAATAATGAAGTATTTTTGACGAATGATAATTAAGAAGCTTTCCCTGTACAATTTCAAAAACCATTCTGAAAAAAAATTCGAATTTTCGCCACAAATCAATTGTTTTGTGGGAAATAACGGCGTGGGAAAGACCAATATTCTGGATGCTCTTCATTATTTATCTGTAGGGAAAAGTTTTTTGGGAAATACGGATATTAACAATATTAAAGCTGACGAAGATTTTTTTACCATTGACGCGGAAGTTCAGAACGAGGAAAGTGAAGATATTATCAAGATTTCCCAGCCGAAAGAAGCAAAAAAAATCATTAAAAAAAACGATAAAAACTATGACAGGCTTGCCGATCATATTGGATATTTACCCAGTGTGATGATTTCTCCGTATGATTCTAATCTGATTTCCGATTCGGGAGAGAGCCGAAGAAAGTTCCTGGATTCCATGATTTCTCAGACCGATTCTGAATATCTTTTTGATTTGATACAGTACCAGAAAACTATTCAGCAGAGAAACGCTTTGTTAAAATATTTCTCTAAAAACAGAATTTGGGATAAAGATTCTTTAGACATTTACGATGATCCGATCACCCGATTTGGAACAAAAATATTCATCAAAAGAAGAAATTTTGTTGAAAAATTAAATCCTATTGTTCAGAATTTTTACCAGATAATTTCCGGCGGAAAAGAAAGCGTTTCTGTAATTTATGAATCTCACTTGTTTGAAGATTTTGACCAAAATCAGCCTGAAAAAAAATTCTATGATCTTTTAAAAGAAAGTCTGGAAAGAGACAGAATGTTGACATACACTTCAAAAGGCATCCACAAAGATGATCTTCTTTTTGAAATGGATTCTGTTTTAATTAAAAAAATCGGTTCACAGGGACAGCAAAAATCTTTTTTAATTTCTCTAAAATTAGCCCAAATGAGTTTAATTAAAGAATTAACAAAAAAAACACCGATTCTCCTATTGGACGATATTTTCGATAAACTTGATGATCACAGGGTTTCTCAATTAATCGAACTAGTGAATCAAGAAAATTTTGGACAGATTTTTATTACCGATACCCACAGAGAACGCACGGAAAGTGTTGTGAAAAAAATTAATGAGGAAAGCATAATTTTTGAGGTATGATGCGGGGTGCGGGATTCGAGTTATGAGATGCGGGGGTGCGAAAATAGGGCTTTAAGGTGATAGGTGCGGGATTCGAGATGCAAGAATCGGGATTCGAGGATGAAGATTTCGGAGTTGGGATTTCGAGATTTGATAATAGTAATGAAGAATGGACTATGAATTTTAGATATAATTTAGATACATATACTACACAAATGAGTTACAAAAATTTAGACATTTACAAAATTTCTTTTAATTTGTTTTTAAAAGCACACAAGGCTTCTTTCTTGCTCCCAAAATATGAATTGTTTGAGCTGGGAAGTCAGCTGAGAAGGTCATCAGATTCTGTTATTACCAATATTGTAGAAGGATATGGTAGATCAGTTTATAAAAATGATTACATTCGTTTTCTGGTTTTCAGTCATGCAAGTAATGATGAAACTATCAACCATTTAGATAAAATTATAGCATTATATCCTGAATTTTCAGCTGAGTTCGGAATTTTAAAACAAGAATATGATTTATTAGGTGGAAAAATCAATAATTATAAAAAATGGGTAAAAGAAAATTGGATTGAAAATAAACCTTGATTTTTTTACACGAACTAACAAACCCGAATCGCGAAACCCGAAACCCGGAACTCAATTTATGAAAAAGAATAAAAAACGTGAATTCCAATCGTCTGAACTTGTAAAATCTTTTGCAAGGATTCATGGTTTTGAGCATAAACTCATAGCTTTCGAAATTAAAGATTTCCTTGAAGAATATCTTGATGAAAGTCTTTTCTGTGAAATTAAAAGTGTAAATATTGAAGAGCAAACAGTTATTATTAAAATCAATTCTCCTTTATTAAAGCATGATTTCCAGATGCGTAAAAGTTTTTTTCTGAAAAAGTTTCAGGACAAATTTGGTGCTGAAAAATTTAATGATCTTCAGATTTTGTAGGAATCGTACTGCTCATAAGATCGTCCGCTTTTTTGTCTAATCTTGAACGTAACGGAAAGAAAAATTTAAACGGGTGCTTTATAAAATACCTGAAAATTTCTTTATAAATCTCACTTACCTGTCCAAAATTCAACTTTCTTGACCTGAATGCTAAAAACATGGATAAGCTGAAACTCACTAAAAAATTAAAGAATCCGATCAGGAAAACTGTTCCGAAAGAAAGCCAGAAAGTATAAGAATCCACTGAAAAGTCTTTTCCGTACAAGCCGATTGCGAAGTTTCCGGCAGCAAAAGTAATGTGACGGATATCCAGATCCAAGCCAAAGAATAACCCTACAGGCGCTGTTGCCCCCAGAAAAACCCCGAACCAAAAATTGGAGATAATTCCCGGCCAGTTTTTAGCATAATATTTAGATAAACCTTTTGCGAATTTTTTACCAAAAAACCTTCTGATTGATAAATTTTTTGCTATCCGCTCCGGAATCTGATAAAAAACCGAATTATTCCCGATATTTCCTGAAATAATTCCTGAAATAAAAAGATAAAAACCTGCAATACTGGCATGGAGGATCGCTTTAGACTCAAAAGGATTCAGATCTTTTAATAATTTATCTGATCTTTCAACCGCAAGATTCTCCGAAAAAAATACATCCAAACCGTAAATTATTAACAAAGCTACAGGAAAAGCCAGTAAAACATTCCCTATAAAGGCGATAAACTGACTTCTGAATAATTTTGAAACCAAATGCGCAAATTCGGTGTGATTGCTTTTGTTATTTCCTTCGTCGGCAAGAACCTTAGTCATCGTTGCAGCCGTCATCGCCGGCTGTTTTGTCGCCAACGTGAAACCCATAAGATAGATCATGATAAATCCCATCGCATAGTTCATGGAATATAAAAAGGCATGTGAAAAATCACTTCCCGGCACATAACCATACAGCATTTTCAAAACACAGAGAGCCCCCACAATAATCCCACCACCACTGGCTTTGTAGAACATTCTCATATATTCTTTGCGGGTCGAAGTGATGTAATGTGCACCGGTTTCTGCGGTATGATTGGTGATCAAATGTGAGATCAATCTCGTACTATCGTTGATGAGATCTGAGATATTATTTTTGTGTGATTTATAATTTAAAATATTAAAAACCAGATTTTTAGAATTCGTTAAAATATCTTCTTCACGATCGATTACCAACAACTGAACAATCTCATAAATTCTTTGAATCTGTTGACGGATTTTTAAAAGTGACTGATTAATTTTCCCTGAAATACCATATTTAGATGAATTTTTAAAGGAAATATTTACAAATTCCAAACATTGTTCAACATAAATTTTAATCTGTTTGTAACGGCTGTTTTTTGAATCCAGCTGCAGATCGGGATTTCTTTCCAGTTCATCTGCGAGATCTTCCAGTTCGTTCTGCAGTGCCAAAAATGGGTTGTCGAAGTTCCTGTATTCAGGAGCCATTCTTACAACTTCCACTTCCATCGCTGCTCCCGTCACCCGCCAAGAAAGGATATTCATAGAGAAAATCATTTCTTTTTTGATATTGGGATTGATAATAAAATCGGAAATTCCTAAGATTTTAAACAATTCATCAATCTCATTCTCAGGCAGATTATGAAGATATTCAAGATCTTTTCTAGGTCTTACACTCACATTGTCAATCATATACCAAACGGTTTTTTCGTTGACAACAGGTGGTAAAATTTTATTAAGAATCCTTTTTTTAAGTTCGGGAACGAAAGCATTTTCAGACAAAACATTTGCTTCCGTGAGGGAAAGATTAAATGATCTTCCTAGAAAAATATGGTGAAGGTAATATTTAAAATTTTCAGTTAATTCTTTATTATTCTGAAAAAAAAGAAGCACATCTTTAAAATCCGCCCTTTTTACACTGTCCATAAATTCGGCAAATGGCTCCAGAGAAAGGGTTTCATTCCTAAAAGAAAAATATTTTTTAAGAACGGAGTCAAAATTTGTACTGGAAGTAAAGAGTTTCATTAGTACAAAGATACTATTTCAAACTCACATTCCTCATTTGCCTCATGATCCAGTTATGTTTCTTTCTCAAATATGCCGAGGGATTTTTCGGGTCATATTTCTTTGGATTTGGCAATATGGCTGCAATCCAGGCTGCTTCAGAAGTGGTAAGATTCTTGGCAGATTTTCCGAAATAATACTGTGAAGCGGCTTCCACCCCGAAAACGCCCTGTCCCATTTCGATAGAATTCAGGTATCTTTCAAGGATAATATCTTTGCTCCAGACTTTTTCGATAATAAAAGTATAGATCGCTTCAAGCCCTTTTCTGAGCCAGCTTCTGCCCTGCCAAAGGAAAACATTTTTTGCAGTTTGCTGGGAAATTGTACTTCCCCCCCTGATTTTTTTGCCCTTTTCGTTGTGTTTCATTGCCTTTTCGATCGCAGTATAATCGAAGCCATTATGCGAAAAAAACTTCTGGTCTTCGGAGACAATCACGGCTTTTTTTACTTTATCTCCCATTTCGTCATAGGAAATATAGTCTCTCTGCAGCCTTCCGTATTCGAAAAGTCCGCCGATCTGCGTAATGGTAATGGGCGGATTGAAAAATCTTCCCCAAATGATAAATACTACATTCAGGATCAGAAGAATGAATATAATTTGTTTAATTCTTTTCCACATAAACATCGTAAAAGGAATGGCAAAAATAAGGAAATAGTCTGAGTTATTGTAACTCTTTCATGTAAGTTAATTGATAATCCGGTAAAAGCTCAGGATGAAAAATTTTAATATAATCCTTTAAAACAAGGTCGGATCTTATGATTCCGCTTTCGAAAAAATCGTTGGCTTTTGCCCTTTCCCGACCTGTGATGACGTATATTTTACCTTTATTAAAGACATTTAATTTAGCATAAAAAGGATTCATGACCAGCATTTCTTTTTTTGAAACATGATTTCCTGCATTTACCCAATATTGCACAGCGTCTGACTTTGCAAAAACCTCTTCAAAGCTCATGGTAACGGCTTTTTCTTCTGCATTTCCTTTTAAAATATAATGGGCATTGGCATCAGAAATAAAATGGGCTACCGAAGTTTTCCCACCCGGAAGATACCAGATATCTCCGTACATTTCACTTGCCAAAACGGTTGGCTTTTCTTTTGCTTGTAAGGCTAATTGTTTTAATGCGTTATAATTTTTCTCAACTTCCAGATATTGAGTTTCCGCTTCTTTTTCTTTGCCGAAAAGCTTTCCGAAAAGTTTTATATAAGCTGTTTTTTCCAATGGTTTTTGTTCCATGTATTCATCAAGGAAAATCACTTGAATTCCATTGTTTTTCAATAATTGATAGGTATTGTCGAAACTCGCGATATGATTGGTAAAAATGGCATCAGGCTGTAAAGAAATGATTTTTTCAACGTCATATTTCTGTTCATTTCCGACATTTTGAATTTTTCCTTCCTTTAATAAGCTCTGAATTTTTTCAGAATAAATATATTCCGGGCTTGAAACTCCGACCACCAGATTTTCCGCTCCCAATGCTGAAATATATCCGGCCATACTTGCATTAAGCAAAATAATTTTCTTGAACGGAACCTGATTTTGTTTAAAATTATAATTAAAATTTCCCGATTTTAAGTGTAAAACACCATTCTGTTCTTTATATTCAACCAGATTTGAGATGGAAATCGATTCTGCAGATGAATTTTTTGGTTCTCTTTTACAAGAGATTAGCGCGCAGAAGGCAAATAAAAGTAAAATTCTTGATTTCATCTTTCAAAGAAAAGAAAAAAGTGCTATATTTGCAAACCTTTAATGAAGGCCTCGTGGCGCAACTGAATAGCGCATCTGATTACGGCTCAGAAGGTTACAGGTTTGAATCCTGTCGAGGTCACAAGACCGACATTTGAAGATTTCACTCTTTGATGTCGGTTTTTTTTATTTCCTAATCCGTTGTTATACTGGTAGATACATTGAGCCACAATATTCATTTTAGGTGTTTGAAAACTTTTTCCGTCAAATTCAACTTTTTCGGGAAATATCAAACACCCGATCGTTCTTTTTGTCTGAAAATTCCCCTGCTGATAAAGGTTTACAAGGTTTTCCATGGCGTCGAGCATATTTTTTATTTTGTCTTGATGTCGAATTCTTTGCTTTCTGAAACGATCTGCTGAAGCGTTCATATAGACTGACAGTACCGAAGATTATATGCCTTTCAAAGGCAAAGCGTTAGCTGATAATGCTTTAAGCTTGTATGGTAATGCCTGTTAGAAAAGATTCCGGAAAAATAATTATGGAATAAATTTAATTATGAAACGATTGTTTCAGATTTTTTTATACCTTTGCTTCAGAAAGTTACTGATGGCTAGAAATATTGAATTCAATGAAGAAGTGGCAATCCAGAAAGCGATGAACGTTTTTTGGGAGAAAGGCTATTATGCTACTTCCATGCGGGATCTTACGGATGCTATGAAAATCAACAGCAGCAGCCTTTACAATACTATTGGCGACAAACATCAATTGTTTTTGAAGTGTATTGATCATTATATTGAAGTAAAGAAAAAAAATCTGACTGAAAGGATTATTGAGGGCAAATCGCCGCTTCGAATTTTAGAGGATTTCCTACATGATTCTGTTACCGCAATTGCAAATGATTCAAATCCATGTATGGTGGTAAAAACAGCTTTTGAAGTTGCCCAGAAGGATAAAACTGTACAATTGCTGCTTCAGAAGGACACGACGTTTACACATTCCTTTTTAGTTGATCTTATTGAAAAAGCTGTAGCTTCAAAGGAAATGAATATTCACACTACGCCTGCCATTTTAGCCGATTTTCTCATCAGCTCATTTTCAGGTTGGTACGAAATGTACCTCATCAATAAAGATCCCCAGCAGATTAAAAGTATAGCCGGGTACATCATAAAGCAAATCTTGAAATAAAAAATTTTGAACAATTCTGAAACAATCGTTTCATTATTTTAATTAATTCTGAAACAATCATTTTAAAATAAATCATTCAGTATGACAACACAAAAAAACAAATCAGACCTAATGGGTAAAATTGCCTTGGTAACGGGAGGAACAAAAGGAATTGGTTTAGCAATCGCAAACAGACTTGCTGAATCGGGAGCAAAAGTTATTGTCACAGCGCGCCATCAGCCAAAAGAAAATTTGGAACATTATTTTATTGCCTCAGACCTGACAAAAGCTGAAGATGTTTCCAGGCTCACGGAACAAATCACAGAAAAATTTGGAACAGTTGATATCCTGATAGACAATATCGGCGGACTTACAACACCCGGAGGAGGCTTCAGTGCCTTGACGGATAAGCATTGGGAGGACGAGATCCAATTTAACCTTTTGGCCGCCATCCGGTTGGACAGAGCGATCCTTCCCAAAATGATCGATCAGAAAAGCGGCGTAATCATTCATATTTCCACCGGCAGCAGCAAATTACCGATCTGGGATATCAATATGGCCTATGCCGTTTCAAAAGCCGCGTTGAACAGTTACAGCAAAGCCCTTTCTACGGAAGTTGCCCGTCATGGGATTCGCGTACTTACGGTATTGCCGGGAGCAGTTAAAACACCTATGATGGTTGAATTTGTAGAAGGTATTGCAAAATCGGCAGGTATTTCGGTAGAAGAGGCCACTACCGGATTATTCAGTAAAATAGGAGGCGTTCCATTGGAGAGGATGGGCGAGCCTGAAGAGATTGCGGAACTGGTGAATTTCTTGGCATCACCGGCAGCATCTTATATGACGGGATCCACCTACGCAGTTGATGGCGGCAGTACACCAACGGTTTAATTTAAAAAAAATACAACCAATTGAATTACAATTGGTTGTGTTTTTAATGAGCCGACAGTTTGAATTTCAATGTTAACTATCAAACTACTAAGCGTCATATGAATTCATTGATATCAAAATCATTAACCTCGTCTTTCTGCATTACGGAAGAACTGGTATTGGTCTGTGAAGAAAGCGAGTTATCCAATAACTCGGCTATCCTTTGAGAAGAATTCTGTATGGAATTTTTCAACAGACTGAATAATTCGGTTCCATATATTTTCTGAATCAATATTAATTTACCCGCTCGACAGTAAAAGTTGTCTCGACAAATTGGCTTGTACCTGGAGCAGGTATACCTACTGAGATAGGAACAACTACATCACCTGCTTCTAACTGCCATATATTGATCATCGTACCTGCATTATTACTCGTAACAAAGTCTCTATTGTATTTATATATAACTGTTCCTCGATAAGCAGTAACATCAATTCTGCCACCATTACTTCCAGGGGTACCTGTTGCGGGATAACCCGAATCAACGTATAATGTTATTCTGTACATGCCACTTACAGGTATTCTATATGATAATCCGGTAGATCCTGTCGTGTAAGTAGTTGGAGGCCCTAAATTTAATACCGCACTGCTGGGATTTACTAAGAAACGTGCTGCTGTAGTATTAGGCACCGAGGCTCCTGCCACAGGATTAACCGTTCCTGTAAAATCTGAAGGTTCAGTAGTACCTGCATAAATATTAGAGGATAAAAAATAAAGGGAAGTTGCAGGTGTTGGCGACCAGGTTCCGACTCCATTAGCATCAGATGTCAACACTCTGCCTGCGCCCTGAGTTCCATCTACGATCTTTATGGCACCCGCGGTTGTTCCGTTATTGATATCCAGTTTTCTGGTCGGTGCTACATTTCCAATTCCCATATTTCCGTTGTCTAATACCGTTACCATTTCTGTATTTGCGGAATTGTTGATTTCCAAAGCTTTTGTGGCATTCGTATTGCCCTTGGACACGACATCCAATCCGGCAGAAGGCATCTCTGTTCCTACCCCAACCTGAGCGTACGACAGGGAACTTAATAATAGTGAAACTATTATCAAGTTGCAATATTTTTTCATAAACTTTATTTTAAGATTACGATAAAAATAGAATATTTAAGTCACAACATTATGATAAAATTGTAGTAATAACACTACAATCTCGTAACATTATTACTACATTATTAGGTCATATTTTATATAACTAAGCCTGTGGTATATTTAAATAGATTGTTACTTAAAAATTTAAGTTTGTTAAATTTCTAAAATACAAATTGAGTATTCAATACTGTATTTTATAACAAATTTACTTGGAAAAGCACAATATATTTTTTCATTATTTTATGTCCGAAAAATTTTTAACAATATAGAGTGTCTTATTATTAAATCTATCTAAAATAATTTTCATTATTTTAATATAGTGATCAATTGACTCATATGAAAGTCCACATCGCTCACTTTTCCGCGTATCCTATTAATTGCGCCATATATTGTCGCATACTATGGTTAGACAAAGTTAAATGACAAAAGTATCCTTGCTAAAATCTTATGCAAGACTTTGTCCTATCAGCAGGTGGGTGCTTAATACAACCCTGTTCCAAAGATTGATGGTAATGACGGCAGTTATAATATCTGCAATTTGGGTTTCGCTAAAAAATTGTAAGGCGTTTGAATAGGTTTCATCTGATAATCCATTTTGATGGATTAATGTAATTTCTTCCGTTATTGCCAATACTACTTTTTCTTCTTCCGTAAAAATATCCTCTGTTTCTCTCCAGACATTCAATAGAAAAATACGCTGGCTTGTTTCGCCATTTTTAATTGCGTCCTGAGTGTGAGTGTTGATACAATACGCACAGCCGTTGATTTGTGAAGCACGGATTTTTATAAGCTCTTTGGTGGTCTTGGATATAGATGCCTGTGAAAGATAGATTTCTAAACCAACCATCGCTTTTAGTGCATTTGGAGAAACTTCTTTAATGTTAAATCGTTTTTGCATTATATTATTCTTTTAAAATTGTTTAATACAAAATTGGAGAATAAGAAAATGAAAAAACTTAAACCGGTTTAAGAAAGAAGCCTCTTTCGGATTTCGCTTAAATACTCGGGAGTAAACCCCAGATATGAAGCGATTAAGTATTGGGGAACACGTTGCACAAATTCGGGATGATTTCTTACAGCTTGGAAATAAAATTCTTCTTTCGAAAACGAAAAAAGAAATTTGATACGCTTTTGAGCCGCTGCATAAGCCCGCTGGTAAATAAAACG
Source organism: Chryseobacterium wanjuense (assembly GCF_900111495.1). Classification (NCBI taxonomy): domain Bacteria; kingdom Pseudomonadati; phylum Bacteroidota; class Flavobacteriia; order Flavobacteriales; family Weeksellaceae; genus Chryseobacterium; species Chryseobacterium wanjuense. The sequence goes on along the minus strand of NZ_FOIU01000001.1, from coordinate 915,083 downwards.
AAAATAGCGTTCCATTACCGGAAATTCTTTCAATAGTTTTTCCTGCTTATCTTGAGTGATGTAAAGTACAATAGATTTTTCTACAGCCTGAATATAGAATTCCGTACGGACTTGGTTTTCGTAGGCAAAGTTATCGGTAAGCCACCAGGTTTCAATGGCAAATTCAGTGGTTTGCTCAGTGCCTTTTTCGTTGATGTAAAACTTTCGCAACAAGCCGCTCAAAACAAAATAATAATGTCTGCAGATTTGTCCTTCCTCTAATAAGTTTTCTTTTTTAGCCACCTCTTTCGTATCAAAGAATTTTTTAATTTCTTCAAATTCATCGTCAGAGACTTGTGCGAATTTGGTTATATGCTTTTTAAATATATCCAACATTTGGGTTAAAAGAATTTTTGGGGTTAAGATTGCAGGTAACTTTCAAATTTATGCATTGCGTAAATCTTCTATATAACTTTCGTAAAGCTATTTGGTACTAATATAAAAATTTATTTTGATGATTTGCTTTTTAAGTGCTTACAAATCTTTTTCAACTTACATTGTTTTTGCATTGGTGAATCTTTTGTTTTTTTTGATAAAAACACATACAGATAAAATAAACCCGTTTCCTCAGACTGAAAATACCTTTAGCCACGTTCAGGAAATCATCAATCAAAACTTATTTTTGATGGTGTTTCATACTTAGAACTGATCTTAAACAACTTTTTTTAAAGAATTAAAATCAATCGTTATTTGTAATACTATTTCTTTAATGCAATTATGGTTTAATAGTAAAACAAGACGTAATCATTTACTTTTTAATTATCATTAAGCACAATACTTCTATGAAGTAATCCCCAGAAATGCAATTCATCCAGAACTTTACCTAAAGACAACCCATGCTCTGTGATTGAATATTCAACTCTGGGTGGAAATGTACTGAAAACCTCACGTCTCAGAAGCTTGTTTGCTTCAAGGCTTTTTAATTCTTTCGATAAGGTTTTATCGGTAATTCCTCTGACCTCGCGGGAAATTTCTTTAAAACGTTTTGGTTTCTCCGATAATGAAAATAATATGAGCAATTTCCATCGGCCTTCTACAGCTTCTAATGCATCCTGTATAGATAACATTGTTTTTGGGCAACCGCCATTTGATAGCATATATGTCTGATTTTGTCATTACTACCTTATTGGAAAGCGCTATCCAAAAGCATAGTAATATATTTTGGATAGTAAAGATATATAATTTTGTTTTTAATATTTAACTACAGAATTATGAACAAGCAGTCAAAATCAAAAAAAACCGTCAACATCCTAAAGGTGATATTTCAAGTTCTCCTTTTTTTTATATTGGGATGGGCAGGAATGATGAAATTTTTTAATTCGGATGATCTTCCTTTTCCCTGGATTAAAGATCATCCCCAATTAGTTCTTATTACCGGAGTTTTTGACATTCTGGGAAGTATTGGAATTGTTCTATCCCCCATTTTTGGTTTAAAAAGTAAAATTACAGTCCTCTCCTCCATTGGAATCATTTTTTTGATGCTGTCAGCAATTGTTTTTCATGTACTTAGACATGAAACGGGCGATATTACATTTAACCTTCTTATGATGGCTATGGCCGGATTTATCATTTGGGCTGAAACAAAAAATAATTAATTATTTAGAGAGAAGACAACCTAAACGGCTGCTATAATTCGGAAGAGTGAATTTCGCATTTTTCTTGCCACAAAAAATCTCCTATGCGCTTGTCAATAAGCCATTGATGATCGTGAAGGACATAGTGATCATTGTAAACAGCTCCTATGGTAGTCCTGATCTTCTTGTCTTTTTGATTGCTGATCAATGTGATCAGGCAATAACAGGTGCCTGTAGCCTCATCTCCTTTGATGGTAAATAGGGATTGTCCGTTAAAATGGTAAACGGTCTCCACATCTTTAAGAAATTCTGCGAAAGCCTTAGCCATAACATCGCGTCCTTTTAATTCCATAATAACTTTACCTTCTGCTCTGGTTTCTGATAGGGCGTTCTCTGTAAAAAGCTGTACCTGGTTGTTGAAATCTTTTTGGTCTCCCAAAATGGATACTTGGTCTATAAGCTCTTTGAGCTGTATTTTGTCTTCTGTTAATGTCTTTTTCATCGAATTACTATTAGAGTATACTATAAGGCAAGGCTTTCTGAGTTCAAAGAAAGCCTTGCTTATTTTTAATGTTTAGATTAATAATTACTGATCTACAGTTAAGACGATCTTTCCCTGTATATGCCCTCTGGCCGCTCTTTCATGAGACTGACGGGCTTCAGCAAGGGGAAACGTGCTGTCGATCACAACACGGATGATTCCCTGATCAAGCAACGTTGCAAGTTCTGAAAGCTGCTTGCCATTGGAACGTACCTGGGTCGCCGATACACTGACCCCTAACCTTTCTGCTTCATCACGATCTGAAAACCCTAAAGGGAAGATCGGAAATAATGATCCGCCGGACTTCAATGTCTTTAAAAATCTTCCTGTCTTGGGTCCTCCTACCGCATCAATAACAAGATCGATATCTTTTAAGATTTCGTCAGCATTTGTTTTGGTATAATCAATAAATTCATCGGCACCCAGCTCTCTTACTAATTCTTCCTGCCGGCCGGAAGCTACGGCAATCACTCTGGCGCCTTTCCATTTAGCGATCTGTACTGCGAAATGACCTACTCCACCCCCTGCTCCATTGATCAGTACGGTTTTACCTTCGAGAGGAACCGGCATGTGTTTATTCGGCTGAAGTGGATTCTGCTCATCGTGACCGACCTCAATCATAAACTGCCAAGCGGTAAGAAGCGACATCGGAGCTCCGGCTGCATGGATATGGTCAACACCGGCTGGTTTTACAGCAAGTTCTGACACAGGCACATTAACGTATTCTGCGTAAGCCTGACTTGGGCCATAGCTTGGAAATCTCACCATCGAATATACTTCATCACCTACTGAGAATTCCTTCACATCATCGGCAACCGATTCAATGACTCCCGAAATGTCTGTACCCAGAATGATGGGAAAAGGAACTTTCGGCTGCCATTCGGGAGGTAACATTTTGTATCCGTCACGCAGGTACCAGTCAGGGGGATTGAGGCCTATTGCCTTAACTTTTACGCGTACCTCTCCTTTGTTTAATTCTGGAACAGGAGCATCTTCATATATCAGTACTTCAGGACCTCCGAACTCATGCTGACGCACGGCTTTCATTATTTTATCTTTTCCAAAATGGCTTTTGTTTTTATCTGATTGTTGCATCTTTAATTTTTTTAAAATGATGGTACAAAATTAATTTAATGGTATCTTTACCACAAGTATGTACTTTTTGGTAATCTATGAACTAAAAGGTATGTATTACTGAAAATCAATATATTAAATTTATAAAAAGATGAAAAATAAAATAGCACCTGCTGAGATCGATCAGCAATGTGGTGTGGATTATGCCTTCAAACGGATTGGAGGAAAATATAAGGGAAGGATATTGTGGCACCTTAATTCCAAGGAAGTATTACGTTACGGAGAACTGAGAAGGACATTGCCAGATATTACCACCAAAATGCTGACACAGACTTTAAGGGAACTTGAGGACGACCGGTTGATTACCCGAAAAGTGTACCACGAGGTACCGCCAAAAGTAGAATATGCTTTAAGCGAAACCGGGATGGAACTGATCCCCTTCATCAAACATCTGCATCATTGGGGCAATAAGCAATTGGCGAAGGAAGTGATCTCCTGTGAAAAATGATAATTTTTAGCTTAAATTGTAAAGAGAACATCTTCAATGACCTTGCTTTACTGCTATAATAGTGAACCATACAGGAAAGTAAATTGAACCATACAGGAAAGTCAGTTGGTTGATAAATGGAGACCTTTGTCCTGTTACATTAAATCAATCACATGTCAGAAATTTCAAAAATTCAATTAGGTCAGAATGGACCTATGGTATCCAAGCTGGGTCTTGGGTGTATGCGAATGTCTTCGGTCTGGGGCGGGCCGACACCGGATGAAACGGAAAGTATTGCAACCATTCATCAGGCTTTGGACAGCGGCATCAACTTCCTAAATACCGGAGATTTTTACGGTGCAGGCCACAATGAGATGCTCATCGGAAAAGCCTTAAAAGGAAGACGGGATGAGGCCTTCATCAGTGTAAAATTCGGAGCGATATTCCATAATGGTCAATGGATCGGGCTGGATCTGCGTCCTGTAGCAATCAAGAACTTTGTCAATTATTCGCTGACCCGTCTGGGTATTGAAACCATTGATCTGTATCAGCCCTGCAGAATGGACGACAGCGTGCCCATCGAAGACATTATCGGAACGATCGCCGGCCTGGTGGAGGAAGGCAAGGTACGTCATATCGGGGTATCTGAAATCACTGCTGATCAGCTTCGGAAAGCCAACAGCGTTTATCCTATCAGCGCACTGGAGATCGGTTACTCCCTGGCAGATCGTCAGATTGAAAATGACCTCTTGCCGGCGGCTAAAGAATTAGGGATCAGCGTCGTAGCATTTACCAATACGGCAGAAGGTCTTTTAACCGGTGACCTACAGGCACCGTTGCCAGTTGACGATTATCGGAATCACTTCTCCCGTTTTCAGGGTGACAACCTGATCCATAATCTTGAAAAAGTGGCCGTATTAAAAGAAATGGCTCACGTTAAAAATGTTACCCCGACACAGCTTGCGATTGCCTGGGTGAAAGAACAGGGCGACCATATCATGCCATTGGTGAGCATGAGCCGAAGGTCAAGGCTGCCTGAAAATATCCCTGCAATGGAAATTGTGTTTACCCCGGATGAGATGAACATTTTAAACACTACATTTGCAATAGGTGCCATCAAAGGTGGTACTTACCTACAAAGATAAATGGAAAGTCCAGCAGAAATTCTTCCCGGTGTTATATTCTACTCCTACCTTTCTTCAGAACGGAAGGAAAAGGCCTGTGTTTGGAATCACCATACCCTGGTATTGCAGGTCTCCGGACAGATGGTTCTGGAAACCTCGGATCAGAATATCAGCATCTCTGCCGGAGATGTATTGCTGGTCCATAAAAATCAGCTTGGAACATTGACTAAAACGCCTGGACCAAATGGTCATTATGAAACGATCGTCATCTCCCTGCAAGAGGATCTGATGCGCCAGATCGCGCTGGAGGATAAAATGGAAGTTCACGGTAAATACACCGGACCTCCGAATCTATGCCTCCCCAATAATGCGTTTCTCACCGGGTATTTCCAGTCGATCGTTCCCTATGCCAGAAGCTCTGGTACTGAAATGACCGATGAATTGGGGCTGTTAAAGGTGAAGGAAGGCATCAAGCTAATACTGATTGCCGTTCCTGAGCTTCATAATTTTCTGTTCGACTTTTCAGAGCCTTACAAGATAGATCTGGAAAGATTTATGTTGAGCAATTATCATTTCAATGTGCCAGTTGAAAAGCTGGCACAGCTGACCGGGAGAAGCCTTTCAGGTTTTAAAAGGGATTTTCAGAAGATATTCGGAATGCCTCCACGTAAGTGGCTGCAGGATAAAAGACTGAATGAGGCCCGGCATCTCCTTGAAAGTAAAAATAAAAAACCGTCTTCCATCTATCTCGACCTGGGTTTTGAAAGCCTGTCGCATTTCTCTTATGCCTTCAAGAAGAAATTTGGTAGAGCACCGACCGAGGGATTGGTAAACACTGATTAAGATTACAAGTAGTACATAAAAAAAACAACCCTGAAGAGTTCAATGATTCTTCGGGGCTGTTTTTGATGATGGTTGAGCTGCGATTGCTCTTAGTATGGATCTTCTTTAAGGACTAGGAAAGCATTAATTTTTTTTCCGTTCTTAGCCTTCATATTTTTCTTCAGCGGGGTTCTTGACGTCGAAATGAGGCAAAAGTTATAGTGTGGGTAAAGCCTTAAAACCTCACCTATAGGACAACTCAGAGTATCAACATGTATAATTGTGATGGTATACTTTCAGGAAACAAGACGAATATTTTAATAATTATGGATTCTCTGGCTTTTTGTAAAATATTTCATGTTCAATTGAAATATTTTATATATTTACCGCTTATGATTATGCTAATACATAGAGGAGAAGCTCGAAAATCCTCTAAAGAGTAGCTTTGTTTAAAAAGTAACTTATTTGTAATTCCATAGTTATCTAGTAACCCATGAAACAAATGACCATCTGCTAGGGATAGTCTTTCAACAAAGATTATGAAAAATGTTTATCATTTCGCTGTCTTTATATTTATAATTTTCTTTCAATCCTTATTTTTTGCACAAATTCCAGGGATGATAAATTATAATCAGGAAGATGGGTTGAATTGTACAGTAACCTACCGTTTGATCCAGGATGAGCAGGGTTTTCTCTGGATAGGCAGTGATAATGGTTTTTTCAGATTTGATGGGATTGAATTTAAAAATTATAATGCGAAACAGGGACTGAAAAATATAGAAGTACTGGGAGTATTAACATTAAAAAACAAAATTTTAATCATCCCTTTCCTTAATAATATTGCATACTTAGAAAAAGGGGCTATTTACAATACAGATACAGATCCGGAGCTGCGTAAAATAAAAACCGGAACAGGAGGTTTTGAAGCGTATTACAATAAGCAGAGAGATGAATCTTTCATTTTAAATACAACCGACTTAAGCTGTATTTACAAATATAAAAATGGTAAGGTACAAACGATTCCATTATATATTAATCCTGATAAAAACCGATTTAGCCTTATTGATTTTGATACAAACTCTTTTGAGCTTCTTTTATCTGATCAAAACAACAACATTTTTTCATATAATATTCTAAAAAAGAAAAAACATGTTTTTATTATTAAGCTAGAAAAAAAGGAATGGCTGGTTCAATTAAAAAACAATATCCTCATATCAATTAACAAAAACGGTAATAAGATCTTCTTATACCGCCGTAAAGGAGACACTTTTAATAAAATACATACCCTCGAACTAGAAAAAGAGCATGACATTCATGACATTCATATCGATGATAATGAAAGACTTTTAGTAAGCCTGAATAGTGGCGGAATATTATTTTTTAATCAACCTATTACAAATTTCTCTCCCTCAAAGAAGCCCTATTTATTCCTTCAGGATTATGTTATCAATGATATTTTAATAGACAAGGATAAAAACATCTGGTTTTCGTCCCGGGACAACGGCATATTCTTTATTTCTAAAAATTTTTTTGCCAATTATATCAACTATTTTTCCGAGATAAAAAATTCTGCCAATATTACGAGTATCGCTGCTAATTCCAATTCGGTATTCCTCGGTTATAATGTATCCAAAGCAGCTATCTATTCCCCAAATAAAAAATACACGGAGTTTGTATTGGACCATTCACAAAAAAATGAACACAGGGCAATCTTTGCCAATGACAAAACTGTACTTTTTGGGCAAACCCAAAGGGTATCTCAGATGAATCTTTCTAATTTTAAATCATTCACACCCAAATCTTTACAGACGTTTAATATCAAAAACATAGTCCCCTACCTCGACAATGAAGTGCTTATCTGCAACAGTTCGAATGTAAGCCGGTATAACTATCAATTGAAAAAAATAGTCGATACTCTGTTTAATGAAAGATCCTACACCGCATTATCTTATCAACCCGACAGCCTGTTTGTAGGGAGTTTCAAAGATCTGTATAAAGTAAATGTAAAAAATAAGCAAAAGAAACTGTTTCTGGAAGGCTATTATTTTACCGATCTAAAAAAGCTGAAAGACAACTTATATGCCGGCGCAACCAATCTGCATGGAATTGTTATATTTAATAATCACAAAATCCTTAAACAGATTACACAGGCAGACGGATTGGTCACAAACCAAATAAAAAAAATAGATATTGAAAAGCCTAATATTCTCTGGGCCAGCACCAATACCGGGCTGATAAGGATAGAACTAACAAAGAATAAACCTAAAATCAACCTTTTTACCCAAACAGACGGTCTTCCCTCGGATAAAGTTGCCGGATGCGTGATCAAAAAAGATACTTTGTATATAGGTACTTCCAAGGGATTAGGTATTTTATCCATTAAGGAGCTGTTGACCCAGCAAAAGTTCATTAATAAAAAAGTAATCATCAATTCAGTCATCATAGGAGCCCGGGAGTATTTTGATATCAGCAACAATCTGACCACCGAAAGTCCACACAACGATATTATTTTTAATCTGAGCTTTCCTGATTTTACCTCTCAGGGAAAAATAAGCTACAAATATAAAATGGAAGGCCTTAATGACAACTGGAACATCAGTAATTCATCAAAAATCATATATAATTCTTTACCTCCGGGGAAATATATTTTTAAAGTGTTTGGATTAGGCCATGGTGGAAAACAATCCTATACCTATGCCTCAATGCCGATAGAGATTAAGCCCAGGTTTTGGCAGACCTGGTGGTTCAAAGCTGCGGCTGCATTACTAATGATTTTACCGATAGTGATTGTAATAAATATTACGCTTCACAAACAGCGGGATAAAAAATTAAAGAAAATCATTCATGAAAAGAAAATTGCAGAACTTGAACTGCAGGCTATTAAAGCCCAGATAAATCCCCATTTTATCTATAATTGTCTCAATTCTATCCAGTTTCTTCTCTACAAAAAAGATTATAATGAAACGGAAAACTATCTCGACATCTTTTCTCAAATGATCAGGAAAACACTGCACTATTCCGAAAAAACATTTATGTCGGTGCAAGAGGAAACAGAATACCTTTCCCTTTACCTGAACATGGAAAAATTGCGCTTAAAAGATCAGCTCGAATATACAATTACTGTTTCTGAGAGGGTAAACCCGGAATGGCAGATACCCTCCCTACTCGTACAGCCGTTCGTAGAAAATGCTATAAAACACGGTATTTCCGGGCTTAAAGACCGCAAAGGAAAAATTGACATTGCATTTGATTACTCAGACTCTACACTTTCTATTGCTATTGAGGATAATGGTGTGGGTATTCAAAATAAACAGGAAACAATGGCGAAAAATAATTCATTCGGGGTTAAGCTTTCCCAAAAGAGAATTGACACTTTCAAACAGCTCTTTGATACCAACGTCGTTTTGGAAATCAACAGTCTTTCTGAAAAAACATACGGAACACAGATAAAACTATACATTTCACCTTATGAAAACAAAAATACAGGCCTGCATCATTGATGATGAAAAGGACGGCAGAGATTACATTTCCCTCTTGCTGCAAAATGAATTTCCGGAGATCCAAATCGCCTTTCAGGCAGCAAGTGTAGAAGATGCTTATATATATCTTACTAAAAACTCACCCGACATACTTTTTCTGGATATTCAGCTGAAGGATGGCAACGCCTTTGACCTTCTTTCGAAATTTAAAGAGATTCAGTCTGAAATTATTTTCATTACTGCTTTTGAAAACTTTGCCATTCAGGCCATTAAGAACGGAGCGACAGACTATCTTTTAAAGCCTATTAAAAAAATAGATTTCGTAACTGCTGTAAACAAGGCATTGAACAATATCAAAAAAACAAAAAACTTAGTAAATAATCCGGGACAGAATAAAATTGCCTTACCTACCGCTCAGGGCTTTACATTAATTGATATTGCCGATATTGTGCATTGTGAAGCAGACTCCAACTATACAATTTTTCATCTTAACAATAAAACAAAAATCCTGATATCCAAGACACTTTCTGAATTTGAAAAACATCTTTTGGAATATAACTTTTTCAGAATCCATCACAAGCATTTAATTAATCTTTCTCATCTAAAAGAGTATATAAAGGGGAAAGGCGGCCAGGTGATGATGACAGATAATTCTGTTTTGGAAGTATCTGTGCGAAAAAAGAACGATTTCCTGCTTCGGATAGAATACCGGGACTAAACGGACACTTATTACTGGATTTTTACACTTACGCGCCGAAAGTAAACACTTGCTGGTTTATTCTATATTGGTTTTCAATGCTATAGTATTTTTGTTTTACAACAAGGATCAGGAGAACACAGCTATACCTGAATAAAGTGCTGTACGCCGAACAATTGCTCCGTGGCGGTAAGAAAGGAGCAAAAACCAAATCTAAATAACATGAAACTAGAATCTTTAAAATCTTCAAAGTTTGAAGCTATGACGAACAGTCAAATGAGTATGATTAAAGGTGGGTATACCGAGAGAACCGGCTCGGGATCCTTAATTGGATTACCTGGTGGCGGTATACGTACAGCCAGCTCTGACACATTGATCTGGGATGATAATGGGAAAGGACTACAGCATGTAAGTTTTGTAGATTCTGAAACCGGTCTGCAAATGTCCTATTATGCATAATCACTTATAAAAATTAATACCCAAATAAATAAATTAACAACCAAATAATTTAATATGAAATTAGAAAGTTTAACATCTGAAAAGCTTGAACCGCTTACCAATAACCAAATGAGTAAAATCCGAGGAGCCGGAAATGTGGCAACAAATTCAGGAATATTTATGAACAACGGGCACCCAGAATTTTCTTCTCATGATGTTAATGTTTATAATGATAGTACCGGCCAGCTTCTAACACAGGTTTTCTGGGGCGAAGATGGTACTAAGCATGTAATATCTGTCACACTTGGTAAGTAATATAATAAGTTGCAACCATATTATATCCGGGGACACAGCGATCCTGAATACAATGCTGTACGCTGAACAATTGCTCCGTGGCGGTAAGAAAGGAGCGAAAACCAAATCTAAATAACATGAAACTAGAAAGCTTAAAGTCTTCAAAATTTGAAGCAATGTCCAACGAAAAAATGGGAATGATTAAAGGAGGATTTATATCAGCAACAAACTCCAGAGATGTTAATACTGGTGCTCCTGTTCCAGACAGACAGGAGATCACAGAAGTTAAAAATATACATGGCGTTGTTACTGGTTATATATATGGATGTACTGAATATCAGATTAATGGTGTCTGGCTTTCACCCATTGCTCACTAAGAAATTTTTAATTGTCGGAGCATTTGCTTCGGCATTTTTTTTTAATACTATAATTAATATTCAATTTATAAAGAATGTATCTGATTCAAAGCAACTCTGATGACAAGTCTACGAATGATATAATAGATTGGATACTTTTTCTCAATGAAAACAGAAATGATCTATTTCGGTTAAACGATACAATTATAGTAGACAATTTCACATATCAGCTAAGTTATAAAAATGGAGAGCACTTTAATATCAACAATAACCTTGAAACTCTAAAAATAAAATCATTTTGGTATAGAAGAGGAAGATTTAGCTATAACGATTCTATTCTGAAAACAAACAATCTCCTATCACAACAATTGATGAATGGAATACAAAGTAATTTTCACAGGGAAAACAAACATATTAATAATTGTCTGTATCATATATTAAGAAAAAAAGGAAATATAAATACATTCAATGATAATTTCACCAATAAAATTGCAAACTTGTCTGCCGCTATGGAAATCGGCTTAAATATTCCTGATGTTCTGGTAACAAACAATACAGCAGATCTGATTAATTTTTCTTTAATCCACGAAAAGATAATCACAAAAGATATTGAAATGAATGCAATAAAAGCATCTTATAATGAGAACTACAATATTGTAATTGAACCAAGTGTAAAAATTTTACGCAGAGAGGACATTCTACCAAAAAATAAGAAAACTAAAGGAACCTTTTCTCTTTACCAGCAATACATTGAGAAGAAATATGAACTCCGCATCTTCTATTTAAAGGGAAAATTTTATCCAATGGCTATATTCTCCCAAGCCAGCGAAAAAACAAAGATTGATTTCAGAAATTATGATAAAGAACGGCCAAACCGTTGCGTACCATATAAGTTACCACAGGAAATTGAGCAAAAACTCATCTGTTTTATGCAAAGTATCGATATGAATTCCGGCTCTATTGATATGATCTACACACCGGAAGGAGAATATGTATTCCTTGAGGTGAATCCGGTAGGACAATTCCAGTGGCTTTCAAAAAGCTGTAATTATGATATAGAAAGGGAAATTGCGCTTGATTTAATAAATGAAACTAATGACTGAAGAAGATAAAATAAAAGAAAAAATAAAAACCTGGATTGAAGAAAACAGAGATAAGCTGCCTCTCAATATAGACAGCTGGAATATTCAGGTTTTTAAACGAGAAAAAACTTCCCGGCCAAAAACAATAAGCCTGGGAAAATACAATGCTGAGATCATCCGATCCGATCCATTCTACAAACCATATTCTAAGACTTCAATATTGTAAATTATGGAAAATTTTTTGCTTTTGTACAGCCATTGTATTATCGTGAATGGAGCTTCCAGAGCAATTATTTGTGATCTGCAGCGAGGCAGCATCTACCCCATTCCTCTTGTTTTCGCCTCTTTATTTAAAGACGAAAGGTATATTGATATAGTAAAGACAATGGAAGAGCTGGATGATGAGGGAAGAGAAATTCTAAAAGAATATTTTGATTTTCTTGAAGAAAAGGAACTGGCTTTTTACTGTTCACAGCAGGAATTGAATTGTTTTCCTAAAATGTCCAACGAATGGCTGTTTCCAGCACACATTTCGCATTGTGTTTTAGATGGGCAAAGCAGTCTATCTTATTTTGACGAAGATTTTTTAAAACAACTGGAAATTTTATGTTGTAATTTCATCCAATTCCGTTTTTTCAGGGAAGCTGATTGGGATGAACTGCACAGAATATTAGCTTTAATAAACAACTCACAAATAAAATCAATAGAAATTATAGTACCCTATAAAACTACGGATACTGAATTTTATAAGAAGGTTGAAGATTTTGTAGAGCAAAATGGTAAAATTAGTAATCTTACTATTACGGGAGCTGCAAAGACTCATATTTATAAAGAAGGAATGCACGGAATGGGATATATTTTACAAACTAAAACATTGGTCGACAGCCAAAGCCATTGTGGTATTGTGGATAGCTCTTTATTTTCAATTAATATTCCAACTTTTACAGAATCTCTCCATTACAATAGCTGCCTGAATCGTAAAATAAGCATAGATATTAATGGTAATATCAAAAACTGCCCGTCTATGCCACAAACCTTCGGAAATGTAAAAAATACGAATTTGGAACATGCATTACAACATCAGGATTTCAAAAAATACTGGGATCTTAGCAAAGATAAAATAGAAATTTGTAAAGATTGTGAGTTCAGATATATCTGTACCGATTGCAGAGCTTATACAGAACGTACACACACCAAAGACGGAATGGATGTCTCTAAACCTTTAAAATGTGGGTACAACCCCTACACTTGCCAATGGGAAGATTGGGTTACGGATGCACAAAAGGAAAAAACTATTAAATATTATGAGATATTAAACCCTTTAAACGGCTTTGTTTAGCTTTTTAACATATCTGAAAAGAAATAACTGACAAAAAAAGCTACTCTCATCATTAAGAGTAGCCTTTTATAGCTTGGTGATTATAATCTATTGAATGATAATACTTCTTTTCTGTACTGTATGTGCCGAGAAATATCCCAGGGCTCCATTATCAATATTGCTTGGAGGATTGGAAGGAGTTACACCTCCGCCAGGTCCGCCATCCTCTGAAATCTGCAGAAGAGCAGAATAATAGGTGAATATATTGTGATCGATGGACTGCATTTCTACATAAACAGTATCTCCAGGCACTACCTTATGATCAGTGGGATCATCATCGTTGTCCTCATTGGGAAGGAACAAAGGTCTTTGGTTGACCATTCCGTTATTCACATTATCTGAAAATACCTCAAACGTCTTTTTCGTCATGTTATTGATCGTAAAATTGAATAGGTAACGGTTCCCCAATACAGCCGGATCAGTAAAAACAGGTAAAAGCGTATAAGTGGTTTCACTTCCGAACGTAAACGAATCCTGCGTCAGACCATCAAAGTTGACAACTTCGGGCATTGTACTTTGAGCTGTATATTGTTTTCCTTCAGCCTGTATTTTCAGGGTATAAGTTCTCCCGGTCACTCCGGTAAAAGCTGTTGTTATATATTTTCCGTCACCCACATACTGTAAGGTTTCCGTCTGGCCTGTATTATCACTTACAACAACCTGTGCATCAGCAACCGCAGGATACTGGTTGTTTTGGGTAAAAGCTACAGATTTTGTGATTCTTACAATATATGGTCCCGGCTGATTCGTTATATTGCCCTCTATGACGATGTTTCCACTCTTGTCATCCAGATCAAGATCTATTTCCTTTTCGCAGGAAGTCAGTAAAAACAGCGATAATATGATAAAAATAATATTCTTCATGATCTAAAATTTAAAATTGTAAGTGATGTTTGGGACCCAACGGAAAAGGGAAGTCTGCATAGCTCGCGTTGTCCCCGGATTGTTCGGATTATCCTCAAAAGTAATTGTGTAAGCATTTTCACGGCCGTAGATATTATAAATACCGAATGACCATGAGCCTTTGAAACGTTTGGTGGATTCCGGTTCATAGGTAGCGCTCAGATCCATTCTATGATAGGCAGGCATACGGTCTGCGTTCCTGCTGCTGTACTGAAATATGGTCTGTCCGTTCAGCTCGTATTTCCCAGTAGGGAAAGTAACGGCATTTCCTGTACTGTAAAGGAATAATCCGGATAAAGACCATTTTTTATTCAGCTCGTAAGTGGCTACAATAGAAAGGTCGTGGGTTTTATCCATTCTGGCGTTGTACCAGTCGTTATCGTTGATTCCGTTTATTTTTCGTTCCGTTTTAGATAAAGTATAAGAGATCCATCCGGTCAGTCTTCCGCTTTTCTTCTTGGCGATCAATTCCAATCCGTAAGCTCTTCCTTTACCATACAGCAATTCACTTTCTACATCTGCTGCCGTATCAAAAGTGATCTGCGCACCGTTTTTAAAATCGATCTGGTTCTGCATAGACTTGTAATAGATCTCAGCATTCAGTTCATAATTGTTGTTATTGAAATTTCTGCTGTACCCTGCACTGATCTGATCGGCTATCTCCGGTTTTACACTGTAGCTGCTCCCGATCCACTGATCTGTAGGATTTCCACTACTGCTGTTGCTCAGAAGATGCAGATTCTGTGTGTTGCGGGAATATCCGGCCTTGATGCTGCTCACCTCATTAATACGGTAATTGGCGGTAATTCTCGGTTCAAGATTAAAATATGTTTTCCCGAATTTACCTTTTTCCAAAAACCGGCTGTCTGTAATTACCCCATTGTCATAGGTATTATACGTGTCACCGCCCAAAATACTGAAGGTAGAAAGTCTTAAACCATAATTTACGGTCAGTTTATCAGTGGCTTTAAAATCATCATTGATATACACTGCATTTTCCCATGATTTTCGTGGATTTCTCGGAAAGCTGCTCACACTCGTGCCCGAAGCACTACTGGGTGTAATTGTATGATGAATAGACTGAAGCCCAAAACGTACCGAATGTTTATTTCCCGCAAACCAGGTAAAATCCTGTTTAAGGTTCCAATCCTCAATTTGGGAATCTAAACCAAACGTATTATCGTTGCTTTTCAGGCTGAGCTTATAATTGTAATTACTGTAAATTAATGAAGTATTGGAAAACAGTTTACTGCTGATGATGCTGTTCCATCGGAGCGTAGCGGTTGTATTTCCCCAATCTGTTGAGAACGTATCGCCCAACCCCAGGACATCTCTTCCGAAATACCCGGACAGATAAAGGCGGTTGTTTTCATTGATCTGATAATTGGCTTTTAAATTCAGATCATAGAAGTACAGCTTACTATCCTTATAATCATCACTCGCCTTAAGAAACAGATCAGCATAGGTTCTTCTTCCGGAAACGATAAAAGAAGATTTTTCTTTCTGAATTGGACCTTCCACACTCAGCCTACTGCTAATCAGTCCGATCCCTCCATTCACATTATAATCTTTATTATTTCCATCTTTCATTTTAACATCCATCACCGAGGAAAGGCGGCCTCCGTACTGGGCAGGGCTGTTCCCTTTGATAATGCTGGCGTCTTTCAGTGCATCACTGTTGAAGGTGCTGAAAAAGCCAAGCAGATGCGAAGCATTATAAACAGGAGCTTCATCAAGTAAGATCAGGTTCTGGTCTGTAGCTCCACCTCTTACGCTGAATCCACTGCTTCCTTCCCCGTTGCTTTTGATTCCCGGTAAAAGCTGTATCGTTTTCATGACATCTTTTTCCCCGAATAAAACTGGCAGTTTTTCTATATTTTTGATGCTTAGAGTTTCAGTTCCCATCTGGGCCGAAGTAAGATTTTTATCCTTTTTGATTCCTGAAATAACAACTTCATCAATCTTTCCTACCTTTTCATCCTCTTTTTCTTCCTGGTCGAGCGGCAGATCCAGTTTTGTATTCTGTTCAACCTTTACAGGCAGCTCAAAATCCCGGTAACCCGGATATGAGACAATCAGCGTATAACTCCCCGCGGGAAGTGACAGTGAGTAAAAGCCATATTCGTTAGCAATCACGGAGATAGACGGATCTTCACTTACTTTTATGGTAACTCCGATCAGCAGCTCTCCATTTTTGTGATCTTTCACAGTACCGCTTACTGAGTATTTCTGCTGCGCCAGAGCCATGGAACTTAAACAGAGGACAGCGGCGGTGACAGCAGTCTTAAAAAACAATTTTTGCATTGAGTTTAAATTTTAATGTAGTAAAAATCTGTCAAATAGTAAATTTGGGTTTGATGTTAAGCTAATTGTAGAGGAGAAATTAGATGAATGAAAGTTTTAATGTTAGGCATAAGGGTTCTTAGTTTACTGTCAAACGTAAAAAATCAAACGATATTACTAGTATTGAAAAAAATATTATGCTTTAAAACAGAATATTTACTCTTGAGTTCTTAAGAGTAGGTTTTTTCTTGAATATTTTGAAGAGGCAACGATATATTTGAATGGAATCTTTGAGCGCTACCTGGCGATTATATTATCACAACACGTCTGATTACAGATAAATCACCTGTAAATTGTGGTGAATTTATTGCTTTCAACTTAAGTAAAAGTCCAACCACAGGGTTAAACAATGCATTTCCCAACCAAGACATCCATCTTTCAAGCGGATCTATTGGGTTTGATTTCGTATATACCTCCAATATAGCATATTTGCAATCTGGAACATATTATATGCGTGTGCGAACCAGTGGAGGGTGCACGTCTAATGTAACAAGATCTAATTTTGGAGAAAATAGCTTTACCTTAACATTGTTAAAATAGGTTTTAGAATTTATTTTCTTCTTATTAAGAAGAAACTATTCCTCTTCACTCGCTGCATTTTTAAGCTGCATCAAAAGCGTATACGCGTTTTGGTTACGGTTTTCTGTTTCTAAAATTTTTCAACATTTTTGATTCGAACAAAACCATTTCCAGATTCTCCAAATGTTACTACAGGAAACAGTTTATAGTTTTTTTTTCGATACAGAAAAAGTTATTCCGGAAAATTTTTTGAGTTGTAAGGGCTCAAAGTTTTCCGGAATAACTTTTTAATTTACATAGTTAGTGAGTCACTACCAATTTTTTTGTTTAAAAACATTAAACTCCTGCCTCTTCATCAGTAAAAATCTTTACTCCATTTCTTTTTTCGATTAACTGAAGCGGATATAGTTGTGGATTGTATTTTCCATTCAAAACCTCATTCAGAGCATGCTTTTTAGATTTACCAAACGTAACAATCAGGATATTTTCGGCTTTGTTAATGATGGGTTCAGTTAAAGTAATTCTGTACATTTCCTGAGGCTTTAGATAATAAGCATCTACCCATTTTTCTTTTTCTTCTAAAACTTTTTCCCCCGGAAATAAAGATGCCGTATGACCATCGTCACCCATTCCTAAAAGGATAAAATCGAAAATACCATTTTCACCCAAAACATTTCTGATTTGCTCTTCATACACCTTGGCATAGTTTTCAGGTTCGATTCCGTCTTTATACATTGGAAAAACCTGATTTTCACTTACGGGAATTTTATCCAAAAGCGTTTCTAAAGTCATTTTAAAATTACTTTTTTCATCGTCCAAAGAAACCCATCTTTCATCTACCCAAAAAAAATAGAATTTGCTCCATTCTATTTTTTCTACATATTCCGGAGTCGCTAATAAGCTGAAAATAGCTTTTGGAGAAGAACCGCCGCTTAGTGCAACCACAAACCTTCCGTGTTTTTGAATTGCCTTTTCTGAAAGTTCTACGAATAGATCCGCTGCATTTTTATACAGAACATCCAGATCATTAAATATTGTAATATCCATTTACTTTTTAATTAAATTTTAAATCCATTGATGCCCCTGTCTTTCCAACAATGCATTGCTGTCATCGGGACCCCAACTTCCTGCTTCGTAATTCGGGAAAGAAGAATCCTTCGTTTCCTCCCACGTTTCCTGAATCGTTTTTACAACATCCCAAGCTTCTTCTACCTGATCAGAGCGCATAAACAGAGTAAGATCTCCTACAAGTGCTTCCAGTAAAAGTGTTTCGTACGCTTCCGGAGTATCTGTATGACAGGCAAAATTATCAAAAATCATTTCCACGGGTTTCAGTTCTAAGGAAAGGCCGGGCTTTTTAGACATAAACTGTAATCTGATATCCATCTGTGGCTGGATATTAATAATCAATCGGTTTGCCGACAGAAGTGACGTAGTTTCTGAAAATGTAGAATGCGGAAGCGGTTTAAACTGAATCGTAATATAAGAATGTTTCTCCTTCATCTTCTTCCCTGTACGAACATAGAAAGGAACGTTTTCCCATCTTTCATTATCCAGATAGAACTTGATGGCAACAAATGTTTCCGTATTTGAATCTGGAGCAATTCCTTCTTCCTGACGATAACCATTTACTTTTAATCCTTTTACTTTTCCTCTTCCGTACTGACCTCTCACAGCGTAATGATCTACTTTATCAGGTGAAATTTTGCGGATCGATTTTAACACATCCACTTTCCGATCCCTGATCTCACCAGACTCGAGTGAAACGGGAGGTTCCATGGCAACCATACAAAGAATTTGCAAAAGATGATTTTGGATCATATCGCGCAAAGCTCCTGTCTGTTCATAAAAACCGGCTCTCGTCTCTACCCCCACTTCTTCGGCAACAGTAACCTGCACCGATTCTATATGCCTGTGATTCCATAAGGGTTCAAAAATTGAATTTCCAAACCTAAATGCTAAAATATTCTGAACCGTCTCCTTGCCTAAATAATGATCAATACGATAGATCTGTTCCTCCTGAAAGGTTTGTGAAAGAAGATTATTTAGTTCTATAGCAGATTCTTTATTATGCCCAAAAGGTTTTTCGATAATAATTCGATCTTTTGCAGGATCCGATGCTATTGATGTATTTTTAATATGATTTGAAATTACCGATACAAAGTTTGGCGCAATGGAGAGGTAGAAAAGCCTGTTTCCTCTCATTCCGTAAACTTTATCAAAGCTTTCCAGTTTTTGATATAAATTTTGATAGGATTTTTCTTCATCCAGTTGATGCTGAAAATAACTGATATGTGCCTGAAAGCCTGCCCAGTCTTCCGGTGTAACACTCCTTCTTGAAAAACTCTCCAGATTTTCTTTTATATAAGCTCTGAACTTTTCATCCGTATTTTCAGCTCTTCCTAAAGCTAAAATATTAAACCCTTTCGGCATTCTTCCATCTACATACAAATTATAAAACGCAGGAAAAAGTTTTCTTTTTGCCAAATCACCAGTAGCACCAAAAATAACAACAGTTGTTGGATGCAGGATTGTATTATCGCCCATCTTCGAAATTAGTTGTTTAGGTTTTGCCATGAACTATGAAAAATTCCTTCTCTGTCGATTCTTTGGTAAGTATGTGCACCAAAATAATCACGCTGAGCCTGAAGCAGGTTTACAGGTAAAGATTCTGTAGTGTACGCTTCGAAATATCCTAAAGCTGTCTGAATTCCTAAACTTGGAATTCCATTTGATGCAGCAAAAGAAGCTGTTTTTCTTAACGAAGAAATTTTATCTTTTACGATTTCTGAAATTTTCTGATCCAATAAGATATTAGATAATTTATGATCTTTAGAATAAGCCATATAGAATTTTTCTAATAAAACAGAACGAATGATGCAGCCACCTCTCCAGATTTTTACAACATCTTTTAACGGAATTTCAAACTGATATTCTGTAGAAGCTTTTACCAGTAATGCCAAACCTTGAGCATAACTGATCAAGGTAGCCAAATATAATGAATCTCCTACTTCTTTAATGAACAATTCTATATTTTCCGGTCTTTTCATTTCTCCCTTAGCATATAATTGAGATGCTTTCACTCTCTCATCTTTATAAGCGGATAAAATTCTTGAAGTTACCGCAATATCGATAGTCGGAATCGAAACCCCGATTTCCATTGCCTGCTCTGAAGTCCATTTTCCGGTTCCTTTTGCCCCTGCTTTATCTAAAATCTGATCGACAAGAAAACCGCCTGTGAAATCATCTTTTTGAAGGAAAATATCTCTGGTAATTTCAATAAGGAAAGAATTCATTTCACCTTCATTCCATTTTTTGAAAACTTCATACAATTGATCGTTGTTCAGGTTTGCTCCTTTTCTCAGCAAATCGTAAGCCTCAGTGATTAACTGCATGATAGCGTATTCGATTCCGTTGTGAACCATTTTCACATAGTGTCCCGCGGAACCTTTTCCCATGTAAGCTGTGCAAGGCTCATCATTCACTTTTGCTGATATTAATTCTAACATAGGTTTAACTAAATTAAAAGCTTCCCAATCTCCACCGGGCATAATACTTGGCCCTCTTCTTGCCCCTTGTTCTCCTCCTGAAACTCCCATCCCCATAAAATGAAGGTTTTTAGCGGCTAAATCAGCAATGCGTCTCTCAGTATCTTTGAAATAAGAATTTCCTGCGTCAATTACAATATCTTCCGGGTTGAGAAGTGGTGTAATACTTTCAAGAACAGCATCCACCGGCTTTCCAGCAGGAACCATTAAAATAATTTTTCTCGGACTTTCCAAAGCTGATACAAAGTCTTCCAGAGAAGCTGTTCCTCTAACCGATGTTCCCGGAGTTGCCCCATTGTGAAGTTCTTTTACCTTTTCCTCATCCAAATCGAATCCTACGGTAGAAAAACCATTATCGGCAATATTGTAAAGCAGATTTCTGCCCATTACTCCAAGACCGATAACCCCATAATTATACTTTTCCATTCTTACTTAAGATTTATTTTTACAAGTCAAATTTACGGAAATGCATTTCATTAAAAAAAAATTAGCAACTATATATTTGAATGTATCAACCCAAAAAATAGAATTTTATTTGTTTTTATAACATATCTAGTTTAATTGTATAAGAGTGGCAGGATTACTTTTTTATATAAATAAATATGATCCGGCACTTTCAAATATATCGTTGCCATATATAATATTACTTCATTACTTCTTTATTTTTATGTCAGACTAATATTACTAAAATTTATGGAGACTAAAATAGGCTCTGGCTGCAATGATGTATTATCTTCTTGACGAATAAATACCCGTCTTTTGGTTGGAAATTGAATACCCTGCACTGTCTGATATTCATATAAATAATGTGCACCTGCCGCATTTCCGGAAATTTCCACATTATAATCATGTCTTTTGATTAAACCATTTTTATCTATATAAAAAGTTTGGACACGACTATGTGTGGCAACATGTTCAGGAAAGATTACCTGCAATCTTCTGTAAGTTTCCCCATCTTCTTCCCAAGGTTCAATCTCGGTTACCTCATATTCCGGGTCATTAAAACAGAATGGAGCATTAAAGTAAGTCCACATGGCATACCCTGCAAAATAAAAAGCTTGAAGACGTGACCAAGGGGTATCCCGGGTGTATTTTTCAAAAGATTCTCTGGGGTTAGATAGTTCTTCTAGAATTTCACCATGCGTGGCTTTAGTATATACAAGATGCGGTTCAAAAATAGTTTCCCATTCTTCTTTTACCGAAACAAATGATACTTTTTGCTGTTTGAGATCAACTTGGACATTAGCATCCTTTAAAATTCCAGGTTGTTGTTTCCTCTCCCAAGTCAGACCTTCTACATTTATATGGGCGGACACTTTATTAAATTTATTCCAGTTTTCGAGGCCTCCGTGGCCTTCTATTGCAAATTTCAATAGATCATTCATAATTATTTTTATTTGTTAATTGTACTTACGTTGAAAAGTATACATGTTGTTCTTGTTCTTTTCTGAGTATTCATAGATAAGTAGATTTATATGTTCAAATTTTGAATAACAATAGCCGAAGCTCCGCCTCCCCCATTACAAATGCTTGCCACACCATACTTACCTTTTTCCTGTTCCAAAATACTGAGTAGAGTTACTATAATTCTTGCTCCTGACGCCCCAATTGGATGCCCTAATGCCACTGCCCCTCCATACAAATTGATTTTTTCAGGATCCAAACCTAAAATTTGCTGATTAGAAAGAACCACAGAAGCATATGCTTCATTAATTTCTACATAATCTATTTCTGATAAATTGAGATTAGCCAATCTAAGAGCTTTTGTTATGGCAACTGAGGGTGAAGTAGTAAACCATTCGGGTGCTTGTGCTGCATCAGCATAAGAAACTATTTTTGCCAATGGCTGAAGATTGTATTTCTTAATTGCATCTGCAGAGGCAAGTATTAAAGCAGCTGCGCCATCATTTAAATTACTTGAATTGGCAGCCGTGAGTGAACCATCACTTTCAAAAACAGGTTTGAGTTGCGATACCTTTTCTGGAATTAATTTATAAATGTCTTCATCCCTGTCGATAATAATCTTTTCTTTTTTAGATGAAATACTTATTTCTATCAATTCATTTCTGAATTTACCTTTTTCAGTGGCTTCCCTGGCTTTTCTGTATGATTCTAAGGCATAATTATCTAGTTCCTCTCTGGTTAAACCATATTTTTTTACCCCAAGTTCTCCGGCGCTTCCCATATGAAAATCATTATAAACATCCCATAATCCGTCTTTTGTCAATCCATCGATGAGTTGGGCATCTCCTAATTTCAGAGCTTTGCGTAAAAAAGCATAATGTGGTACATTACTCATGCTTTCCATTCCTCCCGTAACAACAATTTCATCTAGGCCCGTCTGTATTTGCTGTGCCCCTAAAATAGTTGCTTTTATTCCCGATGAACAGACCTTATTAATGGTGGTTGCATCCTTATCATAAGGTATCTGTGAAAATACCGCAGCCTGTCTAGCTGGAGATTGCCCAAGTCCTGCGCTTAACACATTACCCATATAAACACTGCTAATCCATTCCGGATCTAATGAAATACTTTCATAAGCATTTTTAATAGCTAATGCTCCCAGCTGTGTTGCAGAAAACTCTGCTAAATTTCCTAAGAAACCTCCAACTGGAGTCCTTTTAGCAGATACAATAAATACTTCATTCATTCTGAAAAAAAATATTAAAATATACCGATCGGTATATTATTGGTTAAAAAAATTTTACTAAATCTCGAAATAATCAATTAAACAATCACTGATGAAAAATTTTTCTCAAAATATTTCCACGTGAATTGAATACACACCAAAAAGTATATCTCAATAATCTTGACATTATTTTCATTCTTCATTTAAAAATATACTTAATATGCATGTTGACTATATTTAATATCACAAAGTTAACAATTTTATACCGATCGGTATAAAATTGTTTTAATTTTTTTTTCTTATATATTTTATTCATAAAAGCACTTAAAAAAAGCTTTAGCTTATTAACTTATTTAATGAATTAAAGCGTTATATGTCGAACACCCCGTGCTTAACTGCGGAAACTAATGTTCAAAAAAATTAAATGAGTGTAATACAAAGAATAATGCTAGAGCAGATACATGTTGTTTTAGGAAACCAGGGTTCTCATTCCTGTATGTTTAAATTTCCGTTTATCAAATTTCATTTAGATACAATTCCATTTTGTGATTCTTTCAATAGAATGTGACAAAAATTAGGCAACTATATTTGGATGTACCGAACAAAAAAAATAAATATTATTTGTTTTATAACATATCTAGTTTAATTGAGTGGCAGAATCGACATTTTTATAAAAATATGATCTGCACATTCATGTATATCGTCACCTTTAAAAATATTAAAATGGATCTTAAATAATTTTGTGGAATAAAATATAATGATACCTAAAACTCTTTATAAAAATATCCATTATATAATTAAAAACATCCATTTTTACTAACTGCCTGAAAAACCAACTTTGCAAACAGACAAAACTTATCTAAATAAAAACATAAAATTTAAACATAATGTCTGTTTCTGATTTATTTAAACCCCTTACTTTTCTTCACGGCCCCGTCATGAGAAATCGTTTTATGATGGCTCCATTGACCAGCCAGCAAAGTGATTTCGACGGTACTGCATCAAAATACGATCAATTCTGGATGGAACAATTGGCACAAAGCGGTTATGGTTTGATTCAAACCAGTGCTTCAACAGTAGAAGCCGGAGCGATTGCATTTGAACGTCAGTTGGGCATCCACAGCGATAAACATTTGCCGGGATTAACGAAGATGGCCACAGCAATTCGTGAAGGAGGTGCATTGTCTGCGGTACAATTGCATCACGCTGGACACAGAGCCGTGCCATCTTTAGGCGGAATTCCCGCTCCTGCATCAAGCAAAACATTAAAAGATATCAAAGCCATTTCAACGGAAGAAGTAGAAAGAATCCGTGATAGTTTTATTGAAGCGGCAAAAAGAGCGCAATTGGCCGGATTTGACGGAGTTTCTGTTCACGGTGCTTTTGGTTGGATACTGTCTGAATTTCTTTCACCAAACCTTAACGACAGGAAAGATAAATATGGAGGAAGTGTAGAAAATCGTGCTCGTTTTACGATTGAAGTGATTGAAGGAATTCGAAAAGCTTGTGGAAACAATTTTCAAATCGGTTGGCGTTTGTCGATTGAGCGATATGGATTGCGTTTGGAAGAATTACGTGAAATTACTGCCAAAATTTTTGATAAGGAATTGATTGATTATCTGGATTTGGCACTTTGGGATTCGGCTCAGCTTGTAAGGGAAGGAGCTTTTCAGGGAAAAACGATGTTGAGCGTTTTTACAGAACTTCCAAGAAAAGGTGTTCGTTTGGGTGCTGCCGGGAAAATAATGAGTGCACAACGAGCCGGAGAATTATTAGATGAAGGATGCGATTTTGTCTTAATTGCAAGAGCCGGAATTCTTCAACGGGATTTTCCGCTTCAGGTAAAAGCAAATCCTATGTATGATAGCCCAAAATTGCCCGTAACGGCAGATTTTCTTCGTGAAGGCGGGCTGAGTGAACGTTTTATCGAAACGATGAGAGGCTGGCAAACTTTTGTAAAGCCTGGGTCATAACAAATTTAAATTTCTTAATTAGCAATCAAATAAAGCGAACTTTTCATGAGAGTTCGCTTTGGTTTTATCAATAAGTATTGGTGAGTTTTAAAATTATTTATGCTAAAATAATTAATGAAATTATTTTAAAAAAATCTCCATTACAAAGTGAAAATCATCCATTCTTTAGCGGGCTATATTCCTACATCTTTGCAGTGTAAATTAAATTTTTATACAATGAAAAAAACAGCAATTATTATTCTTTCTGATCCTAAAAGTGGTTCGGAAGAGGCATTGGGAAGAGTGTTTAACGCTTTAGCTTCGGCTTACGAATTCAAGCACGCAGGTGAAGATGTTAAAATCATTTTTCAGGGAACAGGAATCAGATGGCCGGAACAATTGGAAAAAGCAGACCATCCGGTACATGGGCTTTACAATGAAGTAAAGGATTATGTTCACGGTCTTTCGAAAGGTTGTGTTGCGGTATTTGGAACGGAAGTTTCAGGCTATGAGTTATTGAACGAAAACGAAGTTCCGGGAACTCCTGGTCTGCCAAGTTTCATTAACTTGAGAAATGACGGTTACGATATTTTGATTTTCTAATCTTGTTTTGAAACTGCCCTTTGAAATTTTTCGGAGGGCAGTTTTGGTTTAAAAATAATAATTAAATTGCAGGTACAATGTTATCACAATCTGTCTATACGCTCGTGAATGAGCAAAACGGGAATCTGGCTTTCAAGCTTTTTGAGTTTGATAACAACAGTTATTTTGACCATATTCAGCGGAACAATTATTTTACATTAATCCTGATTACTTCGGGAGAAGGTACTGCAACGGTTGACCTTTGTGATTATTCATTCAAGGAAAATACGCTGTTTGCATTTTATCCTTACCAGCCTTTTATGTTACAGTCCGCGAAACCGATCATGGGAATTTCGATACAGTTTCACCACGATTTTTTCTGTATTTACAGGCATCATAAGGAAATTGCAGCCAATGGAATTTTGTTTAATAATGTTTATCAACAGCCATTTATTGTCTTAAATGAATTCAGTAAAAACTCTATCTTGAATTTGATTAACGGAATCACCAATGAACTTAAAAATGATGCTTTCAGAAAGGATGAAGTTTTGATTTCTTATTTAAAAATTTTATTGGTTACTGCTACAAGAATTAAACTCGAACAGCAAACAATTCAAAATTCTGAAACAGTCAATATCAAGCAACAATTTATCATTCAGAATCTGAAAAATGCGATTGAGGATCATTTCCGAACCAAACATTCAGCCAGTGATTATGCGGATTTACTGAATCAGACTCCGGCTTCTTTGGCCAGAATTACAAAAAATCATTTCAATAAGACGCTTTCTGATTTGATTACCGAACGGATTATCGTCGAAGCCAAAAGGGAATTATATCTTACGGACAAAACGATTAAAGAAATTGCCTATGAATTGGGATATGAGGATGAATATTATTTCAGTCGGCTTTTTAAGAATAAAACGGATATTTCACCTCAGATTTACAGGAATACCATTGGTTTTAACAGAGGTGCAGAATCTTAAATTAAATTAAAAAATGAACAATTATAATCAATATATGCTTGAATGCATCGAACTTGCAAAACAGGCTTTGGAAAAAGGAAATCCGCCGGTTGGTTCTGTATTGGTTTTTGAAGATAAAATTATCGGCAGAGGAATCGAATCCGGAAAATCCAGCGGAGATATTACACAGCACGCCGAGATTTTAGCTGTGAAAGATGCTTTGAAAAATGGTTACCGAGAGATTTTGGATAAATCTGTGATGTATTCAACGCACGAACCTTGCATTATGTGTTCGTATCTCATCAGACATCATAAAATTGCAAAATTGGTTTTTGGAGTTTCAGTTCCTTTTGTTGGCGGACAATCTTCTGAATTTAAAATTCTGGAAACGGAAAATGTTCCGAAATGGGGCAATAAGCCTGAAATTGAATCGGGAATTTTGCAGAATGAATGTGAGATTTTGAATGAAAAATTTACAGAATATCTTTCGAAGCAAAAATAATTTTAATAAAAAAAAGTAAAAGCCTTTCAGATTTGAAAGGCTTTTGTGTAAAATATCAATCAATACTCCAGGCTAAGTCGAAAATTATTTCCAGCCACCTCCTAACGAACGGTATAATCCGACAACAGCATTTAATTGTAAGGTTTTAATGTTTACTAAATCCAATTCACCTTGTAACAAATTACCCTGCGCCGTGATGACTTCTAGGTAATTTGCCATCCCACTTTTAAATAATAGATCTGCATTTTTTGAAGCTTGTTGTAATGTCTGAACTCGTTTTTCAGCAATAGAATATTCTTCTTTTAGCTTTTCAATTTTCACCAATTCATCAGAAACTTCTCCGACTGCATTCAGAACAGATTGACGGAAATGAATCACTACTTTTTCTCTATCGATTTTTGCCAGTTCAACATTCGTCTTCAGTTCTCCTCTTTGAAAAATCGGCTGCGTAATTCCACCCGCAACCATTCCAAACAGAGATGCAGGAATATTGAACCAATTACTTGCTTTGAAAGAATTGATTCCTCCACTTGCGGAAATTGTCAGCGACGGATATAAATTCGCTGTAGCAATTCCGACTTTTGCATTAGCAACATTTAAGGCAAATTCTGCACTTTTAATGTCAGGTCTGAAGCTTAGCATTTGTGATGGAAAACCTGTATTTAAATTTTCCGGAATTATCATTCTGTCCAAACTGCTCTTTCTATTTATAGCTTTTGGTAAAGTTCCGATTAAAACACTTAACGCATTTTCCTGTAAAGTAATTTGCTGTTCGAGTTTTGGAATGAGCTTTTCTGCATTCAGTTTTTGAGCCTGAGTCTGCTGAACTGCCAAAGAAGTCACCTGCCCGGAATTAAACTGTAAATTGACAATTTTCAATGTGTTTTCATTAAGTTCTAAATTCTTTTTGGCAATCTCCAACTGCTCATCAAGCATCAACAGGTTATAATAACCTTGTGCAATATTCGCTACTAATCTTGTCTGGATTGCCTTTTTTGCTTCCTCAGTTTGTAAAAAACTAGCCAATGCACCCGCTTTTCGGTTACGGATTTTACCCCAAATATCAGCTTCCCAAAGTACACTAACTCCTGCGTTGTAATCCTCAATATGATTGGTTCCCATAAACTGGCTTAGTGTAAAACCGTTCATACTGTTATCAGAGGGTCGGTTTGAACTGGCAGAAACCATCGCTTTTACTTCCGGCAAATTGCCTAACTTAGACTGTTTGTACAATAATTCTGCAGCATCAATATTTTTCAAAGCAATCTGCATATCATAATTTTTTATCAAAGCGGTATCAATCAGATTTTGAACCGTTTCATCTTTAATAAAATCTTTAAACGGAACAGAACCAATATTTACTGAGTCTTGCTCAACAGCATCTGTTCTGAATGAGTTCGGTGCCACATCAGGCAATGAAATATCTTTTGAAACGGTGCATCCCACAAGGAATGCACACATTGTCAATATTATAATTAAATTAAATCGTTTCATATTATTTTATTTAACAGGTTCTTCAACAACATCATCATATTCATCTTCCTGAGAATTTTGAGATAATTTTTCCTGTAAAAAACGGAAAACAACAAATAACACAGGAATAATCAACAATCCTAAAACTACTCCCGAAATCATTCCCCCAGCAGCTCCAATACTGATGGAATGGTTCCCCTGAGCCGATGGACCTGTCGCATACATCATGGGAATTAAACCCACAACAAAAGCCAGTGAAGTCATAATAATCGGTCTAAGTCTTAGTTTTGCGGCTTCGATCGCGGCTTCAGTTAAAGATTTTCCTGCTTT
Organism: Chryseobacterium wanjuense; assembly: GCF_900111495.1. Taxonomy (NCBI): domain Bacteria; kingdom Pseudomonadati; phylum Bacteroidota; class Flavobacteriia; order Flavobacteriales; family Weeksellaceae; genus Chryseobacterium; species Chryseobacterium wanjuense. The sequence continues at coordinate 885,955 of NZ_FOIU01000001.1, read as the reverse complement.
TCTTTTCTGTACGGCAAATTCCACAATCAGAATAGCATTTTTAGCCAATAATCCAATCAACATCACCAACGCAACCTGAATGTAAATGCTGTTGGCAATTCCTGTTAAACCAATCGCTGCAAATACTCCAAAAACACCTACAGGAATGGAAAGCATTACCGCTAAAGGAAGAATATAGCTTTCATATTGTGCTGCCAAAAGGAAATACACAAACACCATACACAGAATAAAAATAATGGTCGATTGTCCGCCGGAAGCAATTTCTTCTCTTGTCTGACCCGAAAATTCGTAGCTGTAACCTGTTGGTAATTGTTTCTCCACAACTTCCTTCACTGCATTAATAGCTGCACCGGAGCTGTAACCCGCTTTCGGAATCGCATTGACAGAAATTGAATTAAACATATTGTATCTTGAAACGGTTTCGGAACCATATATCCTGCTTAATTTCACTAAAGTATTAATCGGAACCATCTCTCCATTTTTGTTTTTCACAAAAACCCGATCGATTGCAGATGGATCGGCTCGGTCCTGAACATCGGCCTGGACAACCACTCTGTAATATTTACCGAAACGGTTGAAATCTGAAGCCTGTGCACTTCCAAAATAAACCTGCATTGTTTCCAGAATATCTTTTACACTTACGCCCAACTGGTCTGCTTTATCGTCGTCAATATCCAGTTGTAACTGAGGGTAATCTGCATTGAAACTTGTAAATGCGACTTCAATTTCAGGGCGTTTGATTAATTCTTTAATAAACTCCTGAGAAATACCGCTAAATTTATCCAGATTTCCTCCACTTTTGTCCTGTAAAACGATATCTAATGCTTCCACGTTACTGAAACCCGGAACCGTCGGAAAACTGAAAACAAAGAAATTTCCGCCGTTGATTGTTCCCAGTTGACTGCGGATCTCATCCATCAATTTATCGATGTTTTTGAAATCACCACGTTCTTTATTCGCTTTTAATTGAACATAAATAATCCCTTTTGAGGGGCTCATTGAGTTGGTAAGAGCATCGAACCCTGAAATAGCCGTTACAAATCGGGTGGCTTCCAAGGCTTTCATTTTTGTTTCGGCAACTTTCATCACTTTTTGGGTACCATCTAATGTAGTTCCAGATGGTGTATTGACTGCAATGGCAACAAAATTCTGATCCTCTGTAGGAATAAATCCGGAAGGTATTGATCTTACCATTAAAACAGTGGCTAATGAGATCAAAGCTAAACCTCCTAAACTTAACCATTTATGACGAATTAAAAACTTCAATCCGCCTACATAACGTTTGGTCAGAGCATTAAAACTGCTGTTAAATCCGATAAAGAATTTTTCTTTAAAACTCTTTTTGGCAAGAGCTTTATGTTCTTCATTCTGAACAGGATGAACACCTTTTAAAAACAAAGCCGCCAATGCAGGACTTAATGTTAATGCATTAATGGCTGAAATGACAATCGCAATCGCCATTGTAAAGGCAAACTGACGATAGAAAAGACCTGTAGATCCTTCCATAGAACCAACCGGGAGGAAAACAGCAGCCATCACCAAAGTAATCGAGATGATTGCTCCTGAAATCTCATGCATTGCTGCGTGTGTCGCTTTTTTAGGTTTCAAATTTTCGTGTTCCATTTTAGCGTGAACGGCTTCGACGACGACAATGGCATCATCCACAACAATTCCGATAGCTAAAATCAGAGCAAATAAGGTTAATAAATTAATGGAAAAACCGAACAGCTGCATAAAGAAAAACGTTCCTAAAAGCGCAACAGGTACGGCAATCGCCGGAATCAACGTTGACCTGAAATCCTGCAAAAACAGATACACAACAATAAACACCAGGATAAAAGCTTCGATCAAAGTACTTTTTACCTGGTCGATGGATTGGTCTAAAGCTCTTTTTGTACTAAAGAAAATCTCGTGCTTAATCCCTTTCGGAAAACTTTTCGAAGCTTTGTCCATCGCTTCTTTTATGGCAATCTGTGTCTCGTTTGAATTGGCTCCCGACAATTGTAAAATACCAAGAACAACTCCTTTTTTACCACTTAATCGTGTTAAACTATTATAGGAAAAAGAGCCCAATTCTACTTTAGCGACATCTTTCAAACGAAGGACAGACCCATCTGAATTTGATCTTATGACAATATTTTCATATTGGTCAGGTTTTGTCAATTTTCCTTTATATTTAATCACATATTCGAAAACCTCTTTACTGTGCTGTCCAAATTTTCCCGGTGCAGCTTCAAGACTTTTATCCTGAATCGCCTTCATCACTTCGCTTGTCGACACTTTGTAACTACTCATCTTGGAAGGATTTAACCAAACTCTCATTGAGTAATCTTTTTGTCCGCCATACAAACTTGCAGAACCGACACCCGGAATACGTTTAAGTTCTGGAAGAATATTAATTTCCGCGTAATTTCCTACGAAAGTCTGGTCGTATTTAGATTCATCTTCGGTGTATAAACCGATCCCCATCATAAAAGTTACGTGCTGTTTTGAAGTGGTGATTCCCTGTTGAACCACTTCAGCCGGCAAACGACTCAACGCCTGTGAGACACGGTTTTGTACATTAATCGCCGCTTGATCGGGATCTGTTCCGAGTTTAAAATAAACAGAGATTGATAGCGTCCCGTCATTACTTGCAGTAGAGCTCATATACGTCATATCCTCTACCCCATTGATAGATTCTTCCAACGACGGAGCAACTGAACGGAGAACCGTTTCTGCATTGGCTCCAGGATATAGGGCACTGACCATTACAGAAGGCGGTGCAATGTCCGGAAATTGCTGTACCGGTAGTTTTATAAGACTTATGACTCCCATTATCACCATAATGACGGAAATAACAGTTGCCAAAACAGGTCTTTTTATAAATATTTTGAACATTTTTAAAACTTATTTTTTATTATTTAATTGAGCTATACGTGCAGTTTTCTGTGGATTGATGACTTGGCCTTCCTGTAATCTGTCGAGACCGCTCAATACAATTTGGTCACCCTGATTTAAGCCTTGTTTAATAAGATAATTTGTCCCGCTTTTTCCGATAACATCAAGAGGTGTTTTGGTAACTTTGTTACTTTTATCGACCAAAAAAACAAAGACTTTATCCTGCATTTCCACAGTTGCAGATTGCGGAACCAGAATCGCATTATTATGATTCAATCCTAAACGAAGTTTACCCGTATTTCCTGAGCGTAAGTTTCCGTTCGGATTCGGAAAACTTGCTCTGAAAGTAATGGCACCGGTGTTTTTATCAAACTGACCGTTTATCATATCCACTTTACCTTTGATCGGATAGACTGAATTATCACTTAATACCAATTCAACAAACGGTAGGTTTTTGATTCTTTCAGCGGGAGTTTTTCCTTCGTAATTCGTATTGAAAACGGTAAAATCTTTTTCAGCTAAAGCAAAGTAAACATGCACATCTCTGATATCTGAAAGCTGCGTTAAAGCTTCCTGATCTGCCGGAGAAACCAGACTTCCCTGTTTTTTAGGAATCAAACCTATATATCCACTCACTGGCGCTTTTACGTTGGTATATCCTAAATTAATCTGTGCTGAAGCAACGCTTGCTCTGGCCTGTTCTGCGTTAGCCTGTGCAATTTTGTAAGCTGTTTTGGCTGTTTTCAATTGAAAATCTGCAACCACTTTATTTTGAACCAGTGGCGTTAATTTGTCGATTTCCAATTTGGCATTTAAAATAGCTGCCTCAGATGCGTGAAGATTGGCTTTGGCATTATTTAAAGCTTCAACAAAGGGTTGGGAATTAATCTGAAACAAAGTCTGCCCCGCTGAAACATAAGCTCCTTCGTTTACCAAAACTCTTTGAATATATCCGCTTACCTGTGGACGGATTTCTACATCAACCGAACCCTGGACTGAAGCCGGATATTCTACAAAAGTAGTTTCCGAGCTCTCTGAAACGCTTCCCACAGGCACATTTGGTGGTGCATCTGCTGTTGTTTTCTCTGATTTATTTTCACAGCTTACAAGAATTGCAGCCGTAAAAACTACAATCAAAAAATGTCTCGCACTATTAAATTTCTTAATAATGTCTGATGGACTAAAATGATGAATAGCATTCATAAAATTTAAATTTGTAATGTTTTTTATTGTGGTTTAATTACCTAACAGTGTTAAGTTTTCGGACAAAAATTTTTTATTTTTTAATGGATTTTGTAATACTTTGAATAGCATCTCGTAGAATCTGTCTGTTGAGATCATAACTGATTCTTCCGTTCAGATGAATTAAATTAATAGAGATTAACCCGTGAATCATCGACCAATAGGTGTAATATTTTATGCGAACCCGTTCTTCTGAAACATTTTTTTCATCAAAATAAATGGTAATAACGTCACTCAGAATATCGTACAAATTTTCAACCTCCGGCATTGCACATTCGCTTGTGAAACAGACCATATCAACACCGTACATCAACCGATACAATTCCTTATGCGTAAAAGCGAAATCCCAATAGGCGATCCACATTGCTTCGAGTTTATCATCGGCATTTTCATTTTTATTTCGGGCTTCAATGATTACTTTTGTTAGGATGGCATATCCTCTTTTGGTTAATGCAAACAAAATAGCTTCTTTGTTGACAAAATATTCGTAAATAAAAGGTGCTGTGTATTCAATCTGATCTGCAATTTTCCGCATACTTAATGCTTGCCAGCCTTCATTTTTGGCAATATTTAAAGCTGCTGCCAGAATCTTTTCTCTGGAATCATCTTTAAAGCGCTGAATTCTTTCCTTACTTCCCATTTTTATTGATATTTAAATAGAACCTCTGGTTACGAAAGTCTGCCATCCCCGCAAATGATTGATAAAACGCTCACTCAATCCACGCTGACGAAGATATTCTGCCGGAACAGGTGTTTTGGGACTCTCATAAAATGGATTGGCTTTTACCTGAAGCGGAAAATCCCGCTGAAGAATTCCTGCCCTTGCAATCAGAACAAAATCGCTACCTTCATCCAATAATTCTCCGGCTCTTTGAGCGGTCATTATTTTTCCGGCAACACCAAGACGAACACCTTTTCGAGGAAGTTCTGTAAAGACACTCAGCATTGTTTTTCCTCTGAACTTTCCTTCCTGAACGATCTGTGCAGAATCCCATAATGCCAAATCCAGATAATCAATCAATTCCTTATCTAAAATTTCAGCAGTAATTTCACGTAATTCTTCCAGAACCAAGCCGTAACGTTCAATCGACAAACGCCAACCGATTTGAAAATCAGGACCACAGGCCTTTCGGATCCCTTCAATGACTTCAATGGTCAATCGGGCACGATTTTCTAAACTTCCTCCATATTTATCGGTTCGGTCGTTTAAATAAGGCGACATAAATTCCGACAAAATCCAACCGAAAGCCCCGTGAACGGCAACACCATCAAATCCTGCCCGTTCAGCTCTTTTTGCAGCGGCGATAAAACTATCTCGAATTCTTTCGACTTCTTCGGTAGAAATGGCATTAACACCCGGAATAGTAAAACTTGAGGCAGGAGAAGGAATTCCTCCCAATAAAGGATTGGCGCGATGTCCTGCGTGATGCAGTTGTACTGCGGATAAAGCTCCGCCCTCACGAATCGTTGCTGCCATTTGACTCAGACCCGGCAAATGGTCATCGCTAAAAATTCCCAATTGACGGGCAAAAGCGATACCTTCAGCTTCTACGTGGGTGGCACAGGTCTGAATTAATGAATAACCTCCCTGCGAAAGTTGCTGCATCCAAAACTGGTCGTATTCAGATGCTTTACCATTAAATTCACTTTGCTGGTTGGTTAACGGAGCCAGCATAAAACGGTTTCTCATCGCAGGACCGTGCAACAAAGTGAGTGGTTTAAATAAATCAGAAACAGACATATCTAAAGTTTTTTTTGATTAATATTATTGTATTTAAAACAGGACAAAATTAGCTTTGTACTGAGAGAATTAATTTCATAATAAGTTCAAAAAGTATCTTTTAAAGTTCACTTTATGAATCACTTAAAATCTTTTTGAAGCTTAATTTTAGACATAAGAATTCTTCACTCTACAATTTTGCAAAGCTGATTTTTATCGAGAAAGTTTGGAAAAAGATTAGATCAATCTTTTTTAGTTGAGAGACTATTATTCAGAACATACAACAGTTCAAGAATTATTTTAGCGGTTGCGCCCCAAACTTTATGACCATTCACTTCATAATAAGGCGTTATCACCAAATCTCCCGGAATGCTGATTTCACTACAGCCTACAATATTGGGGTCTGAAAAATAATCCAGTTTTAAGTCAAAAATTTGTTGAACTTCACGGGAATCAGGTACAAAATCAGGTCGATACGGAAGATATCCAACCACAGGTAAAACATTGAAATCGCTTGGACCGATAAAAATGTCTGTTAATGTTCCTAAAACTTGAATTTCTCCCGGATTAATTCCTATTTCTTCCTGTGTTTCTCTAAGTGCAGTCTGAATCAGATTTTCATCTGAAATTTCAAACCTTCCACCCGGAAAACCAACCTCATCAGAATGAAAACCTTCGTAAGAGTTTCTTAGAATTAAAGGAAAATGAATTTCATTATCGATTGGATATAAAAGCATCAGTACCGCACTTTTGCGCGTTTCCTCAGTTGGATTCAAACCTAAATATTTTGCAGAAACAGCTTCCATAATCCGGTGAGCTTTTTTTCCGGGAAGTGCTTTCTGAAGATTTTCCTGAAGCTTTTTAATTGATGAAGAAAAACTTTGCTTTTTCATATTGCTGTTTTTAATAATTAAAATAGACTATATCCTCTATCAGTAGAATATAGCCTCAGTTTCATCTCAGCATCCGCAGGAAATATCCGAACAAAATTGTCCGCTATTAGATTCAGGAATAAGCATCGTTTTCAAACTTTCCTCAACAATATTTTTTAAACTTTCATAAGGCTGAAAACCGTGGGTAAGAACTTTTACAGCTCCGTTTTCCAATGTCAGTAAAGTAGGAAATCCTTGCACTCTCAGCTGTTTACTGAACTGAAATCCCTGAGCGGTTTTTAGCTTTATCTCTTCCGAGTGGAAACTTTCTAAAAAAACACTTTTTTCAACTCCTATTTCTTCTGCTAAATCTGCTAAAACCTCATCATTGGTAATGTCTTTTCCTTCCACATAAAATGATTTTTGCATCAGACTCAAAAACTCAAAATCTTTCTCCGGTAAAAACATCTGAACAACCACTAATGCCCGACTTGAAGGTTCTGTATCGTAATGAAAATTTTCATTAACAAATTTCATCGAATGGTCAAAATACTGACCGCTGCGAAGATTTACATTTCTCCAGTGATATTCAAGAAAATCCTTATATTCTTTTGTTACTTTTTGCTTGCTTCCAGGTGCAAACCCACCTGAAATAATCTGCAAATCTATATTGGGATAGTTTTCTTTAAGTTTCTTTACCACCGGACTGAAACCATAACACCAAGAACACATCGGGTCTGCAAAATAATACAATTTCATAATTTTAAATTTTAAATTTTAATTGTTTTAAATTTCTAAGACAAAGTTCGTTTTGTTTTGATTAAATTGATTTCTTAAAAAGTTCAAAAACTATCGTGAAAAGTTTAGAATTATTTTGTACTAAAGTTGCTGCTGCAGCTGTTTCGGTGTGTTTCTGTATTTCTGTTTAAATGATGCTATAAAATGGGCGGGAGTTTCAAACCCGACTTCATATGCTATTTCCGTAATGTTCTTTTCTGAGTTTTTTAATAATTCGTAAGACTCTTCCAATCTGCGCTGCATAATCCATCTTCCGGGATTTGTTTTGAAGGTCTGCACAAATTTTCTTTTAAAAGTTGACAGACTGCAGTTAGCAAGAAAAGCGTACTGTTCGAGAGAAATATTTTCTTTGTAATTATTCTCCATTAATATCACCAAATCAGGGTTTTGATGATTATCAAGGCTGCGTAATCGTTTTTCAAAATGATAACCATTAGGCGCGGAAATTAAAATCTGAAATAATTCCCTCATTTTAAATGGTAATAAAACTTGTAAACGTTCTTTATCCTGATTAACTTCAAAATAAGATTTAAATTGGGCAATAACCGAATTCATCAATTCATCTTCCTCCAGCAACGCAATATCAGCGTTCAGACAGTCTTCAACTTTTGTCTCAGCAGTATTTTTACAGTCGAAAATTGTATCGATTTGTGATTGGAGCCAAGCGTCGGAAAAGAAAATAATAATCGATTCATATCCTTTTTCTTCATCTTCAATTTTATCGGAAACCAGATAAGAACCTTTTTTCATAAAAAAACCGGAACCAGACGGAACAATTCTCTTCATTCCACATCCCAGGATCTCCTTTGTACCATGCATAACAATGCTAATCATATTCATATGAACACACATATTGGCTCTGATGATTTCCTGATGTGTCTGATAATGCATCACCTGAATATCTTTATTCCACGATAAAACCCTAGGATTTTCTTTGATAATTTTACTGCAATTGAGATTGTTCATTGTTCAATAATTTCTTGCTGTGACCCGTAAAATTGATAAATTTAAATTTTACAGAAAATGGACAATTTTGATTTTCTAATGGATAAAATTTTCTGCTTTGATATTAAGCCTAAAAAAAGATGCATTATCGAACATCTCTTTTTTTTACTATTTATTTGCTTGTTTTGGATTAAGCAACATTTGTATCTTTTTTATCAGAATTAAAGCGATCCAGAAAATCCAAATATAACGGTACACTTCTCTCTACCCACTCTTCCGACGGCTCAAATGTCATTCCATAGTAAGCAAAATAGGGCTGGTAATCAGCTTTTATCCAATCAAATAATGCTTCATAAGGATGTGTGAGATCTTCAAGATTAAATTTCAAGGGCGTTCCTCGTTGTAAATGCTCTTCTTTTAAGCCTAATGAAATAGCCAAAGCAACTTTCTTTCCTCCAAATTTAAAACCACTCGAGCTTCCGTATGCCCAACCGTGTGTAAGAACTTCGTCCAGCCACTTTTTTAATAATGCAGGAGCGTAATACCAATAGTATGGGAATTGGAAGATGATATGATCGTGTTCTTCAATCAGTTTTTGTTCTGCTGCAATATCAAATTTTTGATCAGGATAAACTTTGTGTAATTGATGTACGTGAAATTTCTCAGGATATTTCTCTAGTTCTGTCAGCCATCTTTTGTTGATAACTGAATTGTCCATATCAGGATGCGTGATGATAATTAATATCTTTTTCATTTTAAATTTTAGGTATTTAATTAAGTTTTGATAAGACAAAATTAGGTCAGGATTTGAGGTGATTATTTCATTAGAAGTTCATAAAGTATCGTGAAAAGTTCAGAATTATTCAAAGCATAAATTATTCTAAAAACAATCAGTAAAATGAGACAACTCACTTAGAATGGACAAATTTCATATTATAATAATTAAAATTTTCTTTGATTTTTCAATTCAGTACATTCATATATATTGTTGCCTTAAATGATTATATTTGAAAAAAGTTCTATCAAAAAACAATAATCAAGTGGCAAATTCTGAAAGGATTGAATCGAATTCACTATTTCAACTGTATCAGGCTCTTAACTTATCTGTTGAATTATTTGATTTAGCGGAAGGTTTTACAGTTTTCAATTTAAATGAGATTGGATTCGAACTTCCCTATGTATCCGATTCGTTCCGACCTAATTTTTTCTCTTTCTTATTTGTAAAGAATGGAAATGGAAAATATACTATTGATGAACAGACTTTTGAAGTTGAACCGCATTCGATTTATTTTACCAATCCAAGTAACTACCGCACATTCAGCTGGAATAAAATAGATGATGTATTATTGATTACTTTTGACGAGACTTTTTTAAAAAAATATATCGGAGAAGAAGTTTACACCGATTTTCCATTTCTGCTTACCGAAATTGTAAGACCAAAAGTTGTGACAGATACTTTTTTCAGAGAAGTGGAAGCTGTAAATTCCCTGATATTAGACGAATACAGAAAAAATACTATTTATAAATACAGAGTTATCGGTCATCTATTGGCAGTGCTTCTTTTCAAGATCAAAGAACATATCTGGACAGATTATAATCCTATATACGAAGGAAACCGCAGCTCGCAAATTATTATATCATTTAAAAGAATTTTAGAACGGCATTATCGTGATTTGAGTTCAGGCAAAATAGATGTGGTTTTCCGAGTACAGGATTATGCCACTGCCCTCAATCTTCACCCCAATTATCTGAGCAGTGTGATCAAAAGCAAAACAGGAAAAAATATTACAGCCTGGATTGCCGAGAAAACACTTACGGAAGCGAAATCTTTATTACAAAATGATGATATCCCTATTAAGGAAATCACCTACAAATTAGGATTTACCGAAACCGCCCATTTCAGTAACTTTTTTAAAAAATATGAGGGAATGTCACCAATTTCATACAGAAAATCTCATCACCCCTAATTTTTTTGCTTTATATATTTGAAAAAAATGTAGTCATATAAACTTTTGTTATTCCATATTAAAGTTCTTTAAATTTTGCAATTCTTGTTTTAATATTTACAACAATCCAAGGAAATCCTCTTTATGCCTTTGAATCAATAAATTACACTTGAATAAAATTCATTTGTTCATTCAGGAAAATAGGTATTAAAATTTCATCAGTAAAATTAAACGTACAGGCCTGACTGTCTTCTTCGAAGGATGCCCAGGTGATGAAATCTGGAGGATATTATTATCATAAAAAATCTCAAACTGTGCATCCTGATGCTGTAAACACGGACGTACAGGAAATGTTTATAGATAAATGTGCAGAAATTTCCGGAATTAAGATATCGATCAGTCTAAACGCCGGGATCCTTTAAAATTTACAACTCATGCTTTAATTTTCGCAACAATTAAGGAGGTTGGCATTTATACCTTTGACTTAAGAAAAAGAAACCAACACAAAGAAACTGGAATGCCTCCAATCAAGCCAAATGGATTTCCGGACAAAACTGGAGGAATGGCTTAATAATATAATTTATATCTAAAATACATCAGTACATCAGTAACTTAAATCTTAATACAATGAACACACTGGAAAATAAAGTAGCCTTGATCACAGGCTCAGGAAGAGGCTTGGGAAAAGCCATTGCAGAACGTTATGCCGCATTAGGTGCAAACATCGTACTGAATTATTCAAAAGATAAGTCTTCTACAGATCAAGTAGAAAGCAACATCAATGCAATGGGTGTAAAGGTAATTTCAATTCAGGCGGATGTTAGTAAAGTCGAGGACATTAAACGTTTGTTTGAAGAAGCAAAAAAAGCATTTGGTAAAATTGATATCGTAGTGGCCAACGCCGGAATAGAAATGGTAGAAACACCCGTTACAGAGTTTACCGAAGAACAGTTTGACCGTTTATTTTCAATCAATACCAAAGGAGCTTATTTCACTATGCAGCAGGCTGCCCTTACTATTGAGGACAATGGCCGTATTATTTATATTGCCTCCAGTACGACTGCTTTTCCAGTGCCTGGGATGGCGGTATATGGAGGAAGTAAAACAACACCCAGATACCTCGTTGACGTTTTATCAAAAGAAATCGGACACCGCGGGGTAACTGTCAATTCCATCATCCCTTTTGCTGTAGATCATTCAGGGATATTTACAGAGGAAGGAAGTTATCCAGATCTGAGAAAGTCACTGCTTGAAAGTTGTCCCATGGGCAGACTTGCAGAAGTGGAAGATGTTGCCAATGCTGCAGAATTTTTTGCAAGTGGTCTTTCCTCGTTCGTTAACGGCCAGCATCTGTTGGTCAATGGTGGAGCAAATCAATAAGTAAATGAAAATCCTCAGGTCTTTATTACCGGCCCTGCTCCTGTGTAGTATTCATGCATGTGGGCAGATTGGTAGTCATAATCACAAGATAATAAACAAAATGGAATACAGTAAAATTAACAACCCAAAAGTCCTTGCTGCCCTCCTAGACTGGCAAAAAGGAGATAGTGCAAAATGGCTTTCACACTTTAGTAAAAATGCCACACTTTTAGACGACGGACATCCAAGAGATTTTATAAAATTCTCAACAGAAGCAATCGGAAAAGAGCATTTTATCTCTATAGATAAGGTTGAAAACAACAGTATGGATATTTATGGAAAATTCCATAGTGATACCTGGGGTGATTTCAAAACTTACTTTAAATTTAGGATAGGTGAAGACGGAAAGTTTGACCAGTTGATGATAGGACAAGCGCACTATTAATTTTAACAGAAACAATTTCTGCAAATACAATTTAAACATAAAAATTTTAAAATGAAAACATTAAAAGACAAAAGAGTGATTATTCTTGGCGGCAGCTCAGGACTTGGATTGGCAACAGCTCAGGCAGCAGCAGCGGATGGTGCCGAAGTAATCATTGTTTCCAGCAATCAGCAGCGTATCGATAAGGCACTAGCAAGCTTACCTGAAAACAGTAAAGGATTTGCTGTGAGTTTGGATAAAGAAGAAAATATAAAGTCTTTTTTCAACAATATCGGCAACTTTGATCACCTGATCTATACTGCTGGAGAAAACATTTCCATGAGCATGGTGGATGATACGGATATAGAAAAATCCAAAGATTTCTTCACGATCCGGTTTTGGGGTGCATTTGCAGCCATTAAATATGGCCGTCCTTACATTAACGACGGCGGAAGCATTAATCTGATGAGCGGCAACTTCGGACAGCGTCCAGCGGCTGGATATAGCCTGGGGGCGACAATATGTGGGGCAATGGATGCCTTTACAAGGGCGATGGCTGTTGAGCTTGCTCCCATCAGAATTAATAACATTGCGGCAGGAGTCATAGATACCGACCTTTGGGGAAACCTAAGCAAAGACGATAAAGAAAACTTTTTTGGTCATCTGGAAAAGACCCTTCTGCTCAAAAGAGTCGGGCAGCCGATGGATGTTGCAGAAGCATTTGTATTTCTTATGAAGCAGGAATACATTACAGGACAGTCTTTGGTCATAGACGGTGGAGCTGTATTGGTTTAACAGTAAAATAGATTTAAATATTTTATTATTTAAATAATTATGGTTATTTTTTTTCTACCATATGTTAAATACGATTAATTTATAAATAAATTTACCTTACCGCTTTGCTTAGTGGTAATAGATTTTTTTGCCTCTCGCCCCTGAGAGGTAATTTTCATATATAAAAAATTAACTATCAGTTAGTTTAAAACCTCATCAATAAGCCTCTCCAAAAAGAAGCTTATTGACTTTTTTTGAATTATATGTATTCTTAATAATGTAGAACTCTCATATTCATATGCTTCGCCAAAAGGAAAATTTTATCACTTTTTACTGTTCAACAATAGTTAATGCATTATAGATTCCATTTCCTGAAAGTATCAAACTGACTCATTGTATCATCAAACACAACTGTAATCCAGGTAAACCGCCGTTTTATCCCTATTCTCTACCGCTATAATTTATGCCGCTGCGCAAGTCTATGGCTCCTCTATTACAATTCCACGGGTGAAAACGAAATACAACGTATCAAAAATACCCCTAACTCAAAACACTGGCTACCGGAAGAATAAACTTAAAAAAATTCTTTCAAATTATTTTTTTAAATAAGACTTAAATCGTAATATTGCAATATAATAATTATTATGGGAGCAACGAAGACAGATCACTTTACAGATCATCAAAACCAGATTGCGGTTATAGCAAAAGCATTAGGCCATCCTGCACGAATTGCTATTATAGAACACTTGTTGAAAGTCAACACCTGTATAACCGGAGATATTGTTAATGAGCTTCCCTTAGCACAGCCAACAGTATCCCAACATCTGAAGGAATTGAAAAATGCAGGATTGATAAAAGGAAGTATTGAAGGCAACTCTGTATGCTACTGTATTGATGAAAATACTTTCGATATATTGAGAGAATATTTCTCAAAGATAATATTCACCGTAACCAATCAAAAATGCTGTTAATAATATGGGAGCTGTTTCCATTTTATTTTCGTGATTATTGAAGAGTCGGTCATTACCAGAAGTATTTGATGACGTATATCTGCATTTGTACAAATCGTCTGTACCAGTATAAAGAAAGCTGTTTACATGTTAAAAAAAATTTGTTTAAAACTATCGCAATATTGCATTATAACTATAAAAATATAAGACAATGAAATTATCAGAAATCAAAGGAATCCTTCCAACATTAGAAAATGTTGAATTTCAATTAGAAAACGGAACATTAGTACCGGAACACTTTCACCTTACCGAAGTCGGACAGATCAATAAAAAATTCATCGACTGTGGTGGAGTAATCCGTGATGAGAAGGCTGTGAACTTTCAGCTATGGAATGCTGATGATTATGAACACCGTTTAAAGCCTGGAAAACTACTGCATATTATCAGTCTTTCTGAAGAAAAATTAGGCATTGAAGATGCTGAGATCGAAGTAGAATATCAAAGTGACACGATAGGCAAATATGATTTAGAATTTAATGGAAAAGTTTTTATTCTAAAAAGTAAAAGAACGGCATGCCTTGCTCAGGATGCCTGCGGGATACCTTCTGAAAAACAGAAGAAAAACCTTTCCGAACTGGCTGGAAATCAAAATACATCGTGTACTCCTGGAGGAGGCTGCTGTTAATCCTTTTAGCAAAATCAACAAAAACAGACTATGAAAATTGCATTATTCAGTGATATACACGCTAATTTACCTGCTTTGGAAGCTTTCTTTGAAGATATTGAGAAAAGAAATCCGGATAGTATCTATTGTTTAGGAGACCTGGTAGGCTACAATATTTGGCCGAATGAAGTCGTCAATGAAATCAGAAAAAGAAAAATTCCAACGATTGCCGGAAACTATGATTTTGGCATCGGACGTATGAGTAATGACTGCGGCTGTGCGTACAAAACGGATAGTGAAAAAGACAATGGCAATATTTCCATTTCGTTCACCAATGCTATGATGAAGAACGACGAACGTGCCTATTTGCGGACACTTCCGGCGCACATCAAAGTTGAGTTTCAGTTAAATGAAGACAAACTCAATTTGCTACTGGCTCATGGCAGTCCCAGGAAAATAAATGAGTATCTTTTTGAAGACCGGGAGGAAAAAAGCACGCTCAGGATTATGGAGCAGGCAGACGCCGATATCATGTGTTTCGGACATACGCACAAACCTTACCACAGAATTCTAAATTCGGGCACTGAAGATCTTCCTTATTATCGTCATGCCATCAATATAGGTTCTGTCGGAAAGCCTAAGGATAATGATGTGCGGGGCGGATATGTCATGCTCACCATCAATGAAAATAGTTCTGTATTGAGCAAAGATAGTATCGGTGTGGAATTCATACGGTTTGACTATGACTTTGAAAAAGCAGCAAAGGCAGTAGAAGATAGTCCCCTGCCCAACGAATATGCAGAAAATTTAAGAAAAGGCTATTAATTTTAATCAGTAAAAATGAATCAGAATATTCTAAAAACAATTGAATCCATTTCAATAGACACTGTTTCCGAGGAAAGAAAAACAGTTTTACAGCCATTAACAGATTATATCCAAAAGAAAATAGACGCGGGTCACACCATCAGGTTAAATTTCATCTGTACCCATAACAGCCGGAGAAGCCATTTATCCCAGATCTGGGCTCAGACCATGGCTTATCATTTTGGGATTACCAATGTGTTTTGCTATTCAGGAGGGACTGAAGCAACGGCAATGTTCCCAAAGGTGGCTGAAACATTGGGTACTCAGGGGTTTACGATTCAAAAGCTCAGCGAGGCAGAAAATCCTGTCTATGCAGTGAAATATGCTGAAAATGAAGCTCCGGTGATCTGTTTTTCAAAAGAATACAGCAACGAATTTAATCCTAGAAATAAATTTGGAGCTATCATGACCTGTAACAACGCTGATGAAGGCTGTCCATTGGTAATCGGTGCAGAAGCTAGATTTCCAATAACATACGATGATCCAAAAGCTTCTGATAATACGCCACAGCAAACGCAGGTATATACAGAAAGGAGTCTGCAGATCGCTACAGAAATGTTCTATATTTTTTCACAAATAAGCAAATAGAATGGAAATAACGGCAATTGTAAAAGAGCATTATCCAAATATCTCAAGAATATATAAAGAAGGTATTGAAACGGGACATGCCACTTTTGAAACAACAGTTCCAGAATGGGAAGACTGGGACAAAAGTAAATTAAAACACAGCCGGCTGGCTGCCATCGTTGATGATACTGTTGTCGGATGGGCTGCACTTTCTCCAGTAAGTAACCGTTGTGTATATGAAGGCGTTGCGGAAGTCAGCATTTATATTTCCAATATGCACAAAGGAAAAGGAATCGGAACAGCCTTGATATCAAAGCTGATCGACGATAGTGAAGCTAATGGAATCTGGACGCTACAGAGTGGAATGTTTCCTGAAAATGAAGCCACTGTAGCACTTCATCAACGCTTTGATTTCAGACTCGTTGGTTACCGTGAGAAAATAGGCAAGCTTGGAAATACCTGGCGCGACACGATTATCATGGAAAGAAGAAGTAAAACAATAGGAATAAATTAAAACAGTATGCAGCCAAAATTAAAATTTCTCGACAGATACCTGACTTTATGGATATTCCTTGCGATGGCGATCGGCGTGGGCTTAGGATTTTTATTTCCGGGTATTTCAAAAATCACAGATTCTTTATCTGTAGGTACAACCAATATTCCTTTAGCAATAGGTC
Source organism: Chryseobacterium wanjuense (assembly GCF_900111495.1). NCBI lineage: Bacteria > Pseudomonadati > Bacteroidota > Flavobacteriia > Flavobacteriales > Weeksellaceae > Chryseobacterium > Chryseobacterium wanjuense. The sequence continues at coordinate 869,273 of NZ_FOIU01000001.1, read as the reverse complement.
TGATCTTAATGATGTATCCTCCCTTGGCTAAGGTAGATTACTCCTTATTACCGACTGCATTTAAAGATAAGAAGGTAATCAGTATATCCCTTTTGTTGAATTGGGTAATAGGACCTGTCTTAATGTTTGTTCTTGCCATTTTGTTTTTGAGAAATGAACCAAACTATATGATTGGGCTAATTCTTATCGGTCTGGCAAGATGTATTGCTATGGTGATTGTATGGAACGACCTTGCCAAAGGAAACAGAGAATATGCCGCTTTATTAGTTGCATTAAACAGTATCTTCCAGGTATTTACCTATAGTTTTTTTGTCTGGTTATTCATCAATGTGCTACCGGGTAAATTAGGTCTTGCCAACTTCAATGTAAGTGTTTCGATGAAGGATGTTACAGAAAGTGTATTGATCTATTTAGGAATTCCTTTCTTAGCGGGTTTTCTAAGCCGATACTTCTTAGTTAAATTAAAAGGTATTGAATGGTATAATAGAAAATTTGTACCCAGAATATCACCGATAACACTGTATGCTTTGCTATTCACGATTGTCTTAATGTTCAGCCTTAAAGGTGAAAAGATCGTGGAACTGCCAATGGATGTCATAAAAGTAGCGATACCTCTCGTAGTCTATTTTGTAATAATGTTCTTTGTTAGTTTCTTTATCAACAAATCGTTGAAAGTACCCTATGATAAAAATGCTTCAATAGCCTTTACAGCCACAGGAAACAATTTTGAACTGGCAATCGCAGTAGCCATCGCAGTGTTCGGTATCAACTCTCCGCAGGCTTTTGTTGGGGTTATCGGTCCCTTGGTGGAAGTACCGGTATTAATACTATTGGTAAGAGCCAGTTTGTGGATGAAGAAAAGATATTATTAATTTTAAGAACCAAATATAAAAAAGAAGAAAACCCTCCGAATGATCAGAGGGTTCATTTATTGATTCTTTAATAATCTAAGGGTGTCATCAATTTATTCTTTACGAACCAGTTTTTTTAATCATCTCAAAAAAATTCCTTTCGGTTTTTCCACATTACCTATATTTCATTTTGTATTCTTCAGTCATTATTGATAAAATCTTTCAATTGTGCTTTATCAAAAAGTTGAAGCTGGTATTCACAAAAAAATCATATCTCTGTCTGCAATAGTGTATGGATAGTATTATTTATAAAGGATAGAAGGTTTTTTAAGATACAATGGCAGGCTGTAACCTATATTGTCACTGGTCGGTTACGGTGATTTTGGAGCGATTACGGAAAGCCGTAATGGTTTGGGAAAGAGGGTTGGTATCTTTAGATTAAATGATTTATTATGAAAAAAATATATTTTTTGTCGGTTATGTTTTTAGTGTTATCATGCACCGGTACGACACGTAATACCTTACAATTTACCAAACAGGATTATCCGGGAGAGTGGCCATTTGCGGTGGATGAAATGGAAGTCTATTGTTCCGGTTATTCTGAGATCTATGGTAAAGCCAGTAATGGGAAGGTCTATGCGCTGAACGGATCGGCTAAAGGAGTTTCATATCATGATCCTTCGGTCAGTAAAATAAAAAATTTCGATACGAAAACAAAAGCTTTAGATTATGCAAAAGAATACATAATAGATGTAATAAATTTGAATCCATAATTTTAAATGATTTTAATGAGAGTCCGAGAATATAAAGCATTCATTTACCCTAACATTTAGTATTTTTGTAACTCTTAAAAACATATCCATGGAATTATTTTTAATCTTCTCTATTCTCATTACACTCGCAGCATTTTTTTCTTTCATCAATATAAAGTTTTTAAAACTTCCTTCCGGAATCAGCCTGATGCTTATGGGAGTCTTAGTTGCTACCGGAGTCATTGTTACAGGCTATTTTTCAGTAGGATTTACAGAAATGATAAGAGAAAAATTGTCTTTGATTGATTTTTCTGAGTTTTTACTGGGTATTCTCTTAAGTTTTCTTTTATTTGCAGGCTCAATGCATGTTTCCATTCCTGACTTAAAAAAATCAGCTAAAAGCATCATTAGTTTTGCCACCATTGGAACATTAATTTCTACTGTAGTGGTGGGTTACAGTTTATTTTACCTGCTCTCTGCCTTTAACCAACCTATTCCATTGATCTATTGTCTTTTATTTGGAGCTTTGATCTCACCTACTGATCCAATAGCGGTTATGGGAATTTTGAAAAAAACCAATTTATCCAAAAACATAGAGACTAATATTGTTGGAGAATCCCTTTTTAATGATGGTATAGGAGTAGTAATATTTGCAACCATTTTAAAAATAGCCAGCGATGGAGCAGAAAACTTTGGAATTGCTGATATTGGAATACTTTTTATCCAAGAAGCCGTAGGCGGTATTTTCATGGGGCTTATTATAGGTTTCATAGGGTATAAACTAATGAAATCCATAGATCATTTTCAAACTGAAATTTTAATTTCTCTGGCAATGGTTATGGGAGGCTACAGCCTTTGCCACTCTATTCATGTTTCAGGTCCCTTGGCTATGGTAGTAGCAGGTTTAATGACCGGAAACAGAGGAAAAGAACTCGCTATGAGTGATATTACCAAAGATTATCTGGGAAAATTCTGGGAAGTAACGGATGAGATACTTAATGCTGTTTTATTTATGCTGATAGGGCTTGAAATCGTAATCGTCTCTTTCGACTTAAGCTATCTTACCATAGGAATTATTACCGCATTAATCATTATAATTGCGCGTTTTGTATCCCTGTATATTCCTGCTGTTTTATTCAGATTTAAAAAAGTCTTCGGAACAAAATCTCTGTTCATTATGACATGGGGAGGACTCAGGGGTGGAATATCTATAGCTTTAGCCTTATCTTTGCCACAAAATCCCTATAAAAATATTCTGGTATCCATTACCTTTGTGATTGTAATTTTCTCAATCCTTATTCAGGGAATTACTGTGGAAAAAGTGATTAAAAGATTAACCCCTTAATATATACCGTCAGGTAAAACAATTTCAATGAATCTTCATAACAGAAAAAAATACCTAAGCTTTCTCAAATTTAAAAGAGACTTTCAGAAATACGGGCTTGAAAAAGCCCGAAGTTATGAACTTGTTCTTCACTGGCTCCATAACAGACTCAGCAGAAGTCAGTTTCTTTTATTATCGGGGATTGTTGTGGGATGTTCTGCCGGTTTAGCTGGAGTCATACTAAAAACGTTAGTTCATAATATCCATCACTTTATATCCAGTAAAGTTCATTTTGAATACCAGATGCTGTTCTATTTAGTGTTTCCTTTCTTAGGAATCGTCTTAACCTCTATTGTCGTTATCACCATATTTAAAGGTCAGGATAGAAAAGGTATTGGTGCCATACTTTATGAAATTGCCCAAAACTCCAGTATTGTATCGTCTGTAAAAATGTATTCCCAAATTGTACAAAGTGCTATTACAGTCGGATTAGGTGGGTCTGCGGGTTTAGAGAGCCCCATTGCTGTAACAGGTGCTGCTATCGGTTCAAACTATGCCCAAACCTATAGACTTGGGTACAAAGAAAGAACTTTATTATTGGCAGCAGGAGCCACAGCGGGAATCGCTTCTGCATTCAATGCCCCGATTGCAGGAATTATGTTTGCCTTTGAAATTTTATTAACAGGGGTTGTCTTTACAGACTTCATTCCACTGGTTGTGGCAGCTGTATGCGGCAGCCTTCTGTCAAGAATCTTACTTCAGGAAGACATCCTGTTTAGATTTTATACCAGGGAATCATTTAATTATAAAAACGTACCCTATTATCTTATCTTGGGAATTGTAACCGGCTTATATGCCCGCTATTTTGTTATTATTTCTCAAAAAGTAGAACATTTTCTCAAAAAGCTTTCCCTGACACGTCTTCGGAAAGCGATGCTTGGTGGTGCAGTGTTGTCATTTCTATGCGTTTTGTTTCCTCCTCTATTTGGAGAAGGATATGATACAATAAAAGCATTTACCAATGGTAATACCCAACGAATCATTGAGAACAGCTTTTTCAGGTATTTTGAAATCAGGGAATGGACTATAATCCTTTATCTGCTATTGGTCTGCTTATTAAAAGCATTCGCCACATCTTTTACTATTTTCAGTGGAGGGAACGGAGGTAATTTTGCACCTTCTCTTTTTGCGGGGGGAACTGTAGGATATTTATTTGCATTGATATGCCAACAAATCGGATTTACCGAAGTACCGGTCACCAACCTTGTCCTTGTAGGAATGGCTGGTGCAATGAGCGGAGTTTTATATGCCCCTCTTACAGCTATATTTCTAATTGCAGAATCAAGTTTCGGATATGATTTATTCATTCCTTTGATGATCGCTTCTGTCATATCCTATCTCATTGCCAAATGGTTCTCTCCCATATCTCCTGAGCTTCAGTCAATGGCCGACCAGGGTAAGATTTTTACCGATAAACACGACAGAAATCTTCTTTCTGCACTCCATAGTGAGGACTTTATAGATTATAATTCTCAGACTATTAATGAAAATATATCGGTAAGTGAAATGTTCGAACTCTTCAAAAAAAGCAATAAGAATATATTTGCAGTGGTAGATGACAAAAGAGCCTTAAGAGGAATGTTTTCTATAGATGATATCAGGCCTTACCTGTTTGGGGATCATGATGTCCCTAAAAATATTATACAAATTATGAAAGCTCCGCCAGCTGTTTTTCATAAAGAAGATAAACCTTTGGAAATCCTTCAGGTCTTTGATGATACAGGAGTTTGGAATTTACCTGTAGTAGACGAAGAAAACAGATTTGTAGGATTTATATCCAAGTCCTCTATTCTGATGGGATACAGACAATTGTTAAAAGAATACTCAGAATAGTATTTTTTTTTAAAGGCAAATATATCGTCACCTTAGGTTATTAGCTTCCACTAATTACATTATTTTGTTCGCTCATTATTTTAAGAAGATTATATATTGTAGATGGAAAAACCAGCTGTTAAATAAATAACAACTGGTTTTTAATGAATTATCTAGTAGTGTATCCCCCGTTTGCAAAAATGGTCTGCCCGGTAATCCACCATCCATCAGTTACCAGAAACTCAACTAATGGAGCGATATCTTTGATGTTAGTAAGACCTCCTAAAGCTGAAGCTGATTTGTGATATGCAACTGCATCTGCACTTTCCTGCCCGTAGAAAAAGGGGGTATCCATTGGCCCCGGAGCAACTGCCGTTACAGAAATTCCTCTAGAACCAAATTCTTTAGAAGCAGCTCTTGTAAAGTGCTCTACAGGAGCTTTTGCACCAGCATAAGTAGAATATAATCCAGTGTAAGCGGCTAATAAAGAAGTTACAATGGTACAAATCTTACCATTATCATTCAGTTTCTTACCAGCTTCCTGCAAAAAGAAATAAGCTGACTTTGAGTTGATACCAAACATTAAATCATATTCTTCTTCAGTAGTTTCTGTAAATGGTTTTTTAAGTACCATTCCTACAGTATTGATAGCAATATCAACACCTCCGAATTTGGCAATCGTTTCATCAAAAAAACGAGTAATGTTTTCCACTTTTGTTAAATCTCCCTGAAACAAAAATGCTTCAGCTCCCAAGGCTTGTACTTCTGCCAAAGTTTTTTCGCTTTCAGCTTTAGAACTTTCGCTGTTGTAATGTATTGCTAATTTTGCTCCCTTTGCTGCAAAATCTTTACTTAGTAATCCGCCAAGATTCTTACCACCCCCGGCAATTAAAACTATTTTTCCTTTAACATCGTGTGTTGACATTGTTTTTATATTTTAAATATTATCACACAAAAATCAACAATCAAATTCATATTTATATAGTGAACTTTTCGGAAGGCGTGAGAATTTCGGAATTTCTTTTGTCTTTTTTTTTAAAAAATTTTTAAAAACCTGTGAGAAGTTTATTATTCCATTTTCAATATTCAATTCCTTTACCCTCATTTTAGTAATACCTTAATCCCGGTCTACCAAAGCGCTATTAATAATGGCAACTATATTTGGATATATCGAACCAAAAAATAAAACTTTATTTGTTTTATAACATATCCAGTTTAATTGTATAAGGGTGCAGAATTGATCTAGTACATTCAAATATAATATATCGTTAATTATTTTATAAGATTTAATTTGATAACATTAAAAAATTTAATTTTGCAAAAAATTAATAACGTATTACGATGAGTAATGATAAAATAGTCTAGACACATAGAATTTAATCCACTTCCTTAATTCATAATTTACTTACTTATTACCCAAGATGATTAAGTTTTACATCACCTCCGCCCGTCTATAGAGATCACATTACTAATAATATTGCTTATTAATATTGCTACATAAACCTAACTATGAAAAAAAGATTTTTCCTTTCACTTCTCATTGCCTGTATATCCGCTAACGCACAAGATTTAACAAGCTATAACAAATTATACACTAAAACCTATTTAGAAACAGCTCCCAAAGATTTTAATAAAGCCCTCTCTATTGCCGATTCTCTATATAAAACTTCTCAAACACCCTATTTTCAAGCGAAAAGTTTAATGCTTACCGCCTCTTTGTACAGGCAGTCTGGAGATGTGAAAAAATCTGTATTATACGCTGAAAGATCAGCATTAATTGTGGATGGAACAGACGATTCAAATTGGAAATGCAGAATTTATCTTTTTTTAGCCTCTCAATATCGGATTTTAGAATTGTATAATCAGTCTAAAAAATATTCCGAAAAAGGACTTGAAATCAGTAAAACAATCAGTGATACATTAATTGCTCATAATATTCAGGGAATGGCCTTGCAGGAAATGGCTTATTACGAAATCGATCGTAAAAAATATAAGAAATCCATCCAATATATTCAGCGTTCTCAGGCTCATTTCAACAATATAAAAAAAGACAAAGATTTCTTTACATCGACTAATGAACAGCTTTTGGGATTAAGCTATTATCATCTTAAAAACATTGAAACTTCTTTATTTCATTATGAAAAGGCTTTAAATTTAGTTAAAGATGTTCCCGAAAATCAACTTACAGGATATATTTACAATGGTTTAGCAAACGTATATTTAGAAAAAAACGATTTGATAAAGGCAAAGAAATACCTTGATCTTGCACAAAAAGTAGCTGATAAAGCAGAGCATCTGGAACTTAAGAAGGAAGTCTATAGTACAGTTGAGCAATATTATATTAAAACTAAAGATATTGAAAAGCTAAAGGATTTAGGCCTGAAAAAAGATACATTAGACAGGAAAATAACATCAAAAACACGACAGTTTATTGATGAATCTTATACTAATCTCGACAAAAAAATAATAAAGGCAGAGAAGAAAAGTACCCAGAAAAATTATCTTATAATCATTACGGGACTTCTGGTTATTCTTATCCTTGCATTGTATATAAGATCTAAAATACAACAAAGGAAAAATATTGAAAAATTTAAGGAAATATTAAGGAGATCCAATGAAAAGCCTAAACTGGCTGAGCCTATTGTCGTAAAAGAAGTCAAAATAGAGGATACCGACATTGAAAGTAGCGAAGCTACGGTGTTAATGACCTCCGAAACAGAAGAAAAGCTGCTCGCAAAATTGAATAAATTTGAGAAATCGAATCTATTCAACAATAAAAATATTTCCCTCCCCTTTTTAGCCGGGCGCTTTGAAACCAATACCAAATACCTTTCTTATGTGATCAATACCCATAAAGAGAAAGATTTTAATAATTATATCAATGAATTAAGGATTAATTACATCATTGAAAAGCTCAAAAATGAGCCACAGTACCGAAACTATAAAATGGCTTCCTTAGCTGAAGAAATTGGGTTTTCTTCTCACAGCAAATTCAGTAAAGTATTTAAAAAAGTAACTTCTTTATCTCCGTCTTTGTTTATTAAATATCTGCAGGATGAAACTCAAAGTAAAAAAGATTAAATAATTATTAATCAAAACATTACAACTCATATAAGCCTTGTTTTTTTCAGGAAAAAGACAAGGCTTTTTCTTTTATTCTACCAATTGGTATGGTACTTTTGTCAGACAATTAGCAAATAAATTATTCTAATTATTAACTGAAATAATGAAAAAACTACTATTGCCTTTTTTAATTCCTTGCGGAGTTTTTGCTCAAGTTGGTATTAATACTCCCACCCCTTCTGCCACTTTTGATGTAGCTGCAAAAAATGCCACCGGAACAACAACAGCAGTAGACGGAATATTAATTCCAAGGGTCGACAGGCAGAGAGCTCAGAATATGACCGGCATTACACCCTCAACTCTTATTTTCGTTAATGATATAACAACCGGAACACAAACCGGTAGCGCGATAAATATTGATAATCCCGGCTTTTATTTTTTCAATGGAACAGACTGGGTGAAGCTTAATACCAATATTTATAATTCAGACGGAACTCTCACAGGAAACAGAACGGTGACACAGGCGGGAAATACCCTCGCTTTTAATGGTACAGCTACGAATGCCTTTTCTGTTAATGGAACTACTTTTTCTGTAGATGCCGCCAATAACAGAGTGGGAATAGGAACCGACACTCCTACCGCAAAAATGGAAATTGCATCGGGTACAGATGGATCTTCAGGATTAAAATTTTCTAATATCAATAATACAACCCCGCCTGTATCAAATACTTCTCCTCTGGGAATTGATGCCAATGGTAATGTTGTGGTACAGAGTTCTCTAACAACGTCATTCAGGTCATTTAATATTAATGCAAGCACTCCTACAAGTTCTTCTGTGGCTATAGGATCTTTAGAATTTCGATATCCATCTACAACCTGTACCAATACAGATTCTTATGTACAAGTAAGAACAACAACAGGAACCAACAATACCGGTATTATCCACGGAATTTACAGAACGGCACAAAATGGTTCCGGCTTTATCAATAGTGTTCCCTTAACCATAACTCCGACATTTGCAAACATAGGGGCCGGGATACCGGCAAATGCAAATCCAGCCCTGATCCCGATTAATTGCGGGCAGGATGGCCATGCACAGTTTACATTTTTTTCTTATATAGATAAAACATTCTATAGAGTAAGTTTTCATATAGCAGATGGCGACAGTCTTGGTTTTGGAGCACTAGGATATATTTTCGTAGAATTTCAGAGGTGATGCATCATCATCCTTAATCCATATAAAAAACAACACAACTGAAAAATTAAACTCAATTTTAATATTAACAAAAAAAATTATTAATGATGAAACAGAATTATTTCAACGTACTACTCATCCTGAGTAGTATCGGAATGTATGGCCAAACGGCTGGTAATGTAGGAATCAAGACCTCCACACCCACCAACGCCCTTACGGTCAATGGCAACTCTTCGATTGGTTCCGGTTATACAACAATCGCCGCACCTGCTAACGGAGCTATTATCCAAGGGAATGTGGGCGTAGGCACCTCTAAACCCGTCAACAACCTTACGGTAAGTGGCAATACTTCCATCGGAACCGGTTATGCAGCAACAGCAGCACCTGCTAACGGAGCTATTATTCAGGGGAATGTGGGCGTAGGCACCTCCAAGCCTGTCAACGATCTTACAGTGAGTGGCAATACTTCCATCGGAGCTGGTTATGCAGCAATCGCCGCGCCTGCTAACGGAGCTATTATTCAGGGGAATGTGGGAGTCGGTACCTCAGCTCCGGCAGCAAAACTGGATGTAATCGGTAAAATTAAAATCACAGACGGAACCCAAGGTGCAGGAAAAGTTCTGGTTTCTGATGCTAACGGAGTAGGCTCATGGCGAGATACTTCAGCTACTGCAATTGTCATTAATTCTACAACAGGTTTTAGTGCTGATTTTGCCGGAGATCAATTAACATATCTGGGGGCAAAGGCTACCGTTACCGTTCCTGGATATTATATTGTTTCTACTCGTCTTATTAGCGACAAAACTCCGATAGGCTGTGGAGCGTATATTGCATACAATCTAAATAAAAGTGCAACAGCAAATATAAGTCCTGCATTTCCCATTCAGGATATTCACATGTCTGCAGGTCCTAACGGATGGGACCATCTTTATACCTCAAATATAGCGTATCTAACAGCTGGAACTTACTATATGCGGGTTAGAGATGCTAATCGCTGTACTACGAATGTCTCAAGACATACTGTTGGTGAAAATAGCTTTACACTGACATTGCTTAAATAAGATATTTATAGAACTAATCAGTGTAGTTTAATATTTCATTTTCTACTTTGCGATTCAGAAAACACATTTGATTTTTAACGATGCAGAACATCCCTCTGTTTATCTGCAAGTTATTCACATGGTCGGTTCTTCGGCCATGTTTATTTTTTTAATATTAAAAAAATCCTCTCAAAATAACCTTTTATTCTTTTTCTAAAAGATATGTTTCGAAATTATGAAATTAATTTTAAAATACTAAATTACAAACACTTACAACCTTTACATATCTTGTCATTTTCCTGAAAACAGCAAGATAATGTCTTCCGGATGATGCATCATTCATCTACTTTTACATCGCTTTTAGATTACTATTTGAATCACAGTACAGCAATGATCACTACATTATCTACAAAAGTATTATCAGATTAAAATCATATTAAAGTTTATATTCTCATGAAAAAAATCAATCTACTACTATTTTTATTATCTGCTCAATTATTTTTCACCCAAATAGGGATCAATACAAGCAATCCAAAATCAACATTGGATATAGCAGCAAAAACAACTGATGGCAGCAGACCGGAAGGGCTTGTGGCACCACGGCTTACAGGAGATCAGATTAAAGGCGGAGATACACAATATACAACCGATCAAAAAGGGAATATTGTTTATGCTACCTCTGCTGTAAGTACAGTTTCGCCAAAGACAATAAACATTACAGAAGAGGGATATTACTTTTTCGATGGAAATATCTGGCAGAAAATAAATCAGGACACAAATATCTATAAAAATAATGGAACACTTGCCTCGAACAGAGTGGTAACAATGGCTGACAAAACCCTTTCTTTTACTTCTTCGGCTACTACAGGAACCAGTCATTTTCAGGTAGACGGAACTACGTTGAATGTGGATGCAGTAAATAACAATGTGGGGATAGGAACCACTACTCCTTCTACGAGATTAGATATCAACAACGGAAGTACTCCGGGAGCAATAAAAATTGTAGACGGAACACAGGCAGAAGGTAAAGTTCTGGTTTCTGATGCGAGTGGTATTGGTACCTGGCGTGATACAACAGGCGCAGCACTTATTATTGATTCAACAACAGGTAGTAATGTTAATTTTGCCGGAGGTACAATGAAATATTTAGGAGCAAGTGCTGTTGTTACTATTCCTGGATACTATATTGTTTCTCCACATCTTATTGCTGATAAAAGCCCGTCTGGTTGTGGAAATTTTATTGCTTATAACTTAAGCCAGAGCCCGACAGCAGCAATAAATAACGCATTTCCTGCCCCAGATGTACATATGCCAGCCGGACCGACCATTAATGACTTTATTTACACCTCAAACATAGCATATCTGACAGCAGGGACTTATTACATGAGAGTGAGGGATGCTAATCTATGTACTACCAATACTGCAAGAAGTACCTTTTCTCAGAATAGCTTTACATTGACATTACTTAAATAATATCCTTTTATGCTGAGAATTATAAGTAATCGTGTTTAAACAAAAAACTCTATTTTTCCAAACAAGCGCATGTACACCAGATCAGGAAAAACATGCGTTATTTCATAACAAAAGCACCTGCTGGTCAGGTGCTTCTTTTTTATTGTGTTGAGTTTGTATCTTAAAGATCATTTTTGAGACAATGACCTCAACGCTTTTGTGACACTATCTAATTTTTTCAAGATTAAGGAGATACATTCCATTACCTGCACCTGGATTAAGTACTGGTGCCACCATTGTCAAAAAAATTCTATAATTTTCACCAGTGCCTGTGCACACCTGATAATTGATAAATTCGCCACCACTGGCACCTCCCCTGTAGAATTGGGTATAAGATGTAGTTAAAGTTACAATTTCAGTATCACCCATGTTAATCCCACTGGTTGCAACTTGAAAGCCTGCTATACTTGAACTAGGAATTGAAGCTCCTGTATTACTTCTTAGCAAAATACTTCCTTCGATTGCGGCACCATTGTGTCTCACACAGATACTTCCAAGGCAGATTTCACTTGCTGCAGATCCAGCCGCTGTATTGGGAGTATACGAATTTACTTGTACCACCGGAGCACCTACACTGCCTTGTACAGCTACACATCCCCAACTTGGAGCAGCAGGGGTGCCAATATTTGTCTGCAGACATTTACTGGTAGTTGAATAGATCATTAATCCCGTTGCCGGTAAAGCGATAGCGTCTCTTTGGGCATTAGTCATCCTAGGAGGAAGAAATCCTTTATTAGTTGTTCTCACCTCTACAGAGGACGAGGAATCCGGAGCAATGGTACCCACACCTACACTTCCTTCCGGAGTTATTATAACGTCATTTACCTGTTGAATGGCAGTTGGAGTTCCTGTGGCAGGATTATCTTTTGCACCGTCAATATGGAGAGAACCTTGTGGATTTGAGGTCAGAATACCGACCTGGCCTGTTACCAACGCATTTCCTGCAACCAGAAACATTAAAAATAGGATGTTGTTTTTCATAATTTTTTTTAACTGATTAATTGTACTTTGTTTATGTTAAGTTGAAAGATTTATTCTCTATGGAAATAGAATAGAGACTAAGAAACTTTGTGATTTCATTTTTGAAAGATCCCCTCTAAAGGTTACAAAAGTAATTTTCATTTCGTTATGCAGAAAGATAACAAATGGTCACTTTCCTGAAAATGACCATTTATATTTAAGATTTAACTTATTTATTTCCAAATAATTAAACCTAAAATCCGGATTAATTATACAAATATTTTGGGGCTCTTGTTACAATTGAATTAAATGTATTTTCTTCCGAAAAAAGATTAAAATTTGACAATATTTAGGTATGAATAGAAACATGGCCGAAGAGCGGCCATGTGAATTAACCAGCAAAAAACTTGGGATGATTTGCATGGTTACTAACCAGTTGTGATCTTAGAATCAGTAGAAAATGATGTATGAGGGAGTACAAATGTTTAGAAACAAAATGAACTTACTATTGTAAAAATATTTCACCGATGACAAGGATTGTTTTGAATATTAATTGCTCTACAATATTAATCATCAAAGTGTGATAAAAAAAGAAAATACCTGGTCATTTTCCTGAAAACAACAAGGGTATTTCTTTCCATAGCTCTTGAATGCACTTAAAATGTTATCCGGAATATTTAAATAAGATAGAAACTGGTTTTACCATATAACACTAAGAATAAACTGTCGATTTACTATTTCAAATATTTTTCTTTCAAAACTGTAATCTCTCTTAGTCCGATCATCATTTCAACCTGAAAAAATTTTCAACACTTCCGTATTTTTTGTTAATCACTGCGAAAAAGTCTCTTATTAATTCAGGTCTCAGTTCCATTTTGTATTCGATATTTTATTTAGTTTGTTTGAAATAAACGGTCTGAAAGTGCCACAATAGTAATCTTTGATACAACACCAAAATTTTAAACAAAAAAAATCCCGGATTAACCGGGATTTTAATTTCTGATATTCAAAATTTATTTTATCTCTACAGGAACTGAGATTTTATCCCAATCCATAGTGAATCCATTATTGTTTATTTTATAAACTAATGTTTCCTGTGTTGCCGGTAAAGCTTTAGTTTTTACATCAACACGTAAAGCATCTTTAGCTTGCTCGTATTTATAAGCACCCCATTGTTTTGGCTCTTTGTTAAAAATCGCAGTCCAGGTTCCGGATTTTTTAGGGATTAGGAAAAAGCTATACTTACCTGCAGGCAGCGGTTTACCCTGAACGGTAATGTCTTTATCTGTTTCAAAAGTAGTTGCTTCATTGGCACCCGCACGCCAAACTTTATCATAAGCTTCCAAACCACCCCAGATTGTACGCCCTTTTACAGAAGGACTGCTATAGGCTATGGTAATGGTTGCATCCTTAATTTTTCCAGTAGCAGTAGCTGGAGGACTTGCAGGTTTTTTAGTATCCTGTGCAAAAGCGTTCACTGAAATCGTCATTGCAGCAAAAAGTACAGTAGCAGATTTAATCATCGTTTTCATACTATTTTATTTTGTTTGTTTTTGTTCGTTTACGAATTTACGGCTTTCTGCTTATAAAACAGTAACCCAATTGCTGAAAATATAATGACTGCCGCTGCCCCAATGACATTAAGCCAAAGGAAAGAAACGATATCGAACTGATAAACGGCAATAACCGCAATTTCTGATAAAATGGCAGCAATAAATACATTCTTCCCATCAATTTTTTTATAGTAAAATGCGACAAGAAAAATCCCCAAGATCGGGCCGTAGAAAAGAGAACCCAATACATTAACAGCTTCAATAAGGGAACCCATCTGAGTGGCAAACATGGCTACACCGATGGAGAAAATGCCCCAGGCTAAAGTGTGCAGGCGGCTATACTTCAATTCGGTTTTCTCATCAGGAATTTCTTTGCTGAATATCAAATGAACATCTTTTAATGAGCAGGCAGCAAGAGAATTCAGCGCTGCGGAAATTGAACCCCAGCTGGCCAGAAAAATGACGGCAAACAGTAAGCCGATCATCCCTACAGGCAAGGTATTTTTTACGAAATACAGGAAGATATAATTCGTATCCGTTTTCTCCGCATTATAATTTGAATTATTAATAGCTTCCTCTACCCTACTGTGCAATGCTTTTACCTGTGTTTGTGTATTTTTAAAATCCTGAATTGTCTTTTTAAGTTGAGGAGATTGAGTTTCTTTCAGCTTTAAAATTTCTTTCGATTCTGCATTAAATTTTAATTGTAAATCCTGATGCTCTTTTTCAAAAACCGCTGCCTGTTCAGGTTTTGTTTCCTTTAAATATTGATAAGAGCGTTCGTTAAAATAAATCGGAGCCGGTTTTAGAGAAAAGAATGCAAAAAGCAAAGCACCAATCAGGAGAATAGAAAACTGCATCGGAATTTTAACCAATCCGTTCAACAGCAAGCCCATTTTCGCATTGGTATTGTCTTTAGCAGTAATATACCTCCCGACCTGACTCTGATCTGTACCAAAGTAAGAAAGTGCCAGAAAAAAACCTCCAATCAGTCCGCTCCAAATATTGTATTTATCTTTCCAGTCGAATTCTGTAGTGATTACATTGAGCTTTCCTGATTTCCCCGCCAGATAAAGCGCATCGTTAAAACCAATTCCATTCGGCATATTTTGAATAAGCAGATACCCTGCAAAAGCCATGGTTGCCAGAATAATGAGAAACTGTAATTTTTGGGTGTGAGCGATCGCTTTTGCTCCGCCAATATAGGTGTAAATCAACAGAATGCCACCTGTTAAAACATTAGTCAAATAAATATTCCAGTTTAAAACGCTTGATAAGATGATACTCGGAGCGTAAATGCTGATTCCCGTGGATAAGCCTCTGGAAAAAAGAAAAAGCAGTGAAGTAAGCACCCTTGTTTTTTTATCAAAACGGTTTTCTAAATATTCATAAGCCGTGTACACATTTAAGCGCTGAAAAATCGGGATGAAAGTAATACAAATAACAATCATCGCCAACGGCAGACCAAAGTAATACTGCACGAAACGCATACCGTCTGTATACGCCTGACCCGGTGCTGAAAGAAATGTAATGGCACTTGCCTGCGTAGCCATAATACCTATAAGTACAATGTACCAGGGCATTTTGTTATCTGCTTTCAGGTATGATTCGTTGTTTTTTTGGCCACGACCGATCAATACGCCGTAAACCACCACTGCAACAAGTGTAACAATAAGGACTGTCCAATCTATAGTACTCATGCCCAGAATTTAGTAAACAAATAATAAAATACGATCTGCAATACTAATGCAGCTGCTAGTAATAGGTACCAGGTATTCCAATTTTTAAGTTGATTATTCATTAGTTTTTCTGTGCAGATAAAAAGTTTAAAAATAAACGTGCTGCACCAACATTTCCCGCAGGCAACTGTCTGAAAAATGCCAATGGTGTATAAATAAAATTACCCTTCCCATATTTGGCATATAAAGTTGATCCCTGCAGAGGTTCTTCACTGGTATCGTGCATTTCAAAAAGCGGTTCATACGCTGCATCCCATTGAGCAGGGAAATAGGCGCCGCGCTCCTGTACCCAACCTTTAAAATCATCCGCAGTAATTTTGTTCGGAAAGTTCAGTAATTTATGATTTTGATTTAAAAACGTAACTGCAGCATTTTCTTCGGTAACACGCTTATTGGCAATATTGAAATTGTACATCCCCAATTTGTCAACTGTTGTATCCTGGTTGGTGTTATACTGCATCACCAAATTACCTCCGGCTTTTACATAAGACCATAAATAAGGCATCCAGCGACCCAACTTCTTTTCCGTGTTATTGGCACGAACACCCAATACGATGGCATCATATTGTGATAACTTGTTTTGGCTACCGTTTCCAGCAGATTCATCTAAGTTGCCATAAAAATCTTTGTCTTTCAACACATCAACCTGAACACCTGCAATTCTTAGAAACTCCGGAATGAAATCGCCAGCTCCTTGTACATAACCCACCTTCTTAACCTTAGACTGAATATCGCCTTTCATTACGGTGACAGTTGCAGGAGCAAAATATTGTAATGAGGGCAAATGCGGATACTGAATTAATATTTGTTTTTTATTATAAGTTACTCCATCTGCAACAAAATTGGCATCCAATTGTAACTGATTTGATTTTATTGAGGCAAGCTTAGTTTTTGGAATAACGTAATCGATGGTAAAATCTTTCCCATTCATTGATTTTAAATCAGCGCCGCCTAATCGTTCTCCGTTATACATCAGATTTACTTTACCATTGTTGAATTGTTTGTTAGAATTAACCTTAAAATTTAAACTCAAATGTAAATCTTCATTTTCTTTGACCAGATAAAGCGGTTGTGTAAATTTCAGTTCCAACGCAGGAACAATACGCAGAGCTTCGACCACATCACCACGCACAGGGTCTAATTTCTTGAAAGATAAAGGAAGTTTAACCTGAAATTTTTCCGAACCGATTTTTAAACCAAGCAAAACATTCAGTGGTGATTCCGCCTCAGGTAAACCGATTAAAGTATCATTCGGAACAGAAAAAGTTGCTGCGTTTGTAGGAGATTTTGCCAACCAGTAAGGTTCTGTGAGCGCTGCATCTGCAGGAATCTCAATGTCATGCTGAATGGTAATTAAAGAATCTTTTGATAGTTTTCTGTTGAAGTTCTCTAACTTATTTAACCATTGTACATCTTCTAAAACAACAGGATTTGTAGCTCTTGAAATCAAATTTAACCTGAAATTGTAGCTATCCCCGGCAACAGCTTCAGCCTGATTGGTAACTACCTCGCCCATAAATCCGGCACAGCTAAAAATGATATGGTCAAGAGATTTAATTTTATCTTTTTTCAGGTCTGAATCTTGAAGCGCCATGACCTTTTTTCGTAAAGCAAGCAAGGCAGGCAAGCTGAGATCAGGATTATTGAAATTGAAAGCGGAAATAATTTTATCTAATGATTGGTCAATATCAGCGTTTCCTTGTGAAGTCCAGGTTTTAACGACTCCATCAAAAAGAGATGCTTTTGCAGGCTCGCCACCAACGTGGGCAAAATATTCAGTTCTGATCCCGGCTACAGACTGTGTTCCTGCACCCTGGCTTTTATGTAAACTTCTGCTTAATCCTGCCAATTCTCCATAGCCCATTCCCAGTTGCGCATCATATTGCCCAACGGTAACTTTCAGTTGATTTTCAGATGTCGTATCTACCCCTCCAAAACGGAAAGTATTCCACAATACGCGTTTTGGTTGCCATGTATTAACATATTTTAGTTGATTTGGGAAAGCAGTCTTATTGCCTGCAAGCTTGAAAGCTTTTTCCGCAACCACAGCCGAAGCCGCATGTTGTCCGTGACCTGCCGCAGCATTAGGAGGAAAACGACAAATGATAACATCAGGACGGAATTTTCGGATTACCCAAACTACATCCGCTATAATGCTATCTTCATCCCATTGTTTAAAGGTGTCGGTAGTATTTTTTGAGAACCCGAAATCAATCGCGCGGGTAAAAAACTGTTGGGCACCGTCTAATTTTCTTGCCTCTAAAAGCTCATGCGTTCTGATTAAACCCAATGCAGCCCCCTGTTCTGTACCTAATAAATTCTGACCACCATCACCTCTGGTTAAAGACAAATAGCCCGTTTCTACATTTTGATCGTTGATTAACCAAGAGAGCAATCCTGTATTTTCATCATCGGGATGAGCTGCAAGGTATAAAACTTTAGGTAGGTGTTTAAGTGTTTTGAGTTCACGGTAAATTTCAGATGATTTTGAGGGCCTAACCTGTTGAGCCGAACAAAAAACCGTATAAAAGCCAAGAATAAATACAAGGATTATTTTTTTGAACATTTGAATTTGCTTTGCGAGGCAAATATAAGTAAATCGTTTTTCTTTCAACCTTAAAAGAAAAAGCAATTAGCAACTCCAAACATTCTATTAAATTCTTCGTAAAATCTTGGCGTGAAGGTAAAAGACAGGTTTATAATTCTTGTTTAATTTAGCTCAATCGAACTAAATTATCAATAAAAGTGTTTGAAGAGACGCTCGTCTTGGTCACAAAAAGCCAAATGGTGCCGCTTGTTTTAAAGTGGCACCATTTTTTTGTAATACTGATCAACAAACATTCAAATCAATACTGAACCCGCTATTTTATAAACTGTCGTTGATAACTGATCTATTCTATTCTTTATGCAAACTTCTTTTTTGCTACCTCACTTACCGGAGTAAAAAAGTTAATCAGATTCCCGTCCGGATCGCGAAACAGTAGCGAGCGATTTCCCCAAGGCATTGTTGTCGGTTTCTGAACAATTTCGCTTGTTAAACCTTTAATTATTTCGTAATTATCATCTACGTTTTCCACAAGGAATTCTATGATCATACTTTTATTAGTCGCAGGTTCAGCAACGCCTTCTCCGAAGAAAGCCAATGTCCGCGTGCTTCCAATTGCCAAAGTAAAAGACTCAGATGAGAGTTCTGCAAAGTCATCGGTTGCCCATTTGGCCGTGATTCCTGTTGCATCCTCAAAAAACTGAACCAGTCGCTTTATGTCAGCGGTGATAATTCTTACTGATACTAAATGTACTCTACCCATTTTTTATTTTTTAATTACTAATATAAAGGTAGAATGCCAATATGACAACAGTGTGTCAGGAACGGTAAAAATATTTTACTCTAAGTACAGAAAAACCAAAATTCTTATGGATTACCGTTTTTTAATTATTTCACTATTAAAAAATATTAACTCCACTTTTTCAACCAATTTTTTACTATACTTCCTGTGTTTTAATTCAATTTAACAAATTATAAAACAACAACTTATACATTAACCAAATTTATTGGCACAATTTTGGAAGGGTGAAGACCAACCTTATAAAACACTAAGAATGAAAAAATGTATCTTAGCACTGATACTTCTTAATAGTTTCTATTATGAAGTAAGTGCTCAAGTTGGAATTAATACTCCAACTCCTACTGCAACTCTCGATGTAAATGGAAATATGGTTCTGCGCAAGGCAAATTCTGCTTTAAGCAATAAAGGATATTCGTGCATTGTAAGAGATGATAATACCGGTGAGCTTAAAGTGATTGCATCTCCATCAGGAAACACGCTTCCCCTCAATTATATTACGTATACATTAAATAATGTAAATGGTGACTGGGTAAATGACTATGACACAAAGATAAGCTCCAGCGAATACACTGTTGCCATCATCGGAAGTAATTATACTAGTAGTAATAATGGATTAACGGCAGCCGTCGGAACAGATTTTAACCCTATGAATGTATTTGCTTTTAATTCCGGGAATACATGGCATTTATCTGCAGATTACAAGGGTGCAACATCTTCAGGAGGAAATGGAACCTGGGAAATTAGATGTTTAGTCATCAATAATACACTCGTAAAAACCCTTCCTAATGTTATACAGAATCTGGGAGGTTCAAAAGACGCTTCCGCAACTTCTTCACCTTCAGGATTATAAATTTAAATTACCATAATTTTAAAAAGCTGCTTTTTGCAGCTTTTTTTTTCTTATTGCAGAATCGATGTAAAATATTAATTTTTATTCTACATTTGCAGCTAATAATATTCAATGCACACAATGAAAAAATTTTTAATCAATCCTCCCTCTGATTTTAGCTGCCATTCAGAGAAGATTTCATCAATTCGTAATTTTTCACTTAACCTGATTTAAAAAACAACGGTGTAGATTTAAACAGATTTAACATTTATTTTAAATTGTATCCCATATTATTTCAAATTGACTATTAATAAACTGAATTTCAATTAATTAAATTACGTCACTGACTTAATATATCAATAATTAAATTTAAACACAGATTCCGTAAAGTTGTTTATAAATTTCTTACTATCAAATATTTAAACATATTCTGATTAAAATGAGATGCATAGCATCAGGCTTATAACAATGATGGATATTAAAAAAAAATGTTACTTTTGCTTTAGATAATAAAAATTGTTTTTTCGCATTTTTATTACTATTTTAGATACACCAATTTTATGATACATTAAAAATCATCACATGAGAAAAATAATTCTACTTTTTACGTGTATGTTCGGTATTTCGGTTTTCTCACAGATAAAAGTGTTGAAAAACGAAAGCTTAGTGGAAATTGGTAAAGATAATTCCGTAGGTTTATATAAAAAAGAAAATAATTTTACTATTAATTATCAGGATCTTAATACCTCTAATCTGAATACTTTCAGATCCTTTTCCTTTCAAAACTTAAACGGAGATGTATCCGGCTTATACGAACTTATTACCAACGGCTTTATTAATACTCCGGAAAGCAATATCGTGTTGGAACTTCCCAACGATATTATCGAGCTGCATTATGAGAAAAACTACGGCCAGCCGACAGTTCAGTTTATTCAATATATTAATAAAAACAAAAAATATGTTGGAAAATCCCAGTTTTTGACGAGAAAACAAGTGGATAAGATCTTTGGAAAAGCAAATGGAAAATCTGCCCTGTACGACAAACCGGCGACGATGCATAACATCAACGCTGCAAAATCTTCAAGTACAGCATCGACGGCAGCTCCCGCTTCAAACGGCAAAGATAAAAAAGCAAGAAAATAATTGAATTTTTACAATATTAAATCAACTCATTCACCCGAATGAGTTTTTTTATTTTTATTTTTGCAAAAAGATCATTACACATTATGTCTCTCCAGATAAACAATTTAACCAAAAAATTCGGTGAACAGACTGCACTGAACAATATTAATATTTCTATCGAAAACAATGAAATCATAGGTCTTCTCGGCCCCAACGGTGCGGGAAAATCTACCCTTATGAAATCCATTGTCGGTGCACTGAAAATCGATGAAGGCGAGATCATTTTTAATGATAAAAATATTACGGAACATGAGATCGAAAGCAAAAAAAGAATCGGCTTTCTTCCTGAAAATAATCCGTTGTATCTGGAAATGTACGTAAAAGAATACTTGCAATTCGTCGCAAACATTCATAAAATCCCGGAATCAAGAGTAGATGAAGTAATCGAGCTGGTAGGAATTACTCCTGAAAAATCAAAGAAAATCGGGCAACTTTCCAAAGGGTACAAACAAAGAGTCGGTTTGGCTCAGGCGATCATTCACCAGCCGGATTTATTAATTCTTGATGAGCCTACCAACGGTCTTGACCCTAATCAAATCATCGAAATCAGGAATGTGGTAAAGGAGATCGGACAACAGAAAACGGTTTTGCTTTCCACGCACATCATGCAGGAAGTGGAAGCGCTTTGTTCGCGTGTGATCCTCATTCACAAAGGAAATATTCTTCAGGATTGCCCGATTGATGAATTTAAAGGCAAGTTTGAAAGTTTGGAAGAAGCGTTTGCTAGTTATACCGCTTAAAATATAAAAATGCTCCAGGTTTTGGAGCATTTTTTTTCTTTATTACCACAAAAGTCACAAAAGATAATTGTTGAATTTAAAGTAACTTTTGGATTCTTCTTTACAGTTTTTAATTTAAACTTAAATCTTTTGTCTCTTTTGCGGTTAAAATTCTAAAGAGGATTAATTTAATCAAGAATTATTATCCGGCTTTTCATCAATTACCGAAACCGTCTCAATATTTTTCTTCTGAACCTGTTCCAAAAGCTGCAGCCCCAAAAGTCCACTGATTCCGCCATTTGCTGCATCTCCGCTTCCTCCGATCAATACTTCAGGCATGATTCTCACATTTTGGCTGGCAATATTTTCCATGATTTTCAATTGTGTAAAATTATTTCCGCCCATCGCTTCCACCGATAATTTGTAAGATTCTGCATTAGATTTACCAATTGCCAGAATTTTTTCCGCTTCAGCATTACCTGTTAATGAAATTTGTTCGGCACTTGCTTTAGCCAGCAATTCTATTTTCTCTGCTTCTGCTTTGGCCAGCAATCTTGTTTTTTCTGCTTCCCCGGTTGCCAAAAGTTTCAATCTGTCACCTTCAGCATTGGCCTGTAATCTTACTGAATTGGCGTCTCCGGTAGCTTTTTTCACAGATGCATCCGCAATTCTTTCCGCAATTAAAACACCCTGATCCGCTTTTACAATTTCCTTCTGCATATCGGCAACGGCAGTTTCTTTTTCCAGAGCCTGACGAGTTTCCTGAGCCAGCATTTCGGTTTCATAAGTGATTTTTTGTTCTTCCGCCAATTTTCTGTCCGTTAAAGTTTTCATTAAACTTTCAGGAGGAACAATCGCACCAATCAAAGTATCCACCGCATTTACATTGTACTGCTCCAATACGCTGCTGATGTGGTCTTTTGCAGACTGCTGTCTTTCTTTACGCGTTCCCAGGAAGGCAATCACGTCGCTGTCCTGCGCAGAATTTCGGAAATAATTCCCAATTGTCGGTTCTAACACCTGACTTACCAGATTGATCATATTTCCGAAACGGGCAATAACTTTCGGAGCTTCATATGTAGGAATATGAATAATCTGTGAAACATCAAGATTAAAAGGGAAACCGTCTTTACTTCGCACTGTGATCGTTGAAAGATTTTTGTCCAGTTGGTGAGATTCGCTTCTTTCATATGCCCAGTTCAAAACCAAATTGGTTGTCGGAACAAGCTCAACCTTCATAATATATGGGTTAATCGGGTATTTTCCGGGACCTATCGGCTCTGCCCAAACTCCTTTGTGGCCTTTTTCCACAATATTTCCATGTTTAAAATCGACACCGCTTAAATCTTTGCCATCCTCCCCTACATAACTGATAATCACACCGACATGACCAATCGGAATTTCCGTCATTTTCACCATCTCAACCTTTGTAAACCAAGGATTCAGGAAATAGGAACCCGCCAAAATTACCTGTTCCTGAAGACCTTTATATCCTCCGTTATTTAAAAAAGTATCAACATCCTGGAATTTATTATGGTCATTAATAATTTTTCCTGCAATCTGCCCTTCTTCCAGAGGACTACCTTCCATGGTAGTGATAATTCCCACTGCATTATCCGGAATCTGCGTCATATCCGTTAATTCAACTTCAAATAATAAGGTGTTGATTCTGTAAGAACCTGGAGCGATGATCGCGGTTTGACGTCCTTTTCGTCCCCCGTTTCTTAAAAAAGCTTCTGCGTCCTGAAAAGAATCGCAATCTACTTTTCTTCCTAAAATCCTTCCGGTTTCCAGTTCCATACCGTCTTTTGCGAGTAATAATCCTATTTTACCTGTCGGAATTACCGTGAAAGATTGGAAATCAATAGAATATTGCCAAATCCATTTCCCGAAATACACGCCGGGAGCCAATGTCTGAGCCTGAAAACCGGCCTCTCCGTTGGTTGCAATGATTCTCCCTTCCGGAAGTTCCTGCTTACCGACCAATACGAATTTTTTGGTCACCAAACCGATTTTGTCCTGGGGAACAATGATAAGTCCGAAGAAAATTCTAAGAATAAATTTGTAAAAAAGTACGCACAACAGCGCAATTAAGGCAGGAATCATCCAGCCATGAAAAGTTAATTCCATAATTTGTTTATTTTTTGTTTGATTAAATTTTGAAAACAGGGATTGTGCTCTATTTTTTCAGAAAATGAAAAAACAGAGTATGAATTATTTGATAATTCTTTCGAAAAAAATTAAGAAATCTTAGGAGGAGATGTATTAAAAATCGTGAAGATAATTTCTGATATTTTTAATAGAAAAAACTTAAAATTAATTAGTTTCATTTCAATGGGAAAGGAACGAGATCCTTTGATGGTACAAATGTACGCAAGAAAAATATTCAGTTGTTGCAAAAAATTAAAATATTTTTAAATATAAAATTTAACATACTGAAAATCAATACAATTATTTTCAACTATTGATTATTTATCTATCCAAACCTGTACTTTTTAAGTTTAAATTAACCTTGCAAATTATATAGAAGATGATAGAATTGGCTCTAAATTTGATACCATAAACATCTAAACAATAAGTTTAAAAAAATGATCAAAAAAATAATATTAGGAGCGCTTTGTGTAGCGCAGTTCTCCCTGGTTTTTGCCAATAATGTTGACAGAAATCCAGGCATTACATCAAAAAACAGTACGGAATTTCAACAAAAAGTTCCTAAAACGGTTATTATTAAAACTAAAAAATTTAAAATAAGAATCGATCAGCAGCCAAATGGGAAATACCTGTACCAGTCATGGCCAGCGAATGCAAAAATCACCTCAAAACCAAGCATGATCATCAGTGACGGGCAAATAGTTCCTGACGGATCGGGTGGAAATTATTACTACGAATTCACCAATAAAGGCTACACCTATCACGTTTGGAGAAATTATCTTACAGAAGGTACGATGCCTCCTTACACCTTGATGGTGAGTGATCAAAACGGAAAAACGATCGTGGATCAGGGCGCACAGGTCGTTAAAAAATAAAATAAAAACTCCCGCTTTTGAAGTGAGAGTTTTTTTATGTTCCGGATTGTTTGAGCTGTATGTAGAAACTGCTTTCGTTGAAGCTTTCTTTGGCTGCATTATAGCCAATATTAAAAATTTGCTCCAAACGGTCTTTTCTTCTTTCAAAAGTTCCGTACGTTGACAATTCCTGCGAAGAAATAAACCAATCGCAATACTCAAACTTTATTTTTTCAATTCTGTACGAAAGCAAGTCGTATGAGCGGGAAACAATAGCTTTAATAGATTTCAGGTCATCAATTTTAATATCATGAGGAGGCGAAACGAAAACCCCGATGAGCTTGTCACAATCGTCCCGGATGATATCTGCAGGAAAATTATTGAGAACTCCGCCATCACAATACATTTCTTCCCCGATAATGTAAGGTGTTGTGATTCCCGGAATCGAGCATGAAGCGATGATGGCATCCATTATTTTAAAATCTTTATCGAAAATTTTTTCCGTTCCTCCTACCAACTCGGTAGCAACAATTTTCACTTCTTTATCCAGATCGCCTAATTTCATATCACCGAAAATAGGATTCAGATAATTTCTGAAAATCACAGAGGAAACCAATCCCGGCTGATTAAAAGTAAAATGTTTCCAGTTGAAAAAATACACCGAATTGAAGAATTCTAAGATTTCTTCGGGCGTTTTGCCTACCGCGTACAGACAGCCTACAATAGAACCGGCGCTGCAACATGACAAAACATCGACATTAATATTTTTTTCTTTCAGGAATTTTAAAACTCCGGCGTGAGCAATACCTTTCGCACCACCACCAGATAAAACAAGCCCTACTTTCTCAAAGTTCATAGAATAAAATTAAGAAAACAAGGTGAGAAAACGAGATTAATTTTTCTAAATATGCAAATTTTAAAATTATTTTAATAAAATCACTCATCAGGCATCAGTACCACCCTTTCAGAACCTTGATTTTAAAAATCTGTATCCATTATTATAAAAAAGGTCTTCCATAAACGTATCAATGTTCAGTTCGTCTGCCCATTTTTTAGAATCTTTCAAATCTCTTAGAAAATATTTTAAATTCATGCTGATATAGCTTCTCACATCTGCCATTCTTTTCACAGTCGGCATGTTGAGGAAAGGATTGATAAGTCCATCATAATCTGTCCCGATCGTGATTTGTTTCTGGGCAGTCTGTATCGGGATTCCGTTGTCTTTGCAGACCTGGAAATAATGTTTAATATGATTTAAAAGATGATCATAAAAATATTCATCCCGGCGCGGAAGACTCGATTCGGTATTTTCTTCCAATTCGTTCATAAAAAGGCAGTTGTCATCGTCGATCACCTTTCCGATATTTTCATTTTTTATTCCTAAAGAATCCCATTCTGTTTTTGAGAAAAATTCTTTGTCGACAATTCTTTCCATATCGGTAATTCCCGTCGGATCGTCATCGAATTTATCTACATACCCTAAAATCCTCCTGTCCATCGAGATTCCTATGACGCCGCCATTTTTTACGATCCAGACTATTTCTTCATCGAATAAGTTAATAGTGGAAGCATTAAAAGTAGGAAAACCAGGTCTTCCGGGATTTATTTTAGCATTAAAAGGTTTGGTAATTTCCAGATATAAGGCTCCTGAAGCCGGCTTTTTAAGCTGAATATGACCTGCCCAGTCTTTAAATGGCATTCCGGTAAATCCTGCGTGGGTACAAACCAAAGGCTGTATATTTTTATATTTCTTGGAGTCAATTTCACTCATTAAATCCTTTCGTGATTTGTAACTCATATGCTTTACATCAATGCAGATCTTCCTGTCGAAAATGCCCTGTACAACCGTTCTTCCATCGTTTTCAAAGCCGTTTCCGGAAGGAAAAAATGCGGAAGCATTGGCCACCTGCATCCCGAATGCCTGATTACAGAGGCTGGATTGCTGAAGGTGGGTAATATTAATAGAAATGATGCTGATTTTACTTAAAACCTTATCCAAATTGCTTAAAATATCGCCCGGTTTATATTTGTTTGAAGCATTACAAAAATTCGGACTGTCCACCAGAGAATGACATCCTTCGATGGTAAAAAACACATTGACTTTATTCTTGGGAAGCGGACTTTTGAAGCTGTCTTTTGTTAAAATATGAAAGGAAGAAGAGGCTTCGAGATATTTGTCCAGCGTTCTTTTCATCAAAAAATCTGAAAACGGCCTATTTTTATTGCTGACAATATCTTTTAAAAGCTGCTCTGAAAGCTTGAATTGAGAGGCTTTTTTGAGATAACCCCGAAGCGGAATCACTGTCTCGGCAACGTTTTTTTCCACGCTGTAGAGCACAGCTCCCAAAATTACCTCGTCGTTGAATTCTGAAAGTTGAGACTGGTGAGTTTGGGTTTCAATGATACTTGGAAGATCGGAACAGGCTTTCGGAATGGCCGCTACATCGCTTCTGTAAATAAAGGCATCGATGTTGGGATTATCATTAAACAACTGTTTTAAAACAGGGTGACAGTGAAAATCGAAATATTTCATGACCTTAGTTTTTGATTACCATAAAGTTAGTGAGTTAATCTTTATGGTATAAACTAATTGTGAGATATTTCAATAAAAAATAGCCGTTTTAAAATCTTATCATGAATAAAATGAAGAACCTTAAAAACTTATTTTGATAACTTATTTTTTATCATATAGTTTCAGCACCTTCAACAGGTCGGTATCTTCAACCATGTTATCTATTAACAATGCTAAATCAGGGTAATTGTAAAATTTTTCTTTGATCTGATACTTGGCGCCCGGTATGTCGAAGTGTATTTCCATCATACTTTTGTCTTTATGAAATTTCAAATAATCGACGTCGTCTGTTTTGTAGGTGTAAATGGATCCAGAATAAGAACTTTTCCTGTACCAGTCCGTTTTTTTGCCGCTGTATATGATCTGAACCAATCCGAGGTCTTTAGAAATAATCGATTTTGCATCTACAAATTTTCTTTTAACTTTCTTAAGATCAACAATTTCCAGATACAGAATATTATTTTCAGGCACTTTCACTTTATTTCCGGAAGGGTCTAAAACCGTCATTTGCTTGATGTAGGTTGCAGGAGAAAATTCTTCGTTGGAGTAAAATCCGATATTGAGAATTTTTGTTTTTATGGTGTCTTTAGAGCTTTTTAATACATACTTTACAGGGAAATACGTTTCCTTAAACATCTCTTCTTTTTGAGAAAACAGAGCGTTAAAACAAAGAATCAAAAGTAATAAAGTAATTTTTTTCATAATTAATAAAGTTAAAAAAAGCCCAGAAAATTCCGGGCTTTATATAATGCAGATTAATATTTTAGTTATTAATATACTTTTCAAAAATTGCTGAAAAATCTTTCTGGTTATATGTATTGAAACTGTTTTTGTTCCAATTGAAAATATACTCATTGATGTTCTGCAACTCCTGACTTTTCGAAACATTTTCCTGCTTTCCTGATGCTACCGTCGTTACTGCTTTTTGTAAGCTGTCGTTGGCGAAATTCAACAACGAATGGTTGTGATGAACTTCCTGCTGAATCGCCAAAAGCGCTTTATACAAGTCTTTCAACTGATCCACCTGACTTTTCGTAACACTGATCATCAAAGGAACATTTCCGATATTGAATGAAATTTCAACATCAAGATCGATCGTTCCGGCAGTTTGCAGCGCGATATTAGAAAAAGGAAACTGATAATATTCGTATCTTCTCAACACTCTTTTTTTATCCAAAGCACTTGCCCCGTCGATGTGAATTAATGCTCTGTTTGTAAAGCAATATTCGTCTCTTTTAGATTTAATCAAGAAGAAAATTTTCTCATTATCTTCCGACAAAATATAATCATCCGAGTCTACTTTGTCATAATCCTGAGAAGGAATAATTTTACCGATATCACCTAATCCTAACGCTTCTGCAGCTAATTTTTTGAACATCGTTGTATTTTATTATTAGTTTATTTTATTTGAATTAAATATGGATCACTTCACCGTAAGCAGCAGCAGCAGCTTCCATAATTGCTTCAGAAACTGTCGGGTGCGGGTGGATTGATTTGATGATCTCGTGACCTGTAGTTTCCAATTTTCTGGCAACAACAGCCTCGGCAACCATATCTGTAACCCCTTCACCGATCATGTGGCAACCTAACCATTCACCATATTTAGCATCGAAAATAACTTTAACGAAACCGTCTGTATTTCCGTTTGCAGTTGCTTTTCCACTGGCAGAAAGAGGGAATTTACCCACTTTGATTTCGTAGCCTTTTTCTTTAGCCTGCTTTTCTGTAAGACCAACAGAAGCGACTTCAGGGTGGCAGTATGTACATCCCGGAATATTGCCATAGTCGATTTTCTCAACATGCATTCCTTTGATTTTTTCTACACAGGTAATTCCTTCCGCAGAAGCAACGTGTGCCAAAGCCTGAGTCGGGATGATATCTCCGATCGCGTAGTAACCCGGAACTGAAGTTTCGTACCATTCGTTTACCAAAACTCTTCCTTTATCTGTCTGGATTCCCACTTCTTCAAGACCGATGTTCTCGATGTTTGCAGCGATACCAACAGCAGATAACAAGATATCAGCTTCAAGAGTTATGTTTCCGTTAGCCGTTTTTACATTAGCTTTTACGCCTGCTCCGCTTGTGTCAACACTTTCTACAGAAGCATTTGTCATGATCTCGATTCCTGATTTTTTCAGAGATTTTTCCAAGTGTTTAGAAATTTCCTCATCCTCAACAGGAACGATGTTTGGCATGAATTCTACAACAGTTACTTTTGTACCCATTGTATTATAGAAATCGGCAAATTCTACCCCGATCGCTCCGGAACCTACAACAATCATAGATTTCGGCTGCTCAGGAAGAGATAATGCCTGTCTGTATCCGATTACTTTTTTACCGTCTTGAGGCAAGTTCGGTAATTCTCTTGAACGAGCTCCTGTAGCGATAATGATGTGAGTACCTGTATATTCGGTTACTTTCCCGTCTTTATCCGTAACAGAAACTTTTTTACCTTTCTGAACTTTTGCAGTCCCTAAAATAACATCGATTTTGTTCTTTTTCATCAAGAACTCAATTCCTTTGCTCATTTTAGATGCAACACCACGGCTTCTCTGAATCACGTTTGGAAACTCAAAGCTCGCCTCCACTTTGTTTAAACCATATTCTTCAGCATGATTGATATAATGAAATACCTGAGCAGATTTCAACAAAGCTTTAGTAGGAATACAACCCCAGTTTAGACAGATTCCTCCCAAATTTTCTTTCTCGATAATTGCAGTTTTGAAACCCAATTGTGCCGCTCTAATAGCTGTAACATATCCACCAGGACCACTTCCGATGACAATAATATCGTAGTTCATTAGTATAAAAATTTTTATGCGAATTTAAGGAAAAATATTTGGATGAAGCACGTTTCCGGAAATTCATTCTGTAATATAAAACCTACAGCATTTTATGGTTTCAAATAAAAAAAGAGAACACAAAAAGTATTCTCTTTCAACGATTTATTGTATTAAAATTGTTGTATTACATTTTTTTAAGCAATCTTTTCTGGCTTTGATATTTTTCATTTAAAGCCTTTAGCTGATCTCTCTTCATTTTTTTAGTTGCCAGCGGATGATTCAGAATCAGTTTTTTTTCTTCGTTGTATCTTCTATCCAGCTCACGAGATTTCATCGCAATCAGCTCACTTTTCGAAGGATGCGGAGGAGCCGGCGGACGTTGCTGTGCAGAAACATTCATTGATAATCCCAGCAATACGATCATTGATATAATTAACTTTTTCATGATATTTACTTTTTTGAATAATTTTAAGTGATTAATAATGATCAATTAAATTCATTCAGATTTAAAGTTAATATTACAGATATCATACCAAGATTGATTTTGTCTTTAAAACACAAATCATTCAATCTCAACATTTTGCTTTAAAGGAAGGTTTTTTGAGGAATTTCCAACCATAATTCTATAGGTTCCTTTTTCGACGATCCAATTCATTTTTTCATCTAAAAATTTCAATTCCTGTACCGGAACTTCAATGGAAATCTGCTTTGATTCTCCAGGTTTCAGCGCTATTTTTTTCAATCCTTTCAACTCAATAACCGGTCTTGAAACGGAAGCCAGCAAGTCTTTTACATATAACTGAACAACTTCACTTCCCGCTTTTGAACCTGTATTTTTAACCGTAATGGTCGCTACAATCGTTTCGTTTTCAGTGAATTTTGTTTTATTTAATTTTAAATCGGAAATTTCAAAACTCGTGTAACTCAATCCGAAACCAAAAGGATACAGTGGTTCGCCACTCAAATCATGATAATCATTTCCCCTTCCGGTTGGGTGATGATTGTAAGTCAAAGGCAATTGCCCTTCCTCAACCGGAAACGTAATCGGCAATTTTCCCGAAGGATTCTCTGCTCCGAAAAGCACTTTTGCCACTGCATTTCCGCCTTCCTCTCCGGGATACCAAACGTCTAAAATCGCCCCGACTTTGTCCTTCCAATCGGTCGTTTTAATGGCAGAACCACCGACCAAAACTACCGTTGTCGGCTTATTTAATTTTGAAACTTCCTGAATAAATTTTTCCTGATTTCCCGGAAGGCTCAACGAAGAACGATCCTGAAATTCACCTTCATGAATTCCGGCTGTAACGATGATGTAGTCTGCATTTTGAGCCAATTGTAAAGCATCATTAAAATCTTTTTGCCCATCATTTAAACCATAATTCCAGATCAATTCGATGTTTGCTTCTCCCCTGTTTTCATGGAACTCAACAGTGATATCATACTTTTGCCCTTTAATAAAATCAAGATCAACTGTTTGGGTTGAATAACTCAACTTTTCCCAATGGTCAATCCATAATTTTCCGTTCACGTACAATCTGAAACCATCATTTCCACGCAATCCCAGCTTGTATTTTCCTGAATCGGGAGCTTCCAGTTTTCCCGTCCAACGAACGCTGTAATTGTCGGGCTGCAGTTTTTCCGGGTTGGGAGAATACAATGTCCATTTAAAATTCAACTGTTCGTCCTGCTTTTCAAATGCGGGATTTCCTTTTAAATCAGAATTGGAAAAATAATTTCCTTTTAATCCTTTTTGATTTTCTGACGATAAAAATTCACTTGGGACGGTTGTAAAACTTTTCAGGTTCCAGTCAATTCCTTTTGAATAATTTACTTCAATATTTTTATTTTTAACGAAATTTTTAATTCCATCCAAAATATTCACTTTCTTATTCCCCGGTCCGGAATACCCTCCTAATCTCGCATCAACAGCATCTGTTCCAACCACCAAAATCTTTTTAAAATTTTCCAAAATCGGAAGTGTCTGATTATTATTTTGAAGCAAAACAAAAGATTCAATGGCTGTTTTTTCTGCTAAAGGCTTGTGATTGATTCTTTTTAATTCCTGAATATCTTTATTGGAAACATAGGGATTTTCAAACAAACCCAGTTCAAATTTTGCTCTCAACACTCTTGCTACCGCATCATCAATTCTCTCCTTTGAAATTCGCCCATCCAAAAAGGGAGGAATAAACAATTTATAATGATTATATTCTGTCTGGAAAATCACATCAAGCCCTGCATTCATCGCTTGTGCAGAAGCATCGTCATAATCTTTTGCCGTAAAATGCAGAACATTGGCTCCACCCACCGCGCTTGCATCGCTGATGACAAAACCTTTGAAATTCCATTCATTTTTTAATTTTTCCGTTAACAACCAATGATTTGCCGTGGAAGGTCTTCCATCCAACAAATTATAAGAAGTCATTACAGAACGGCTTTTCCCTTGTTTAAAGGCTTTCTGGAAGGGAATCAAATGAGTTTCCTCCAAATATCTTTTGCTCCAATGAATTGGATACGAATCTCTTCCACCCTCGCCGACATTCGCCAAAAAATGTTTCGGAGTCGTAATAATTCCCTGATTTTCAAAGGAACTGACAAAATTTACACCCATCACAGAAGTCAGAAACGGATCTTCGCCGTACGTTTCCTCCGTTCTTCCCCATCGAACATCACTCGCCAAATTCACCACCGGAGTCAAAATCTGCCGAATTCCCCTCAGCTTCGATTCTTTTGCAATGGCCGTCGAAACCTCTTTCATCAAATCCGGATTGAAGGTCGCCGCCAATCCGATCGCCTGAGGAAAAGCCGTTGCCCCTTCACGCATCAACCCGTGCAAAGCCTCATCAAAAGGGATAATCGGAACTCCCAACCTCGATTCTTCCACAAAATATTTTTGAATGGCATTAATTTTTTTCGCCAATCTTTCTGCATCTTCATTCGCGTTGTATTTCAACATTTGCCCTGCAACGCCACCACCCTGATTTCCTGCACTTACCTGTAATCCGAAAATTCCGTGGGAATACTGACCTTTCGGAACATTATCCAAATCTCCGGGAATCATGAAGCACTGCCAGAATTTTTCTTCAGGTGTCATTCTATTCAACAAATCCTGAACTCTGGCTTCAACAGGCTGTTTCGGATCTTTGTACAAAGGTTTTTGAGCTGAGATGAATATAGAACTCAATAATGAAATTGCTATGATTTTAAAACGAAATTTAAAGCACATAAATAATTTGATTTAATTATTGTTCTTTTGTCTTGAAACAAAAGAACCAAAAATTCAAGACTTGGAACTCTCCGCTAAAAATTAAAATTTAATCCTAAAATTCCCAAAACTTGCGCGAATTCAATATTCGTTCTTCGGTTCAATATTTGTGTCGCGCTTCAAACAATGGGAATTTTTTAACGGATTAAGTTTTAATTTTCTTAACGCTGCGATTTCCCAGGTCTTTTTAAAGACAGTTTATAGTTATTGTGTAATTTGAATTACGGTTGCATATTTTAATTGATTTCTTTCTTTAGGCAAATTAATTTCAATTGAATTTCCTGATTTTTTCCATTGAATTTTATTGGATAATCCTAAAACTTTCAATGATTTTGGTTTAAAATTTTCAGGAATCAGAAAACTTAAAGTGGATGGCGATTGATAATCTGCTTTTTCATCTAAGTGAAAAATATTCACTGTTTTTCCATCTTTGCTTTGCGTATAATAAAAATTTCCGTCGTGGTAAGGCGCTACACTTCTCGTTGCAAATACCGCCGACTGATTGCTGTTCATCCAGCCGGAAATTTCTTTTAACCTTTCGTAAACAATCGGATCATAGTCGCCATTGGGTCCGGGAGCGATGTTCATCAGATAATTTCCTCCTCTCGAAATGATTTTAACTAATGTCTCGATAATCTTCTGAGACGACTTATAATTGTCGTTCGGAACGTACGAAAAAGAGTCTCCCATCGTGATGCAGCTCTCCCATGGAATCGATAAAGGATGTTCTGGAACAGCCTGCTCCGGTGTTACATAATTTTCCCATTTTCCAGGAACGGTGCGGTCTACAATGATAATTCCGGGTTGGTTTTTTCTGGCCATTGTCCCAATTTTATCCATATCGATATCCTGTTCAACCTTAATGGTTCTCTGCCATTCAACATTCGAGTCGATGGTGTTGAAAGGGCGAACCCAGCCTCCATCCAGCCAAAGAATATCGATTTTACCATAGTTTGAGGTAATTTCGTTGAGCTGATTGAAGGTGAATTTTTTGAAATTGTCCCATCTTTCGGGGTATTTTTTAGGATCATAATTCACATTTCTGTCTTTTGGCGGAAAATACGACCACCAATAATCATCAGAATGCCAATCGGGTTTTGAAAAATAAGCTCCGATTTTGAAGCCTTCTTTTCGGAATGTATTGAAAATTTCCTTCGCCACATCCGCTTTCGGATTTTTGGAAAAAGGTGTTTTTGAAGATGTAATTTTATAATCCGATTGTTGGGTATCGAACATGGCAAAACCATCATGATGCTTCGTTGTGAACACCACATATTTCATCCCGGCCTTTTTTACGGCATCTGCCCATTTTTGCGGATTAAACTGTGTAGGATTAAAAGTTGCCTGAAGATTTTCATAGTTTTTTACATATTCGTAGTAAGATTTTCCGTGTTCCGGTTTTCTTTGTGTCCAGGATTCATCTTCCGGGCATAAACTCCAACTCTCTACAATTCCCCACTGGCTGTAGGTTCCCCAATGCATAAACAGTCCGAATTTCAAATCCTGCCAGTTTTCCAGATTTTGAACAACAAGAGGATCAGTAGGTTTCTGATAGCCTTTTGAAACATTGTGAGCCTGCGAAAAAAAAGCTGTGGATATAAGTAATGATGAGAGAAATAAGGTTTTCGTTTTTTGTCTGATTAACATTGAAGTTTAGTTTGTGCTAATTTAATCATCATTTATTAAAACCACAAAAATGTCAATATAATCAAGTGAAAATTAAGTTTTAGGTTAAAATAATTTTCAAATTTTAAAGTATTCTCAAAAAGTGACTTATCATATTTAAATTAAATTTTTAAATGCAGAATCTATTTCCAGATAAGAAAATTCAAAACCACTTTTCATTAATTTATCAGGATAAACATTTCTGCTTTTTAGTAATAATTCGGTTTCGGTTTTTAAAAAAATTGATGCGATTTCCAACTGCCAAACGGGGGCATTCAACCCAAATTGAGCTTTCATTTCTTTCCTTAATTTCATCATAAATTCTTTGTTGGATAAAGGATTCGGTGCCGTAATATTGATTTTTCCTGAAATATTTTCATGATCAATAATAAATTGAATCGCTTTACAAAAATCATCGATATGAATCCAGCTTACATTCTGATTTCCGCGTCCTTGCTTTCCTCCCAATCCGAATTTTGTGATCATTTTTAATTTTGGAAAAGCGCCTCCGTTATTACCTAAAACAATAGAAGTTCGTAAAGCTACTTTTCGCAGATTTTCAGTTTTTGCTTTAAAAAATTCTTTTTCCCAACTTTTACAAATATTCATTGAAAAATCGTCTCCGATAATTCCGTTTTCTTCTGTATTTAATTGTGTTTCGGAATGCACATAAATCGTTGCGGAACTTGCATTTAACCAAACTTTAGGTTTATTCCTGCAGTCATCAATAGCCTGTTGAAGCACTTTTGTACTGTCGATTCTTGAGGAATAAATTTCCTTTTTATTTTTCTCTGTGTACCTGCAGTCAACAGATTTTCCTGCAAGATTAATTAAAATATCTGCATTTTCAAGGATGTTTTTCCATTCTCCTAATGTTTTCGCATTCCAATACATTTCATTATTTCGTTTTGGACTTCTGGTTAAAATATAAACCTCATTTCCTTTTTCTGTAAAATATTTTTCCAGGTTTTTTCCCAGAAATCCTGTTCCGGCGGCGATGATTATTTTCATTTTTTCTAGTTGGTGGTTGATGGTTGCAAGTTGTTTGTTTCTTTTACGTTGAGATCCTTCGTGAACATTCGTTCGGAAGTCATCGGTTTATCCTCAGGATGACAGCGCAAATACGAACTGTTTTGATGCTTTTTAAAATTAAGCTAAATATTTCTTTGTTTTCACTTCAATTTCAGAGCCTTCTGCAAGCATGATGGAGATTGGTTTTTGATGATTTAAAAATCCGAAATCCTTTCCGTAGATTTTTTCGAAATCAATTTCCAACTGGTAGTCTTTGATGAAATAATAATCCCATTTCGGATGGCAGACTTCATATTCAGAAGTTTTATTTCCTTTTTTTGTAAAGCCAAAATAATGTTCCGTGATGAATTCAAATTCTGCATTTGTTTCCATTTTTAACCGTTCATTTTCTGCCGTGATTTCAATTGAATGCCAGCTTTTATCTTTCCAAGAGTATTTTATTAATAGTTCTCCGTCTTTTTCATTAATAAAATTTTTCATCGGCATTGTTTTATAATTTTCTTTATAGACAGAATTAGCTACAAAACTTAAAGCCGGCTTCGGTACAATTTCTTTGATGAAAACCACTCCCCGTTTCCATTCGTTGCCCTCTTTTTTCTTGACATAAAATCTTAAATTTACTTCTTCAAAATTTCGGTGAAAAAGAATTGGAAGTCCTAATAATTTAGTATTTAAAAACATAAAACCCACTAAGCTTACATAGCATTTTCCCTGGTAGAAATCGAGTTCTGTACCTTTTGGGAGGTATTTTATCAGGGTTTCAGGGTTTATCTCGTAGTTGATGATGGCTAGTTTTCGCCATTCGGCTTTTAGAAAGTTCATTGTTTCTGTTTTTTCAATTAAATTAAGTCACATTTAACCTCTCTTAAAATGTTTGTCTTTTATTCAGTTCCGGTAAAACTTGATCAATCCTTTCTGCAAGTTTTGGAAGTTTTATGGTGGGAACAGCAGGAAAAAGGTGGTGTTCCATATGATAAAACATGCTGAATGTCAATTTATTTTTCCAGAATCCGCGTTGTGTTCTCGCAATATTCGGATTTTCATGAGTGTCATGATGAACCGTCCATACTGCAAAAAAGGCCATTAAAAATTCTCCGAAAAACATGACTGCAATGTGATACAGTAAAAAATTAATCCTAAAATAAAAGACAATCATTACAAAAACTGAAATTGAAATTAATTCTAAAATCATATTCTTTCTATAATTTTTATTCGCTTTTTTAAAAGTGATCCAATGAATGAGAAACATGTGTTTCGGGCCATACAAAATAGCTTCGTACCATTTCATTGAAGCAGATTTTCCTTCATAATCCTCTTCAGAAAGACAGAATTTATGATGTCTGATGTGATTGAATTTTACTGCATGAATTGATGTCATCATAGACATACTGTTGAGATACAAAGACAGCCAAGTGAGAAATTTTCCAGTCCCCAACGAATTGTGAAAACCATTATGAACCTGTCTGAGAGCCGTTAGAAAATAAAATCCCGAAAACGGAAGTGCCGCCCAATAATAATTTTTGTAAGCTAAAAATAAGGAAATAATTAACCAAGGCAGACTAATGTTATTTTCAATCAACATTTCTTTGATAGAAAGAGATTTCAGATCTTTCCATTCTACTTTTTTGATAAGTTCAAGGTGATTCATTTTCTTAGTTTTTATTTGAATTATATAAAATATTCATCCGATATGTGTAAAAGATGTAAACTAAAGCCAGAACAGGACTGTAGAAGAAAGAAGAAAAAAGAATGTAAAAAAAGAATCCGTTTACTATTCGAATTTGAGTTTGATACAATAAAATTAGCCAAACTGGGATAATAAATATTCCATACATCACATATATCCAATTTTTAGGATATCTCATCATCAATCTCAAAAGATAACTTATTAGCTGAGATCCTCCTACTATATAATAAAACAATAAAAAGTAATTTCCCCAATTAATATTGAATAACTCTATTGATATCCAGCCTAATACATAAGCAACAAGAATTGAAAGTT
This sequence comes from Chryseobacterium wanjuense, assembly GCF_900111495.1. Classification (NCBI taxonomy): domain Bacteria; kingdom Pseudomonadati; phylum Bacteroidota; class Flavobacteriia; order Flavobacteriales; family Weeksellaceae; genus Chryseobacterium; species Chryseobacterium wanjuense. The sequence continues at coordinate 831,011 of NZ_FOIU01000001.1, read as the reverse complement.
GAAAGTAATAATCATATTTAAAAAAAGTTTTCATGGTCATCAGTTTTTAAAGGTTTAAAAAATCTCCTCTTGTACGTTTATTCTGAAATTTGAAGGTGAAATACATCCAGATTTTAAATATCAGTGTTTTCATGTTGCATTTGTTTTTCTTTGTTCATGGCGTGTTTGCGGCCTTTTAAGAATAATAGTAAATTCAATAGCATCATTACTCCCAGATAGATAGAGAATCCGCCGACTTTTTGGCTTAACTCTACAACCAGTCTTTCTACGCTTTCGATTTGGAAAAATTCGATAATACAAAGGGCAAAACCGATGTTCAGAAGGTAAAAACCAATTTTAAACAATGAATTTGTCGCCATTGCAATGTCTTCTTTCTGATGAAAAATATCGATCATGAAAGTTTTTGAATTTTTAAACAGAAACTGAGAAACAAAAACGGTAAGCGTAATCACAATAGGCAGATACATCATGTAGGCCTGAAAATTGTACGTTGTTGCTGTGGTAAGAATTGTTGCTGTCATAATAGTATTATTTGATTGTTAAATTTTTTCTTAAAAAGTAAAGCGCAAAAATGTTCATATAATGCAAAGCGCAAAGAATCAGTGCGATACTTCCTATCCGGAAGGCTGTCACCGTAAAAACTTCCTCCATCGAATCTACTCTGTCCCAAGTCGTTAAGCTGATCGCTATATATCCTAAATTGATCAGGTAATAGCATCCTAAAAGAATTCTGTTGATCGTCAGACAAAGATCGGAATCATGAATAAGGTAGTCCAGGTAAGACTTTCCGGCGTTGTAGCACCTGCGCCCGACATCAATCGTAATGTATGAACTGATCGTAAGGAAAATCACATATGAAACAATATTGAACATTTTATAATTTTTATATTTTCAGTAATTTTTGAAAGTTTATTTGAAATAAAAAAGGATTTTCACCCTCTTCTATCTATTTCAATAAATTCGTAATCTTGCCGACCAGCCAGTGATCATCGCTTTTTATCGCCAGATCCATGATATTGTTGATCTTCCCTGTTACGGAGCTGAAATCATCCATTAATTTGATGAATTCTTTAGCCTCTTCAGAATCATTATCTTCAATGTTTTTCAGTTCTTCTAAAAAGGAGATTACGGGTTCGATTTCTCTTTTTCTGCGTTCTTTCGTAATTTGTTTGAATAAAAACCAAACGTCTTTTTCTGCCACAAAATATTCCTTTCTTTCTCCCTTTACAAACTCCTTTTTTACAATTCCCCAATCCATCAAAGCTCTCAGGTTCATATTGGCATTTCCTCTCGAGATCTCGAGCTGTTCCATCACTTCATCAGTAGAAAGCGGTTTGCCACTAGCCAAAAGCAGAGCGTGAACCTGCGCCATCGTACGGTTGATCCCCCAATTGGTAGCAAATGTTCCCCAGGTCTGAATGTATTTTTCTTTAGCTTCTGAAAGTTGCATTTTGTTTTCTTTTAAATTTCTGATACAAATGTAATAATAATTTTTGAACTTTCAATAATTTTTGAAAATTAATTTTAAAAATAAAACAGACACCCTTTCGAATGCCTGTTTTAAAGCAATTTCTCGCTATTTAATATTTTTATAATCCTGAATCATTTTGACAAATCCTGCCCTGTAACCTTCAGAATCGTTTCCTACATTCTGTTTTGCAAGATTTTCGATGTCTGTGAGATTTTTCTTTTTAATTAATTTTGAATTTCTCAACACCAGCCCAAACCAAGCCACCGAAGAAGCAAATTTGAAATCCCGGCTTGCCTTTGCTTTGGAAACAGCAGAATTTTTAACAATCTGAATCATCTCTGAACTCTTCATTCCCGCCGGTTTTTTATACCTGAATTTAATGGTCGCCAATTCATCTCCGAACTTTTGTGTTTTTGATGTCGAACTGTACTTCAGCTTGCTTTGTTTTGGCAAAAATTCTGAAGAGGCGTTTACTGGAATCACTTCATACAAAGCAGTTACCGTGTGTCCGCTTCCCAATTCTCCGGCATCTATTTTATCATTGGTAAAGTCTTCATTTCGCAACTTCCGGTTTTCATATCCAATCAATCGGTAGGATTTTACATATTTTGGATTAAACTCAATTTGGATTTTCACGTCTTTGGCGATGGTGTAAATACTTCCTGCAAACTCTCTTCCCAAAAATTTATTGGCTTCCTTCAAGTCATCGATATAGGCATAATTTCCGTTTCCTTTGTCTGCTAAGGTTTCCATTTTGTTGTCTTTGTAATTGCCCATTCCGTAGCCAAGACACGTTAGAAAAACACCGGATTTTCTTTTTTCTTCAATTAATTCTTCCAGACTAGCTTTAGAAGATACCCCAACATTGAAATCTCCGTCTGTAGCCAGAATCACGCGATTATTCCCATTTTTTACAAAATTTTCTTCTGCCAGTTTATACGCCAGTTCGATTCCCGCTCCTCCTGCCGTACTTCCTCCTGCCTGTAGTCTGCCTAAAGCTTCAATGATTTTACCTTTTTCTGCAGCGGAAGTTGGCGGTAAAACCACTCCTGCACTTCCTGCATACACAACCATCGCTACTTTATCCTGTGGTCTCAGCTGTTCCAGTAAAATTTTAAAGGAAGATTTCAGCAGCGGCAACTTATTCTCTTCATTCATAGACCCTGAAACATCGATCAGAAAAACAATATTCGAAGTCGGAAGATTGTCCATCGGGATATCTTTTCCCTTCAAACCGATTTTCAACAACTGATGATCAGGATTCCACGGCGCGGAACTTAATTCTGTATTAATCGAAAACGGCTGATTATTTTTAGGCTGAGGATAATTATATTTAAAATAATTAATCATTTCCTCTATTCTCACAGCATTTTTGTCGACACTCCCATAATCTATCATTCTTCTGACATTAGAATAAGAAGCATTATCCACATCAATTGAAAAAGTAGAAACCGGTTGGTTTTGTGCCAGTTCGAAAGGATTTTCTACCAAAGCATCGTATTCCTCATTGCTGTAATCTCTTTGTTTTTTAATTACTTTTTTTCCTGTTTTTTGGGTTCTGATACGATTATTATACACCTTTCCTCGAGATTGGTATGAATAATCTCCTACTGAAAAGGAAGACTCAACTTCCATTGCCGTCACGCTTTTAGGTTTTGGACAGCCATTGTACTCCGGTAACCCGGGAACGGTAGGACAAGCATCGTCCTTATCCAAAATTCCGTCACCATCTGTATCCGGCCACGGACAGCCGTTGTTTTCAGCAGGGCCAGCAACGGTAGGACACGCATCATCTTTATCAATCACACCGTCGCCATCTGTTTCGGGCCATGGGCAGCCATTATTTTCAATCGAACCTGCTATTTCAGGGCATTGATCGAGCTTGTTGGGAATTCCGTCCTGATCTTTATCTTTTTTAATACTTAAAGGTTTCGATTCATTCGAAGCTTCTGAAACATTTTTAGTTTTACAGCCTGCCAGAAATACCAGGGCAGTTATTGTTATGCATGTTTTTCTCATCTTAATTGATTTTTAAGAGTTAAATTATTTGAAAATGTGTCAATAAGAGTTTGGATTTTTCTTTTGATTGTAAATACAGACTACCCTTGTGAATAGCCTGTATTATCCACGTACCAACAATCAAAAAATATATTAATGAACTTTAAAAGATTATTTTTGGGGTAATTCTTTTTTAAGAAGTTTTTTCAGTTTTCTTTTTTCTTTTTTGGAAATATCTTTGGTGATCACTACAAGAAGTCCGTTTTGGGCTTTCCCTGAAAAGAGACCTGCAGCTTTTTCTTTTTTAATGACTGAAATATTTTCAATTTTCTTTGGATCTAATTTTTTCAGCGTTTCCATATCAGAAACTTGTCCGTCGATAACAACCAGAGGATTCATTTCGGGTTTTGCAGAGTTTTGACAACTGATCAGAATATCTACTTTTCCTGAGCCGGGTTTTCCTGAAATCGAGCTGACATTTACTCCCGGAGTCGCACCTTGAATTGAATTAAGGTAACTATTCCTCCCGATTTTTTCTCCAAAAGCGGATGTCGCAGCTACAGGTTTTTGACTTTTTTTGTACTTTTTGTTGTACGCAAGAATTTCAGGTTCGCGAGCTTGCTGTTTCAGGTCGAAAACATCAATCGGTTCAATCAATTCAGCGGTATCAGCGATGGCATTCAGGTCAGAGATTTTCTTTTTTTCCGAAGAAGCCAGACGCTCAGCGTTTATCATAGAAACTTTATCCTTTTTTAAGCCCATTGCAATCCTTACTTCTTCAAGGTTTTTACTTTGCAAAGTATCTGAAATTTTGTCATAAACAGCGTCTGATACATCATCATAAGAAGGCTGTACCGGAGCCACAACAACCGGAGAAGTAACCATTTTTGGAAAAGTATGAGAAGCAATTTTCGCCGGTGCAGCAGGCAAACTTTCACTTTGGATATTAGCTTTCACTGTACTGTCAATTTTCAGGATATTTCCAGAAGTAGCAGTAGCAGGCATTTTAGATTCTACAACAGTTTCTGCAATCGCAGGTTTTGCAATCTCAGTATTTTCTTTTTGATTATTAAAGTAAAAAACTCCCGAAGCAATCAGCAAACTTGCAGCAATCCCATAAGGAAGCCAGATCGGAAATATTTTTTTCTTTTCCTGTTTTTTATCTAATTTTTCTTCAATTGTATTCCAAACTTTTTCAAAACCCGGAAAAGTCGCAGGCTCTTCCAAAGTCTTAGAAGCCTCGTTGAACGTTTTATCTATATTATGATTATTTTCCATTGTTCTAAAAGTTTAAATGTTTTGATTAACCAGCAATTCCTGAAGTTTTTTTCTGGCAAAATTGAGTTGGGATTTCGATGTTCCTTCACTGATGGAAAGCATGACCGCAATTTCCTTGTGAGGATAACCTTCAATGGCAAAAAGATTAAAAATTGCTCTGCATCCTTCGGGAAGGAAGTTCAGCAGGCTCAGAATATCTTTTTCAAAAGAGATATTTTCCAACGCAGAATCTGAAGCAGCCATATGATTTTCTTCCAGAGAAATATGCAGGGCTTTATTGGCTCTCAGTTTTTGCAGACACTCATTCACCGCAATTTTTCTGGCCCAGGCTTCAAAAATATCATGATTTTGGAGCTGATTGATCTTCGTAAAAATTTTATAAAATGTATCTGCCAACACTTCTTCAATATCTTCATCATTTTTCAAATAGCCTTTGCAGACAGAGTAAAGCTTACCCGCCATTTTTTCGTAAACCTTCCGCTGTGCATTGCGGTCGTTCCGTTGACATTCTATCAGTAATTGATGTTCCATAATCCGGTTGTATACTATATAGATGCAAAAATTTCAAAAAGCGTTGGAAACATTGTAAACTTTTTTTAAAAATAGTGAAAAAGTAAATAAGGTAATGAACGAAAAGGCCTTTTATATAAAGAAATTTGAAGCTTTAAAGATTTTTTTTTTTATTAAAGTTTTTCATACTGAAAGGATCCATGCTCGAATTTTTCCAGACTGTTTTCTAATACAATGTTTAGATGACAAATTTTATGGTCTATTGAATGGATTTTCAATGTTTAAATCACCGACTGCCACCCTAGCCCCGATTGGAGCATTTGTTTGAGCTCATTTTTAGCTTTTCGGTTGGGGCAAGCCAAAGGCTTGCCCCAACCGAAAAGCTAAAAATAGCGAGTGCGGAAAGCGGGAAATAGCTTCAAATAAAAACTTTCCGTGAAAAATTTCAATAGTAAATTTAACCTTTCCTGTTGTAACGAATCTTTAACATTAACGACTATTCATGAAAAATAACCTTTTATAGTAATGAAAAATACCAAAATTGTGTCATTACTTTTTGTTTTGTCTGCAGGAAGTATGATGTTTGCTCAGGATGACTTAATCAATAAGTTAAAAAACAATCAATCTCAAAATGCTAATTTCCAGTTCACAACGTTGAAAGACGTGGGGGCAACTTCAGTAAAAAATCAAGGTTCTTCGGGAACTTGCTGGAGTTATTCGGGGAACTCTTTCCTTGAATCTGAAATGCAGAGAATGGGTAAAAAACCTGTTGATTTGGCAGAAATCTATACTGCAAGGAATTCTTATCACGATAAAGCAAAACTATACGTCCTGAACAACGGCGCGATCAACTGGGGAGACGGAGGTGAACTGCACGATGTAATCAACATGTACAAAAAATACGGAGCTGTTCCTCAGGATGCTTATACAGGGCTAAAACAAGGACAAACCATCAACAATTTCTCAGAAATGCAGGGTAAACTGAAGCCGGTTTTAGACAGCCTGGTTCAGGCTTCCCAAAAAGGAAAACTGACGGATAACTGGATGTCTGCAGTGGATGCAATTTTAGACCAGTATTTAGGAAAAGTTCCTGCCAATTTTACATATGAAGGAAAAAATTACACTCCGCAAACCTTTGCGAAGGAGGTTGTAGGGATTAATCCTGAAGATTATGTAGAAATTTCTTCTTATAAAGATTATCCATATTATCAGAAATTCGTAGTTCCGATTCCTGATAACTGGAGCCACGATTCTGACTGGAATGTTCCGATGAAAGATCTAACGGCAATTATCGATAATGCTGTAAACAAAGGATATTCCGTAGGTTGGGCAACAGATGTTTCCGAGCCGTACTTCTCATATAAAAATGGAGTTGCTTATGTTCCGGACATGGATTTAGACCAAATTACGGCAGAAAACAAAGGAACATTATTCACAGAGCCTAAAAAAGACAAAGCCATCACGGAAGATATGCGTCAGAAAGCACTGAACAACCTTTCTACAACGGATGATCACGGTATGCATATCGTAGGATTGGCAAAAGATCAAACCGGAAAAGAATACTATATGGTGAAAAATTCCTGGGGTGTGACCAATGATTTCGAAGGATATCTGTACGCGACAAAGCCCTATATAGAATACAAATCGACTGCGATTTTGGTTCATAAAGATGCGCTTCCAAAAAGCATTAAAAAACAATTAAAACCAACTAAAAATATTGGTTTGTAAGAGAATCACTCTTGTCATTAGAAGATGACAATTTTAGATATTTAAATCTGTTAAAAGCCACTTCCTGAATTCCTGGAAAGTGGCTTTGTTTTTACATTTTAAAAATTAATTTTGAATCAAATAAAACCGCCTCAAGAAATTATCTTAAGGCGGTTTTGTTTAAAAATTTAAATAGGTAATCAAGATATAAATAAAATTGTCAATAGTGAATTTTACTTCGCCAGTGAATAGTTAATTGTCAATTCAGAAAAGTTGTAAAAATCAAATTGACAGCAAAGCAAATTCACCATTAACAATTGATTTTTAATATAATACGCCTAAGCTTTCCGCTTTAAAATCTGAAATCGCTTCTATATTTTGTTCTTTGATTTTCTTTGCCCATTCCGGATCCTGTAGCAAAGCTCTTCCGACTGCAACCAGATCAAAATCTCCTCTTTCCAATCTGCGGGTAAGTTCTGCCAAATCTTCTTTTTCAGTTCCTTGTCCCGCAAAAGCGCCCATCACATCACCCTTTAAACCAACTGATCCTACCGTAATTGTCGGTTGCCCCGTAATTTTTTTAGCCCAACCTGCAAAATTAAGATCAGAACCTTCAAACTCCGGTTCCCAGAAACGACGTTGTGAACAATGGAAAATATCAACTCCGGCTTCTTTTAATGGTAATAACCAATCTTCCATTTCTTCAGGAGTATTCGCTAATTTCGATGAATAATCCTGCTGTTTCCATTGGGAAAGACGGATAATAATCGTGAAATCCTCTCCTACTGCAGCTCTGATGGCTTTTACAACATCCACCGCAAAACGGCTTCTTTCTTTGATATTTTTACCACCATATTCATCTGTTCTTGTATTGGTCACTTCCCAGAAAAACTGGTCGATCAGATAGCCGTGCGCTCCGTGAATTTCCACTACATCAAACCCAAGATCTTTTGCTGCTTTCGCCGAAGCGGCAAACTGGGCAATCGTATCCTTGATATCTTCCAACGTCATTGTAGAAGCTTTTTCCATATCCTCCAAAGGATAATCCGGAGAATTTCTCGTGTCGCCAACATGCCAGATTTGAGGCCCCATTTTTCCTCCGTTTTCATGAACGGCATCGATTACGTTTTTCCACCCATTTAAGGCTTCATTTCCATAGAAATCGGGAATATTCTGCATATTTTTTGATGCCGGTCTATTGATCACAGTTCCTTCAGAAAGGATCAAACCTACTTCTGAAGCAGCTCTTCTTGCATAATACTCAGCAATTTGCTGAGTCGGAACTCCATTATCAGATTGTGCTCTCGTCATCGGAGCCATTACAATTCTATTTTTAAGCTGTAAATTCTTGTATTGAAAAGGTTTAAATAATGATTCTGTACTCATTTTTTTAATGTGTATTTTATAATTGTTACACAAAGTAACTAATAATAGTTCGTTTTTGTATCTTTAAATAAAAAAAAGTGGTAACTTTACAGTAACTTACATTAGTAACGTAAAAGTAACGGATAAATGAATAGTTTTTTTGACTATTCTTATCGGAAGCCTAATGAAACCTAACGGATTTTAAAAACCCGTTAGGTTTAGGAATATTAATAATCAAGATTGTTATTAATCATATTAGAATTTCTGATTTTATTTTATGATACTAAGGTTAATTTTTTTAATAAGTTTTAAATAAATCAACAATGAAAAAGAACGAATTAATGCAATACAGCTGTCCTCTCGGCAAAGCAATGTCTGCCTTGGGAAGCAAATGGAAGCCTATCATTGTATTGGTCATCAAAGACCGGAAATTACGTTTTGGAGAACTCGCAGTGCGCATTCATGTGATTTCCAGAAAAGTATTGACCGACCAATTGCGAGAAATGGAAGCCGATGGATTAGTGATTCGTGAAGAGTTTAAAGAAATCCCTCCAAGAGTTGAATATTCGCTAACGGAAAAAGGATTGGCGTTGTTGCCGATTTTATATTTGTTGGAAGAATGGGAAACGAAGTATCATGTGTATGACCCGGATAAAGTGAAAGAATGTGGTGTTAATAGTAAGAAAATAAAAAAGACTGTTGTTTGACAGCCTTTTATTTATTAAAAATTATTCATTACTTCCTAAAAAATAAATTGGATGTAATGGCAACATATTTTTGTCTTCATCTTCCATTTTATTATAAAACTCTTGCCATAATTCAATAAAATTATTTATATCCAATAGTTTTATATGTCTATGACTTTCTCTCGCTGAACGTTCGGATTCTGATGTAAAAGCTCCTGACGTCACAAATAATCCAATGTCTCCATCTTTATTTAATAAGCCCGTTAAACTTCTTATATCATCAACAGGAACTGAAGAATCCGGTCTATGCTTTACTTGCACTTTTAGTCTGGGAGTTGTTGCACCAAGTGGATCATTATATGCAATTATATCTAGTCCTCCATCTTTCCCTTTTGGAGAAATAAATGGTGTATGATAGCCCATAGCTCTTAAAAGAGCTGCAACCATATCTTGAAATTCGTAGGCATTTTTATTTCTGATAAAATCTTTTATTCCAGCAATAGCTTGTTCCTCCAGTAAATCTAAATTAGCTTTTTGACTCTGGGTTTTATTTTCCTCCAGTTCAATTGGCTCATCATTAGAATTGTTATTATTTAAATACTTACCTTCTTTTTTGTCAGCAGCCCAAGTTCTATAAAGTTTTGAAGCCGTTTCTAATATTTTTGCAGGACCTAAACTAATTGCTTTTTCACCTTCTTCTGTTAAATACCAAATACCTTTATTTTTCCTTAAATAGCCTGCTTTTATTGCATCTATTGTATAAAAGTGTAGAATTGATTCCCAACGAATATATCCAGTCTTCTCATAGACTTCTTTTTCCCAATCAGTAAGGTCATTCTTATCTCTTATCCTATCAATTACTTGTTTACCTAGTAACTGCCCTCCTTCTTGTTTAAGAATTTCAAATGCAGCAAACAGATTTTTAGCTGCAGATTGTTTCGAAGGAGCTAGCTTTTCTAAATCCTTATTCATTATAAATTAAAATATCGCAGGATATTTCTGAGGATTTGTTTCATTAAACATGGCATAAATTCTTTCAACCATATCATCCGCAGATGGCTTAGAGAAATAATCTCCGTCACTTGCATATGCAGGTCTGTGATCATTCGCAGCGATTGTCAACGGATCAGAATCTAAGAATCTGAAAGCTTTTTGCTTCTCTAAAATCTGTTGTAAAATAAACGCTGAAGTTCCACCTTCCACATCTTCGTCAATTACGACCAATCTGTTGGTTTTCTTTACGCTTTCTGCAATTTCATGCGTCAAATCGAAAGGAATTAAAGACTGAACATCAATAACTTCCGCAGAAATCCCTAATTTTTCCAGTTCTTCCGCCGCTTCCATTACAATTCTCCAAGTCGAACCGTACGTTACCAACGTCACATCTTTTCCTTCTTTTGTCACTTCAATTTTACCGACAGGAACAGTGAATTCACCTAAGTTATCAGGTTGTTTTTCTTTTAATCTATATCCATTTAAACATTCAACAATTACAGCTGGATCGTCGCTTTGAAGCATTGTGTTGTAGAATCCGGCAGCTTTTGTTAAGTTTCTTGGAACCAATACCAAAATACCTTTTGAAAGGTTCAGAATTCCCGCCATTGGCGAACCTGAATGCCAAACCCCTTCTAATCTGTGACCTCTTGTTCTGATAATTACAGGTGATTTCTGACCACCTTTTGTTCTGTACTGAACCGTCGCCAAATCATCGCTCATCCCTTGTAAACAGTACAAAATATAGTCTAAATACTGGATTTCAGCGATCGGTCTCAATCCTCTCATTGCCATACCAATACCCTGACCAAGAATCGTCGCTTCACGGATTCCCGTATCGGCAACACGTACGTCACCATATTTTTCCTGCATTCCTTCAAGCCCCTGGTTTACGTCACCGATATTTCCGGCATCTTCACCAAAGACTAAAGTTTCAGGATATTTTTCAAAAATTTTGTCAAAGTTATTTCTTACCACTACTCTTCCGTCTACATCTTCAGAACTGTCGGAATAGATAGGTTTGATTTCTTTTACATTTTCAGCCTTCCACTGAGACTGAGAATATAAATGAGAAGAATAATTGTCTTTTTCAACCTCAAAAATCTCATTGTATTTCTGCATCAATTGGCTTCTTTCTGCAGAATCTGTTCCTCTCGTTGCCAATAAAGATTTTCTCACCAAATGGAAAACATCTTTCTTAGCTTTTGAAACTAATTTATTAAATTGATTGATATAATTTTCAATTTCAGCATTCTGTCCTTTAAGATTTTCAACTAAAGGCAAAACTGAATGAACTAAATCCGTAATTGTTTTTTGATAACTGTCCCAAGCGTTTTTCTGTCCGGCTTTTACCGTTTTTTTAGCTTCTTCATCGATAGCGTCTAATTCTTCCGCACTAGCAATGATCTCTTCTTTTCCTTCAATTTCGATGGAATAATTTAAAATCCATTCTCTGAATTTTACCAGTCCGTCAAACTGAGATTCCCAAGCCAAACGCTCTTCATTTTTATATCTTTCGTGAGAACCCGAAGTGGAGTGCCCTTGCGGCTGTGTAACTTCAATCACGTGAACTACAACCGGCACCGATTCCATTCTTGCAAACTGCTCAGCTCTTGCGTATGCATCCAACAATGACGGATAATCCCAAGCTTTCACCTGAATGATTTCACAACCCTGGTTTTCACCTTCTTTTCTCTGGAAACCGCTCAACATTTCTGCGATATCCGCTTTTGCTCTCTGATTTTTTGTAGGAACAGAAATTCCGTAACCGTCGTCCCAAATCGAAACAATCATCGGAACCTGAAGCGCACAAGCCGCGTTCAAAGTTTCCCAGAAATGACCTTCTGCAGTCGAAGCATCACCAATTGTTCCAAAAGCGATTTCGTTACCCTCTTTCGAGAATTTTTCAGAACCGTCGAATTTTACTGATTTATATATTTTAGAAGCCTGAGCCAACCCCAACAATCTCGGCATTTGCCCTGCAGTAGGAGAAATATCCGAAGAAATATTTTTCTGAGCCGTCAGATCTTTCCAGCTTCCGTCTTCGTTTAAACTTCTTGTCGCAAAATGCCCGTTCATCTGTCTTCCCGCTGATGCAGGCTCTCTTTCAACACTTGTATCTGCATACAACTGAGCAAAGAAACTTTCAACAGACAAAGCATCTACAGCCAACGCAAAAGTCTGATCTCTGTAATATCCTGAACGGAAGTCTCCATTTCTGAAAACTTTCGCCATTGCTAGCTGAGGAAGCTCTTTACCATCCCCAAAAATACCAAATTTAGCTTTTCCTGTAAGAACTTCTCTTCTGCCCAGATAAGACATTTCGCGAGAAATCCTCCCTAACTTGTAATCTTCAAGTATCTGATTTTTAAAATCTTGAAAGGAAATTTGCTGTGTTTCAATATAGGTTGTTTGCATAGCCAAATATAAAAAATTTTAATTTTCCAAGTATTTTGCTAATATACACTTTTTAAATTAATTTTAATTTTTAATAATCTTTTTTAAAAATTTGATAATAAAAAAAATAGTGCTTATTTTAGAGTAAATTTGTAAGGATGGAAAAAAAATCATCGCATATTTTGAATGCATCGAGCAATCTTTTAGGATTTTCATTGGTCATCATTACCTCATTAAAAATCTCTAAAATCAGTCAGAGCACCTATTTGGATGAATTTGCCTCAGTTGCCAGCGTTTGTTTTGCCATAAGCTGTTTCTTTTCCTTTTTATCGATCAGATCTGCAGATAAAAAGCGCGGAAACAAGTTTGAGGATATTGCGGATTATTTATTTTTAATCGCTTTATTTTGCATTGTTTTAGCGGTTGTTATTGTAACGGTGAAAATTATTTAATTTAAAATTTTCGTTCAATTACATAATCCAGCATAATGTGTAAAGACCTTTTGGCTTCAGAATCCGGGAATTCGTCGAGAATATCTTTCGCCTTCTGCTGAAAGTTTTTCATGACACCAAAAGCATAATCAAGACCTCCGGAACTTTTAACAAAATTAATCAGCTCCTTTACTCTTTTCTGATCATTATTATAACGTTTGATCGTGTTGAAATAGTATTTTTTGTCTGCTTCGCCGGCTGTTTTTAAGGTATGAATCAAAGGCAGGGTCATTTTTTGCTCTTTAATATCAATTCCGACAGGTTTTCCGATGACATTGGAAGTCAGATAATCGAAAAGATCGTCTTTGATCTGAAAAGCCATTCCGGTATAGGTTCCGAAATCCATCATTTTTTTGGCTAAAACTTCATCGGCATTATTAGACAGAACACCGATTTCACAACAGGCGGCAATCAATGTCGCTGTTTTCTGACGGATAATTTCATAGTAAACATCTTCCGTAATATCCAGTTTTCTGGCCTTTTCCAATTGGAGAAGCTCCCCTTCCGACATTTCACGGATCGTTCTGGAGATCACGCCCAACAAATCATAATCTTTATGATCCGTCGACAATAAAACCGATTTCGACAAAAGATAATCCCCCACCAAAACCGCAATTTTATTTTTCCATAAAGCGTTGATTGAAAAGAAATTACGACGTTTAAAACTTTCATCTACCACATCATCATGTACCAAAGTTGCCGTGTGGATTAATTCGATCATGGAAGCTCCGCGATAGGTTTTTTCATTGACATCCCCGATGAGTTTTGCGCAAAGAAATACGAACATAGGACGCATCTGCTTTCCTTTTGTGGTAACGATAAAACGAGTGACTTTATCTAATAAAGGTACTTTACTCTGCATAGATTCGTAAAACTTTTGTTCGAAAAGTTTCATTTCCTCATTGATCGGTCGCTTGATTTCTTCTACGGTGTTGGCCACAGTCTTTGAATGATGGATAAATTAATTCTCACAAAGATAATTGTTTTCGGGCAATTTTAAGGTAATTTAATACGAATATCAGTTTTTTAGTTTTAATGCAAAGGTGCAAAGAATTATATTAATTGTTTCACTATTTTACGTTCGTAAGGGCGCTTCGCTCAGCAAATGATACTATGATGTTAAAATTGTTAATCTTTAAGTTTTTCTTTAGGAATAAAATAAAGGCTCGGTTTTGTACTTCCCAACGGAGAATGGAATTTTTCCCCAGAAATATAAACTCCTGTCTCGTCTACGGCAATGCCTTCGATTTGTCCGATGGATAAAGAACTTCCGAGGTAATAATGCCTGGGGTTTTCTTTAAAAAATATTCCCGGTTCGGACTCATTGAAAATGTCTAAAAAGACTTCCGTCTTCTTTGTATATCCGACTAAATAAAGCTTTTTATCAAAATAAGAAGCATCGGTTATAACAAAATTTGTTTTAAAAGATTCTACTTTTTCGGCTTTTTGTTTTTCTGAAATTTCAGGATTTATCGTGTAATGTGTGGTTGATTTCGCGCCCCATTCTTTTGTAAAAAGATGAATTTTTCCATTTAAGTAAATCATCGCTTCCGCATCATAGTTCGTTTCCAGATATTTTGGTACAAATTCAGCCTGTTCCGGATATTCAAATGAAATTATTTTAACAGAATCATTTTTCAACGAATTATTTTCAAATGGAATTTTATAGATCTCCAGATCTTTTCTTGTTCCGCCATTGTTTCCGAAATCTCCAATGTAGACATTCTTCCCGTCGTTTGTCAAGGCTTCCCAATCTTTATTTTTAGCATTAATTTTTAAAATACTGATGATTTCTCCCGTTGTTTTATTCAGTTCAAAAAGTTCGGGAGCATTTCCGCTGTCGTTGAATGTGTAAAGCTTTCCGTCAAAAAAGTTTAAACCAGATGTTTCCTGAATCTTTTCATTTAAATAACTAATTCTGTGCTTTCTGATTTTCAATTGATCAGATTGCTGCGAAAAGGAGAATGTGGAAATAGTGATGGCTATTATGAGGGATAACTTTTTCATAGGGTAAAAATATTTATTTAAACACAAATTGCACTAATCTTTGCACTAATTTTCACCAATATTTATATAAAACTTAGACGTTCTTTTTGTCATTTTGACGAAGGAAGAATCTATTTTAACGCAGAGGTTTTTATTTAAATTATTGTATTGATTTTTCGTTCGCAAAGGCATTTGACTACATCGAATCTTCAATTTCACTCAGCAAAGGGTTGATGTTTTGTATTTTAGGTTTTGGCTAAAGCCAAATGATTATTCTTAAAGTGATAGTGGGCTAAAGCCTGCTCCTATCGATATTAATATTGATTTTTATTGATTTTATGAAACCGTTGAAGTGAAAAATTGTGTAATTTATGTTTAAAACTTTGTGCGATTTGTGAAAATATTAGTGCCATTTGTGTTAAAAAAAAATCAAGCAGATTTCTTCTGAATGTCTTCTTTTTTCTTATTTTTTTTCGCCCAATAATCTTTTTGATATTGTCGTACCGTTTTTCCAGTTCCGTCGTGTCGCCATCCCGGAGAATTGAAGATATAATTAATTCTGTCTGAAAATTTTAAACCTGGTTGTTTAATATCTTTCCAAATTTTTCTCCATTCATACAAAAGAACGGTATCCGGTTTATTATCCGGCATTTTTGGATAAATTCCATACTTTACCGGAACGTTGGGGTCTTCTTTTTCAAAAGTTCCGAAAATTTTGTCCCAGATAATAAGGCACATTCCCATGTTTCTGTCAAGATATTTGATGTTGCAGGCGTGATGAACACGGTGATGAGAAGGCGTTACCAAAACATATTCAAGAATTCCCATACTCTTCACGGTCTGCGTATGAACCCAAGTTCCGTACACCTGACCGATCGCATACACGACCATAATATGCCAAGGATTAAACCCTAAAAAAGCCAATGGAGAAAAGTATAAATATCTGTATAGCGGCTGTAAAACAGGACTTCTGAAACCTGTTGTCAGATTAAAATATTCTGAATTGTGATGCGTAATATGAACCGCCCAAAACGCCCTGGAATGATGATCTACATAGTGTAAAACATAGTAAGCAAAATCTGTCACAACAAAGCAGATCAGCCAATACCAAATCGTAAAATCCCATGAAAAAAGCCTGTGATTGTAAAAGAAAAACATGACACCCATGGCAAAAGCTTTCATCACAAGATCAAGTCCGAAATTCATTAAAGCAAGATAGACACTGGTGGCAACATCCTTTTTATCATACAGCTTAGCTTCTGAAACGTGACTATAAATCATCTCAGCTAAAATAATAGTGGCATGGATAGGAATTGCCCATGAATAGACACTTTCTAATCCATTTTCGTCCATAAAGTAATCCATTATCACCTTTAATTTGTAACACAAAGGTAGGATTTTAAGAAACTTTTAAGAATTTTTTTTGATTTTTTTAATAAAATTTTAATCCGAAGCTTTATTAGCCAGCTGACCGCAAGCTGCATCGATATCTCCACCACGGCTTTTTCTTACGACGCAAACGATTCCGGCATTTTCAAGCTGACGGATATAGTTTTCTTCCGCCTGTTTGTTGCACTGGTCATATTTTCCGTCACCGATCGGATTATACTGAATTAAATTAACTTTAGAAGGAATCTGCTTGCAATATTTAATCAAGGCTTTTATGTCTTCATCTTTATCATTAATATCCTTCCAGACACAATATTCAAAAGTAACAACAGAGCCTGTCTTTTTGTACCAATATTGAAGCGCTTCCATGATCTCCGTTAAAGGAAACTTATCGGAGAAAGGCATGATCTCGTTGCGTTTAGATTCAATTGCCGAGTGAAGTGATAATGCCAATTTCACCCTCAAATCCTCATCTGCCAACATTTTGATCATTTTTGGAATTCCGGAAGTAGAAACGGTAATTCTTCTCGGAGACATTCCCAAACCTTCCGGCTGGGTGATTTTTCTGATCGCTTCCACCACATTTTTGTAATTCATCATCGGCTCTCCCATTCCCATAAAAACGATATTGGAAAGCGGTCTGTCGAAGTACATTTTACTCTGGCTGTCGATTAAAGCAACCTGATCCACGATTTCAGCAACTTCAAGATTTCTCATTCTTTTCAGTCTCGCTGTGGCGCAGAATTCGCAGTTCAATGAACATCCGACCTGTGAAGAAACACATGCTGTAGTTCTTGTTTCTGTAGGAATTAATACAGATTCCACCATAAGGCCGTCGTGAAGCTTCACTCCGTTTTTGATGGTGCCGTCCGTACTTCTTTGAAGCTGATCCACAGAAACGGGATTGATGGTATATTCTTCCGCAATTCTTTCGCGAAGAGTTTTCGAAAGATTCGTCATTTCATCAATCGAATGGAGATTCTTACTCCACAACCAGTCATACACCTGTTTCGCACGAAACGGCTTCTCTCCCAAAGACATAAAGTATTCTTTGAGCTGGTCTAGTGATAAAGTTCTGATATCTTTCATATTATTTAAGAGCCAAGTTAAAAGTAAAAATTAAAAAGTTTTTAAAGTTTGGTATTATTAACTATTGCAGCCAGAATATTTTTCAGTTCTGCACTTTCATTCAATAAGTTTTTAAATTCTTCTGAATTATAGCCGTCTAGTTTTTCTAAAACCCGAAGCCAAAAATTACTTTCCCGGGCTTCCCTTAAAGCAATTTTCACTTTATTTTTAAAATCTGCTTTAGAAGATCCAGCCTGCGATTCTTCATAATTAGCACCTATTGAAGTAGCAGATTTTCCAAGTTGAAATCTTATTAATTTACTTTCAGGATCGTTTGGAAGCGTTCTTAAAAACTTAAGACAATTAACCCCAAATGCAAAAGTCCTTGTAAGTAAATCATTCTGTCTCATCGACCTCTACTTTATACCTCTAACTTACCTTTTTACTTTTAACTTGGCTCTTTTTACTTTTTTATTATAAAATTAACATTGCATCACCGTACGAGTAGAATTTGTATTTCTCTTTTACAGCTTCTTCGTATGCGTGCATGATGAAATCTCTTCCGGCAAACGCTGCAATCATCATGATTAATGTAGATTTTGGCGTGTGGAAGTTTGTGATCATTGAGTTTGCTACTCCGAAATCGTGAGGCGGATAGATGAATTTGTTTGTCCAGCCGTGGAATGCAGAGATTTTTTTGTTTGAAGAAACCGAAGTTTCCAAAGCTCTCATTGTTGTAGTTCCTACTGCGCAAACTCTTCTGTTTCCGTCTACGGCTTTGTTGATGATTTCAGCATTTCTTTCATCAATAAACACTTCTTCCGACTCCATTTTATGTTTAGAAAGATCTTCAACTTCGATTGGGTTGAATGTTCCTAAACCAACGTGAAGTGTAATTTCTGCAAAATTAATTCCTTTGATTTCCAATCTCTTCATCAAATGTTTAGAGAAGTGAAGACCAGCAGTAGGTGCAGCAACCGCCCCTTCTATTTTTGCATAAATAGTCTGATATCTTTCAGCATCTTCAGGTTCAACAGCTCTTTTGATGTATTTTGGAAGTGGAGTTTCTCCTAATTCTTTTAATTTGGCTCTGAATTCTTCGTAAGAACCGTCGAATAAAAATCTCAATGTTCTTCCTCTGGAAGTTGTATTGTCGATAACTTCAGCTACCAAAGATTCATCTTCTGTAAAGAAAAGTTTGTTACCGATTCTGATTTTTCTTGCAGGATCTACCAATACATCCCACACACGTGTTTCCTTATCAAGCTCTCTTAAAAGGAATACTTCGATTTTAGCACCTGTTTTTTCCTTATTTCCATAAAGACGTGCAGGGAAAACTTTAGTATTATTAAAGATAAATAAATCTTCCTCACTGAAATAATCTACCACATCTTTGAACAATTTGTGCTCAATGGTCTGAGTTTTTCTGTCCAAAACCATTAATCTCGCTTCGTCTCTGTGCTCTGATGGGTGTTCTGCTAATAGTTCTGCAGGAAGATCAAAATTAAAATCTGATGTTTTCATTTTTTAAATTACGGTTTAAAAATTATTGAAATTACGAGGTGTAATTTTCGGAGTGCAAATATACGACATCAAACACCCCTTTGTCAAGTATTATTTGAATTCATATCAAATTAATTTTAAATGAAATAAAAAACCGTGATATTACGGTAATTTCTAAAGGTAAAAAATTGTACTTTGGCATCTTAAAATAATTACACTATGAGCAAATATTCATTGGAAGCTTTCGTAAACGAAACAAAAGAGAATCCGCAGGAAAGAGATTATTTCGAACTCGAAAAACCGCAATTACTCGAAATCAACCTGAATAACCAGTCTGTATGGACAAAAATCGGGAGTATGGTCGGCTACATCGGAAATATCAACTTCGAAAAACAAGGCATGCTTTCCGGAGGGTTGGGAAATCTTTTGAAAAAAGCGATCAGCGGAGAAGGAACGCGACTGATGAAGGCTGAAGGAACGGGAAAATTATACGTTGCCGATTCGGGGAAAAAAGTCCGTATTCTTTATCTTAATAATGAATCGATCTGCGTCAACGGAAATGACGTATTGGCTCACGAACAAAGCATCAAAAACGATATCACCATGCTGAAAAGTGTAGCAGGAATGATGTCCGGAGGATTGTTTCAGGTGAAATTATCCGGAACGGGACATATCGCAATCACTACTCACGGAGATCCACTGACATTGATGGTAACTCCTGATGCTCCTGTTTTCACAGATCCGAATGCTACCGTTGCCTGGTCGGGAAATCTGAGCCCTGAACTGAAAACCAATGTATCTTTCAAAAGCCTGATCGGAAGAGGAAGCGGTGAAGAATTTCAGATGAAATTTTCAGGAAGCGGATGGGTTTTAATTCAGCCTTACGAAGAAGTTTATACGATAGAAAAATAATTATTTATGATTAATTTAAACCAAATTATTAATAATTAATTATGTTCACCCTATAAGCAATTCAATATTGTTAAAAATATACATCCATTGAAGAGTTTATTGACTGTGCAGTTACTGATCACCATCAATACAGCGTATTCACAACTGCAAAAAGTCGAAAAAGTCATTGATTCCTGTGTGAAGAAAGACAATTTCAATGGTTCATTATTAACGAAAAACGGCAATATTGAATTGCTTACTTATAAAGGTTTATTCTAAGAATTTGGTTCTGTAAATACATTATTCGCAGAACGTCAGGGTGAAGGTTACGGTCACAGTGCCAATTGGGTTCATTTAATTGATAAAAATGTTTCCCTGATTATTTTATCCAACACGAAGGATATCAAAGTACCTTAATAAAATGAGAGAAAGGGTTCTTACTGCCTATTACAGTAAATAATACGATTTTACTATTATCCATTTCATCGTTTGAAATAGTTTCAGAGCTATTTTGTTGTTTATAATTTTGAACATTAAAAATAATTCACCTAACAATAAATAAAATATACATTTAGAACAATAAATCAATCCATATTAATAAAAATTCAAACAAAATGAAATTTTCAATTAAAACACATAGGCAAAAACGATTATTTTAATCAATTTGTCAAATTTTTATTTACCTTTAAAATTAATAAAAATACACAAATGACGACTAGAAGAAATTTTATTAAGACTGCCGCTATGGCAAGCTTTGGAGCACTTGTTTTACCTAATTCTTTGTTTGCATATTCTGAAAACTTCAGATATGATAAAAAAATCCGCGTGGGGTTTATCGGTGTCGGATTCCGTGGACAGGAACACGTTAAATTATTGGCAAAACGAGACGATGTAGAAATTATCGCCTTTGCCGATCCCAATAAAATTATGCTTGCCAGATCTCAAAAAATCTTAAAAGACAATAATAAACCTGCCGCACAGGAATTCTCTAACGGCGAACATGACTATAAGAATCTTTTAAAGTTAAAAAACATCGACGCTGTAGTCATTGCAACACCCTGGGAGTGGCATCTTACGCAAGGTGTGGAAGCCATGCGAAATAAAAAAATCGTGGGAATGGAAGTCGGCGGAGCCATGAAACTTGAGGACTGCTGGGAATTTGTAAAAGCTTACGAAGAAACAAAAGTTCCTATTTTTATGATGGAAAATGTCTGCTACCGAAGAGATATTATGGCGGTTTTAAATATGGTCCGCAAGGGAATGTTTGGAGAATTGGTTCATGGAAGAGGTGGCTATCAGCACGACCTTCGTGGAGTTTTGTTCAATGACGGGATTACAGCTTATAATTCGGGGGTAGAATTTGGAGCAAAAGGTTTCAGTGAAGCAAAATGGAGAACCGAACATTATGTAAAACGAAACGGAGAGCTTTATCCAACTCATGGTTTAGGACCGGTTTCTGTCATGATGAACGTCAATCGTGGGAATAGATTAACAAGACTCTCTTCATTTTCATCCAAATCTCTCGGCTTACATAAATATATTGTAGAACACGCAAAAGGTGGAGAAAATCATCCGAATGCAAAAGTAAAATTCAAACAGGGAGATGTTGTAACCACACAAATTGCGTGTGAAAATGGAGAAACAATTCTTCTGACGCATGACACCAGTTTACAGCGACCTTATGATCTGGGATTCCGTGTGCAGGGAACTGAGGGACTTTGGCAGGATTTCGGTTCAGGCGGACTCAATCAGGGACATATTTATTTCGAAAAATTGATGAATCATAACGATCAGTGGGATAATTCCGAAAAATGGCTTAGTGAAAACGATCATCCGATGTGGAAAAAATTTGAAAATAAAGCTACAGGAGCCGGCCACGGCGGAATGGATTTCTTTGTTATGAATACTTTTATTGAATGTATCAAACGAAATATCGAGTTTCCGCTGGATGTTTATGATCTGGCAACTTTGTACTCGATTACTCCACTAAGTGAAGAATCCATCGCAAAAGGCGGCCAGGTAATCGATATCCCCGATTTTACAAAAGGACAATGGAAAAACCGTAAACCGGTATTTGGAATGACCGATGAATTCTAAAAAAACACTTCTCATATTAGCCGGAGGTTTGGGAACCCGATACAAAGGTCTGAAGCAGGTCGACGGAATTTTGGAAAACGGCTCCCCTATTCTGGAATATTCTATTTATGATGCTTTGGAGGCTGGTTTTAATAAAATTGCGGTGGTTATCAATCAATTTATTCCTGAAAGTTATATTGAAAGGCTCGAAAAAATTTCAAAAATGGAAAAATTTGAGCTGAAATGGATCTATCAGGAAATGGAAAAATTTGTTCCGAAAGAGATTGATATTTCAAGTCGTGAGAAACCTTGGGGAACCGGTCATGCCACCCTTTGTGCCAAAGAAATGATTAAAGAACCCTTTGTCATAATCAACGCCGATGATTTTTATGGAAAAGAAGCTTTTCAACTTGCCTCCAGGGAAATGGATTTGGGAAATATTTCCGAATTTCAGTTTGAATTGATTGCTTATCCTGTTGAAACAACCTTAAGTGAAAACGGCACGGTTGCAAGAGGAGTTTGTGCCTTAGATTCAGAAAGTTATTTATTGAAAATCAAGGAACAAACTTCCCTCAGAAAAGAAAACAGCCGAATTATTTACACCGAAAATGAAACAGATATTGAAATCAAAAATCAAACTTTGGTTTCCATGAATTTTTTCGTGTTTCATCCAAGTATTTTTAATTCTTTAGAAAATTATTTTATTGAATTTATAAAGTCAAACCCTTTACCTAAAGAAGAATTTTATATTCCTTTCGCAATACAAAAAATGATTACTACTAAAAAAGTAAAAGTATTAGTAAAGTCTTCACCTTCACAATGGATGGGAATGACGTACCCGAATGATAAAATTATCCTGAAAAATTATCTTGAAAAACAGATTCAACGCAACAGATATCCTGCAAATTTATGGAAATAGATCATATTGTTTACAAGTTTATCAACACCGAAAATTATACGATCACGCCGGTTACCAACGGGCTGATCAATACTACTTATATTGTAGAAAACAGAGATTCTGATCAAAAATTTATTCTTCAAAAAATTAATAATCAGGTATTTAAAGACGCAAATACTATCATTATTAATCATTTGCAGATCAATTGTCTATTGCAGTCTAACGGTTATCAACTTGATATCATTCATCCAATTTCCTCTTCAACACAGGAATTTCTGATTCATGATGAAAACGAACAGTCATGGAGGATGCAAAGTTATATTGAAAACAGTTTCACTTTTATTACAGTTCCTTCCGTGCAAACAGCTTTTGAGGCGGCAAAAACTTTCAGTTATTTTTTAAATATTATTAATACCGGTGATTTAATTGAAATAAAAGAAACGTTATCCAACTTTCTTAATTTTGAAAAAAGAGTTGCAGATTATAAAAATTCTTTAAAAAACACTGATCCTCAATTGATTGAAAACGCAAAAAAAGAAATAGAAATCACCGACCAATTTCTGTCATTGCCCGATAAATGGATCGAAATGGTGAAAACCAACCAACTTCCCAAAAGAATTATTCATGCCGATACCAAAATCAGTAATATTTTGTTTGATGAAGATCACCATGCATTAGCTGTGATTGATTTGGATACAGTAATGATTTCCACCATTTTATATGACTTTGGGACTATGATTCAATCCTATACCAACACGACAAATGAAGATGACGGAAGTGCCGAAAATAATTTTAATCCTGAAATTTATGAAGCTGTAAAAGAAGGATTTTTATTTCATCTAAAAGAAAAATTAACTCCGGAAGAATCTGAGAACCTTGATTATGCTGCGCAAGTCGCAATTTATATTCAGGAAATTCGCTTTTTGACGGATTATTTAAATGGAAGCACTTACTATTCAACAAAATATCCTGAGCATAATCTTGATAGAACCAGGAATCAACTGGAGCTTTTAAAAGGGTTGAATGAGTATTTGGGTTTGAGGGTTTAGGGTTGGAGAGTTATAGAGTTTGAGGATTTTAGCGTTTTGGAGTTTTAAAAGATGCTTCGACTCCGCTTAGCATGACAAACTATATGTTAACTTATAAAAAATCCAAAACAGTCTTCCATTCTTCAATTTTTTTTTCAAAAGAAACAGTGTGAAGCGGACTTGTTGATGGCATCAAAAATACAGGAATTCTGAAATTCTTTCCTAAAATTTTATGTAAGTTTTTGTAAGATTTTCCACCGTTACAAAAAATAGCTTCAATGTGAGGATGGTTTTCCAGAAGCTCTGCAATCTGGTTGGCTTCTTCATTTCTGATCTCCGAATCGAGGCTGCCTTTTCTCTCACAGGAATCAATGACGTCCCAAAGTGCAATATGATGTTTCTTTAAAATATTAATTCGTTCCGCATAATCTTCAGTAAATTTTTCATTCAACAATTCAAAAATAATTTTCCAGAATTTATTTTGCGGATGAGCATAATATTGCTGCTTTTCTAAAGATTTTACGCCCGGAATCGAACCTAAAATCAAAATTTTAGAATTGTTATCAATAATCGGAGGAAATGAAGAAATCCTGTTTTGCATCTTTTAAATATATCATTTTTTGACTTAAACTATGAATTTGCTTTAAATTTTTGAACCATTAAGATTTATGTAAGGAATTAAGCTTAAAAATCAGAATGATTTTCTTAATTAAACTTAACTCCTTACATAAATCTTAATGGTTCAAATAAACTTCTTTTAAGTTTTGGCTAAAGCCATCGGAATGTTACAAACAAAAAGCGGGCTAAAGCCCGCTCCTATTGATATTTTTAAATAATTATTTGTTTTTTTTTGAACCACCCCGTCAAAAATTCTTTTAGAATTTTCGCCACCCCTCCAAAGGAGGGGAATTTTTACAACGTTTCCTTCAACCAATCAAAGAATTCTCTCTGCCAAACCAGCCCGTTTTGCGGATGAAGAACCCAGTGATTTTCGTTCGGGAAATAGACAAATTTTGTTTTTAAACCTCTCAGTTTTGCAGCCTGGAAAGCTTCCTGACCCTGTTCGTAAGGAACCCTGTAGTCGATTCCACCCTGAATGACCATGATCGGCTTATTCCATTTTTCAACAAAATTGCTTGGGTTGCATTCTGTGTAAGCCTTTGGCTGCGGTTTTTCCCAAGGAGAACCCAGATCCCAGTTCGCAAACCAAAGCTCTTCTGTTGTCAGATACCAGGATTTCATATCAAACAATCCGTCGTGAGCGATGAAAGTTTTGAATCTGTTTTCATGAATTCCGGCCAACATATATACGCTGTAGCCTCCATAACTTGCTCCAACAGCTGCTACTCTTTCGCCATCCACATACGGTAAAGTTTTAGCAAAATCCGTTGCAGCAAGATAATCCCTCATCGGCTGTCCGCCCCAGTCTTTAGAAATCTCTTCATTCCATTTTGTACCCCAACCCGGCATTCCGCGGCGGTTTGGAGCGACTACGATGTATCCGTTGGCTGCCATTAAAGCAAAATTCCACCTTGTGCTGAAAAATTGTGTTAATGCAGACTGTGGACCTCCCTGACAATAGACTAAAGTAGGATATTTTTTGTTCGGATCGAAGTTTGGCGGATAATGGAACCATACTCCCATTTCTTTTCCATCCGAAGTTTTTACCATTTTCAATTCAGATTTTCCCTGAGCCAATTTTGAATACATCTCTTTATTAGCCTCCGTAACCTGCTTCATTTCTCCGTTTTTAATATTGACAGAGAAAATATCTGTTGCGTGGTTGATGTCTGTTCTCCCGACTAAAAGTGTATTTTTCTGATCGGCAAAAATTTCATTGACGTCAAAATCACCTCTTGTAATCTGTTGAACTTTAGCATTTTTAGGATCTAAAGAAAACAATTGTTTCGTTCCTCTGAGAGCTGCCGTGAAATAAATTGTTTTAGAATCTCCACCCCAGAAAACATCTCCGGAAACGCTTTCGTCCCAACCGCTTGTAAGATTTGTCGTTTTCCCTGATTTCCAGTCTAAGATTTTAATATCATTTTTATCTGCTTCATAGCCGTCTCTGGCCATGCTCTGCCAGATCAGCGACTTTCCGTCCGGGCTGAATTTTGGATTTACGTCGTATCCTTTATTTGTTTCCGTTAAGTTTTTTGTCGTTCCGGAAGCCATGTCGTAAGCAAAAATATCTGTATTCGTGCTTGTTGCATATTCTTTACCGCTTTTCGCTTTTGTAACGTATAAAAGCTGTGCAGAATCCGGGCTCCAGATGAAATCTTCTGCCCCGCCGAAAGGTCTTTGAGGTGAATCCCAGGTCTTACCTTCCAGTAAATCTTTGGCAGAATCTACAGCCGCCGAAGTATTTACGACAAAAACATGGTTGTATTTTCCTTCATTAAAATAATCCCAGTGTCTGTGGTTCAGATCTGTATAAATTTGTGCAGTCGTTTTTGGAGTGTCGGAAAATTTGTCTTTTCCCATCACTTTTTCCACCAAAACCTGTTTGCTGAAAGCAATTTTTTTACCATCGGGAGAAATTACAATATTGTCGGCTTCACCGATTGTGTAAAATTCCGTCCATGTTTTTCCGCTGTCTTTTGAAAGGAAAATCTTATCTCCTTCCTGAGCGTAAATTCCATTTTTATCCCACTGGATAAGGGCTTTTTTACCCAAATCTATTTTTGTGGACTGGTTATTAAGAACGTTTAAGAAATAATTCTCATTTTTTGTTTTTTCTGTTTTAAGATCTACCTGTCCTACTTTATAAATAAGCGAAGACTGATCCGGTGAAACTGCCTGTACTCCTACTTTTTTCAAAGTCCAAAGAATTTCAGGCGTCATTAATTGTTGTGCGTTCATTAAAAGCGGAGCTGCCAAAGCCAGCAGACTGTACTTAAGTTTCATATTGATGTTCAATTTTTTATGGAAATACAAAAGTGTGTGATTTTATATTTCTTATTTAATTCAAAGATTGCCAAAGTTAATATTTAAGTTTTGTTTTTTAAATACAAATGATATAAATGTTTTTGGAAGTGGAATAATTTTAGATTTTTCGTTGATGCTTATAAAATCCTTCGACTCCGCTCAGGATGACAGCTCTGATACTATATGCTTTTAATATACTAAAAAATAATACTTTATGATTAAAAAAATTCGCCAATCAAAAAATGACTGACGAATTCAAAGATATATGAATTTAACTTTTACAATTTAATCTCCATCCGAGAACATTGAATTGGCGAGTGACGTAATAATTGAAAGTAAAACACTGAAAATCAACGCCCACCAGAAGCCATCTACCTTCATACTGTCGATGAAATAATCCGCAATCAGAATAATGACCGCATTGATGACCAATGCAAATAATCCCAGCGTAATGATCGTTAAAGGCAAGCCCAAAATACTTAAAATAGGCTTAAGAATTAGGTTTAAAATACCCAATACAATCGCAAAAATGATTGCTCCTGAAAATCCTTCAAAATGTACTCCCGGTAAAATTTTTGTTAAGAGATACGCGACAATGGCAGTGACAAGCAGTCGAATAATTAAGTTCATAGTTTTATTTTTTGAATGTTTATGAGCTTTAGCGTGCAAAAGCCATTCCATTTTTTTAAGGAATTTTACGTAATTAAAAAAAGCGAAAGAGCCATCCGTACAGCGAATGACTCTTTCTAAACGTATAAAGAATATAAGTAAATTGTTTTATTTATCCGGTGAATATTTTTTGGTCTTTTTTAAATATTCAATTAATTCTTTCGGTCTGTCGGTCTGAATCATATTGATATTATTTTTAAGATACCATTCGTAAGCATTAGGATTTTCGAGGATAAGATCATCATTGTGACCGGCGCTCAGTTGTGGCCAAAGAGCATTGACCCAAACTCTTGCCCCTTTTTCCATGATTTTTTTGAAATCGATCAAATGGCTTTCATCAGCACCTAAAGTCAGCTCAAAACCGTAAACTTTATAATTTTTAAAATAAGTATTGATTTTATCCCAACCTTCATTTTCACTGAGCCTTACAATTGGCATAAAGTGAATTTCATTCTTGAATTTCCCATATTTTGAATTAAATTCTTCATACCCTGCCGTTCCTTTAAAAAGAACCTCATCCAGCATATTTCTCTTCTTCAGGATCGGATACACCAGATCAAAATAATCAAATGCCTTGTCCAGATTAATGAAAATTTTTCCGTGCGTGATATCCAGTATTTCTTCCAAAGTCGGAATTTTCATCTGAGTTGGCACTCCCAATCCGTCCCGCAGATTGAATTTTTTAATCTCTTCCAACGTATAATCCGACGGTTTTCCTTTTCCTGTCGTGGTTCTGTCGATGGTGTAATCGTGCATTAAAACCAAGACATTATCTTTCGTTAAAGCCAAATCGATTTCCACCATATTCACTCCCTTTTCCATTGCTTTTTTCACTGCCATTACAGAGTTTTCCGGAGCTTCGCGCCAGTCTGCACGGTGCGCCACGACCATTACCTTATCATCCGGGAATTTTTTCAGGGAAATCTGAGCGTATGCCGTGACCGAAATAAAAAATATAAAAAGAATGAAGAGCTTTTTATTTTTATTTAAAATATTTTCCATAATTACATTTTCAAAAATTAATATCCGGGATTTTGTTTGATCGAAGGATCTGTATTCACCTGATCCTGAGGAACCGGCATCAGTAAATTGTAACTTTTGATGGTCGCGGTATTATACCCCGGCGTATTTTGGAAATAAGTGGTCATTACCGAAATCGCCTTACCCGTTCTTACCAGATCAAACCATCTGTGTCCTTCTCCTACAAGCTCTTTTCTTCTTTCAAGATCGATCTCGTCCAGCAAAGCCTGTCCGGAAAGATTTACGGTAGAAATTCCCGCCCTGGTTTTAATTTTATTTAAATATAAATTGGCATTGGTAAAGTCATTGGTCTGAGCATAACATTCTGCCATCAAAAGATAAACTTCCGCCAGACGCAGCACCACAATATTACTGCCTCCATCGGCCGGTGCTGTGGTAGGTTTCGACAGTTTTTTGGTATACGGAATGCCATTCGGAGTAAGGCCGATGTAAGCATCTCTTCTTGTATCTCCTGCCGTAAAAATGTTGTAAACCTGTTTTGTAGGCAGGTTATGACCTTTCGCTCCCGATACAAAACCTGACGGGCTGAACATCTGGTACGCCTGACTTCCTTCTGTATTTCCATTCAATCCCGATGCAAACTGAACATCGAAAATAATCTCGGCATTGTTTTTATTGGTCACATCAAAAATCTTTGTAACATCCGGTAAAAGGCTGTATCCCAAAGTTTCCACCTGCTGAAGATATGGCAGAGCTTCACTGAATTTATTTCTGGTAATTAATACTTTAGCCAAAATTCCTAAAGCTGCACCTTTCGTTACCCTCCCCTTTTGAGATTGTGTTGCCGGAAGTAGATTTAATGATTCTTTTAATTCCGATTCTATGAAGGTATAAACGGTTTCGACCGGCGTTCTTCCCTGCCCGAAGTATTCATTTACATTGGTGGTTTCCTTCGTTACCAAAGGAACGTCTCCGAAAATCCTTACCAGATCAAAATACATTAATGCCCTTAAGAATTTCACTTCTCCGATACGGCTGTTTTTAAGATTCTGATCCATTGGAACAGCGCCGATTCTGTTTAACACGATATTCGCCTGCTGAATTCCTATATAGTGATCTCTCCAAGTATTTGAAATCAAAGAATTATTGGGCTGAATGGTAAAAAAATCGAACTCACCATAAGTAAAACTATCGTTTGCAGGAACCTCATCATAAGTATTGTCTGAAGGAATTTCCCCGATTGCCAGCATGGCCAATTGATACTGCCCGTTGTACTGCAAAGATCCGTAGACAGAGTTTACGCCCTGCTCGAGCTGCGCCTGATCCTGGTAAAAATTAGCCGTCTGCTTGATGGTTTCAGGATAGGTATCCAGAACATCTGACGAGCAAGATTGCAATAAAAATATTGAAAGTAATGGTATGTATATTCTTTTCATTGTTGTCAATTTAAAGGTTGGATTTGGTTTAAAATTTCATATTCATTCCGAAAGAATACGTTCTCGCAACAGGATAATACCCGTTGTCGTAGCCTTGTGTAAGGATGGTATCCGAATTGGCATCAAGATTTTGACCTTTATACGAAGTAAATGTCAGCAGATTGTTTCCAATAAAATACAGCTGAATCGATCTTATTTTTAAAGCTGATAATAAACTTTCGGGTAAATTATAAGCTAATCTTAATGATCTTAATCTCACATAGTCTCCATTTTTAAAGAAAATATTTGATGTTCTGGCTTCTTTTCTGTTGTTTGAAAAGTTCATGTTGGGCATCGCGTAAGTTCCGTTTGGGTTGGTTACCGGATTGTATCTGTTATCAAAATAATACTGATTGGCAATACCAAAACCTTCCCCCGATTCCGTAATGCTTACCTGATCTCCATTGTAGATTTTTCTTCCTAATTCGCTGTATAATGTAAAATTTAATTCAAAGTTTTTATATTTAAATGAGTTGGTAAAACCCATTACATATTTCGGAATTCCCGATCCAAAGCTCTTTTTATCGTTGGCATCTATCTTTCCGTCTTTGTTAAGATCTTCCATAATGTAATCTCCTACCAAAGTTCCTGCAATGTGCGGACTGTTATCGATTTCTGCCTGAGTTTTGTAGATCCCGAGAATATTATAACCGTACATTTCGGCGATGGAACCGCCTACTTTTGTCACTGCAAAATTATTGGCTCCTGCCACAATCTGAGTCTGATTATTTGCCAAAGCCAGCACTTTATTCGTATTCGCAGAGAAGCTGAAATTATTAGAATATTCAAGATTTTCCCCGAAACGGACAGGTCTTAAAGATACCTGAAGCTCCAGTCCCTGATTTCTAATTGCCCCGATATTCTGCAATGAAGTAGAATATCCCGACTGCTGCGGCACCGGAACATCCAGCAAAAGACCTTTTCTGTTTAAAATATAATAATCGGCTGAAACATTTACATATTTATTAAACAATCCGAAGTCTACCCCAAAGTTGGTAGATTCCGACTTTTCCCAAGAAAGATCAGCATTCGGAGCAGTGAAAGCCCTGTATCCCGGTGCTAAAACTCCTCCAAAAACATAATTTTCCTGCGTCATTAAAGAAATTGCCCCAAAATTCGGAATCTGGTTATTCCCGTTGGTTCCTAAACTGAATCTAAATTTTAACGGATCTAAGAATTTATTTTTAGGAAAAAAGCTTTCATTACTTAAAGTCCAGGCTAGTGATAATGCGTAGAAATTACCCCATTTCGTATTCACTCCAAATCTGGATGAGCCGTCTCGTCGGTAAGAAGCCATCACGCTATATTTGCTGTCGTAGCTATAATTGAACCTTCCGAAATACGAAAGTAATGCCCAGGTATAATCCGTAACATCTATTTTAAAGGAAGTTCCGCCCGAGATATTGGTCAGGCTGTTGTCCGGAAAATTGGCAGCCAGGGTTGTCACCTGATTCGACTGTTCTTTCTGGAACGATTGTCCCGCAATGACATTAAATGAATGTTTTTCCAATCTTTTATCAAAAGTCAGTAAATTTTCAATCAAATAATTTTTTGTAATGTATTCCGTTCTGCTTGCTGTGGTAGCATCGGGAGCAGCCGTCCTGTAGCTTCCGACTGTAGAAGGATCGAAGAAATTGTATTCATAACTTGTGTAATCGCCGCCTGCTGAAACTTTATATCTGAAATCTTTCAGGAAATTCCACTCTCCGAAAATATTTCCGAAAGTTTTAAACATCGTATATTTCCTTTTGGTCATCTCTGCCACCGCAACAGGATTTTCCACCAAGGCTCCGTCATACGGGATATTTGCTTTTATCTGTTGTGAAATGATCAGGTTTCCGCTGGCATCTCTCGGCGCAAAGAAAGGATACATCGTCGTTGCCATCTGCAGCAGGTTGTACGTTCTTCCGCCATTTACCATGTCAAAAAGTTCACCCTTCGAATAAGAAGGACTCATGGAAACCCCAAATTTTAGCTTATCTGAAATATTGGTAACCAAATTGATATTCCCTGAATATTTTTCGTAGCCGGTTCCTATCAATAATCCTTTCTGATTTAAATAACTTCCTGTGAAAGCAAACTTGGTTTTCTCGGTTCCTCCTAAAATATTTAAGGCTGTATTACTGATCGGAGCAGGCTTCAATACTGTATTGTACCAATCTGTATCGATAAGTCCGGGCTGTTTATTTAAATAGGGAACCAGATAATCGGGAATTAACTCTCTCAAAGAAGCTCCTTTTCCTATTCTCGTTGCATTATCATCGGAAGCACTTCTGTTGGAACCTTTGGAGAGATAATTGTTATCTCTGGCTTCTTTCATATAAGTGGCCATGTCGTAGGCATTGACAAATTTTTCGTTGTCGCTTCTCATTTGAATGCCATAATACGAATCCAGTGTATATTCCAGCTTGCCTTTTTTTCCTTCTTTGGTCTGAATTAAAATCACTCCGTTTGCTCCCCTTGAGCCGTAAATTGCAGTAGAAGCAGCATCTTTAAGAATGTCTATGGTCGCAATGGAATTGGGATCGATTGAATTAAGGTTTGTGCCTTCTGTAAGGGGAAATCCGTCTACAACGATAAGAGGATTCGCACCTGCCGTCAATGTTCCAATACCACGCACCCGGATCGTAGGTGATGCACCCGGAGTTGCGTTGGATTGTGCCACCTGAATTCCCGTAGCTTTTCCGGCAATCATATCTCCAAAGTTTCCGGAAGCCACACTTTTCAGCTCTTTTTCTCCGATGGATGCGATGGCACCTGAGATATCTTTTTTATTTTGTTTTCCATAACCGATCAAAACTACTTCATCGATCTTTTTTTCTTTTTCGTGAATGGTGTCGGTTTTGGGAGCAAAGGTTTTGCTCATGACATCGTTCATCACGATCTTTTTGTCGGCCGTTCTTCTTGCGGAAACGATATTGTTCTGAACATTAAACTCGATCGGGTAATTTTTTTGTAAATACGATAAAGTCTGTCGTAAAGATTTGTAATCAATTTTTTTGTCGTCTACAAGAATATCCTGAAGATCCGAAACCGAATAAAAAAACTGTGTTTTTGTAGTTTTACTCAGCTTTTCCAACACTTTTGTGAGCGGCATGCCTGCGGTGTAAGAAGATTGTAAGTGAGTATGTATTTCCGATGCCAGAATGACCTGTGATGAGCACAAAATCCCAAGCATAGCAATACTAATTGCCGTTTTTTTCATAAATTCGCAAATGTTAATTTATTAAACTTTTTAACCTGTTTTCAATGAATTAATCCCAGCATCGATACGCCAATATCGGTGCTGTTTTATTTTAATATTATTTCTTTTTCGTTAATTTTTTCTGCCTTTAAACTGAACGGGAAACTGATTACAGATACAACTTCATTAAGATTTCCTGTAAATGCACCGCTTACTTTTTTATTTTTAAACTCAGCAGGATATACAATTTTGATGTCATAGGTTTCTTCCAGCTGCTTTATAGCCTCGGAATAATTAATATTCGTGAAAGTAAAATCTTTCTGTTTTTCCGGGGTATAAAAATGGAAGTCCCCGTTTTTTTCGTCGGTTCTCCAGATTTCTTTTGGAAGCAGATAGGTTATTTTATCGGCATGTTCCACTTTTACTTTTCCTTCGAATAATTCCACTTTTTTCTCCTCAGATCTCTGGTCCAGGAAAAACTGTGTTCCCAAAACCTGTACAAAAAACTCTCCCGCATTAATTCTGAAAGGTTTCGTTTTGTCTTTGGCTACATTGAATCTTCCCTGTCCCGCAAACATCACTTCCCTGTTTTTTTCTCCAAACTTTTCACTGAGGGTAAGTTTACTGTTAGGCTCAAGCTCTACCCAGCTTCCATCCGGAAGTTTGAAGTTTTTTTTCACGCCGAATGTTTCAAAAACATATTTTGCCTCAAGGTTTCTTTTTGAATCCTCAGAAGGTTTGAAAATCAGCATTAATGCAAAAAGAGGTACCAAAACGGCAGCTATCCAATACAGTTTCCTGCCGGATTTTTTCTTTTTAATTTTATGATTGATTCCATCCCAGATTCGTTTGTCTGTGATATCATCAATCGTGTTTTGCCCTTTGCTGGTTTCTTTCCAGGTTTCTTCAAAATCTTTTTCCGAATTCATATTTGCGATGACAAAAAAGTCTTTTAAAGAGAATACGCGGAAATGCAAAATCGTAAACCTTATTGTGTAAGATTTAACATTCCGTTCATATTAAAAGTGAGGAAAAATTACTGCAGATTTACCTTTAAAAAGCTGATAGCCTTGTTGATCTGTTTGCCGATAGCAGTTTTGGAAATATTATTTTCTTTAGCTAATTGTGAGTAGCTGAGATTTTCAATTTTATTCTGAATAAACAGTTTTTTGGTCTGCTGGGGTAATTTATCGAGTAAAGCTTCTATCTGAGAAATCTGTTCTTCCGTGAAAATTTCATCGATTGTCTCATCTTCATCAACATTAACAATATTGTCAGAGGAAACCATGATCATTTTATTTTTACGGTAAAAATTGGCTACTTCCTGTTTGCAGGTCTTAAAAATAATGGCTTCGAGAGGAACTTTAGAATTATTTTTTTCGGCATATTTCCAGATATGTACAAAAATATCCTGCACAATATCTTCTACATCCTCATCTCTCTGGACGTATTTTTTCACAAAGAAGTAAACTCTGTGTTTGTATTCGGAATATATAGCTTTGAATTGTTCCATCATTGTGTTTTGATAAACAACTGCGCAAAAGTATTTATAATAAATTTCTCCAGGATTAATATTATGTTAATTTTTACCCAGTCGATCGGAGTAAATCTATGAATAAAACCCAGTATTTTCCAACAAAAAAATAAATTCTGCATGATCTACAGAATTCAATAAAACAACTTGATATCCAAGCAAAAAAGATTAATTTTTTACTTAAAATTCATACATTCTTAAAAAACATGAGATTCTAAAAACCAGTAAAATAACACCAATTTTAAGAAGAAAATTTCTTATTTCTTATTTTATCTTCATCATCGTTACCAAAGAAGTTGCCACATGACTTTCCGATCCGCTGTTTTCGTCAACGGTATAAATTTCCGTTCTGATCACACTGATTTTCGCACCACCTTTTACCACATACGATTTGGAAACCAACGCATCGCCCATCGCAGGCCTTAAATAATTGACTTTCAATTCCACTGTCACAACATAACAATCTTCATCATAATGACTTACCGCTGCATATCCCGACGAAACATCCACCAAAGAAGCAATCATTGCACCGTTGAACATTCCTGCTTTTCTGGTCATTACATCCATTTTCGGAATTTTCATGGAAATAAAGTCTGTTTCAACTTCTAAAAGTTCGGCTTTGTAGAATTTTAAGGTTTCGGAACGGCTGAAACTATCGGTGATGAGCTGTTTTTTCTGTGGGGTCATTATTTTATTTTGAATGTAAATTTAAACACAAATTACACAAATATTTTTCACGAATGGAACAAATGTGTAGTTTAATGATTTTGTTATTATGTTTTGGCTAAAGCCTTTGGAGGGTTTAAAAAGATTAAGCGGGCTAAAGCCCGCTCCTATTGATGTTTTAATTTGTTTGGATAATATTTTTGTAAGGTTTACTGCTTAACGCTTCGACTCCGCTCAGCGTGACACTTCTAATACTAACTGTTTTATTAACGGTTAATTTGTAGCGATGTCACGCTGAGCGGAGTCGAAGCGTTAAGTTTATAATTAACTCAATACAATCTGAAAATTTTCATCCAAAGCCAGCACACCTTCCGCTAGACTTTCCGGATGTGTGGTAAAGCCTTTTAATTTTGAAGTTTTTCCCTTCAACACCAAATCCATCAACTGTTTATCCGATATTTTTTTACCGAAAATTTCGAAAGTTACTTTAAAGCCACAATTTTTAAAATCTGAACATCCGACAGCGGTTTTACCTTTCATTAAATGATGCTCTTTACATTTTGGGCATTGGGTTTCTTCCCACGACTGAAGTTCTTTTTTAGGAGCAGGTTCGCGCTTTTTCTTTTCTTTAGTTTCAGTTTTTTCTTCTTCCAATGTAATGACTTTTCCTTTTCCGTAGACTACTTTATTGGTCAGTTCGGTCACCATTTGGATCAATTCTTCCTTAAACTGGTTGGCTTCATATTCACCTTTTTCAATTCTGCGAAGTTTTGATTCCCATTCTCCTGTCAGTTCCGGGCTTTTCAGCAATTCGTCTTCAATGGTGTCGATTAATTGAATTCCGGTTTGGGTGGCGATCAAATTTTTTCTTTTCTTCTCGATATATTTTCGTTTGAAAAGCGTTTCGATAATATTGGCGCGGGTCGAAGGTCTTCCGATTCCGTTATTTTTTAATAATTCCCGAAGCTCTTCATCTTCCACCTGTTTTCCGGCGGTTTCCATGGCTCTCAGAAGCGTTGCTTCCGTGTAAGGTTTTGGCGGTGAAGTTTTTCCCTGATGAATCATCGGATCGTGAGGACCGGTTTCCCCGACCGTGAATTCAGGAATCGTTTGTTCCTCTTCCTTATCTTTTTCTTTATCGGTAGATTCTTCTTTCGGTTCTTTGGCATAAACTGCTCTCCATCCCGGTTCCAGAATCTGCTTTCCACTTGTTTTAAAAGGAATCGTGCCGACTTTAGCCTCAACCAACGTGTTTGAAATTTTACATTCAGGATAGAAAACAGAGATAAAACGTTTTGCAATCAAATCATAAATCAGTTTTTCTTCCCTGCTCAGATTCTGAGAAGGCGGAACTTCGGTCGGGATAATAGCGTGGTGATCCGTAACTTTCGTATCATCAAAAACCGCTTTCGACTTAGGAATCGGTTCCTGCAGCAATGGTGTCACCAAATCCTGATAGAATGTCATTTTTCTGAGAATTCCTTCAATTTTAGGATACAAACTTTCCGATAAATAAGTCGTATCAACACGCGGATATGTCACATGCTTTTTCTCGTAAAGACTTTGAATATAATTTAATGTATTTTCCGCTGAGTAACCGTATTTTTTGTTGGCTTCCACCTGAAGTCCGGTCAAATCAAATAATCTCGGATTCTTTTCTTTACCTTCTTTAATTTCGAAAGAAACAATTTCAAAAAGGTTTTCCTTTAGATATTCCAGGCCTTTTTCTGCGCGGTCTAATGTTTTTAAACGGTCAATCGCAGCATTGAAAATGACGTCACGGTATTTGGTTTTCAGTTCCCAATATTCTTCCACCGTAAAAGCATCAATCTCCTTCTGACGCTGAACCAGCATTGCCAATGTCGGAGTCTGCACTCTTCCGATCGAAAGAACCGCTTTATTTCCACCAAATTTCTTTGTAAAAAGCCTTGTCGCATTGATACCCAATAACCAGTCGCCGATCGCTCTTGCATTTCCTGCGAGATAGAGATTTTTGTAATCTTCGGCAGGTTTTAAACTGGCAAAACCTTCTTTAATTGCCTCTTCGGTAAGGGAAGAAATCCACAAACGCTGAATCGGCTTGGTGCATTTTGCCTTCTGCAAGACCCATCTTTGAATCAGTTCTCCCTCCTGACCGGCATCCCCGCAGTTGATAACCTCATCGCATTCTCCGACCAATCTTTCAATGACTTTAAATTGATTTTCAACGCCTTTGTTGGGAATTAATTTGATCCCGAAATTATTTGGAATAATGGGCAGCAGAAACAGATTCCAGGATTTGTACTGCGGTCCGTAATCGTGAGGTTCTTTGAGGGTACAAAGATGTCCGAACGTCCATGTCACGCAATAGCCGTTTCCTTCCATATAGCCTTGTTTAGGCGTGGTCGCGCCCAATACTTTGGCGATATCTCTGGCAACACTGGGTTTTTCGGCAATACAAAGTTTCATGAATTTCGGAATTATTGAAAGGGGAGCAAAAATCGGGATTTTTTTTGGATTTTGCTAATTTAGTTGAGAGTTGTCAGTTGATGGTTGATAGTTTGGATGTTATGAAAATTAATTTTTAAACTATTAAATTTTATCTGTTTTAAAAATAAAAAAGCCCCCTTAAAAAAAGGGAGCTCACCAACAATAATTATGAAACAAGGTTCATTAATATAATTTATTACATCGTCATGGGAACATCCATTAAAAGGATTTCCGTGTTTTCTGATGTTGTTTTAATTTGTATATCTGAAATATCCCAAACCCCAAAACCATCTCTTTCTTCCAGCTTCTGACCTTCAATTTCGGCGCTTCCTTTAATGATAAAAGCATAGACTCCATTTCCTTTTTTCCTGATGTGGTAATTGGTTTCAATATTATTTTCAAAATTTCCTAAGTGAAACCAGGCATCCTGGTGAATCCACACACCTTCGTCATTGGCATTTGGAGAAAGGATTTGCTGAAATTTATTTTTGCTTTTCGTTTTGTCAAGTGTGATCTGATCATATCTTGGAGTGACATTTCTTTTGTTCGGATAGACCCAGATTTGAAGGAATTTTACCAACTGATCTTGATTTTTATTAAATTCACTGTGCATGATTCCTGTTCCGGCACTCATTACCTGAATATCTCCACTTTTGATAATGGCTGAATTTCCCATGCTGTCCTTGTGTTCCAGATCACCTTCCAACGGAATACTGATGATTTCCATATTGTCGTGAGGGTGCGTTCCGAAGCCTCTTCCTGCATCAACCTTATCATCATTTAAAACCCTCAACACACCGAAATGCATTCTTTCGGGATTGTAATAATTTGCAAAACTGAACGTATGATTGCTCACCAACCATCCATGATCCGCCTTTCCTCTGGAATCCGCTTTGTGAATCACAGAATTGTCTTTAATTTTCGAATCGGGATTGGGTAAGTGATTGTATCCGATCGGTTCCAACGGTTCGATTTCGTCGATCTCATTTTTCATGGCGTTGCCTAGTGAAGCTGATGCTACAAACATTCCGGTTCCCAGTAATCCTTTCTTTAAAAAATCTTTTCGGTCCATATGTATTCGTAATTTATTCGTTTTGATAGGACAAATTTCGGAAGATTGGAATTGCTGTGCATTTAACTAGTTTAATAAATTTAATTTTTATTAAATAATTAAGTCCTTTTGTCTTGAAACAGAAGAACCAAAAGTTCAGGACTTGGAAACTTCCGCTAAAAATTTAAATTTATTCCTAAAATTCCCAAACTTGCGCGAATTCAACGTTAGTGTTTCAATTTAACATTTGTCTCGCGCTTCGAACAGTAGAATTTTCTTAACGCTCCATTTTCCCAGGTCGGTTTGCAGTGTGAGATTCCCCTTCAATGAAAGGGTGGATTTTTGTGAAACAAAAAGACGGGGTAGTTTAATATGTATGCTTAAACCACCCCGTCAAAAATTCTTTGAATTTTCGCCACCCCTCCAATGGAGGGGAATTTTGCATATATTTTAATGGTAGAAAAAACTATTTCTCCTTCGAAGCCAGACGTTTTCTGATTGTACTTACAAATTCCTTAGAAACTCCGAGATAAGAAGCAATGTAATATTGCGCAACCCTTTGCGGAATGGATGGATAAACTTTGATAAACTCCAAATATCGGTCGGATGCGCTTTTTGAAATGGTATTCACCAAACGGCTTTGTAAGGTTGAAAGATTTCTCTGTACCAACATTCTGAAAACTCTTTCGAATTTTGGAATTTCGGTTAATAATTTTTCTTTCGTTGTAGGATTCAGCATATAAATTTCCGAATCTTCCAAAGTTTCGATGTATAATCGTGAAGGTTTTTGTTCCTGAAATGAAGCAATATCGCTGATCCACCAATCTTCAATGGCAAATAAAATAGTTACTTCAAAACCGTTATCATCAAGGTAATAGACTCTTACACAACCTTTTTGGATGTATCCCTCAAACTGGCAGATTTCTCCTTCCCTCAACAAGACAGTTTTCTTGGGAAAAGTCTGTAGCGTCAATAAATCCGTGAAAAATTTTTCTTCGTTTTCGCTAAGGTTGATGAATCGTGTTACGTTTTCGATGATGTTTTCAGACATAAATTGCAGTTTATGACTGCAAATTAGGAAAAAGTGCGTAA
Source organism: Chryseobacterium wanjuense (assembly GCF_900111495.1). NCBI lineage: Bacteria > Pseudomonadati > Bacteroidota > Flavobacteriia > Flavobacteriales > Weeksellaceae > Chryseobacterium > Chryseobacterium wanjuense. The sequence continues at coordinate 791,227 of NZ_FOIU01000001.1, read as the reverse complement.
ACTTCATTCTTTAGCAGTCCACTTCCTCCTCCGTAATGGTCAATAACCTTCACTTCTTTGTCTAAATTTTCACAAAAAACTTTAATATCTTTTTCAAATTGTTCTTCCAATCCGGAACTCAACAGCACGATATCTACCTGTTTTTCTTTGATATATTCATAGCAGAAATTTTCATCGCTCTGAATTTCTGCCTTCCAGCCTTCATTATTTTCGATGATCCTTTTTAATACATCAAGAATTTCCTGATTTTTTCCGATGACGAGAAAGTTTAGTGTTTTCATAGGTTTTTGTTGTTGGTTGGTTGTTGCTGGTTTTTGGTTTTAACGCGAAGACGCTAGGTTTTTTGTTAATTCTTTCTGCTTATTTTTCGTTCGCAAAGGCGTTTCGCTCAGCTAAGGCTTTGTCATTGTGAACACTATAAATCTTTGAGCATGGCTCAGAAATGACGAAGCAATCTTTTCTTTAATAAATTCATTAAAATTAATTTAAACATGAATAAACAAAGACATTCTCTCCCGCTTTTCTAAGTTCTTCGTTTTATGACCTTTTCCCGAAATATCTTCAACCAAAAGAATTTCTCCGGTCTGAAACTGTCTGATCTCACCAAGCGAAGTTTCTATTTCCACGCCGCCGTCCAGCAATATAATATACTGTTTTTGGGGAGCGTGATGAAAGTCATAATCATAATCTGCGGAAACCTTTCTGAACTGCAGTTTTTTGACATCAATGCCTTCTGACAGAAAACCGATTTCACCCTGATCAAGTAAAGGAATTTCTACATCTTCAAAATGAGATTCGCCTTTTTCGTCACTGAAGATTCTTGTTATTTTCATTTTTTTGTTTTGGCTAAAGCCAATTGATTTATTTTATTTGTTTAAACAGGCTAAAGCCCGTTCCTATTGAATCCAATATTGTGTTATTTGTGAAAATATTCGTGTCGATTTGTATTTAAATTATTTAAAAATCAAAGCATTCGCCCATTCAATTTCCTCTTGATTGATAGAATGTCCGAAATTTGCGTAAACCTTTTCCGTTACATCAGCATTCATTTCCTTTAAAATATTGGCCGTTGCATACACTCTTTCCACCGGAACATGAAAATCCGGATTGCTTGTTCCCAGGAAAATCGGAGTCTGGGCAAAATCACCTTTATAATTTTCACGATCGATTTTTTCACCGATAACTCCACCGATAATCGCTGCTGCTCCACCGAACTTCTGAGCATTTCTTGCTAAAAATTCCAACGTAAGACAAGCCCCCTGCGAAAATCCGAAAAAGTAAATATTTTCGGATTTAATTCCTGCATCCAAAGCGGTTTGAACTGTTTTTTCAACCGTTTCAACAGCAGATGACAGCCACGGTTCGTTTTGCTCAACCGGAGCCATGAACGAAAAAGGATACCAGGTTCCGTTGGTCGCCTGAGGAGCTAATAAGGCATAATCTTTCACATTCAAATGCTGTGATAAGCTTACAATATCCTGTGCACTTCCTCCTCTTCCGTGAATCATGATTAACACTTTTTCAGCTTCATTCAATGATTTCCCTCCTGTTTTTATATCTAAAGTATGACTCATTATTTTATCTAAATTTTTCTGTCGGATAATTAATTTTTGGTAAAACTTCAACCAAATGTTCTCTTTTTTCTTCAAATTGTTTCGGCAGGCTTAGCTGTTCACCCAAGGAAGCAAACTCCTCATCCACATCGAATCCCGGGCCTGAAGTGGCGATTTCAAACAAAACACCTCCCGGCTCTTTAAAATATACGGAAGTGAAATATTTTCTGTCCTTCACCTCAGTATGTTCCAAGCCAAGTTTGTTTAATTTTTCAACCATTTCAAGCTGCGTTTCTGCGTTGGGGGTCGCAAAAGCCACGTGGTGAACCGTCCCTCTTCCCGCCAAACCTTTCAACGCATTCGGAGTGCAAAGCAGATCCACATATTTTCCGGGAACATCTTCCGTTGCAAACCTGAACCGGTCTGAACTCTCGGCAATGAGTTTGTGATCCATTTGAGTCGTCAACAACGCTGCTGTTCTTTCATATGCATCCAGCCAGATTTCTACATGATGAATTCCTTTGATAGCAAAATCTTTTGGAATAAATCCGTTGTAATAGCCTTTTCTATTGTCTTTATCATTAAAAACCAACTCCAATCCCAATCCGTCAAAATCTTCCAAGTAAATAAAAACTTCTCCGGAAAACCTTTGCTGAGGCTGCTTAAAAGGTATATTAAACTGATTCAAACGGTTCATCCAATAATCCAACGCATCCATTGACACTGAAAAAGCTGTTGTATTCAGCATTCCTTTACCGTGTCTCCCATTCACCAGACCTTTTCCATACGGGAAAGTCGTCATAATCGTTCCCGGAGTTCCGAATTCGTCCCCGAAATAAAAATGATAAACATCGGAATAATCAAAATTTACCGTCTTTTTTACCAATCGAAGTCCTAAAACTCCGGTGTAAAAGTCTATATTTTCCTGTGAATCGCCTGTGATGGCGGTTACGTGGTGAAGTCCTGTGATGAGTGACATAGTTCTTGGTTTTTGTTGTTGATAGTTGTTTACTTTTAACGCTAAGACGCAAAGCTTTTAGTTAAATTATTCCTCTTCTTTCAACCAAACATCTTGATATTCTTCAGGATGGCGTTTGAATTGGGCATGAACATAGGGACACAACGCCAGAATTTTCAAATCATTTTCTCTTGCGTAGGAAACCAGTTTTTCCAGTAAAATTTTTGCAAAACCTCTTCCTTCGTATTCTTCATTCACTTCGGTATGATAAACGGTTAATTTTTTTCCGATTACCGAGATATCCATTTTCCCTGCTTTGTTATCGTCTGAGAAAAGTTGAATTTCACCTCTCACGTTTCCCATGAGCACTTTTGTAGTTTCCATTGCTTTTGATTTTTTAATTAATAATTTAAAGGTAAGACCTTTCTGAAAATTGAGTAATGATCTATGATAATTTCGGTAAAACTTCTTCAATTTTTTCGCGTAGTCCTTCGTGTTGTTTTGGAAGCTTTAAGCTTGTTCCCAATTCGTTCAAAGGCTCATCCACAGTGAATCCCGGGTTATCGGTCGCGATTTCAAATAAAACACCGCCCGGTTCACGGAAATACAGTGAGTAGAAATAATCTCTGTCGATTTTCGGAGTGATATTCAATCCTGCAGATAAAACTTTTTCACGGAATTCCATTAAAACATTATCATTTTTCACCCTGAATGCAACGTGGTGATTGGTTCCCGCAGCATTTCTTCCTGCTGATATTTTATCATTTTCAATGATGTCGACAAGATTTGCTGTTTCAATCGCATCGGTTGCAAAACGGTATCTTTCACCTTCCTGTTTTTGTAAATCGTACCCGAAAATATCTGTCAATACTTTGATTGTCGGATCTGCTTTTCTCAATGTCAATGTGATATTGTGGAAGCCTTTCAAAGCATTTTCATCTTTAATATCATCAGTTGTCCAGACTTTTCTGTTGTCAGGTGTTGCTGATTCGATGAACTGTAATTGTAAGCCATCCGGATCCTGAAATGAAATCAGTTTTTCCCCGAAAATTTCCCCTTCTTCTACATTTATATTAAATTGTTGCAATCTGTTTTTCCAGAATTCCAAGCTTCCTTTTGGAACGGAATATCCGATGTGTGTAGCTAAACCGGAACCGTTGGTGCCTTTTCCAATTCCTTCCCACGGAAAGAATGTTAAGATCGTTCCCGGAGTTCCTTCTTCGTTTCCGAAATAAAAGTGGTAAGTTCCCGGATCATCAAAATTCACCGTTTTCTTTACCAGTCTAACTCCCAAAACCTGAGTATAAAAATCTAAATTTCTTTTTGCGTTGTCTGCGATCGCTGTAATGTGATGCAAACCTAAAATTCTATTTTCCATGTTGTTTTTATTTTATGATGCTAAATTACGACGGTTTGAAATGCTGGACATTTAACTAGTTTAATAAATGATGTTTTATCATATTTTGTCAGAATAACAACTCACTGCTTTGTCTAAATGAAATAACATATTGGTTATTAATAACCATTTCATTAAATTTTCATTTTCTCAATTTGAGATAATAAAAATTTTTGCTATTTTTGTTACCAATCAAAAAAGGCTTTTTATGTTCAAGAAAACCGCCATTGTAAGTTTAATTACCCTTATTTCTGCTTCGTATATGGCTCAAAATACTACTGCTCTACCTGTATATTTAGACGATTCCAAACCTGTGGAACAGCGTGTTCAGGATGCTCTCTCCAGAATGACGCTGGAAGAAAAAATTGCGATGCTTCATGCACAGTCAAAATTCAGTTCAGCAGGTGTTCCGAGGTTGGGAATTCCGGAATTCTGGACAACAGACGGACCACACGGTGTTCGCCCGGAAGTAATGTGGGACGAATGGAACCAGGCTGGCTGGACCAACGACTCTATCATTGCTTATCCGGCACTGACAGCCCTTTCCGCAACATGGAACAAAAAAATGTCCTGGAACTACGGTAAAGCTTTGGGCGAAGAAGCACGATACAGAAAAAAAGATATCCTTTTAGGACCCGGAGTGAATATTTACAGAACTCCACTGAACGGAAGGAATTTCGAATATATGGGTGAAGATCCTTATCTAACCTCAAAAATGGTGGTTCCTTATATCAAAGGTGTTCAGTCAAACGGTGTGGCAACTTCGGTGAAGCATTTTGCGCTGAATAACCAGGAAATGTTCCGCCATACAAGCAATGTAAAAATCGATGACAGAACGTTGTACGAGATTTATCTTCCGGCTTTCAAAGCGGCGGTTACAGAAGGTGATTCCTGGACAATCATGGGAGCTTATGATATGTATAAAGGTCAGTATGCCAGTCAGAATCAGTATTTATTAAATGATATTTTAAAGAAAGAATGGAATTATAAAGGAGTTGTAGTTTCAGACTGGGGTGCGGTAAACAGTACAGAACAAGCCATACACAACGGATTAGACCTTGAATTCGGGAGCTGGACAAACGGGCTTTCGGAAGGGAATTCCAATGCTTATGATAATTATTATTTAGCTAAACCTTATTTAAAGTTAATTAAAGAAGGGAAAGTCGGCACACAGGAACTTGATGATAAAGTAACGAGAATTCTACGTTTGGCTTACAAAACCACGATGAATAAAAACAAACCTTTCGGAAACATCGCTTCTGAAGAACACAAAGCTGTGGCCAAAGAAATCGGCGAAGAAGGAATCGTTTTGTTGAAAAATCAAGGAAATGTACTTCCGATTGATATTAATAAAGCTAAAAAAATTGCCGTAATCGGTGAAAATGCCATCAAAATCATGACTATCGGAGGAGGTTCTTCTTCTTTAAAAGTAAAATATGAAACCCTTCCATTAGACGGAATTAAAGCCAGATTCGGAAAACAGGCAGACGTACAATATGCAAGAGGCTATGTGGGAGACATCGGTGGAGAATACAATGGGGTAAAATCCGGGCAAAACCTGAAAGACGACCGTTCTCCGGGTGAAATTTTAAATGAAGCTGTAGAATTAGCTAAAAAATCCGACTATGTTATTTTCATCGGAGGTTTAAATAAAGCTGATTTTCAGGACAGTGAAGGGAATGACAGAAAAAGCTATGAACTTCCTTATAATCAGAACAATGTAATTTCTGCATTGGCAAAAGCCAACAAAAATCTTGCGGTGGTTCTGGTTTCAGGAAATGCGGTGGCTATGCCTTGGGTGAAGGAAGTTCCGACGATTGTTCAGGCTTGGTATCTGGGTTCTGAAGCAGGAAATTCTATTGCTTCGATCTTAGCTGGTGACACAAACCCTTCAGGAAAACTGCCGTTTACATTCCCTGTGAAGCTGGAAGATAATGCAGCTCATCAATTGGGAGAATATCCGGGAAATAAAGAAGAATTGGCTGCCGGAAAAGGAAAAGACCAGAATAATCCAATCAATATTGCTTATAACGAAGGAATTTTGGTAGGCTATCGTTGGCATGACACGAAAAAAATTAAGCCTTTGTTCAGTTTTGGACATGGTCTGAGCTATACAACTTTTGAATTTGGAAAAGCAAAAGCCGATAAGACAACGATGACGCAGGACGACAAAATAACAATCTCCGTTACCGTTAAAAACACCGGAAAAAGAGCCGGAGCAGAAGTTGCACAGTTGTATATCAGTGATTTGAAATCGTCTGTTCAGCGTCCTGCAAAGGAATTGAAAGGTTTTGAAAAGGTATTTTTGAATCCGGGTGAAGAAAAAGAAGTGACATTTTCGATTGACAAAACCGCTTTAAGCTTCTTCGATGCCGATAAACACGACTGGGTGGCCGAACCGGGAGATTTTGAAGCACAAATCGGAAATTCTTCCGACGCTATTAAAACAAAGGTGAAGTTTACATTGAAGTAATTTTACTTATTTATATTTCTAAAGCCGAGAGTCCAAATTTTTGGGCTCTTTTTTTATTCTTTAAACTGATATTCCGTCAATCTTTGTTCACCCGATTTTATTAAAATATTCTCATCAACTGCCCATTTCAGATCTCGGCTCGCTGTGGGTGCAGAAATGTTTTTAAAATTCTGCAAATAATCTTTTCTACTGAATTTTTTATCTCCCATCTTTTCTTTACATAAAAATATTCTGTCTTTTGTACTTAAATTGATATTCTGAGATTGTAAAACATGTTTCAAAGATTCCAATATTATTCCCAACATAAATTCAATAAAAGGAGTCGACTGTCCCATTTTATCGGATTCTGAGAGCTTGTTGTAATATTCCTGCTGATTTTGTTTGATTAAACTTTCAACCGGTAAATATTCAAATACAGGATATTGCTGCATCAAAATTAAAGTTTGCCAGAGCCTTCCCATTCTTCCATTGCCGTCGATGAAAGGATGTATAAATTCAAATTCATAATGAAATACACAGCTTTTAATTAAGATTAAATCGTTATCATTTTTCAGATATATAAAAAGATCATTCATCAATCCTTTTATCATCGAACCTCCGGGAGCAAGATGTTCCACTTGAGATCCTTTTACGATTCCCACATTGGTAGTTCTGAATTTTCCGGCACTGCTTACCAGATCTTTCATTAAAATCGAGTGTGCCAATTGTAAATCTTTTATTTTTTTCGGATCAAATATTTTTAAATCATCATATACTTTAATGGCATTCTGTACTTCCAAAATATCTTTTGCCGGAGCGATAACCCTTTTGTTTTCCAACAAAGCGGTTATTTGTTCTTCCGTAAGGGTATTTCCTTCAATTTCAAGAGAAGATTGAATCGTTTTGATTTGATTTTTTTTTCGTAATTCAGTCGTTGGTTTATAGAGATGATTAGCATTAATTTCTCCTATTTTCTCTGAAATAGAAGCTACTAACATTAAAATCTTATCTGTAATTTTATATGGTGGTTTCAAAGCTTGATAGTATCATTTGATAGTATCAAAGATACTATTTTTTAAGATCATCTAGTAAATTTGAAATAATTAATAGTATCAAATGATACTATCAAAATTAAAACAAACAAAAAACACGGAAAAAATCCGTGTTAAATAAATATTTTAAAATCAGCTTTTTACTTACCGCCACCAGCATTTTTCTCAACATCGGTTTTGGTATTTTCTTTCACTTTCTGGTTTCCAAAACGTTTTACGAATGAAAGCGAAACCCCGTACCAATCCCATTGCATAGAATTTCTAAGAGTTCCGGTTTGATTATAGGTCGTAGCATCAAAATTTGGTCTCTGGAAAATATTCATCAGCTGTAAACTGGCTTCCATCTGAGTTTTCGGGAAAATTTTTGTCACAGAAATATTATGGAAAACATTCGTTCTGTTAGCATAAGAATTTCCGTTATTCTGATTTGAAATTTCTACCCAGGCGCTCAGATTAATATTTTTGTTAAAAAGGTTGGTATACGAAATATTCGTAGAACCTCCCCAATAGCTTAGATAATCTCTTGCGTTTTCCAGATTATTTTTAAGATTAAAATCGCTGTTATCCATATAATACCATCCAAAACCTACATTTACGGTCAGTTTATTTTTCAAAAATGTCTGATTGGTATTAGCAAAAAGATAGTATTTCTGTACCCTCCCTTTGAAATTATCAGGCTGGGTAATCGTTTTGTTTTTTGTAGGGTCTGTAGGATTGGTTTCAAAAATATAACTTGTCCAGTAATCCTGATCGGTATACATGTATCTCGCAGAAATAAAATATTTCTTAAAAAGCCCAAGCTTCATGTACAATCTGTGGCTCGGATTAGGCTCCAGCTCCATATTTCCCCGACTGTAAAATCCGTTGTCATTTGGAACCATAAAGGGATTAAACTCCGCATACCAGGGACGCCAGAGATTCCTGTTGTAGGTCAGACTTAAATCATATTTTTCAGAAAAGGAATATTTTAGCAATAAATTAGGAAGGAAAGCTCCATAAGAATCTTTCCGGCTGGCTCCTGCTACATCCTGTCGCATTTTATAATCAATATGCTCGTAACGAAGCCCTATTCTTGTTTCCAGTTTTTTAAAGAAAGTTTTACTGTAGTTCGCATACAACGAGTTAATATTATCCTCATAATGGAAAATATCATGAGTACTCAAACCATCCATCTGGGTAGCAGACAAATCATTGGGAATAACATTATTGTTAAAGTCCATTTTTCCGCCTACTTCCAATGTTCCCCATTCTTTCCCTAAAGGCTGTGTATAATCAATTTTAACATAATAATTTCTGTTTTCACTGTCCGACAGCACTCTCGTTTCGTATAGAGTAGAATTGTTTGATATTAATTGGTTTTTCACAAAATTATTATCCTCAGACTGACCATAATAATTCGATCCAAGATTGATGTCTAGAATTCTGTTTTTTTCTTTATCGTAAAATTTATAAAAAATATTGGTTCCTAAAGTACGGCTGAGTCCCGATGCCCACTGGTTTTGTGTATAAGAACGGTTAAAAATATTATCAATGTGCGTTATTCCGTTCGCTTCTGCGGAATTTGTTGAGTTTCCCTGATAGTATTCCAAAATAAGCCCTGCAGTATTTTTGTCATTTAATTCAAATTCTGAAGTGGAAGAAAGTGAAGGGCTTTTGCTTCTCCCGACACTCACCGTATTGATTTCCGTAACAGAATTATCGGCATAAGACGTGCTTTGAAGAGCGCTTTTTTGCAGATAACTATTATCACTGTAACTTCCAATTAAGGTTTGTGTGAAGCTTTTTTTATGATAATTTAAATTAAGATTTGTGTATTGCGAATTTTTTTGCTGTTGCCTGTTGTTGAAGGTGACACTTCCTTTAATTCCTTCATCATCCCTTTTTTTCAAAACAATATTAATGACCGATCCGGCAGTTTCGTATCTTGAAGAAGGGCTGGTAATGACCTCAATTTTCATCAGATTATCAGCAGGAATTGTCTTTAAATATTCTTTCAGTTCCTTTCCTGTGAAAACAGATTTTCTGTCATTAATATAAACCGTCACCGATTCACCCTCAGCCTTTACAGCATCATTGTTATCGATACTTACCAAAGGGGTCATTCTCAAGACATCCCACGTCGTATTTCCCGCTAAAATAGAACTGTTGGCAACATTGAAAACCGTGCGGTCAACTTTTGATTCTACGGTGGGTTTTCTGGCGGTTACCGTGATTCCTTCGATTTGTGTTTCTTTTCTTATGGTATCTTTTTTCTCCTGCGCAAACGCCAAAAGACCAACGAGTACAGCAATTGACGAAAATAATTTCTTCATTAATGATTTGATTTTAACTATAAGACACCAAATGATGAATAAATGTTACATCAAATCGCAAAAAAATAAGAAAAATATTTTTTACACCTCTATAATCAGCTCCTTTTCATATCCGTTATATTCGTCTACCACATATCCATGCGGATTACAAATCACTTCCGTTTCTCCGATCTTATACCTTGAAGGCGTATGAATATGCCCATGAATCCAATACAAAGGCCGATGTTCCAGAATAAAATCCTCGAGGTTGGAAACATAAGCTGATGTCAACGGATCTTCCTTAAAATGTGCGGGCGTCGACTGAAGACTTGGCGCATGATGCGTCACTACAATATTTTTTAAACCTTTTGAGTTTTCCAGACTTTCCTGAAGCCAGGCTCTGGATATTTGATGAATTTTAAAAATATCAATCGATCTCATTTTCGAATATGAAGGATCGCGTCTGATTTGCTTAAAATCATTCATCCCGTTCTGGCATACAAATCCGTAATATCTGGGATCTCCGAAAATGGAAAAATCCGTCCATAAAGTCGCTCCGTGAAAGCGAATCCCATCAATATCCACAAAATCATCTTCCAATACAAAAACATTGGAATCCTGTGCCGATTCTTTTATTTTGTTTAACGTTTTCGGGTAAGAACCTTTGTAATATTCATGATTTCCAAGAACATAAATCACCGGCTTATCCTGGATTTTAGTTTTTATCCAATCAATTCCTTTTGTTCCCAAATTCACATCTCCCGCCAAAACAACAACATCCGCTTTATCAAAAGATAAATCGGTATATCCAAATTCCTGATGCAGATCACTGATGATTTGTATTTTCATGTCGCTAAAATAAAAAAGAACCGGCATATTTCACACCGATTCTTTATATCATATTTACGAAACTGCCATTTCCGTCTGTTTCACCTTTACATTTTTAACTATAAAATAAAACAACATTCCCAAAGCAGCTACCGAATACCCGATAAGTATGAGTAAACTCAAATTTCCGACTGCCCATTCTGAAGGGAAAATCTGACTCATTAAAGTCATGAAAGACAATCCGATTCCCGCTCCTAAAAAGTAACTTGTAGAGCTTAAACTTGAAGCCACCCCATAACTTGAAGGTTCCACATCCTGGATTCCCAACACCGACAAAGCGGTAAAGCAAAACGTCATTCCGACTCCGGAAATACAGGCCGCCCCCAACAAAACCAACGGCAACGGATGTCCGAAGTAAACGGAAATTAATAAAGATAAAGCACCGGTTAGCATGAAAATCCAACCAAAAATTCCCATTTGTGTAGAATTTAATCTTCTGGAAATATGAGGCAGGACAAACTTCGCTACCAAAGCAGACATCACACTGAAAGGAACCAGCAGTAATCCCGCAGAAGCCGCACTGTGATTCATATCTTTTTGCAGCATCAGTGAAATCAGGAACAAAAATCCGATGAAAAACGCACCCAACGCAACAAAGGCAAAATTGGAAACCAGTAAAGATTGATGTTTAAATAATTTTAAATCAATCAACGGCTGCGACACCGATTTTAAGCGATAAAATACCAAAGCCAGCAATAAAACCGACAAAATTAAAGAAGCAACAACCATGAAAGTTTGTTCTTTAATGTGAATTAATTCGTGCGTTCCGTATGTCAAACTCAATAATCCCAACACCAATAAAATACCTGATGCGACATCTGTTTTCTGAGATTTTCCGGATTTTTCATCTTTCGGAAGGTATTGATAGGCAAATATTAACGTAATAAAAAGAATCGGAACATTGATGAGAAAAACCCAATGCCAACTCAGATAAGTACTGATAATTCCGCCCAGCGAAAGGCCGCTTCCAGAGCCAATCGCAGCAAACGAACTGAAAATCCCGATCGCCCGGTTTCTTTCCTGATCTCCCGTAAAAGTATTCGTCACAATCGACATGGCAGAAGGCATGATGAAAGCCGCTCCAAGACCTTGCAGCGCCCTGAAAATGGCCAGTGTTTCAAAGTTTGTGGACAAGCCAGCTCCCAAAGAAGTCAGCATAAAAATCAGGCATCCTAAAAGAAAAATTTTCTTCCTACCAATCTGATCTGAGAGTTTTCCACCGATAATTAAAAAACCTCCGAAAAACAATACATACAGTGTCTGAAGCCATTGCACCGTCTCCGCACCAATACCAAATTGCTCCTGAATCGAAGGAATTGTAAGATTAATAATGGCAATATCCAAAGCCTCTACAAATGTTCCCGCCGATGCTAAAATTAATATCAAATTCTTCCTGTCCATATAGCTCAATTATGCTGCAAAATTAAAATTAACAGAACATATTATAAAATTTTATATTAAATTTGGAACATATTTAAATTTAAATTAATTTAAAAAGAACAAATATTCTTTTATTAAAAATTTAATCCTAAAAAACAGAACAAATGGCAACGGAAAATTATACACCAGACGAAAAAGACCTTTCTATTCTTAGAATCCTGCAGAAAGACGCCAAACTGAGTGTCCGTGATGTTGCGAATAAAATTAACCTGAGCCCGACTCCGACCCACGAACGCATCAAAAGAATGGAGAAACTGGGAATTATTAAGGAATATACGACCGTTGTCGACCGCAAAAAAGTGAATAAAGGAATGATGGTGATCTGTATGATCGCCCTTAATGTTCACAATAAAAAAACAGCAGGAAAATTCATCGAGGAAGTTGGAAAGCTGAATGAAGTGGTAGAATTTTACAACATCAGCGGGGATTTTGATTTTATGCTAAAAATTTTAGCTCCGAATATGGATGAATTTCATGAATTTTTTGTCAATAAATTATCCGAAATCGAAGGAATCGGGCAGACAAAAAGTATTTTCGTGATGAATAGTATTAAGGAAAGTGCTCAGATTCTTTGAATTTAATTTTGATTTTAACACAAAGACGGAAAGTTTTTTTTAAAATTATTGTGAATATTTTTCGTTCGCAAGGGCGTTTCACTCAGCAAAAACCTAGCAGCATTTAAAGACTGAATTTCATTAACATAAACCCCTACACAAAATTTATCATTCTACAAGGATCTGGACACGAATTTTTATTTTAGTTTGCAATTTTTAAGTGATTTTTAATATTTCTTTTTACATTTTTACATTGAAATTAAGTAAATTGAGTCACCTTAAATTTACAAGTTATGCCCTGGAATCCTGAAGTTTACAACCAATTTAAAAATATCCGTTTTAAGCCTTTTTTTGATCTTGCCGATCTCATTAGTGAAGAAAATCCGATGAAAGCGATCGATCTGGGATGCGGAACGGGCGAACAGACCGCCATTCTTTCAGAGAAATTTCCGAAGGCGACATTTATAGGGATCGATTCGTCTTCCGAAATGCTTGAAAAATCCAAAGCACTTGAAAATGAACGACTTCAGTTTCGACAAGCGACAACGGAAGAAGTTTTGGAAAGCGATGAAAACTGGGATCTTATTTTCAGCAATGCTGCTTTGCAATGGTCTGACAATCATCAGGATTTGTTCCCGAAACTGATTTCAAAACTGAATACTCACGGTCAATTGGCTATACAAATGCCCTATCAGCCGGGCAATATTCTTAATCAGATTTTGTTTGAACTGGCAGACGAGGAGCCTTTCAAGACACAGTTGAACAGCTGGAACCGCCCGTCTGCAGTGCTTACGATCGACGAATATGCGCAGATTTTGTTCGATAATGGGATCGAAAATCTGAATTTGTTCCAGAAGGTGTATCCTATCATTGCGGAAGATCATGAAACGTTGTTCAATTTTATTTCAGGATCGGCGCTGATCCCTTATCTGGAAAGGCTTGATGAAGAACAACAGTCGGTCTTTACAGCGGAATTTAAGAAACGTATTGCGGCCAGCTTTCCGAAACTTCCGGCAATCTATTCATTCAAAAGAATCTTATTGTACGGTCGAAAAATAATTAAGTAAATTCTTTATTCTCCTTTATTTCATCAACTCTTTTTGTAAACATAATGACCAAACCGAAAAGAGAAAAAAATGCTGTAATTACCGTAAAAAGTAAAGACGCAGAAACCGATACAGACGCATTGAAATTGAAATATCCGGAAGCCTGAAGGAATAAAAACTCCCTCACTCCGATTCCTGCAAAAGAAATTAAACTTAATATGGAACTTCCCAGAAATACAATCATGTAGATTAAATAATTTTCATTTAATCCTAAACTTTTAATTAAAAATAAAAAACATATCACTTGTAAAAGCTGTATTACGATTGAAATGAAAAATGTTTTAAAGAAGATTGGCGTATAAACGGGAAATAATTTTTTAACCAAAAAATAAGTCAGGGAAAACCCAGCAATCATCATTATTACCATTAATCCGATCCATTGTAATGGTAACAGAAATAATGAGAATATTAAAATTAAAACACAAATCGCCAACAAGCCACTGAGTCGGTCATTAAAAATAGCAGAAGTGATTTTTTTTAATTCCCAACCTAATTTTTTATTTAAAATATAAACTTTATAAGCATCCCCTCCTATTCCTCCCGGAATAAAAAAGTTGTAAAACATTCCCAGAAAATAAAGCTCAAGATTGCTTCTGAAACTGAGGTTAAAACTATTCGCTTTAAGATAAAAATCCAGTCTTTTTACCGATAAAATCTGAGAAGCCAAAAAGAAAAATGCTCCGAAAATCACATACAAAACGTGGACGGTCGACCATATTTTTGCCACCTCCCGAAAAGGGATTTTTTTAAACACAAAATACAGGAAAGCAATGCTAATGAGCACTTTCAGACCATTGATGAAAATCTTCTTTTTCCTTGAATCTGTTTTTCCCAAAATCTGTAATTTTTCTGACATTAAAAGGACGTTTGTTTTGAGATTCATAATACGTTTTCATCAGCATATCAACGACAATTCCCGTTGTAAACATCTGAATTCCAACAAAAACCAAAAGCACTCCCAAAACCAGCAAGGGCCGGCCTCCGATATGATGCCCCATTAATTTTACTATAAAAAGATAGGCATTAATGATCATTCCGAGGGTAAAAGCCGCCAATCCGATGTTTCCGAAAAGATAGATCGGTTTGGATAGATATTTCTGATTAAATAAAATCAAAAGCAGATCGTTGATCACCTTGAAAGTCCGGTTGATCCTGTATTTCGAAACACCAAATTGCCGCGCATGATGCCTCACCGGAATCTCCGCGATACTGGCACCGTTGAGATGCGCCATAAGACTTATAAAACGGTGATTTTCACCATATAAAGTAAGATCTTTTGCCGTTTCGTACCTGAAAACTTTTAAAGCACAACCCTGATCCGAAATATTAAGTTTTGTTGAGCTTTTAATAATAAAATTGGCAATTTTCGAAGGAATTGTTTTTAACGAAGAATCTTTTCTTTTCTGCCGTTTTCCTACTACCAGATCGTAATTACCGCGTTCGAGCAGATCCACCATTGCGGGAATATCAGCCGGATCATTTTGCAGATCGCCATCCAACGTAATGATGTAATCCCCTGAAGCATAATCGAATCCGGCCATCATTGCCGAGCTTTGGCCATAGTTCCTTTTCAGTTGGATCAAAACTACGTTGGGATCATTTTTTTCAATAATTTCTTTTACCGTTTTGTCCTTTGAATTGTCATCAACGAGGATGAGTTCGTACCGATAGCCCTTCATCGTTTCAAAAATCCGGTCGATAATGAGCCCGGCATTTCCTTCCTCATTATACATCGGAATCACCAAAGAGTAAAATTTTTTATAATCCATTTTTTTTATAGGATTTTTTTTAAATTTGCTTTGCGAGCGTTTAGTAAAAATATTAAAAACCTTATTCTTTCAGATGAACAAAATGTTACTAATCTCGCCTCGTCAATTACTTTTTCTTTACATTGGCTTTGCCCTCGTTTACATCTCCGGGCTCTTTATTCCTCTCATGGAAAATGATTCTGCACAGCACGCTTCAATGGCCATGAGAATGGTGTTAAACAATGATTTTTTCACCATTTACAAAGGAGAAAATCCTTATTTGGATAAACCCCATTTGCATTTCTGGCTGGCTGCGATTTCTATGAAAATTTTCGGAATAAATCATATTGCCTACAGGATTCCGGCTTTGCTGGCTTTACTTTTGGGCGTTTATTCAACGAAAAAATTAGCCTATCTGCTTTATAAAAATGAAAATACCAGCCATCTTGCTTCGTTGATTTTCCTTTCGGCACAGACTATCATTTTATCCGCTCACGATGTAAGAACAGATGCGGTTTTAACCGGGTTCATTATTTTTTCGATCTGGCAGTTTGTGAAATTTATTCAATCTCAATCTGTTACCTATGCGATTCTTGCCGGACTGGGAACTGCTTTGGCATTTTCGTCAAAAGGTTTGATGGCCTTTGTGATTATCGGGCTTTGCATTTTTTCTTACTTATTGTACTCAAAAGAGTGGAAGAAATTTTTTAACCTGAAAATCTTTTTCGCATTAATATTTTTTATAATCGGAATTACTCCTGTACTGTATGCTTACCAACATCAGTTTGGAGAAGAAGGAATTAAATTTATCTTATTTAATCAGAGCTTGAACAGGCTTACGGCGAATGGTTTTAAAGAAACAAGTCCGGATTACTTTTTCTTTTTCCATACCTTGTTGTGGGCATTTTTGCCATTCTCTCTGGCATTTTATTTTGGCGTTTTCGAAAAAACAGCTTTTTTCATTAAAAATAAATTCAAAAAAATTGAAGGCGTAGAATTTCTTACATTAGGCGGTTTTTGGATGGTGATGCTTATTTTTTCGGTTTCAAAATTTAAGCTTCCGCATTATTTAAACGGTTTGATTGCCGTTCTCGCAATCTTGACATCGGCGTATTTATTCGATATTTACAGACGAAACTGTATTAAAAAAATAAAAATTTTATACATTATTCAGCTGGTTGTTATCTTATCGGCTTTTGTCGGAACCGGTTTGCTGACCTATTTTTTCACGGGAATTCACAATATTGTCTTTTACCTGTTGTTTTGTTTGGTCATGATGTATCTTTTAGTTAAAATTTTCACGAAAGAAGATCTTTTTAAGAAATATGTTTTCATTTCGCTGATCTTTTCGATAGGTGTCAATATTTATCTTAATACTCAATTTTATCCTGTTCTTACGCAATATCAAGGCAGCTTAAAGATGGCTGAATTTGTAAATAAAAATAAGATTGATAAGGAAAAAATATTGATGCTAAAAGGATATGAACCTTGGGCTTTCGATTTTTATACCCGAAGAAATACACCGAGAGTGGATGAAAATACGTTGAAAAAAGGAGATTATCTCGTGATTTATAATGAACATCTGAATCTTGTGAAAAAGAATTATCAATTTATCGACACGGAAAATCATTATAGAATTACACGATTATCATTAAAATTTTTAAATCCCAAAACCCGTCCGGAGCAATATGAAAAAATTTCATTGATTCAGATTTTAGATTAATTTTTTCAACTACAAAAAACCATCTCTGTTTATTCTATTTCAAAAGAGGTAAAGGAATCCCTATTTTATAGACTTTATGGTAAGTTTTTAATTCGTTGTTTTCGCGCAAGAGTGTTTCAATATGTAAGCTTACATCTTCCTGTGTGTCAGGATTTGGATAGATAATCAGGCAGGAAATTTCTTCATCATCGATCTGAGGTTTCTGGGCTTTTACCTTCTTCAATCTTGCGTATCCTGCAACCTGTCGGATATCGTCGTGAATTGTTTTATAATTGTATTGAAGCTTGTATTTTGCATCTACCACAATTTTCGTCAGGTCTGAACAAATCAGGAAATCCAATGAATTTCCATAGGTAGAAAACTGATAATGAAGCTGCTCTGCTGAAATTCCTGGATTGTCTTTTAATAATTTGACGTAGACATACAGCTCAAACATTTTAGGCATATCAATCCAAAACGGCGGCGTGAAAGTCTCCTGCTGCACTGTTTTTGTAATATTGTAAGAGAATTTTTTTAATATCAATTCTCCCACTTTTACAGCTTCTTTATATTCTTTAAAAAACGGATTATGCTTTAAATTTTTAACATCATGGAGATTCACTTCATCACCGATCTGGTCAAATGCAGGACGGATATAATTCAGAATCCAATGGATATTTTGTTTGTTTTTAAAATAAGAAGAATCATTTTCTACATACTGAACACAAAACGAAAAAACCTTTTTCAAAAAACGGTTTTCGATTGAATTTTCACCAAAAACCTGATATTCACAAAGTGTATCTGTGAATCTGTTTTTGAAAACATTCTGCTTGATATTTTTGGCTATAAGAACTTTCCCTTTTGTTCTGCTTCTCAGGTTTTCTTCTACTTTATAATAAGATTTTTTCAACCCTTTTCTTACAATATCCTGTACAATTTTCAGAAAGCGGACAATCAAAAAAGGAGTCAGCAAATCCTGTTTCTGGGTAATTTTAATCTGTGCCGAATCCCAATCGATCAAAACTAATTTTTCCGTTTCTTTTGCGACTTCAGGATAAGACATGATCTCCATCAGCATCGCGATACAATCTATTTCTTTTTCGTAAAGATCATTAAAAATATTCTTTTCAGCCGCCTCATTTTCCTTTTCAATTAAGTATTCATCTTCCAGAGTTGTAAGATTTTCAAAACACTTATAAACGGTTGAATTGATCTTCGGTTCTACCCGAATGGTTCGATTTCCCTGCTGCCAAAACCAATCTACCCCTACAAAATAATTGGAGAAAACAGTAATGGTATCATCCTGTATTTTAACCTCATAACAATGATAATCCTTGCCTCTTTCCGTTTTAAATTGCCTTGTATTTATCGTATTCAGATCATCTTTTTGAGCAAATAACAAAGCGTCCGAGGAAGATATATTCTCCGGAAAATTTTCGTAATAAATACTCAGTGAATGTGAGCGATGTTCTTTTAATACGATGCCCATTACAACGCCTTAATATAATCTTCGATCTTTTGTCCTTCTACATTTCCCATTAAAATTCCGTCCTTTACGTACTCAAGAAGGATCGGTTTTATCTCATATTCCAGCCTAAAACTGAAATCGATCGGACTTTCTTTAATATTTTCACCATTTTCATCCTTTTCATAATGCTGAATGAAGTAAGAATGGCCTAATGATACATCTTTCGGATTAAATTCCCCCGATAAATTGGAAGAATGTGAAGTAAAATTATCCCTGGTAAACAGCGCTTTAACCTTTTTAAACAGATCGGATTTAAAATCATTACCCAATTCCACGAGATCCGTCGGCAAGACATCAACAAACGCGAAACGCCTTCTGATCGCATAATCGATGTGTCCGACGCTTCTATCCGCCGTATTCATCGTCCCGATAATATAGAGATTGGGCGGAAGCATCAGTTCGCGGCTGCCGACTTCATACATGCTGTCTACCGTTTCGCCCCTGTATTCGAGGGCATAAATCAGTTCGCCAAGGACGGAGGATAAATTCGCCCTGTTGATCTCATCAATAATCAATACATAATTTTTAAGATCTTCCGGAATGAACGGGTTATTTTTGTTGACATTAATGGAAATCAATTGCTGCTGAATCATGTAATAATAAGGATATTTCCCTTTCATGGTCAGTCCGAGTTTGGCTTCCTGATCCCTTAAATCAATAGGTTTTGAAATTTCGTTCCAATTATTGTATACTTTTTCCATATCGCTGAAAAGAATTTTATATTTAATCTCTTCACGATCCTGAAAATTATAAATCAATCCATCTTCTTTAATGGAAATAATTTGCGCCGTACTTTTTTCTCCGAAATAATATACTGAACCTTTATTGATTTCAGTGTTTATCTTTTCCAATAAGACGTTCAACTTATTCTGAAAGTTAATTTTATTCTTTGTTTTTCCAAGATGAGCTAAAAAATTATTTCTGGCTTCCTCGGCAAATTTTCCCAACGTTTTATTTTCAGCGGCATAAATAACGCCCTCTCCTTCTTCATTCGGTTTAGCCACAATACCCCTCACAAAATCCTCGTAAGTATAGCTTGGATGAAACTGCACCAATTTGAACTGCTCATGCTCCTCCAACTCTTTCAAAGAAGAAACGCCCAACAATTCTTTTGCAATAAGCTTCGCCTCCCTCGTCTTCCCTGTTCCGGGAGGGCCTTGAAGGATGATTTGTTTTTTGTATTTAAGGAGGTCTATTCTGCTTTCGATATTACTTTCACTCATATCATTGTTTTTTTCACCGGGAAAGTTGGATTGATCTAATAAATAATCGTACAACTGCCAAGGATAAGTCATTATCTCATAACCACTTTCACTTCCCATTCGTTTTTTAAATTCCTGGAACAAATAATAGCTGTTTTCAAACCAATCTGCTTTTATTTCCAGATTAAAATCTTCGAGTTTGGTATTCAATAAATGGATTAAATGACGTAATCGTTCTTCATTAACAACGGTACATAATAATTTGGGCTGAAGGCTCGCTATCAGGCGATTTGTCGCAGCTTTTTTATTAGTTCCCGTGTTTTTTCTGATTAAAGTTTTTATCTGATGGTAAGTCTCAAACAATGGTTTATCCTGACTTAATGAAATCTGTGCCAATAAAGGGGAAAGTTCAGCCCAGTCTTCTTTGATGGCCTCTTTCTCCGCATTGTTGAAATAGCCCTGTTTTAATGAAGAAACACACTGATCTGAAGAACGCATGAAAAATTCATAAAAAACTTCTTCATCCCATTCCTGCCAGTTTTTATTGGCTTTGGCTTCTTCAATAAATTTCGGAACAAAATTCTTATAATTTCCCCGCCATTCTTCCCAAATATCCTGTTCATTGATTAATTCTGTAAAATTCATATTCGATTATTAGTTTCTGAATTCAACGAAAAATGTTTTGTCTTTCAGGCACAATGATAATGATTTTTTTTAATTCTGGTTTACGGGAAAACGTAAAAAACGGATGATCATTTCTGATTATCCGTTCATGTTTAACTTTAAATCTTCTTTTAACCTTAATTATAACTCTTTATATTCGACTTTATTACTTTCAACTTCTCCAACAAACAGTTTATATTCTTTAAGCTTTTCTATTATTTAATCCTTTAATTCGATTTTATTGCTCTCAATTTTACCTTCAAAAAGCTCATACTTCTTTAGTTCTTGTTTTTGATCTTTAGTTAGATATTTATAAATTAAACTATTTATATTTAATGTTAAAGAAGCAAAATAATTTTTCCCAAATTCTAATTGATAAGAATCATGTAAACCATTTTCTGTATTAGTAATATTCCGTAAATTATAAATTACTGAAAATTTAATTTTATCTTTTGATTTAATTAAAAGTATTTTTTTTAATAAATAATAATTTATCTGCGCGGTAAAATCCTTTTGAATCTTATTTTTGGCCTGCCATTGTTTTATAACAAAATTATACTCATTTTGAATAGAATCTTTCTTATTTTTTATTTCTTCAAATTTAGACATATCAAAATAAGGTGCCCCTGAATTTGTTTTGATTCTCTTTTTGGAATTTTCATAAATATTTAAAGTAAGAGCAAAAAAGGGATAATCTTTGTTCCAATTCTTTTCCGTTATTCTATCACTATCACTATAATACCCTTGAAGAGACAATGTATCAAGAGGTATGGCAATATTTTTATCACTATCATTATATACCGTAACTTCAGCATTTTCCTTTTTTGAATCCAACTCCCAGGTAATTCTGATTTGAGTATAAAATTTAGTTGTTATAAACAACATTACAAATGTGAAATATATTTTTATAATCTTGTAAATCATTTTAAATTATTTTTTTTTGTACTGTAAATAATAGCACGCGCTCTGTTCAGTCGATTTATATATGGACTTAATCTATCAACCGTTTCTTGATTATAAAGTCCCCATCCACTTGGACCATAATAAAAAGAAGCAGCCTCAAAACCTGTTAATCCACATAATTTTGAATTCCCAAATTGCATTTCCCAGCCCAATCCATTTGATTCTTTATAAAGCCCAAATGTCGTTCGAAACGGTATACTAGTTTTATCTCCAAATTTCGTTATCTCAATAAATTCATTTTGAAAAAATCTATTATCAAATACATGGTTCATTTCATGTCCCAATGTATACGCAAAAAATAAAATATTATCTATTTTTGACATAGTAAGATAAACATATTTATCTACAGTTTCGGCAGGATGTTTACCTTTAGTATCTTCTATAAATTCTGCTTCTGTTATTCTATATAATTCTGTAAGAGAAGGAATATTAGTTAAAAGGGCTCCTAAATCCTTATAGCTTGCTTTAGTTTTTTCTGGATTTTTAAATCCTGCAATAACTAATTGTTGCCAAAGATTCAAACCTCCAATAACTTGTTCATAAGATTTAAGACTCCCATCCATATTAATACCTAATGCAGCCATAATACCACCAACTGTAGTACCTGACTTAAAACTGCCGCCCCCGCCGCCTCCAGATTTCCAATCTTTTGTATAATCATAGGGGATTATAAATTTATCAAAAGACCCCCATTCGGCTCTTCCTCCAGTTGCTAGATACTCTGCTGCACCTCCCGTTGAAATTCCTCCAATCATTTCAAGTCTTGCGTCAGGAGAAATCGCTTTTCTGCCATCAGGATCAATAAACATTACTGGATTATTTAGAGCATAATTGTAAGGACTAAATCTTCTTGACGATTCAGC
Source organism: Chryseobacterium wanjuense (assembly GCF_900111495.1). NCBI lineage: Bacteria > Pseudomonadati > Bacteroidota > Flavobacteriia > Flavobacteriales > Weeksellaceae > Chryseobacterium > Chryseobacterium wanjuense. The sequence goes on along the minus strand of NZ_FOIU01000001.1, from coordinate 768,868 downwards.
CAGGGGATCAATCACACCCCATCTTGCAATATCACTCATATACATCCTTGTTCCATAATCACTCCAGCCCATTTCTTTTTGTAATTCCTTACCATTGTATCCGTAATTGTATGATAGATTTCCGACTGTTTGGTTATATCCTTCGTGTATTAAACCAAACGGATAGAAATTATTTTCTTCAATGATCTCCGTTCCTGAACCATTTTTGGTGTAGCTTAGACGCACGTTCCCTAAATGATCTGTATAGTTGTAAATATACTTATTATTTTCAAAATTGTAATAGCCTTCGGATGTTGGCACAAATTTCAGCTGAAAATTATTGGTGGGAGAAGTTCCAGCTAGTGGGTTCCAGTCGTACTCATACTGAAAACCATCCAGATAATCCGTTGTTTTATTTCCTAGAGCACTATTATAAGAAGGATCTTTATAGTTATGTATCTTTCTGACTTTTGTTCCATCTGCCCTGTATACATAAGTAGTATTTACATAAATTTTATTGTTCCTGTCCGGAGCGGCAAATTCATTAAACTTAACATATACGGGCAAGTCTAAAATATTATAATCAATCTTTAAAATACCTTTGTCGATATGATCTGTCATATTTCCATTATCATCATAAGAAATTAAGTTTCCTGAGGTATCAGGATAGCCTCGGTAGTTGGCAGAAATATCACTCACCGTATTCAACCTGTTTCCTGAATAGGTATAGGTAAGATTATCTATAAGCTCAGCAGTTGACGAAAATTGTCCTTTTGCATTTCTTTGCAATGAAGTGATGTTCCCTCCCAGATCATATTCTGCACTTTCGTTAAAGAATTCATTTTCTGGAATAGATGAGTTTGGTTCTGAGTAAACTCCTTTTTTTAGCCGATTTAAGGCATCATATTGATAAGTATATTTTCTTAACATATTATCCTGAGCCGTTTTCCAGCTTACTTCCGAAATACTTCCATTGTATTTTCCTACAGAAGAACTTGAAGGATTATAATAAGAAAGCGAATATCCAAAAAGATCTGTCCCAAGATTCGCCGGGTCATTCATTTTGATTGTTGCTCCCCTTAAATTGTAAATATAATCTATGCTTTGCAAGTTATTTCCGACCTTTTTATTGATAAGTTGAGAAAGGTCATTGTAGGTATTTTCTGATAGAAGTTCTTGAGGATTACTGTCTACCTGGTGCCATTGTTTTTTCAAACGATTTTGGCTGTCATATTCAAAAGTCTGGGTAATTACTTTTTCGTTATCAGAAGATAACCTTTTATGATATACCTTTGAGAGTTGAGAAACTCCTGCAAAATCCAAAGAAGATTCCGTTTTCGTATAGCCTCCTAAATGGTTGATCGAGTGTGTTCCAATTGCTCTTGCTTTGATGTCATACCATATGTAGTTTTTCGTCCAATTATCATCCTCAATATTCTTTACATAAGAAGCAGTAGGAAGGTTTTTGGTATTCACTACATCTCCCATATTATCCCCAATTGTATTTTTACCAAGAATCTGTGAGGGTCTTGCTGGGCTTCCTGCGGGATAGGTGTCGTAATAATTAACCGTTAAAACCTGCGCTAGATTTCCCGGAAGTGTTCTGTTCGTATAATAAATGGGCATTCCGCTTACTGTAAAAGAACCAACACTTCTTATCTCAAAAGTATAGGCAGCAGCTGTTAAAGCAGTTTGCAAAGTGAGTCTAGTTCCGGTGTTATTAGTTACACCTGTTAAAACAACCCTTCCGTACTGGTCATATTTAGTAAGCAGCCATTTACCCTGAGCTTTGAGGTTAGCATCCTGACTCATTACCAATTGATTTGTTTTGTCATACACCATATATTCCCAGCCCTTTCCGGGAAGTTTTTTTTCTACCTGTCTGCTTTTACTGTCATATTTATACTGATAACAGAGATCATCTAAGGTTGTTGTTGAAATTGATGGCAGAGCAGAAGCCAATGGAGGAATCACATAAACCAACTGCTCATATTTGTTATAAATATAATAAGTGTCTGCATTTTGGGTACCACTTACTTTTTTTCTGACTAGAATAGTTTGTCCTTTCCCATTTTTGAATTCTATGGTTTTATTCCCATCTTCATTCGTTACAGAAGTTTTAATGAGTTCTCCTGCATTATATGTTCCCGAGATGGAAATAGTGTTATTCGTCGCTTTATCTGTCCATGAAGTAGAAACTATATATTTTTTTACATCGTTTGCTATATTCATTTCATATTCATAGTTTTGAGAATGCCCCTGATAATCTATCCCCGGCTTGGTCTGTGAAAGAAGTTTTGCAGAGGGTGAATTTTCTAAAACAGATTCAGCATAGAAATACAAATCAGTTCCATATGTTTGGGAAGCATTGGATTTTGGATCTGTATAAATTGCTCCGTTTTGGGTTCCTGACTGTGGAATAGGAAGATACGATTTTAACTGTCTCCCAAAATTGTCATATTCAACAGGGGTTACAATATCCTTTCCGTTTGGAGAACCTTTGATGTTTATTACCTGTTTCGATCTTCCTAGCCCATCTGAATATTCTACCGCTTCTGTCTTTTTACTGCAATCTTCATTCAGGCAGTTTTTGGTGTAGATATAGTTTTCACTCGTTGAAAGTCCGCTTGTTTGTGCATAAGATAATCCCGCTACAAACAATAGGCTCAATATTTTTAATTTTCTTTTCATTTTTATTAGTGTTTGTAGTTATATTGGTTTTCTTTCAATACCTGTCCATCACTGTTTTTTACTTTCAATAATCTTCCAGCTGCATCATATTCATATGATTTCTTAATTCCGTTGGAAGAGATAGTATTGGTAATTCCTACCAGAGGATCGTATGTATTAACAGTCATAGAATACCCCTGAAGCTGTGAAGCAAGGCGAAGATTTTGAAGCGCAGTCAATAAAGCACCTTCATTTGCCGGATTATCCGCATCTGAATTGGAAGCGCTAATTGCTGCAGTTACAACAGATAAAGAAGAAATATCATTGTATTTCACCCCAACAATCTGCGCAATAGGAAGTGTCTGATAATATCCCCAGATTGTCGTAACGCTGTTTCCTGATTTATCAGTAGTCTGTACAAGATTTCCTTTATTGTCATAAAGATCATAAGTTATCTGTGTTTCAGAAATCTGATCAAGGTCTGTTGACTCTAAGGCAGTAGGATAAAAATGACTAGAGTTTCCATAAACAGTCGTCGCTTTGGAAAGGGTTATTCCATTGGATTTTGTTTCTACTTGCAACGGTACGGAAATCATATTGGCTGTGATAAGATGAGAATCACTCAAGTCTTGTGCATATTTAGTACTTACCTCATTAATATCTCCATTATTCGTCGTGATTTTCGAAAGAATTTCCTGAAAATTATTAGGGCTGAATGTGGTTTCCTTCATTGTCTTGTTAAAAGATTGTCCTAGATATGAGATGGAAGTATCTTTTATATATTGGATCCACGAGGGAACAGATGTAAAATAACCCATATTTTGAGATTCTGCTCCGGGAACTTCTTCAAAGGTATAATCATACTCTGAAGTTTCTATCAACTGATTTTGAGAATTATATGTATTCTTTTTTTTCAGAATTCCTTGAGAAGTCAGATTGTAATAATAATAAATTATGTTACCGGAAAGGTCTTTATAATCCTCAGGAGTGTCAAAATAATAATCGATATATCCATTACTTTGATTTCCTGATATTTCTTTTTCTCTTACATTTCGATATAGTACAAAACCATCCAGGTCTGCTGCCAATGAAGTGTTTTCATCAGCGAACTGATAACCAGAAGATGTAAGAGGATCAGTGAATAGATTATATTCATAAACCTTTTCTTTTTGTATATTATCATCATGATCAAAATAAGTAATTCTCTTAATCCTTGCTCCAATTTGTAATGGGTCGTAATTTTTGTATGGTTTTGGCAGACTCTTAAGTTGAATGATAGCAAAATTTCCTGTTCCACCCCATAAATTTATTTTTATAGTATATGTACCTGGTGGTAGTTTGTACATTTTAGTAAAAATATTATTACAAGGTGAGTTCTCAACTTGCATAGTAACATTATTTGAGTTCAATACAGAAAAGCTAAAAGGATAAGGATCTCCATGAGTAGTTGTCAGTCCATAATCTAATCCATCAAGTCCTTTTCCTATTTTGACTGGATAGGTTTTGTTGCTTGCTCCACTAACATTGAAGGTATACGTTCTGCTAATATTGGTATCAAAATCAAGACTGTCACTGATATCATAATATTGAAATAGTGGTTCACTAAATATATTTGAAGTAGTATAATCTTCAGTAGTTCTATCTGTATACACTTCACTCGCTTCAAAATCATAAACGACCGATCCTCCAGTTGGAAAAATAATTTTCTGCAACAAGCCGATAACTTCCTTTTTAGGACTCATATATGGATTTTCATTAGAACATATATCATCTCCGTACAAATCTGGATTTTCGGAATAACCATATTGAGTATCAGAACCCGTTTCATTATAAAAAAATTCTGTCTGTTCTTCTAATACATTATTAGAATCCAATTTTTGAAGTCTATATAAGCCTAATTTTGATCCAAGTGTTGCTATTGGAGTATCAAATGAATAGGTTGTCACCAAGCCAGGTATATTACCTTTAATAAACTTATATTTTGATATCATCTTCCCTGAGTTAGATACTAATGAAATATTGTTAATGGTATAAAAATCATTATTATAATTATTTGTGTTATCTAAATAAAGATCATAATCGTATTCAAATTTAATTTTCCCTTTAGATGTGGTGATGGTATTAAGTTTACACAGTTTATATTTAGGAATATTTGGAGTATTATCAATGTACCTTGTTTTAATGTCATAGCTATATATGATAATATCTGTGTTATCCGCTTTTTTAACACTTGTGATGACATACGATGATCTTTGAGTTTTAACACCATAAGGGATTCCAGGTTGACTCCAGGAACTGATATTATAGTTATCAAAAAGATATTGATAGCCTTTATCGTCCGTAATCTTAAAAGAGTTAATAATAAGTTTTGTACTACTTTCATCGCGCGTGAAATCAATTTTTATTTTTTCACCTGTTAGATTTTGTAATTTCAGATAGCCACTAAGCGGATCCTTATAAATTATAAATTTACCACTATGCCCCGGAATACTATAATAAAATCGGTCAGCATTAAGTTTTGTCAAATCATTGATCTCAGTATATTCGTTGTTTTTCGAATAAGTTTCTTTTGAAATCATGCTTCCTTTGAATAAACTCCATCCTGCACCAACTTCACTTGCTGGCACAATAGCCTTAGCATTATAGGGGTGGTAAGATAATGATAGAGATAGAGGAAGGTTTGCATCTGAGGTTTCTAACTGGTACAAAGGAATATTAATAGAAGGAATGCCCATAGCGGGGGATACACTTGCATTTACATAATTCTGTAACGAAGAGCTTGTGGGCTCAGGAGTAATAATTGTTTGAGCCTTCAGATTAAAGCTTATAAAAACAATTGTTATAAGAATATTAATTACATTTTTCATAGTTATTTCTTAATCAATTTAGCATTCGCAGTTTTATTTGTATCTGTTTTTATAGTGATGAGATAAGCTCCCTGAATTAAAGGCTGAATATTAATCTTAGTCACTTTATTCTTGGTTTTCAAACTTTGAAGTTGTCTTCCTGACATATCATACAACAAAATCTCGGCTTCCTTGAAATCAAAACCTATTTCTACATAAGCATAGTCTGATACCGGATTAGGATAAATCTTAATATCCTGTTTTTCAATCAACTGATTAATCTGCTTATCACCCAGTTTTACAATCTTCCAGTTTTCTTTTCCTAATTCCTCTGCACTGGTTCCTGCAAGGATGATCGAGCCGTCTCTGTTTAATTTAATATCAGACAATCTTTCCTCTTTCTTTCTGGTCTCACCTTTTACATGTTTTCTCCACTGTTCATTACCATTTTGATCAAGATATAACATCCAAAAAGTCTCATCATCATTTTCAATTCTGCCTTCCGCTTGCGTGTAGCCACCTAACAAAATTCCTTTTGACTTCCCGCTTCCATCTTCCATCATCCCGCTTATCACACTCATTCCCATTAAAACATCTCTGTTTTTGAAATTGTAAGATTTTTGCCAGATTTCTTCTCCTCTTTCATCGAGTGAAATCAACCATAAATCTGTTCCTTCTTCGATTCCTACAGATTTATTTCCAGACCTTTCCGATCTTGATTCTCCGCCGATTAAATATCCTGTTGATGTTAGAGCCAAGGTTCTCAAATGATCATCACCTTTTCCTCCAAAATTCTTTTCCCATTCTACTTTCCCGTCTTTTGAAAGTTTAATGATCCAATAATCACCTTCACCGAAATTGTTGGTCGATTTTGGATAACGGGATGCGGGATTCGAGGTTTTATTGTCGGAATTTTGAACTCCTGAACCCGAACCACGAAACTCGGAACTCCTTGAATATACTCCCAATAAAGCTCCACCATCCTTTGTCGGAATCATTTTCTCTACTTCATCCAAACCTTTTCCACCTAAAATAAGTTGTGATAGCTCTTTGCCATTTTTATCCAACCTTACAATGAGAACATCCTTTGAGCCGTAACCCTTCATTTTAGAGTCCTGAGCGGAGACGAAGGATCCGGCCACAAAAAATCCGAAATCTGTGGTTTGAATAACAGCTCTTGCTTCTTCATCGGCCTGAGTTCCGATTGTTTTCTGCCACAATTCATCCCCGAATTCATTGAGTCTAATCAGCCAAATATCTGTTCCTCCTTTAGAATCGTCTTTTTTATCCAATCCTTTTCCTGAATAAGAAGTTCCTGCCGCTAAAAATCCACCCTCCTGAGTAGCAACAGTAGCCGACAAAAAATCATGATTCTGACCCGAGAAATATTTCTCCCAGACTTCCTCTCCTTGCTGGTTCAATTTTATAAAATGATAGTCGTAGCCGTTATTCTGCTTACTTCCAGCTCCCATCTTCTGGCCTCCAGCCTGAATCGAGCTTCCTGAAATAAGATATTGCTGATCGATAGTTGTCGTAACCTGACTTAGAAAATCCTGCGTCGAGGATTTGATGTCTTTCTGCCAGACTACTTCCTGAGCTGAGACTCCCAAGATTGTGCATAAGAAAAATGCACCAGTATAAAATTTCTTCATACCTAGTGTTTATTTGAATTTTATTAATTATTAATTTTAAATCGCTGCAAAATTATCTCTTTTACTTTATGTCAGAAACATTTATTACATAGATTTAATGTGAATATTATCACGTTTTTATCTATATCTGTTTTAAATTTCCCCGATTCAAAGATAGATTCGCAAAACGACAAAGTATGTCGTATTATATTAAGGATGCAATTTTTTGCATTGGTGTTGGAAACGAAGAAAAAATTTTGTCTTTTTTTATATTCTCCCAAAACATCAATTCAACTATTTTTCTTTATTACAGCAAACTACAAAACAATTCCCACCAAAAAGTGATTTAACACTAAATATAAACGCTTTTTTTTGTAAATTTCAACACAAATAATTTTACCACTTCACAAATAAAAAAATATGCAAATTGACACCATTTATCAAGCTATCAAAAACTGGAAAATTCTGATTGATTCCTACAAAAACGGAAACGATGAAAGCGGGAAAGAGATCATGAAATTTTTGAATCAGGGATCTCATTTTTCTGTCGAAGGAACGGAAATTAAAGAATGGAAAAAACGCCTTGAAAATGAATCGGATAAAGCAATCCATGTTTATATGGGCATTGATAACAACATCCTTAAATTTTTCCTGATCGATTCTAAAAGCGATGCAGATGCAGATTTTAGCTATATCGTCGTAAAAGAATTCAACCGTATACCTCCTGAAAGTCCTGTAAATACCTCTGCAGAATTGGTTTCAGGGCCGCCTATCACTTCAGAATCTGCCATTTACCGCAATTTCAGGTTCAATATGTATTGCAGCGCATGGCTTACAGCTCAGAAGGCAGAGCCCTTCCGCATTATTTATGTTCCGTTTGACGACTATGAAAGAATGCAGCTTACAGATGATCAATCCTGCACATCATTCTTCGGACTTACCAATGAAACGGAAGAAAACAATCCCATCGAAGATTATCACATAGAAATCATTACCGTAAAAGATATCGGGGTCAACAGCATCAGCCAGACTGCAGAGAACTATTCTACGCCGCGCCCTCCGTTTACAGCCAATGATCCTATCGGAGATTATCAACTATTGCTGAAGAGTGATGCCCACGTATAACGAGCTTTCATTTTACCTACAGTTTACCATCAATCTTACCCTGCTCACCGGAGTTGCCCTGTTTCTGAAACGCGGAAAACAGGTAAAAAAACTATTGCTGATCTTTCTTTTGGGTGAGTTTGCATTAGAGCTGTCGGATCTTGTATTCCGGTTGTTGAAGGTGAATACTGTGAATATTTATATTTATCCCATAAGTCAATGCTTTGGTTTATTGATGATGACTGAGATTTATAACAAATATTTTTTTAAAATTCCCCGGTCTTTAAAATGGATAATCTATGCTTTTGCAGGCTTGTCATTAATCATTAATTTCACTTATCAACAAAATACAGAATCAGTTACTTTTTATTCAAACATCATTACCAATATTTTCATCTGCAGTTTTGCGGCCGTGTACTTTCTGAATGTGATCAGGAAATCAAGAATCGACAAAACCTTATTTATCGTCAACGTTTTTATCTTTTTATTTTTCTCGATTGAAAGTATAATTTCAACGACTTTTAATTTTTTAATTAATAATCATCTGGAATGGGTAGCGCCCGTCTGGCTTTTTAGAGGCGTATTATTATGGTTCTTTTATATTGCTTTTATTAACCTGGGATGTCGCGCGGGGAAAATGAAAGTGTGGTAACACTATGGATATGGATAGGTATCGGGCTATTGTTCTTAACCACCCTATTTATAACATTATTGATTGCCAGTTATACAAAAAGCGTCAAAAAAAACAAACAGAAAGTCATGCAAATGGTTCGGAATACCCAATCGGAATGTTGGGAAAACACCCTTTATCTGCAGGAAAAAGACAGGGAAAGACTGGCGGAAGAGCTGCATGACAACATCATCTCCCGCCTGAACCTCATCCGGCTGAATGCCCATTATAAAAATATGAATGAACTGAATCTGGATTTAAAAAACTCTATGCAGCTTATCCGGGAACTGACACATAATTTAACCCCTCCCGATCTCAGTGAGATTGATCTGACAGACTTACTTATAGATTATCTCGAACAGGTAAAAACAAATATTAAAGTAGATTTTTATCCATTAATTGTAAACGAAAACAGTATTAATAATCAAATAAAACTCAACACGTTCAGGATCGTTCAGGAACTGATCAATAATACTTTAAAACACGCTAATGCTTCATTAATAAAGGTTTATTTAAGAATTTCAAGACAATACCTCATTCTTATCGTTGAAGATAACGGAAGTGGATTTAATGCAAAAAATCAGGCCACAGGAATAGGTTTGCGAAGCATTCAACTGAGAACAAAACAGATAAAAGCCCATTATAAACTAAAAACCCAACCGCAAAGAGGAACAAAATACATCTTCTTTGTCAATACGATACAACAATAAACATGGAAAATTTAAAAATTAAAATCGGCATCGTGGATGATGACCTGCTATTTGTACAGCTTTTAGAAAATTATATCAATACTAGTGAACATTACGAAGTGGTATTGACCTCAACCGGCGGACATCATTTTCTAAACGAAACAGAAACAGATTTACCGGATATTCTCCTCCTGGATCTCAGAATGAGCAATGGCGACGGGCTTGAAGTCTTGTCTGCTTTATCCCAAAAAAACGCCGAAACCAAGATCATTGTGCTGTCTAGTTTTTACCGGCGGTCTTTTATGGGACAAATGCTGAAAATGGGCGCTCATGCTTTTTTACCCAAAGAAATTGAGATGGAAGAACTTTTGAAGGTGATACAGGCGGTTTATCATCATGGGCATTATTTTTCCGATGAGCAGATCGATGTGATGCGAAGCCAGCTCTCGAATAAACTCCCGGAATTTCATTCCTACTCCAAAGATGCCCTTACAGAAAGGGAAATTGACGTGCTAAAACTGGTCTGTCAGCAATTGAGCACTAAAGAAATTGCAGATATTCTATTCATTTCTCCAAAAACGGTGGAAACGCACAAAACCAATCTGATGATCAAAACCTGTGTAAAAAATATGGCGGGGCTAGTAATTTATGCCGTACAGAATAATATTGTAGATGCCAATGAGATTGTGTTGTTTGATAAATAGTTACTCCGTATACCTTCGAAAATTAAATAATAGAATATTGAAGCTCATCATTCCCTTAAACAGCTTACTGCCAAGCTGTTCATTAAACCCTGCAAAATTATTTTTCCCAAATCCTATGAACTCTGAATACACCTTCCCATCTTCTTCAAAAACCCTGATCATCACATATCCTCCTTCGAAAAAGTGTCCTTGCTTGGCAAAGTTGATCAGCATCATGGTTTTATCATCGTGTGATGTTTCTACCGGGCCGCCAAATATTGCCGTAGCCCTGCCGCCCTGAGTTCTTGGGCCTAGAATTTGATTATTTCCACCTCTGATGGACATGGGAACAGTCTTGATGCTGTTAGCCTTTAAAAATTCGTAAAATGCACGCGCATCCAGTCCGGATTCAACTTTTCCTACTAATTGTATCTCAGAATAAAAATGTTTCCGCTTATCTATGGATAGATCTAATTTTTTCCATACACCGTGTACAGCATTCATTATCGGAGTTCCTCTGTATTCGCGGATATATTTTTTTTCTTTTTCCCAAGACTTTTGATAGGCATATTGAGCAGATCGCAACAAAACACCGTATAAGAATACTCTCATATTAATTTTATTTTAAGTTAAAAAAATTTGTAATTATTAAAAAAAGTCAGGGAGAACTGTAACCTTCTCCCTGATAAAAAAAATCTAAAAAACACACTGAGAATTAAGAAGGATTCAGCATTTGTGCAATAGAAATTGCATCTGCTACCGTATCCAGGCTGTAGATCTGCATTACACCCTGAGTAGTGGCTGCCTGACCTAAAATATTTTGCTGATTTTGATTATTTACTGCATTTTCAAACATAATTCCTGTCGAATGTGCAGCGGTTTGATACACGTTGCCTAAAGCGATTGCAGGAGCTTCTGCCACTACTTTTACGTTGGTCTGTGTAACTGCGTCTGTAATTTGTTCATTAACTACTGTTGCCATAATTGTAATTGTTTATTAAAGTTTGGATAACCGGTTTTTCCGGTCATGGTTATTGTATACTTGTTGATTTGATTTTAAAAAACAACCGGAAAACAGCTCCGGTTGCTGAAATTATTTTGTTCTAAAGTAAAATGCCGGATTATGAATTAGGATTCAGCATTCTAGCGATAGAAATTGCATCTGCTACCGTATCCAGGCTATAGATCTGCATTACCCCTTGAGTGGTGGCTGCCTGACCTAAAATATTCTGTTGGTTTTGCGTATTCACCGCATTTTCAAACATGATACCTGTTGAGTGCGCTGCTGTCTGGTAAACGTTACCTAAAGCAATTGCCGGAGCTTCTGCTACCACTTTTACGTTCGACTGCGTTACTGCGTCTGTGATTTGTTCATTAACTACTGTTGCCATAATGATTTTGTTTATTTGGGTTTAAAAACAACCGGATTTTCCGACTGTATGGTTTATTTTTTATATTATTTAGAAATGAATTTAAGGATTCAGCATTTTAGCGATAGAAAGTGCATCCGAGATGGTATCTACGCTGTAGATCTGCATGGTTCCCTGCGTAGTTGCCGCATGGGTAAGGATGTTTTGCTGGTTTTGGATATTCACCGCGTTTTCAAACATGATTCCCGTAGAATGGGCCGCCGTCTGATAAACATTCCCTAAAGCCATCGCCGGAGATTCTGCCACTACCTTCACGTTGGTCTGAGTTACCGCATCTGTAATTTGTTCATTAACTACTGTTGCCATAAATGATTATTAATTATTAAGTTTAAAAAACAACCGGGCTTTCCGGCCATTACTTTTCTGTTTTTTAGTTCAGAGAAAGATTTTTTTAAGTATTAGGATTCAGCATTTTAGCAATAGAAATAGCGTCTGCTACGGTATCCATGCTGTAGATCTGCATTACTCCCTGAGTAGTCGCTGCCTGTCCTAAAATGTTTTGTTGATTCTGAGTGTTCACTGCATTTTCAAACATGATACCTGTTGAATGTGCAGCCGTCTGATAAACGTTGCCTAAAGCCATTGCAGGAGCTTCGCCTACCACTTTTACGTTTGATTGTGTTACTGCATCTGTAATTTGTGGATTCACTGTTGTTGCCATAATTGTAATTGGTTTTTTTTGAGATTTACTCTCGGTTAATAAATTATTTGATTGTTAAACTAGTTTTTATATTGATTTAATCTCCGCAGACGGTACGCTGACAAGATTTAAAAGCACTGTTTCAGGCTAATAAATTGATATTGGATCGTAAGTGTGACTCTTGGTACAATGGTTGAAAATCGTGACCCGTATCATCTGCGGGAGCTTAAAGGATGGTTTACATAAAGGATGCGGCGAAGATTTTTTACTATTCATTAAAATCAATTCCTTCTGCAGGTATGCTGTAAATATTACCGTGGGCTGAAGAACGCATTTCTAAAAAATTAATTGTGCATTCACAGCATCTAAAAGACGATGCAAAAAAAATGTTGACCTAAATGTATATGCTGAGGGCACCGGCTTTTGTCTCTGCAGGGAAGTGTGCCGCATCCGTAGTTGGCTACCGCTGAAAATTAAAAATCAAAACGGCTTTTTCTCAACATCATCAATTCTTTTTTCAGTTTCTTGGAGCCAATTTTTTTAATCCCCATCACAGAATTGCTCAAGCCGATCAACGAATCTCTGTGCTGATTCAGTACGGATTGCTCATACATTAATCCTGTGGAGTGGGCATTTACCTGCATAGAAATTGCGGTGGGCACTGTGGGAGCCATCCCTACAACTTCTGTGTTGATGTGATTCTGATTGTGTATCATAACTATTAATTTTTTGGGTTAAAGATATTATTTACGGATATTGGCAAATCTTGCTTGCAGCTTGTTCATTCTTTCTGCGATCTTCAGTTCTTTCTCTTTTATTTTTCCTTTGGAAGCTTCCTGAAGCTTTTTCAGCTGATCTTCGTAGCTCAACGGAATCGGGCTAGCTGCTGTTGCGGCCACCGGAGTCACCTGCTGATAAGCTTGCTGCTGTTTCACGGCTTCTTCCAGTTTTTCGAGTAAAGGGGCTAAAGATTTGAGGGTTTCCTTCGTTGCTTTGTCTTTGATATAATTGATGATTTCATCTTCATGGGTGATAACAAACGGCATGACATCTTCCTGATCCAGGATGGTATTCTCTTCATCTATCAATTCATCATCTGCTTCCAGGATGGCATCTTCTGCCGCCAGCAACTCTTTCATTATCGGTTCCGGATCCGGAACAACAGGAACAGGAGGTTTCACCCGTTGATGTATGGGTCTGCGCATAGATTTTGTTTTTAAAGATTAATAATTGAAGATTGTTCTTCAAAAAAAGACGGACCTATATCAGATAGCCTATAAAAGCTCCCGCTGCAGTCCAGTCACGGTTGAGATCCTGGATCACATTGCTTCCTATGATTTCTATCGCAATACAGCCCGAAATAGCATTTGCTGAAATCATTTCTTTCAACTGATCCGGAGGAAGGTTAAGAATATATTCATCCGGGATTACGGGTAATTTGCCGGTATTCGAAGGATTTTCGTTTACTACAATACTTAGGATTTCCTGGAAATAATGGGCAATTAATTTAGATCCCTGGAATTCAAGTTCTCTTTTTAATTCCACAATTTCACTTGGGGTAACGAGATCAGAAATTCCATTTACATCCACATCGTGCACGGAATACATAGCTTCCCCGGTATTGGATGCCGTGATGGTAATATCTGTTTTCAGGACACATTTTGATTTTTCAAGGTTTACGGTAAGAAGTTTTGAGTCAATTTCCGGTTCTGCAATATCACTCAGCGTATTCAGCGGAAGAATCCTCACATTACAGAAGAACGTCTGATGCTCTTCCAGCTTGAGCATGATGATCGCAATGCCCATAGATTTATCCTTTGGTTCTACCACAAACGACTGATAATTGTTGTATCTCTTTCCTTTATTGGTACAGATTACCTGTCTTACGAGCGGCTGTATATTAATATCGGATGTTGCCAGGCTGAATACGGCACGGTCGCTGTTATTTTCCGGTTTTTTGGCACTGAAATAGGCATTATCGCTATTTCTTTCCAGATAAAGGCTTTCGTTGATTTCCTTTAATGAACGTAAATTTAAAATTTTCGCAGGTTTTGTTTCGTTTGAATAATTCATCTTCTAATTTTTTTTAATTGATCGATTAGTTTTGTTAATATTGATTTTTTCGATGATTCGCTGGTATGTACTTCTGCAGGAATTACCGCTTCTTTTATTTCAGGTTTTACGAGTGGCTCTGTTAGTTTGACTGATTTTAATACCAATTTTCCCCCATTATCAGCCGAGATAAAGTTTTTTTTCACACTATCATCTTTGTTTTCCGGAATTTCTTCCTTAGCCGGTTCGGCTACTCGTTTTTTTTTTCGGGATCCTCAGCTACAGCAGAAAAATCGGTATAAGGGGGAGGATTTTGCGTTCCGCTGGGATCTGCCGGATAAAGAATACTGGGATTATAGATGGCACCGGAAATTTTGGTCTTCGCTTCGGCATAATCGCTTACGATTTTAAATAATTCCCGCATCATTTCATTATTTCCATTCCCTGCGCCGAATTCCTGATCTTCTTCAATGGATTTATCTCCGCCATTACTGCTACCATTTCCGTCCTTATTTTTTTTACTTTTCGGTCCACTCGGTGATCCGTAGGTCAGTAAATTATTGGCCAATCGGCTCAATGCAATAAGTCCCACCTGTTCAAAACCTTTTAAAAAGGACTGTAAATCCTGAACCATCATTCCTGCTGACTGCTCTATCATTACTTTTGCAACTCCGCCCATCGGAGAGGCTGTTGGCGGTGACAGCACTTCGGCGTTTACAAATTCTACCGCTTTTTCTGCCGGAGTCGTGGCTACTGCCTTCGTTTCCTTTGCTTCACTGTTGTTCTCATCCATTGTGGTAAAATTTTAGGTTATCCTTTTAAAATTTTAATGGCATCGGCAACAATCGCGGGGTTGAGCTGATTCAGGTTCTGCTGATTGGTCACCGAGTTCTGAATGGAAATTCCGCTGGCGTGCGTGGCCATCTGATAGAGCATACTCATAGCCTGTGCCGGAGATTCGCCAAGCACGGTAACATTGGTCTGCGTAACTGCATCTGTAGTCTGATTGTTTACTGTATCTGCCATATATTTTGTTTAATTGGTTATTATTTTTAATTTTAGACATCTTATTCTCAAAGACGCCTTTCAATTCTCAAGTCAATATTTCATAGCATTTAAAATCTGACCCGAACAATAGATTTCGTTATCTCTTTTGTCTGATACAAATTTCTCGAATCAAAACAATTCAACATTCAGGGAAAAAACTGAATTTTAGAAAATAAGGGAATTCTCCCAATGGTGAAATTTTACCTACAATGTGCTTTCGTTTTTTACTGTAAGGGTAAGCCCCCAATTTCAGAAAATGGGGATTTTCCCTCTATGCTGCAAAGATCTTTCGGTGGAAATTTGTGATACTTCTATTATACAATATCAGAAGGAACCCATTTATTCTTTAAAATAATTTATAACTATGATTAAACATTATTTACGCCTTGCAGGAAGTGCTCAATTGATAAGTGTTCAGACCAGAGGTTTTGTGAGCATTCCCTGGTTTAGTAAAAATTACCAACAAGTAACCTCTGCATTAAAAAATCCTGATAAGGTAGCTCCTGACGGAAGACTGAAGGCAGTGGTCTCAACAAGTCACTATACACCAGATAAGGTAGGTTTTGGAGTACATGCAGCAACAATTTTTATTTACATTATATTCAGGGATCTTGGTCAACAAAAAGTTGGAAGAGAATTTGGCCTGCCGTATGCTGTGGAAATTCTGGACAGTCCAAGAAATTTTAAAAATAACAGACGGTTTGGTGTCATCGATCAAAACTACTGGATACTTCATCAAGGTAAGGGAGCGACTTTACCAGATAATGTTGTCATTTGTATCGGAGCCTGGATGTATCCAGTGCCGCGTGCCGTTATACAAGAACTTCTGGCTAAAATCAGAGAAACCTTTTTTTCTCGTAATTAATTTAATTTTTAAAAATTTTATCACATGCCAAATTACAGACAACTTTTAGAAACAGCCGGCGCTTCATTGACATTAACGAATGTGCTGGCCGCATTAGGAATAACCGCACTTTTCGGTTCCGGATTGTTTATTCATGACTTATACCAAAGATATAAGAACTATGTCGTGAAAGCTGATCAAAGCGCAGATTTTTTGCTCACCGGGGGAATTTTAAGCCCGGGAAATAATGCAGCCATCAATATTGAAGACCAATTGGAAACATTGCGCCAGATGACTGAAATAAGGAATGACAGACAAGATGATACCCGTGCAAAACTTACTTTTTTGGGAAGATTTTTCTCCCGATTTTTAAGAGAAGGACACAGCAATATCGATGATATTATTGCAAGGAATATTAATAGTATAGCATTGGTTCCGGGGTATGCAACGGATGAGGAAATTGAAATTGCCTTACAGAGAGCTATTCTGGGAGGAACCCGTACGAGAGGATACCTCACCACACTTGCAAGAAGAATTGGAGGCCCGATCTACAGATTATTAGGTTAACATTTTATCCCATATTATTCTATTTTCTTGTATTGCCGCACTGTATAAAGCAGATGCGGTAATTTTTTTGAAAAAAATATTAATCTTTGATATAAAAAAAACCTCTCACATAAAGCGAGAGGTTGATGAACATTTATATAAAATAAAAATTAATTATATCGTATATGAACGTCTTTCAAACAATATATTCAGATTGTATCTGATTAATTATATGTTAGTGGATTTAAATTAAGCTAACTTTACGTTTACCGCGTTTAAACCTTTTTCGCCTTTTTGTACTTCAAAAGTTACTTTGTCGTTCTCTTGAATCGATCTGGTACTTAATCCCGAAGAATGTACAAAAATATCTTTCTCTCCGTCTGCAGGAGTGATGAATCCGAAGCCTTTTGCTTCATTGAAAAATTTTACTGTGCCTTGTTGCATTGTAATGATTATTAAAAATTGTATTAGTATTGAGACTTACGATAATGGCGGAAAAATCTTTTAATTTTCTTCCGTTTTCACGTAAATCATTTGTTTATTCTTTCTTTCCACCTTTGTGCTTTTTCTTTTTCCCTGACTTAATTTTTTAAAGGAAATCCGGAAAATATCTTGAATTAATTCTGATATTGGAATGTCTTATGCTGCTGTATTACCGGCATCGAAAATCCTATCAGTTTTTGTATGTTTTTAAGGTCAGAACGTTCCTCATGATCGCAAAATGAAATTGCATTTCCTTCCGTACCTGCTCTTCCGGTTCTTCCGATTCGGTGTACATAGGTTTCAGGAATATTGGGAAGCTCGTAGTTGACCACATAAGGAAGCTCATCGATATCTATTCCTCTTGCGGCAATATCTGTTGCTACCAAAACGCGGATTTTGCTGCTTTTAAAATCCTCCAGCGCCTTTTGTCTTGCAACCTGGGATTTGTTTCCGTGGATTGCGGCTGCGAAAATTCCTGTGTCTTCCAGTTGTTTTACCAACTTATTGGCTCCGTGTTTGGTACGGGTAAAAACGAGCGAGCGTAAAATACTTTCATCCTGCAGGATATTGATCAGCAAATCTGTTTTATCTTTTTTTTCAACAAAATATACCGACTGCTGAATTGTTTTTGCTGTTGATGACACCGGAGTGACATTGATCTCCACCGGATTATTCAGCATGGTGTAGGCAAAACTTCTGATATCTGAAGGCATCGTTGCAGAAAAAAACAAAGTTTGTCTTTTCTGTGGAATTAGTTTTAACACTTTTTTCACGTCATTGATGAATCCCATATCAAGCATTCTGTCGGCTTCATCCAGGATCAATATTTCAATTTTAGAAAGATCAATATGTCTCTGGTTCACCAGATCCAAAAGTCTTCCCGGCGTAGCAATAAGAATATCTACTCTTTTTCTAAGGGCAGCCAGCTGACCTCCTATCGAAACTCCTCCAAAAATGGAAAGCTGTGATAATGGTAGATATTTGCTGTACACTTTGAAGTTTTCTTCTATCTGTACCGCCAGTTCACGGGTAGGTGTTAATATTAAAGTTCTTATTTCTTTATGGTCGGGAGTGTGTTTTTTCAGTAATTGCAGAACAGGCATGGCAAATGCAGCCGTTTTTCCTGTTCCTGTCTGGGCGCATCCGATGATATCTTTCCCCTCCAGAATATGCGGGATTGCCGTATATTGTATCTCCGTAGGTTTGGAATATCCTGCTTCAGTAACTGCGCGAATGATAGGATTGATTAAATTTAAATTTTTAAAACTCATTGTAAATATTCCGGAATTCCGGTTTTTTTGTGACAAAATCCTTTTTGGGGATTTGAATTGATGCTTTTTTTTAAAACAATGAAAAAGGAAATCATTATTTATCTTATTTCACTTTTGCTTCAACTGTGACAAAACATATTCGGTCCGAAAATACAATGTTGAGCTTTGCAATGCGTATCTTTATCATCATAGAATAAAAATCTTATCCGTATGATTTACATTATCTTTAGAAATTAAAATGTTTATCAGGAGATGGTCTCAGGTGTTATTTTCCTTTTCCGGAAATCAAACTGCCCATATTCATTATAATAATTAAGCTTAAAATGGCAGCTGATAAAGCAAAACTGAAAGAAAAAAATGATTTTAAACTTATTACAGAATAGCAAAGGCAGAAACCTGTTTTTATAAATGCAATGCAAATATACAATAAATAAACCGAATAACCGCAAATTTAATTAATTGATTATCAGAAATATATTTGTAGATTTCGCACATAAACCGAATTGTTTGCAAAATGCCGATGATTTTTTAAATTACGAACAGATGCAAACCCCTGCTTTTACCCCAAAACCTTATCTGAAACCTTCAAAATCGCAACCGGATCAGCATGTGAGAATTGCCTACTTCATTATGATCCACCATAAACCGGAGGTATTCAGGGCGATGTTTCAGAAAATCTATTCCAAAGACCAGTTTTACCTTATCCATATCGATCGCAAAGCTGAGGAGGAAGTGACCGAAGAGATCCAACTTTATATTTCCCAATTTCCCAATGTTTATATTTTGGAAAGCATAAATATTGTCGCCGGAGGATTCAGCATGATCCAGGCAGAGCTCGATGCAATGGAGTTTTTGCTAAATATAGCAGGTGAATGGGATTATTTTATCAATCTGAGTGGAGAAGATTATCCCCTGAAATCACAGCAGATCATCCGCGAGTTTCTTACGGTGAATAATGGCCGGAATTATATTTTCTATTACGACCAGAAGTTTTACAGACCGGATACCCTTCAGAGAATACAAAATCATTTTACGGAGCTTACCCATAAGGTTTCTTCCATGATTTATAAAAGAAAATTTATGCTTGGTGTCACGCCCTACATTGGTGGGAAATGGTTTGTACTCACGAGGGAAACCTGTATTTTCATGACCAATAATAAACGGGTGATGGATTTTGAAGATTATTACCTTCATACCCTTTTGCCCGCTGAATCTTTTTTTCAGACTGTTTTAATGAATACCGCCTTTAATGACGTTATTGTAAATGATGATAAGAGAGCCATCATCGAAAAGACTTTTTTTAATAAAAAACAAAATGTTGAGACATTCATTGAATCTCTAAAATCCAGCAACTATCTTTTTATCCGGAAAATAAATGACAGTACGGACGAAAAAATTCTTAATTATATAAAAGAAAGCTATCTCCTCCCCTTACAGGAAATCAATGAAATCGAAAGGGAACTCAAAAGAAATGATGATCAAAATAACTGATTATAAAACCTCTCTTTATGGTACAATGGTGATGAAAAGATAGATTAAAAATATACCGATAAGCACAACACCCTGCATAATATTAGTACGACCGGTTGCGAGCGAAACGGTAATAATGAAAAGTGACAGCCCCAACAATATCGTAGATTTGATATCGATTCCCAAAGACATTCGAATTCCGGTGATGACAGAAATAATGGCGATGGCAGGAATACTCAGTCCGATACTTGCCAAAGCAGAACCGAAAGCCAGATTCAGGGAAGTCTGGATCTGATCGACTTTTGCAGCCCTCAATGCAGCAAGCCCTTCAGGAAGAAGAACAATACCCGCAATAATGATCCCTACCAAAGATTTTGGAGCACCTGCAGAAACTACAATATGTTCAACATCTTTTGACAAAAGCTTCGCCAGCAAAACTACTATTCCTAAACACAAAACCAAAAGCAGACACCTGATGTACAGTTCTTTTTTGGAAAGTTTTTCAGGATCTTTTTTGGTTAATATTTTTTCCGATAATTTATCTTTTGGAGAAATGAAGAAACTCCGGTGTCTGAGCGTCTGCATCATGGTAAATCCCAAATAAAGCCCTAAGCAAATCACCGCGATAAAAAGCAATTGAAACGAAGTATATTCCCCGCCCAGATGGCTTACCGTGTAATTGGGCAGGATAAGAACGAAAATAACCACGGAAGTAAGGGTAATGAGTGCCGTACTTACTCCCTGCAGGGTAAAACTTTGCTCTCTGTACCTGAGAGAACCCATGATGATGCAGGTTCCGATAATTCCGTTGAGGATAATCATCACCGCCGCAAAAACCGTATCTCTGGCCAGGGTAATGGTTTCCAATCCTTTGGCTCCCATCATAATGGAAATAATTAGCCCGACTTCAATAACCGTAATGGCAAATGCCAGAAGTAAAGTTCCGAAAGGCTCACCCAGACGATGCGCAATAACTTCGGAATGATAAACCGCTGCAAGAACACTTCCCATCAGGAATAAAGCCAAAATAACAGAATAATATCCCGAGGAAAAAAGAGAGTTTCCGAAATAACTGAGCCAGGCGAAAATGGGAACTAAATACGTCCACATTCCTATATAATTTTTTTTCTTCATAAAAACGGAATTAATAATTTTTGTAAGTCCGCCAGCAAAATATCAGAATTTCAGAAGAATTATCAGTCGTAATACATTTGAATAAGCGAAGTGAATGGCACTAGAACTTAAACTAAAATGGGCAGTTTCACACAATATTCTACTAAGATACAAATTATCAGGTATTTATTGGGCATTAAACATTATGATTCCGGCAACAAGTGATAAGTTATTCTGAGGCATCTACAAAGATGTCACCTATATTTTGCCTTAAAATCACCTAAAACTTTAAATCTTAATCTAAATGATTATTATACTTTCTGTGCAACTTTGTCACCCTTTCAACATCATCTTTTGGAACCTGGTTACCCGTTGCAGCAAAATATGCTCCCGCAGGGTCTTTTTGGAAATCATTTCTTTTTTTAATAAATCCTTGATAGTCTGTACTTACCATATTTCTGATAGGAGCAATAATCTCACTTAAATTTTTTAGCCTTACTAATGTGAAATGAAAAAAATCTTTTTCATCGTATGCTTCAATCACCAATCCGGGTAATCCTTTAAAAGTATAAGGCCCTTCTGAAATAGGAATTTCTTCTGTATACCATGCTATAATATTTTTATTGCGATATTTCCCAACTGCTTTTCTGCACGTGTAAGTACTGATTTTTTTAGTTTCATTAACTAAAGTCCATTTAATCTTTTGATCAGTTTCAAATTTATAGTAAACTCCTAAAATTTTGTCATAAACCTCCAATTTTTCCCCAATTTTAAAAACTTCTGGAATAAAGTGAGCTCTTGGAATACGAGAAAAATCTATTATAATTTTTCCGTTAACCGGATTTGCAATACTCTTTTTAACTGATTCTTTTGTTAATGAATCATATTTCGCCTTTTGATCACTTTTAAAAATTGAAGAATTTTTTCCTATCCATAACCCTGTTAGTTCCTCTCTTTTTGTATTTACATCGGTAGTATCAGTTAAAAATGTAGTGAGATAATTGCACTTTATATCAGAGTATTCAGGTTCTTGGGAAAAAAGAAGCTTAGATAAAATTAAACAAATTATTAAAATAGGTTTTCGCATGATTTAAATTTACGACTTTTGGATTTTGAGATTATTCTGATGTATTTAAAATTTTAATTTAAATCTTTTATCAGAATTTCACAAATCTTCCAAATTCCTGAATCGTTTTTGCTTTAATTGTTTATAAAATGAAGGTGAAAGTCCGGTGATTTTTTTAAACTGATTCGATAGATGTGCTACACTGCTATAATTGAGTTTATATGAAATTTCCGTAAGATTAAGCTCGTCATACAACAAAAGTTCCTTTACTTTTTCCACTTTATTAATGATGATAAAATGCTGTAGCGTCATTCCCTTTACTTCAGAAAACGTGTTGGCAAGATAAGTATAATCATAGCCGAGCTTTTCACTGATATAATCTGAAAAATTTTCCTTTGGCAACGACTCACAATAATGGATCATTTCTATCACTGCATTTTTTATTTTTTCTATCAGGATGCTTTTTTTATCGTCTAATAGTTCAAGTCCTGTTTTCAGGAGGTTTTTTTTCAGCAGATTTCTCTGCTCGGGGCTGATATCGTCTAAGATCTCCACCAGACCAAGCTCTACCACCGCATTTCTGATCTTCAGCTTTTCCAATTCCTGCTGAACGACCATTTTGCAGCGCAGGCTTACCATATATTTTATATACAACTTCATACTCCTTACATTATTTACAGCTTGCTAATCAATGCACTAACAGCTTCTCCATCAAAGTTACTCCTTTACAATCAGAATATCTATGATTTATGTAACAAATTGAAAGACTATTACAAAGCTTTCCCTTTTCAATAGATGATCTTTACATAGAATAAAAAAGAAGTAAAATGTCAAAAGAAAAAGACTCGAAGAAAAAATCTGACAAAACACCGCCCCTAAAATCGGCAAAAGAGAAGCGGGAAGACAAGATAAACAAAAGAATAGATAAAGAAAACGAAAGCCGAAACGCGAGCACCTAGATGGTATTAATAAAAAAAGAAGGAATTATACTTAAAAAAACCGAATTAAGTTTTGAATGTGAAGGAGTCTTGAATCCTGCGGTGATCTCCGAAAACGGAAAAATACATATATTTTACCGGGCAGTAGCCAAAGGCAATTTTTCAAGTGTCGGATATTGTTTATTATCAGATCCGCTTACGGTAGAAAAACGGTCTGATATCCCGATCATCATTCCGGAATTCGAACACGAAAAACACGGCATAGAAGATCCCCGGATCGTAAAAATAGATGATACATTTTATCTCACCTATACCAGCTACGACGGCATCAATGCATTAGGCACATTAGCAACTTCCCAAGACCTGAAATCATGGAAAAAAACAGGAATTGTTGTTCCGAAAATCCCTTATGATGAATTTAAACTGCTGTCAGAATCAGAAAGTTTAATCCCTGAAAAATATCAGCGGTACAACCAGTTCCAGCTTAATCATAATACTGATGAAGACATATTTCTCTGGGATAAGAATCTTATTTTTTTCCCGAGAAGAATCAACGGAAAACTGTATTTCCTGCACCGCATAAGACCCGATATTCAAATCGCAAGTGTCGAAAACATCGAAGACCTGACTCCTGATTTCTGGAAAGATTACTTTTTACATTTTAAGGATCACGTTCTTTTATCTCCAAAGCACGATCACGAAATAAGCTATATCGGAGGCGGATGTCCGCCCATAGAAACGGAATACGGCTGGCTGATGATCTATCATGGTGTTCATGATACCATCGATGGTTATGTATATGGCGCTTGCGCTGCTTTATTGGAGCTTAATAATCCTGAAAAAGAAATCACAAGGCTTTCTTATCCGCTCTTCAAACCGGAAGAAAAATGGGAACTGAAAGGAGAAGTGAACAATGTCTGCTTCCCGACCGGCACGGTGGTAAAGAACGACACTCTGTATATTTATTACGGAGCTGCGGATGAAAGAATTGCAGTGGCCTCATTGAGTATTTCCAAGTTACTGAAAGAGCTGATGCGGGATGTAGTATAATCGAAATGAAATTAAAAATGAATAAAAATATAAATTCAGACGTGGAGGATAAAGCAAAAAGACAAGCTGAAAACAGCAAAAAACACATAGTCAAAAATAGTAAACCTGAAATTGTCTTTATCAGTACTTTTCCTCCTAAGGTGTGCGGAATTGCAACCTACACACAGGATCTCATCCAATCTCTTCAGTCAAAATTCGGCGAATCATTTACTCCCGTCATTTGCCCGATGGAAACAGAAGAAGAAAACTACCAGTACGAAGAACATATTAAATATCGATTAAATACCTCTGACGCAGTCTCTTACCTTGAAATTGCCGACCAGATCAATAAAAATAACAATATCCGGCTCGTAATGCTTCAGCATGAGTTCGGATTTTTTAATGAAGCCAAAAACGGACTGCCTCTTTTTCTCAGAAACTTAAAAAAAGATGTTATCATTACTTTTCACACCGTTTTACCAAAACCGGATCAGGAACTTAAAGAGAAAGTAGAGGAAATTGCAGCATTTTCAAAATCCATTATTGTGATGACCGGAATTTCTGCATTGATTTTGTCAACTGATTATGATATTCCAGCCGATAAAATCACTGTGATTCCGCATGGAACCCATTTGCTGCCTTTTACCAATAAAATTTCTTTAAAAGAAAAATACGGACTCAAGGACAAAAAAGTGCTTTCCACATTCGGCTTATTAGGCTCAGGAAAAAACCTGGAAACCACATTGGAAGCCTTGCCGGAAATCATCTCTAGAAATCCCGATGTCATTTTTTTAATTCTCGGAAAAACACACCCCGTCATCGTAAAAAATGAAGGTGAAGAGTATCGTGAATTTTTATATCAAACCATTAAAAAGCACCACCTCGAAAGACATACCCGTTTTATCAACGAATACCTGCCTTTGGATGAGCTTTTAGAATATCTCCAGCTTACGGACGTCTATCTTTTCACCTCAAAAGACAGAAATCAGGCGGTAAGCGGTACTTTTTCTTATGCCATCAGCTGTGGCTGCCCTATTGTTTCAACGCCCATTCCCCACGCTTTGGAAGTTTTAAAAGAAGACACCGGAATCATCATTGATTTTGAAGCACCCAAACAATTGGCAGCTGCCGTGAACACTTTGTTGGAAAATGAAACGAAGCGGGAAAAATTACGTTCAAAATCTTTAGAAAAAATGGCTCCGACGGCCTGGGAAAACTCTTCAATATTGCATTCTATGCTGTTTGATAAATTTGGAGATGATAAAATAAAATTTCATTATACCCTGCCCAATATCAATCTTGGCCATATCAAAAATATGACAACAGATTTCGGGATGATTCAGTTTTCAAAAATCAGCAAACCGGATATCGATTCGGGATATACGCTGGATGATAATGCAAGGGCAATGATCGCGATTTGCAGAGATTTTGAAGTGAGAAGGGAAGAATCTAACCTTGAACTTATTTCAATTTACCTTAATTTCATTGCATTTTGCCAGCAGAAAGACGGAAGTTTCCTTAATTATGTAGATGAACAAAGAAAATTTACCCCTCAGAATGATGACGTGAATCTCGAAGATTCAAATGGAAGAGCGATCTGGTCTTTAGGATATTTAATTTCACTAAAAGAAATTCTCCCTCTGGAATTTTCTGAAATCGCAGAAGAAATCATTCAAAAAAACCTCATCTGTGCACAAAAAACCCATTCCACAAGAGCTATGGCTTTTATCATAAAAGGATTATACTATCAAAATTCTGGAAGTAATATTCCATTATTAAAAGAACTGGCCGACCGTCTTGTGAAAATGTACCAACACGAAGCAAAAGAAGACTGGCATTGGTTTGAAAGCTATATGACCTACGGAAACAGCCTGCTACCGGAAGCTTTACTTTGCGCGTGGCTTGCTGCCAAAGATGATATGTATAAACAAATCGCCCACGAATCTTTCCGTTTTTTACTTTCTAAAATAATGGTTGGAGATGATATAAAAGTGATCTCAAACAAAGGCTGGTTGCAAAAAGAAAATACCGAAAAAAATACCTCAGCCGGCGGCGAACAGCCCATCGATGTTGCTTATACTATTCTTGCGCTGTCTACTTTTTACAACGTTTTTAATGATGAAAAATACCTGAAGATGATGCGAAATTCCTTCAACTGGTTCTTGGGGAAAAATCATTTAAATCAAATAATTTATAATCCCGTGACCGGCGGCTGTTATGACGGTCTTGAAGAAAAAAATATCAACCTTAACCAAGGCGCAGAATCTACGGTCAGTTATCTGATGGCGAGACATTGCTTTTAAAAAATAATAAATAAAAATATACTTTAATGCACTTTTGGCGGTACATTAAAGTATATCAGTTTTTAATCTCGGTTGCTATTAATTGATTTTAATATAATAATACACGGCAACATTTTTAGGTCTGGTCTCCGTACTCAGGCGGGGTTTGCCATATCCGGCATCGTAGATTCCGGCAGAATTTGGGATGTTGTCCCAGTAAGGCCTTTTGTCAGGCATATTGGGGATATCGTCGTTGTTTCTGCTTTTCATCAGGTTTTCGGCCTGGAAATGCTTGTGTCCCTGAAATGCATCTTCCTGATAACTGCCCACCGCTCTGTTGCTGTCGGGATCTCTTTCACTTTCAGCCCTTAAAACAGGTCCTTTCACAGGGTCGAAAGAATTCAATCCTCTCATAAACTGCCCTCTCAAA
This sequence comes from Chryseobacterium wanjuense, assembly GCF_900111495.1. Classification (NCBI taxonomy): domain Bacteria; kingdom Pseudomonadati; phylum Bacteroidota; class Flavobacteriia; order Flavobacteriales; family Weeksellaceae; genus Chryseobacterium; species Chryseobacterium wanjuense. The sequence goes on along the minus strand of NZ_FOIU01000001.1, from coordinate 741,955 downwards.
TCCGGAGTAAAAGCTTTGGATGTAATCCTGGAATACCCTGAATTGGCAATACTTCTCCCATCACACGGCGCCCATTTGCTTTTTTCTGCGGTCCAGAGTTCTCCCGGGCTTTTCAGATTGTTTTTTGAGGCAAAATTAAATTCCTCGAAAGTAAGAAAGGACGTGATTACAGTTCCTATAGGCAATTCTTTGTTACTCGACAGCGAATTTTCTGCGTCTATTTTTCTGCTGACTGTTCCTCTGTCGGTCTGAAGGGTAAGCAAAATATCTTTTTCGGGATCTCTTCGGGCAGAAATGATCGTTGTTTGGGACAAAACTTGGTCTTTCACAGGAACATTGCTCACTGACAAAGCATTTTCAACTTTAAAATATTCAACTTTCGGAAGCGGATCGGTCGATACCTGCGGTCTGTAATGAATCGTGAATACCACATAATCTTCTGTAATTAATTCTTTTACAGGCAAGAAACCCACCTGATTTTCATTGCAAATGGTCTGTATACACTGGTTGAAGGCTTCATACAAATTCGTATTCGGGATTGAAGCAAAAGTAGTCTGGTAATAGTCGCTGGAAATATTGAGCGTAGTTTCCGACATGATCATCGATCTGAACTGCTGAAATTTTTCTTCACTATCCGAAGCTCCTAAAGTAAACGGAACTCCCTTCACAGGAATCGTAAGAGAGCCTCCCCATTTTCCGTTTTTCATGTCTGTTTTAAATTGTTCAGACAAATAATATGTTCTTAAATCCTGGCTGAAAGAGCCGGTATTGGTCATCCCGGTAAAGCTGTACAAGCCTCCCTGCAACAGTTTTTCGCAGGTAGAAACAGCTTCTGGGCATTGCCCGTAGCAAAAAGCACACTGGACAAGTAAGACGATGGTTATCAATAATGATCTCATGGTTTTAGTTTTTGATATGATTAATAAATTAGTACAGTTTGAAAATGCCTTAAAGCACCGTTGTATTGTATGAATACAAATTTCATCAACCTGCATCAATCTATCAATTACCCGTTTGGGTGATATTTAAACTAAACATTCGAACAGCATAAAAGATTATTTTAAAATAAAAAATATATTTTAGTAAAATATTACCTCTTTTTACTCATAAAAGTTCAATATAATCATTATCCAGATCTTACACCTAACAATATTTCTATAGAGAAAGCTAATCTAAGTGGCCAAGCCATGTCAACGGAGAATAGGTATCACCTATACACAATTTTAAAATTTGTGCGTTGTGTTTTTCAAAGTTTTCGCTATTGCTAAGGATAATGACAGCAGTACCGGCTTTAGGATATGCCACGGCAAAATTCTGATTGGCATCACCATGCCCTGTATGGAAAAAAGCCTTACCAAAAGGTGATTCGAACAAACCTATCCCTAATCCCCAGGCGAGCCTGATGGTATCATTTTCATTGGTAATGCTGTCTTTCAAAGGTCCAAAACCGCGCTTGCTCTTTACCATAATCTGCGGCAGAAACATTTGACGGTAACTTTTACTCGACAAGCCTTTCTTTTTCATCAGGTTGATCACAAACTGAGCATAGTCATTTGCCGTGGTCGACATTGAACCTGCGGCACGACTGCTTTCCCGTCTTTCTGAACCGTATTTTTTTCCGTCTTTGAAATACGCATAAGAAAAATTATCCTCAAATTTTTTTTCCCAGATCATCCCGGTATGATTCATTTGCAGTGGATCGAAGGCTTCTTCCCGGGCAATCACTTCAAGTTTCTTTCCGGTAAATTCTTCTATCATAAATCCCAGCAGGTTGATCCCCTCGTTGGAGTAATAGAATTTCTCGCCAGGTTTGGCAATAAGGTTCACTTTATTATCATATAATTGACGCAGAACCGGAAGACCAGAGCTATGGCTTAATAACATCCTTGGAGTAATGCGGTTGAAAGATGCGGGATCATCCGCCAGGTCTTTCCATTTGGCATATTCTCTTATCGGTTTTTTCAGATAGGTGTAAACAGGCTGGTCAAGGTTGAATATTCCTTTGTCTACCAGACGCATGAAAATATATGCACTTACCGGTTTGGTGAGCGAGGCTGCATACATTACGGTACTGTCATTCAGCTTCTTTTTGTTTTCAATATCCTTGAAACCAAAGCTGGATGAATACACTACTTTATTATGATTAACAATTGTTACTTGCAAACCGGCAATCTTGGCACTATCAACCAACCGAGCCAACTGCTGATCCAGAATTTTGGCATCGATTTTTTTTCCATTAAGGTGTCTGATATGAGAATTATTCTGACCATATAAAGGCAGCATCCAAATCCAAAAAGCAAGGGCTAATAGTTTTTTCATGTTAAAAATATTTGTGGCAAATTTAGCAGTAAGATGGTATAATTTATTAAGACACTTTCACGACATGTTCACGCCATTTGCCTCTGGAAGGCACATTTTGAAGGTTTATTTTAAAAATTGACAGGTCAAAGGATAGCGACTCTCTTGTTTGTTGATGGTTCTAAAAATATTAATCAGACACATGATAAGTGCATAAAAATAAATGATTATCACCAATGGAAATCCAACAGAAAATACAAAGATCATAAAGATAATCGCTGGTACAAAAACAATTGATATCGTGATCTGAAAGTTAACAACTAACTTCCCTTCGAGATCGTAAGCCGGCGATTCATCCTTTTTTAAGAACCAAAAGAGTAATGGAAGAATAATATTGAAAATTGGAAAACAAAGTCCGATCAAGGCTAATATATGAAAAATCGGCTTTACCTTATTTTCATTATTAGTTTCAGAAGGAAGCAAAACCTCTTCTTTTACTGTCAGTTCTTCACTTTTCATTTCGAGTGCATCGGCAAGCATCTTCAAGGTTGCGGGATGAGCTTCTACTTTGCCGCTTTCAATGCGCTGTATGGTTCTGGCGCTCACACCGGAAACCACGGCCAGCTGTTCCTGGCTTAGTCCTTTCTTACGTCTGTAATGAGCTAATTTAGAAGTCATCATACACAAAAATAAATAAATTTATGATCTTGGAAAATGTTAATTTCTTCGACGTACTGAAATCAGCTTCTGATTTTTTAATTTTTATTCTCAATTATATATTCAACTTCCACAGGAAAATCAGCGATTTTACAAACCGCCAATTTTTCTGACTGTGGAATGTTAAAACAATATTTTTCCTTTAATCTTATCTCAGAATTTTAGCTTTAAAAATCTTCCGGAAAGCCATTAAATTTATCCGGCAAGTATTTATGTTTATATTTATTAATACATGCCCACAAAATAACATTAATAATTTTCTTTAACTGCTTTTACACTCAAAATCCCCATAAATTCCAGATATGGCGTCATCAGCTTTTTATTAAAAACAGGAGGCACCAAATCAGTATCCGCTAAAAATTGCTTTGTATTGCTTCTGTCGTAATAATAGGTGTTTTCGTAGGCTTCCACTAATGATTTTCCTTCGTGTACATCTTCTGTAAATAAGCTTAGTAAAGGATAAATTGGTAAATTACTATCATATTTCCATTGTCTGAGCCACTGATGATATTCCATTCCTTTCAAATCAATATCGTAATATTCATTTATTTTGGCGCAGAAATCGGTGAGCGAAACATCATTTTCAGGCAATGGAGAAAGGTGGAAATTGAGTCCTACCGCTTCTTTCTTTTTACTGATATGCATGATTGCCTTACACATATAATCTACCGTCGTCAGTTCGTCTTTTAATCCCATGACAAGCGGAAACGAATTAAGCTCAACACAGCTTCTGATCAGCGATCCCCACCACTGATTCATCACAGTGGCTCCGGATGTACTGTGACAAACCGCAAAACCTAGCCTGAAATTTGTAATGGGAAGCCCTTTTTGTCGGGCTTTTTCGGCAATACTTTCCATCACCCATTTGCTTTTTATATATCCCAGATCTCGTGAAACTGCTTCCATATTTTGATCGATAGAATCATCTTCATACATCCAGGTTTTCTTTGTGAAAGGTCTTCCCCAGCTAAAAACGCCCATAGAAGATAACAGCATCAGGAATTTTATTTTTCCCGTCACCGCAAGATCAATGATATTATGCAGACCATCGATATTTGATTTTTTAATTAAAGAATAAGGCTGTACATAACTCACCGAACTTCCCGAATGATAAATGACTTCGATATGATTTGTAATGAAATTATAGTTTTCATGCTCCATCCCGAAATGAGGCAAAGACAAGTCTCCAATCATCGCAATAACTCGGTTGTCATAGTCGACCGACCATGATAATTTAAATTTTTTAAAAGTAGCTTTAATACGCTCCAGGCCTTCTCCTGAAGATGAAGCACGCACCAAACAGTAAATATTGGCTGAGGTTTGCAGCAAAAGTTCTTCTAATAAATGTGATCCTACAAAACCAGTTGTGCCTGTTAAAAAAATACTCTTAGGATTCTTTAAAATATTTGGATCCGGTGACTCACTTATATTAAAATCAATATGTAATTCTGAATCTTTTATCAGTTCACGGATCATGATTTCAGCTTTACTTTTTTGCGAAATCTCGGTTTTTACCATTCGGGTTTCCACCTCTTTAACAAAAGCTGAAATAGTGGTATAAATATAAAGTTCCGGCAAACTGATCAAATTTCTGACAGGCTCGGGAAGCAGCATATGAAGTTGAGCAAGCAACAGCGAATGCCCTCCCAATTCAAAAAAATCATCTTCTTCATTAATGTCTTCCAGTGAAAGAAGATCTTTCCAGATATGCGTTACGACTTGGGTTAAATTATCTTCTTTCCATTTCGGTAAATTGCTATTTTTCGTTTGATTTTCCGGAATTTCCAAAAGCGTTTTATCTATTTTTCCGGCATGGTTCAACGGCATTTGATCTACAATAAAAATCTTGTCCGGAAGCATATAGGCAGGCATTACCTGTTGTAATTTTGCCTTTATATTCTGTAAAACTTTTGCCTGATCTTCATCTGTTGCAAGCTGTATAAAAGAAATTAAAACCGGTAAACCATTTTCTTTTCTTTGAACTTTAACAGCACTTTGAGTGACTTGTGGTAATTTTGAGATATGATATTCTATTTCAGCAAGTTCGATTCTGTACCCTCTGATTTTAACCTGATCGTCTTTTCTTCCATAAAACTCAAGATTGCCGTCTTCTCTTCGCAGAGCCATGTCTCCTGTTTTATAAAGTTTTTTATTATTTAATTGATCTGAAAGCCATTCCGGAGCTTGAATAAAAGATTTTTTTGTGTCTTCGTCACGATGTAAATATCCTAGTGCCAATTGAGAACCTCCGATATAAATTTCTCCAACTGTTCCATCTGTTACAGGCTTTAAGCTTTCATCCAATAAAAAAATATCTACAAACGGCATTGCAGCCCCGATAATTTTTGGATTGATTTCTTCTTTAAATTCATAATTACTTACTGCAACGGTGGCTTCGGTTGGTCCATAGCTATTAATTAAACGTATTTTTTTATACCATGCCTTCACAGTATTTTCACTGCAGGCTTCCCCTCCGATAGCTACAGTTTGAAGATTTCCGAGAGGTTTGTTTAAAGGTAACGACGCTAAAACCATTGGCGGCATCAAAGGAACAGTATCTATGTTATGAGTGACAATAAAATCCAAAAGCGGTTCGCCCACAATTTTATTATTTGGGTATAAATGCATCGTAGCCCCCTTAATTAAGGGTGTCCAAATGTCTATTACAGCAGCATCAAAACTTGGAGAAGCAAACTGCAGTGTGATATTATCAGCCGATAAGCCCAAAAGTTCTGCCTGATATTGCACAAAATTATAAAACGACTGATGCGAGATAATCACTCCTTTTGGCATTCCCGTACTGCCGGAGGTATAAATTACATAAGCCGAATTTTCAGGAACAATGTCAATTAAAAGATTTTCGGTTGAGATTTTTTGAAAACTTTCATCAGAAAATAAAGAATCTAATGCAATACTTTGAATTTGGTCATTGCTTACTTTATCTAAATATTGATCTACGCTGAGCATCAGTTTGATTTTTGAATCATCAATCATCATCCGGATTCGGGCCTGTGGTAATTCTCCGTCAATAGGTAAATAGGTAGCGCCAGTTTTTAAAATAGCTAAGAAAGCAATAATACGGCTTGTTGACTGAGGGATACAAACTCCGATTAATGCTCCTTTTTCAATATTCTGCGTTTGTAAATAGTACGCTAATTGATTGGCTTTTTGATTGAGTTTTTCATATGTAGTTTTTTCAGAGCCATTAGTAATGGCAACTTTTTCCGGATATTCTTCAGCGATTTTCTCAATCTGCTTTACAATATCGTCCGCATTTTCCAGAAAATTATGTTCAAAAAAATCATTGGCATAATGAAAGTTTACTGCGGTAAGTTCTTTTTTCATGGGTTTAGTTTTTGTGTGGTTTGGTAAATATTTTTTTAGCATTTATTAAAATCTTAATTCCTACCTAAACATATAATTTTAAAAGTTTCATCAACAAGACAATAGGTATTAATAATTTTCTTTTAATAAGTTTAAAATTAATAAAAAAATCAACATATGATGAATTATTATAAATTATTTTTCATCCATCCTATTAGTAATTAATTCAATAGTCTTTAAAATTCAACTAAAATTTATCAAATAGATGGATGAGATTTATTTTGTTTTTAAAATTTCACTACTTTGTATTGCATAGTATCATTTTAATAATATATCTTTGTATTAAATACAAACAATTATGCAAAAACTAATTTTATTTTTTACGGCTATACTACTGATTAACTGCTCCTATGCCCAGACTCTTGAAGATAAAGCAGATAGCTTGATCCTGTCGGAATTTAAAGAGGCAAATGGCCCAGGTGGTGTCTTTATGATCGCCAGAAAGGGACAGCCCATTTATAAGAAAGCATTTGGTATGGCTAACCTCGAGCTCGAAGTGAAAATGACTCCCGATAATGTCTTCCAGATAGGCTCCATGACCAAACAATTTACGGCCATCGCTGTTCTGATGCTGGAAGAACAGGGAAAGCTGACGGTGAATGACCCTATCTCTAAGTATATTCCTGATTATCCCAATGGCGCTAATATTACCATTCACCAGCTCTTAAATCACACCTCCGGCATCAAAGACTTCACGAAAATGAAAGCTTTGGGGGATATTGCCCAAAAAGAAATGACTCCAAAGCAGATGGTGGATTTTTTCAAGAATGAACCGGTAGATTTTATCCCCGGGGAAAAATTTGAATACAATAATTCCGGTTATGTCGTTCTGGGCTATCTTATTGAATTGGTTTCAGGCCAGAGCTATGAAGATTTTATTGTTAAAAATATCTTTGAAAAATTAGGGATGAGCCATTCCTATTACGCGACCGACCGTAAAATCATTAAAAACAGAGCTTACGGTTACCATAAAAAGAGCTTCGGTTATGTGAATAAAACGGTAATCAATTTTAGTGTCCCGTTTTCCTCAGGCTCGCTGATGTCAACTCTGGACGATATGCTGAAATGGCAGAATGCCCTTAATAGGAATCAGCTGCTGGGTTCCAAAGAAACACAGAAAGCCTTCATTAAATACCAACTCAACAATGGTCAGGAAGTAGAATATGGATACGGATGGCACCTGAAAAACATGGAGGGTACAGCAACACGCGAGCATGGCGGCAGTGTGTTCGGGTTCAAATCCATGGGCGTTTACATACCCAATAAAGACATCTATGTACTGGGTTTCAGCAATTGTGACTGTAACTCTCCTACCCAACTGGTCAGAGATCTGGCAAAACTTACCGTAAAGCTTGATAAACCAACTAAATAATCATTAAAACTTATTATGAAAAGTGTAATCAAATGAGTAGGATTGAATTAAATTTTTCAACATTTTTCAGTTCACTATTTGCTAAATCAATAAAGTATTTTATTTGCCATGATTGAGTTTTTTCAGCCTGCTTATTTTCTGTCTTCGTCCACTTAGGATAGACCCTGAAACCTCTTTTCCCCTCTTTTTGATCTGTACTTAAAATTTGTCTTTCCATTAAAATTTGTTTGGGAAACAGGAAAAAACCCATGTCGTTTTCATATTCTGTGAATACCAAATAAAAATCAAAATGGTCATTTATATTAAATGGTTCAGTTACTTTTTCAGCATTTCGTTTCCAAAGAGTTACAAAATGCCCTACTTTCTTGGGTGTTATTTTTGCTTTTCTAAACTTAATGGTTAATTGCCCAGCTTGAAAATTAAATCCAAAATATTCTTTACATTCTAAGTCTTCAGTTAAATTCAGAATTTTGTGCCCTTTTGCTTTTAAAATTAAATTTTCAATTCGTTTTAATTCTTCTATCATTATAGATTTGGGATTTCAAGTTTTAGATACCTTACAGTAAGGCTCATTAAACGTGCTAAAAGTATAAAAATAGTTTTGTAATAAAACTACATTTCTATTTTTCCTGAATCTCAACTACAAATATCGCATAAGAACAAAACCAAATGGTCTGAAGATCATTAAAACACTTCAAACCATTTGATTTCACGGCATCATTCTATTTTTGAGCAGCCTTGATAATTATCTTGCTTACCTCTTCAGGACGCGCAAGCATCGCTACGTGGCTGGATTTAACATGATAAGTTTCGGCGCCGATTTTTTTAGCCATTTCCTGCTCCATAAGAGGTGAAATGATATGGTCATTATCTGCCACTACATAAAAGCTTGGCTTGGTTTTCCAGGCAGGTTTTGTAACAGTGGCGGTAAGGGTACTTGTATGAAAACGTCCCTGTACTGCAGCAACTACTTTTGCTTCAGATTCCGGAAGATCCTGGGCGAAATGCTTTACCACCGTTTCCTCACGAAGACGGATATATCCATCGGTAATTATCGGATTATCAAGTCCGGGAACAGCAGGAAGTTTTCTGACTTCGTGGGCATCTTTAGTAAGTCCTAAAGCACTTTCATTAACATCCGGTGCATACGCCGCAACATATACCAGCGACTTCACCTTCGGGTCGTTTCCGGCTTCGGTAATAACAACACCAGCCCATGAATGTCCTACAAGAACAACAGGCCCGTCCACTTCCGCAATGGCTCTGTTGACAAAACTCACATCATCTGCAAGAGAAGTAAGGGGATTTTGTACCGATATCGTATTGTATCCCTGTTTTTGTAATATGGGAATTACTTTACTCCATGATGAGCCGTCTGCAAAAGCTCCATGTACCAATATAATAGTCGGTTTTTCTTTACCGGAAATCGGCTCAGAAGATTTTTGTCCGGATAATGACACTTGACTTGCTAAAGCAAAGATTCCGAAAATGATCACAGAAAAGATTGTTTTTCGGGAAGAGATAAATAGTTTCATAATTTCAGGTTTTTTATTGGTTGATATTTTTTCACTGCTGTTATGTGGGATTTATGATAGTTTTAAGAAAAACTTCCGAGTTAATAAAATTCCCTTATAACAAGCTCATTATCAAAGTTAAATACATTGCATGAAATTGTAAGGAACCCCTTTGATATTTATAATTTATTGTCTTAAATGAATATGTTTTTACAAATTTATCAGGATAGAAACCCAAAAAAATGTACTGGTAAGATATATAAATAGCTATTCGGGTTTCATTTTGGGTTTGCTGAAATCAAATCTCTGTCTCACCTAATGAAGCAGCTTATCATGATTAATAACTTACCGCTTCTTTGCAAACTAACCTGCAGTTTTTTGATCATTTCCATACTTCATCAAATTATTAGCTTTAAAAAATATTAAAATTCCTGAACGGTAGGTCTGATAACGATTTCGTTGATGTCTACATCCGCCGGCTGTTCGATAGCATAGGCAATTGCTCTGGCAACCGATGAGGCAGGAATCGCCTGTTTATAAAATTCATTGACGATCACTGAACTTGTTTCGTGCTTTGTGCTGTTTTTCAACTCAGATTCAATAGCTCCGGGTTCGATGGTTGTTACACGAATATCTGCTCCCACTTCATGCCTTAGTCCGTCACTGATGGCTCGAACAGCAAATTTAGTTCCGCTGTACACCGTTCCTCCGGGACTGAAAACTTTAATTCCTGCAACAGATCCCAAATTGATAATATGCCCTGATTTTTGCTTTTGAAAAAACGGTAATGCAGCAGCGATTCCGTAAAGTACTCCTTTGATATTGATATCAATCATGCTGTCCCATTCATCTGTACGAAGCTCCGATATAGGTGCGATCGGCATAATTCCTGCGTTATTAATGATAACGTCAATTTTACCATAATTATTTACCGCAAAATCAACCAATGCCTGAACTTCTTCTTTTTTGGTAACATCTGTCTGACGAAAATCTGCGATTCCGCCCATTGCAGAGATATTATTGACCAAATTTTCCAGCAAATCGGTCCTTCTTGCACCAAGAATAACTTTAGCTCCCCTTTCTGCCAGATGCATCGCGGTAGCTTCACCAAGACCACTACTGGCTCCTGTAATGACAATTACTTTATTTATTATATTATTTTCCATTTTCTATTAGTTTTTATGAATAAAAGTGAGATTAAAAACACTTTGAAAAAATTGGACATATTTTAAACAGATTTATTTAAATATTATCTATCAAAATATGCCCAAATAATAGTACGGATCAGGCTCCTTCTAAGAGCTTCACCATTTTCTCACCAACCCCTTTACCGGACGCGGGGTTCTGGCCTGTAACCAAATTACCGTCCGTAATACTGAAAGGCTGCCACGGCTCTACGGTATGGTAGATAGCACCCTGCTCTGTAAGCGCCGTCTGAAGATCAAACGGAACATCAGCTCTGGCATAGCCATCCTCTTCCTCAGTCGTGAAAGATGAGATATTTTTGCCATTTACCAGATAGCTGCCGTCGCTAAGCTTAACATTCAATAACGATACAGGACCGTGACATACGGCGCCTACGACTGCTCCGCGTTCATAAGTTTCTTTCACCACTTTCTTGATCAGCGGGGCATCTGCCATATCTACGAGAGGAGCAAGACCGCCCGGGATGAAAATTGCGTCATACTGGCTTACGTCTACTGTTTCCAGCTTCACGGCTTTTCGCATATCGACCCACCCTTTTCCTGTTAAAAAGGCAAGATTGTCAGGGTCTGCAGCAGATTCGAGATCATCAAGATATGGAGTGTCTCCACTGAGAGATGCAAAATCTACATGATAGTTAGCTCTTTGAAACTCAGCATAAGGATGTGCTACTTCAGGCAGAAAATTACCTGTTCTTCTGTTGTTCGGACCAATTGCATTGGTGTTTGATACAATGATTAAAACTTTTTTCATAATGTTAGTTTTTTAAAATTAAACAGTAATATTTTCAGATTATTTTTTTTACCACATTCACCTCACGTTCTATGAGGTAAGGCATTATCTTTTCTACAACAATGGATTGATAATGTTTTGAATTTCTATGGGCTTCCTGAGCCTCTGGACTTCGATACCGCTCATGCAGAATAAGCTCATTAGGATCGGTTTCAGACTGATAAATTGCATAATGAACGTTTCCTTCCTCTTTTTTTGTTTCTTCTGCAAGAGTCGGCAACAATGTCAGAATTTCGTCAATCTTTGTTTCCTCGATTTTCCATTTTACGATGACTTCTTTTTCCATAATTTTAATATTAAAAAATTGATTATCAATTCATAAGAAATTTTTCAACGAGACGGGCTACTTTCTCAGAATGTTCTTCAAGTAAGAAATGGCCTCCCTCCAACTGATGAATTTCCGCATCGGGTAAATCTTTTCGATATGCTTCTCCTCCGGCTTCTACAAACATTTTATCATTTTTACCCCATACAACAAGAGTTTTCGGCTGATTGGTCTTTAAATAATGCTGCCATTCCGGATATAAAGCCATATTATTTCCATAATCACGGAATAAAGCCAGCTGAATAAGATCATTTCCCGGACGCTGCAGGTAAAACTGATCCATTGAATAGCTGTCGGGACTTACTTTTTCCGGTTGTGATGCCCCTTCAAGATATTGCCATTGGGTTGCTTCGGGCTTTAAGAATGCTCTTGCGCCCTGTTCAGCTTCATCGCTGTTATTTTCAATATAAGCAGCCAAAGGAGCAAGGGCTTCCCCAAGTCCTTCTTCATATGCATTGGCATTTTGTATAATAAATGATTTGATCAATCCAGGTCTGCGTAAAGCAATCCTGAAGCCGATCGGACCTCCGTAATCCTGAACAAAGAGATTAATATCTTTAAGTTCAAGTGCATCTATAAAAGCCTCCATCACCACAGACAGATTGTGAAAACTGAAGGTAAAATCTTTGATTTCCGGGGTGCTGCTTTGGCCAAATCCCGGATAATCCGGAGCAATTATGTAAAATGTTCCTGAAAGCTCACGGATAAGATCCCTGTACATGTGCGACGAAGAAGGAAAACCATGCAACAGCAATAATACGGGGTTTTCTTTACTGCCTGCTTCCCGGTAAAAAATATCTATCGTGTCAATTTTTATTTTTCGGTAATAAATATTATTTTTCATACTAAAAATCATTTAATCTTATTTAATACATCACAAAGCCAGATATTGATATAATCTGCCACTTGCATCCAGTTTTTTTCCCCACAGATAAAGTGGCTGCGTTTTTCAAACATTTTAAACTGAACAATGCTGTTTTTATCACTGTACATACCTGCTATTTTTTTGATAAACCCGGGAGGAAAAAAAGCATCCATTTCCCCTGAAATAAACAATAGCGGAACATGCGGTTTTTTAAAATTAATTTTTGAGGCACTACTGAAAGCAGATTCTTTCACGATTTTCCTGCTTTCCGGAACGGCATGTTTTTCATAGAAACTATTGCTTTCCTCTTCTGAGACGGTATTGAAAAACGATTTCCGATACCACTTTCTAGTCCCGAGATATGCATGTGAATTATTTTTAAAGATATTCAGTGCAGGCCAGGTTGTTTTTATCGTTGTAAAAGGCGGCATTACATTTTTGGGCGGAGCACCGTCGATACTTACACAAGCTACAGCTTTACCAGCTTCTGCAAGCTTTTGCGCAACAAGCCCTCCCATTGAATGCCCGATAACAATCGGTTTTTCTGAAAGCGAATCGACAAAGCTGTTCATGACGTTCATGACATCCGTGAACCCTGCTGTGATGAGTTCGGGATCGATATTCGCCCTTAAAGAAACCGGATTTCCGGTATGGCCGGGATAAGCAGGAGCATACACCGTATATCCTATTGCTTCAAAATAGTTTTTCCATTCTGTCCAGCTTTCATTATTTAAAAACAGGCCATGAATAAATACAATGATATTTGATTTTTGCTTTGCAGTTTCCATATAAGCTGATTGTAATGAATTGAACTTTACTATTTTAATCATTCATATCGAATGGTTATTATTCTATACCTTCCGATGCTTTTATAATCACTTTTGCCACTTCCTGTGGTTTAGACAGCATTACAGCATGACTCGCTTTGAGATGATAAGTTGTAGCCTTTATTTTCCTGGCCATTTCCTGTTCCATAAGCGGAGAGATGATATGATCTTCATCTGCAACTATATAAAAGCTTGGTTTATCCTTCCATGCGGGTTTAGAAATTTTTGCCGTTGGATTCCCTGTATGAAAACGCCCCTGTACCGCTGCAAGTATTTTAGCTTCCTCTATCGGAAGATCATGGGCAAAATGTTTTATTACAGTTTCTTCACGCAATTGGATGTATCCGTTGCTGATTTTAGGATTATCACGTCCCGGTACAGGAGGAAATTTCTTGATTTCATACGCTTCTTTACTAAGATCGGAAATGCTCTCATTAGCATCCGGTGCATAAGCCGCTACATATACCAAAGATTTTACCTTAGGATTATTTCCGGCTTCTGTAATTACCATTCCTGCCCAAGAGTGCCCAACCAGTACGACAGAACCGTCGATTTCTTCCAATATCCGATTGACAAACGCCACATCGTCCTGTAGAGAAGTCAGCGGATTTTGTACCGCAACAGTGCGAAATCCTTCTTTTTGCAATATGGGAATCACTTTACTCCAAGAGGAACCGTCTGCAAATGCACCATGCACCAAAACAATGGTTGGTTTTGCTTTTGTAGAAGATTCTACATTGTTGTGCCGATTTTCGGGAATCCAGGCAATGGAGAAAAAGCTGATTATTAACAAAGCTATAATAGCAAAGCTTCTCGAAAGTCTATATATTTTCATGATTTCAGATTTTAAAAATTATATATAATCAACTGAATAACAGTATTTTGATTATTTGCATTATCAAAGTTAGTTACAATCAAATGCCCCTTACAAAAAATCTTAGATAATTATAATTAAATGCTGAAAAGCTAATGTTCAGGAGTACAAATAGAATTTTGGAATATCTTGAAAATAATAGACTGTTATATTTTGAATAAAGCCATTATCACCAACATAGTTTTTGTTATATATAATAAAAATTATTAAAAAATAGCGATATATCGTAAATAAACGGTGAGGATAAACAATGTAAAAATTTAATAATCAAAAACTTACACTACAGGGTATTTATTTTGAAATGCAATTATCATATCACGAATGATACACCGCAAAAATAAGTACTATGAAACCACAACTAACCGAAATAAGAAAATTTACAGACAGCCTGGCTTTTATGAACCTGCCTGTTTTTACATACATTGAGCGCGATGATTTTGCAATTGTCCGTGTGGAAGAATTAGGAATGAAAATTCCCCACAACAGCCCCGTCTTCCGGCCGGATCATTTTAATATTATTGTCGTGCCTGACGGTAGTGCAACCTATCTTATCAATGATACGATCTTCGAGATTTCTTCCCACCAGATACTTTTTATACGACCCGACACTTTTCTTTCCTACCGCTGGCTGCATGTTGGCAGAGCTTATATGATAAGCTTCAGCGCCAGTTTCTTTTTGCAGTTTTGGGCTTCGGGAATCAATGAAATTCAGAGGCTTGACAATTCTAAAGGCTATATCACCAACCTTACAGAAAAAATGATGAAAAACGTAGAACAGATCTGTCAGAATATTTACAAAGAAACGACCTCACAAATTCCTTACAAATATGAGCTCATCACCAATCTCATTCTCAATCTTCTCTTACTGATACGGCGCCAACAGCAAACAAAACAGCAGGAAGTGCCCGTTAATACTTCAAATCCGTATGTCACGCAATTTTTTTTGGATCTCGAAAATAATTTCAGCACCATCATTTCCGGAGAAACCAAAGTACTGCTCCGCGCCAAAGATTATGCAAATCGGCAAAACCTGAATGAAAATTACCTTTCAAAAACAGTTTGCACCCATAGCGGAAAAACTGTAAGCCAGTGGATCCATGAAAAACTGATTAACGAGATTAAATTTTTGCTGAAATATACCGACAAATCTATGCGCGAAATCGCAAGCTTATACGGTTTCCATGACCTTAATTATTTTTATAATTATTTTAAAAGACATACTAAAAATGCTCCGGGTTTATTTAGAAAAAGCTTTACTACCTGAAGATTAAAACATAATTCACACTTAATTAATAACTGAAATGATAATCACTGAGAACAATAAAAGGCTATTGACTCCAAAGCAAATCCGGTTTCCATCGTCGGACAGGGATGAAGAATTCGGATGCATCAATATAAGACGGGTTCCTTCGGAATATTTTGCCGACCTGACATGGTTTGAGCCCAACTGCTTTACCCTTACTTTTGCAGTGGATGCCAGCGGACAGTACAAAACAAAGGCAAATACCTACGATATTGTACCCGGAACTTTCTTTTTTAGCAGACCCGAAACATTCCGACTCATGGAGTGGACGGGATTACATGAAATTTACCATGTCTGCTTTTCTGAACATTTTCTGCAGAAATATGCCGGAGTAGAACTTTTCAAAACATTTCCCTTTTTATTTTTAGAAAACTATGCCCCGAAATATGGTAATCAGGAAATTATTGACGATTTCAGGATTATTTTTGAGGAAATTGCCCACGAATATCAAGAAAATTTTAGCATAAGTAAAAATATTATCGCTAATCTGCTTACTCAATTGCTTTTAAAAATAAAACGGAATTTCTGGACAGAATATGACATGAATGCCGATAGAAAGAAAAATCATGATATTGTAAGGAAATTTATAATACATCTTGAGGATCATTATCAGCAAATACAGCAAGGTACAGCATCAATACAACTCAGGGTAAATGATTATGCAAAAAAACAGGGCATCCATGAAAATTATCTTTCCAATATTGTGAAAGAAAAAACAGGCAAAACCGTAAGCCATTGGATTTCAGAAAAAACAATTTTAATTTCTAAAAGACTGCTCGAAAATTTTTCGTTTTCAATAAAAGAAATTTCTTACCGGCTGGGATTTCCTTATATCTCCTATTTCACAATATTTTTTAAAAAACATACCGGATTTACCCCCACCGAATTCCGAAAAATGATCGCCTAGAAAGTTTTCGTCGGAAATAAAACATTAAGCAACCTGTTTACAGAAGCGGGTTGTTTTTTATGCCCAGCTTTTTCATTTTTGAATATAAAGTAGATGCCGGAATATTCAGGATTTCTGCAGCACCACCTGCCCCGGAAACCTTTCCTCTACATGTTTTTAAAATATAATTAATGTAATCTCTTTCATTTTCATGAATGGTTTTAATCGAAAATTCCTGCGTTTTTTCCTCACCCTGGTTTTTCGGAAAATTGGGAAGTATGATATCCTTGATCAAATTACCATCCTTCATCAGCATACTTCTATGAATGACATGTTCCAGCTCCCTCACATTGCCCGGCCAGTCGTAGGCTTTCATTTGTGTCAATGCATGATCCGAAACCGCAGGCTCATCAATTCCCAGTGTTTTACTGAATATCGTAATAAAATGAGCTACCAGAACAGGGATATCCTCTCTTCGTTCTCTAAGCGGCGGTACCGTTATTGGAAAAACATGAAGCCTGTAATACAGATCGAGCCTGAAACGTCCGGCTGCCACCTCATCTTCCAGGTTACGATTGGTCGCAGCTATAATGCGAACGTTTAATTTGACCGGAGAACTGCTTCCTATCCTTTCGATTTCTTTTTCCTGAAGCACCCGTAAAAGCTTTACCTGAATATCCATCGGCATTTCACCTATTTCATCCAAAAAAACAGTACCGCCGTCTGCTGCTTCAAACTTTCCGATGCGTTTTTCGAAGGCTCCGGTGAAAGCTCCTTTTTCATGACCAAAAAGAAGAGATTCTGCCAGATTATTGGGAATAGCACCACAATTAATGACCACCAAAGGCTTATTTTTTCTGGGTGATAAATTATGTATACTCTGTGCTACTTTTTCCTTTCCGGTGCCGCTTTCTCCCATAATTAATACTGACGTATCCGAAGGCGCTACTCTTTTAATATAATCAAACACGGAAATCATCTTTTGGCTGTTGCCTACCATAGAGGAAAATCCGTTTGACATCTGATCAATATCAACCTTTTTATTAGTAATTATATTAGGCTGTTTTTTCTTTGTATTATGTAGATTGCTTACCAGCTTGGCCAATTTGGATTCAAGTTTGGTCAAAAGCTGCAAATGTTCATTGTTGTAAGCATCAGAATTTCGGCTGAAAAAGGAAAAATTAAAAACATCTTCCCCCATCCTTACCGGCAATACCATAAAAGACCTGATGCCGAAAGTGGCTGCAATTAACCTTACAAAACCTGAGTTTTGAAAAATTTCCCTGAAAGATTGGTCGTAATACACTTTTGGAAATTCATGTTTTGGGGACCCTGACTGTATTTCGTCTATTTCTGACTTATTTTTTCCGCTGATCTTGGCTATTTTGTCGGCATCGATTATTTCATAATTTTCAAAATCTTTCCTGAGCAGTCCTGTCGGGCTATAGCCATTATGAACAGGCTCTAGCTGCAGATAATCAAACGGTATGTAGGTTTGAAAAAGTCTGGCTAGCTGCAACAAGGCCTGCTCCCATTTTACAGGTTGGCAGGAAATCGCATCAATACTTTCCCGTAAAATATTTTCCTGCTGCATTTGCGATTCGATCCCATGATTGTGACGATAAAAAGCGATCTCTAAGGTTATCAGCACATCTTGTTCTCTGAACGGTTTCACAATAAAACCGTAAGGCTGCGTTTTTTTGGCTTCTTCCAGTACCGATCTGCTGGAATTGGCAGACAAAAAGATAAATCCGATATGCTTTTCGTGTAACTTTTTAGCCAAATCAATCCCCGTTTCCGTGCCTTTGAGGAAGATATCTACAAAAACCAAATCCGGCTTTTCTTCATCAATAAAAGTAAGAGCCTGAACTACGGAACGTGCAATTCCGATGACTTCATATTGCGCTTTTTCAAGGATTAACTGTAAATCGTGCGCTTCAATAAACTGGTCTTCAACAATGAGTATTTTCTTTTTTTTATCAATCTCATTTTTTTCTAATTCCATGGCTCTGCTTTTTTAATGAAAAAAGGATTTTTTTAACTGCTGACTTCAGCTGAAAGAAGGATTCAAGATTGAATGGCCTGCTTTTAAAAATCAATAAAAAATTCATCACAGTATGGTAGATAATTATTAATTTAAACATCAATAAATTATCACCATAACTTTCACCTAAAGTTAATAATTTTATACTAAAAAACTAAAGAATAATCAAACATGAAAGCCAAATATCTTTTTTGTTTTCTCCTATCATTTTCCTTGTTGGGCTATGGTCAGACTTCGATTAAAAATAATTATGACATCAAAAAAAACAGATTATTAATAAAAGCTACTGCCATGTACATCCACTCTGTAAACCAAGGTTTTATAGATATGGACAGTGCTGTGGTTCTGGCCTGTACAGCCAATAAATTCCCGGTTTCGATGTCATTTGATGAAGGATATAATGACGGGAGTTATTTGCCTGGCGGAAAAATGGTCGACGAGAATAATATTGATACTGCAAAAGATATACTTAAACAATTAAAAAAAACCGACAAAATACGCTTGCTATTACACTTGGGAAGCCATTATCTTTTTAAAACCGGAGAAAAAAAGGAAGACCTTCAACAATCATTATTTTTCATACAACAGGCTATTGAACTGAGCAATGCCATGGGGATTCCTAAATGGAAGCAACAAAGCAATATCCTACTGGGAAAATACTATGTACAGGCAAATAATCCTGTGGAGAGCAAAAAGATTTTTGCAAAAGTTGTTATTGAAAGCCGAAATTTTAATGACAGAAAATCTTTAGCCGAAGCCTTAAGTAACCAGGGAACTTATCTCTCTTTGGACGATCCTGATAAAGAAAAAGCCTTATCCGAATCCATGATATTATATCGGTCTGTTGGTGAAAAGGAATTGGAAATAGAATTGTTGATGAAACTATTAACGGTGCATTTCTGGAAGGGAAATATCGATCTTGCGGAGAAAGAGCTTTTACAAGCTTCTGCCCTTCAAAAAAAGATTGGATTTAAGCATCTTCACTATACTTCTGCTCCACTGGCGTTTATATATTCTGTGAAATATAATCTGAATAAGTCACTATTTTATTCCATCAACAGTATAGAGACGATGGAAGCAACAAATGATATGATCTGCGCAGATAATTTCTACCTCCGTTTGGGTAACATCTACGAGAAAATGGAACATACAAAAGAAGCTTTGGAATTATACAAAAAGAGTTTCGATGTCGGCACGAAAAACATTAACAGCGGGAGCTGGTACAAAAGTTTTCCATTAACGATTCAATTATTTATAAAAGATAAAAGATACAAAGAAGCCCTTGATTATTTAAAAAAAGCAGATACATACCCGCCTAATACCGCAATAGATATTTTTTACCTCTCCCAAACCAGAGCGTCCCTGTATGAGAAAATCGGAAATAATGTATTAGCTGAAAAGTATTATCTGGAAATGGCGCGAAATGCAGAAAACATGATGTCTACCAGAACCTCCAGAAATGTTGCCATAGGATATTCTCAGGTATCATTATTTTATGCAAAAACAGGAAAACCGGATCAAGCCAAATTCTATGCCGACAAAGCATTGGATGTCAGCAAAAAAACAAATCAAAATTTTACTATTCAGGAGCTCGATCTTTCGTTATTTAAAATCGATTCCCTTAAAGGCAATTACCTTTCTGCAATAGGGCACTATCAGGACTATAACAAGGTTAATGACTCTTTGTACAATGTTTCAAAAAACAGAGAAATCGAAGAATTAAAAATTCAATATGAAACCTTAAAAAAAGAAGATAATATTAAGACTTTGGAAATGCAGAGCAAATTACAGCAAAGCAAACTCCACCGTTCAAGACTTCTGATTAACCTGTCAATCGGATCTATATTGCTGCTCGTCGTGATCATCGGATTGCTGTACAACAGCTACAAGGTGAAACAGAAAAACAATAAGGAATTAATGATCAAAGAAAATGAAATCAGCCAACAGAATATAAAGCTTCAGCATTTGCTGGAAGACAAAGAATGGCTTATCAAGGAAATTCATCACAGGGTTAAAAATAATCTCCAGACCGTCATCAGCCTGCTCAATTCACAGTCTGCGTATATTGATGACGATCTGGCATTATCTACCATCAAGAACAGCCAACACAGGATTCATGCGATGTCCCTGATTCATCAAAAACTTTATATGTCCGAAAATATTTCAACCATTAATATGCCCATCTATATCAATGAGCTGGTTGAATATTTAAAAGATTCTTTTAACCTAAAACAGAATATCCGATTTAAAATCAATATCGATGAAATAGAACTGGATGTATCACAGGCGATACCTTTAGGATTAATTATAAACGAAGCCGTCACCAATTCCATAAAATATGCATTTCCTGATAACTCACAAGGAATCATTTCTATATCACTGATTACAAAAGATACAGACCACTATCTACTGACTATTGCAGATAACGGAACCGGAATTATCTTGGATCCGGACAAAAAAACAAAAAATTCGTTCGGAATGAGCCTTATCAGAGGACTCTCAGATGATCTGGACGGTAAATTTTCAATTGAAAACAGCAACGGTACCTTATTACAGTTGTCTTTTGAAAAAAATGAGCAGACGCGAAAACATACAATTTAGGCAGCTATAAACTACAATGCAGCACTAAAAATTATACTTAAATACCACAGTTTTTTCATTAACCGTGTAGTTCTTTTACTACACCGTGTAGTAGTATTAGTACAAAATTAAGCGTTCGTTTTTACTCTAAAAATTTAAATTTGTGACGAATCGGAAATCGTAATAACCCCCTTATACTCTTATTTGTAGTTAATAACTCAAAATATTTAATTAAACAATTAATTTTTATCTCAAAAACACTATCAAAGCGGAATTTTATTTTCTCTAAACTTTCTTGATAGTGCAATTATACCATGAAAATTTTAACCATTAAAATAAAAGAATACAAGAAATGAAAAGGTTATACACAACAGCATTATTGCTGATAGGTAGCTTCGTGTTTTCCCAAGTAGGTATTAACAGCGTTGAGCCAAAAGCGACATTAGACATTGGGGCAAAAAATGCAACAGGTACAGTAACGGATACCGATGGAATTCTTATTCCGCACACCGACAGGTTACGTGCACAGAATATGGCTACAGTAGCCACTTCCACCATGATATATGTGAATGATATATCAACAGGAACAAACACAGGAAAAGCCATTCATATTGACGCAACAGGCTTTTACTATTTTGACGGAAATGTTTGGCAAAAACTTGCTTTTAATAATAATTCTTACTCTTTAGGTGATATTCAGTACTCTGCAAGAGCAGCTGATCATGAGGGGTGGTATCTTTTAGACGGGAGATCCATTGCAAGTCTTCCTGCAAATGCGCAGTCGGCGGCTGCAAGTCTGGGATTGGCAGGCAACTTATTCGATGCAAGCGATAAAACACTGAAAACCAAAAGCACAGCCGAAAGCATCGGTACTGTGGGAGGAGCCAATTCTTTCACAATTTCACAAAGCAATTTACCCAATATATCTCTGGCGGGGAGTACCAGCATAACCATAAATTCAGCAGGGAGCCATGCCCACGGTCCTGATAAAGGCACAGGTTTTTTAATTACCGGATTGGCCGGAGGAGGATACGGAGGCGGTGATGCCGGCTCTTGGGGAGGAACTGGTGTGGCAAGTACTACAGGAGCAGCAGGAGCCCACACGCATACGCTATCCCAGGCAATACCTGTTGCATTGGGGGGATCCAATCAACCCATAGATAACAGATCTGCTTATCTGGCTTTGAACACTTTTATTTATTTAGGTGAATAAAATTATAACTAATCATTAACCAAAAACTTATCAGACATAGAATATGAAAAAGATATATGTATCGTCAATTATATTCCTTTCAATTGTAAATATAGCATATGGACAGGTGGGATTTAATATTTCGGCTCCTCAATCAACTTTAGATATTAAAGCTATAAATCCTACGGGAGCGTTTACTAATGCGGATGGGATTTTAGTTCCCCGTGTTGATCGCCAGCGGGCACAGAACATGGCTTCTATTGAGACGTCTACTATTATTTATGTAAATAATGCTGCTACGGGAAGCCAAACAGGAAAAGCTCAGAATATCGATAACACAGGATTTTACTATTACAATGGCAGTATATGGGAAAAGTTGTTTTTTACCGACAAAAGCTCTCTTGTGGGAAATGTAAAATATTCCATCAAAACAACCGATCATGATGGGTGGTATTTATTAGACGGCAGGGCTGTTTCTACTTTTCCGGCTACAGTTCAGGCAAAGGCACAGGCTTTAGGGTTTACCACTAATATCCCTAATGCATCCGACAAGGTTTTAAAATCAAAAAATACTGCAGAAAGCTTGGGTACTATAGGCGGAAGCAATTTATTTGCAATTTCACAGAGTAATTTGCCCAATATAACACTTACAAGCAATACAAGTGGAACAACTACTGCATCGGGAGCCCATGCGCACGGTACTGCAGTAGGAAGTGCTTACCTGCTTTCCGGAACAAGTTATTCAAACAACGGACAGGGTTACGGTAATGCCGGAAGTGGAGCCTGGGGAGGAGTAAACTGGAGAGCCAATACAGCTGCTGCAGGTGCCCATGCTCATACATTCAGTGGAGTGGCAAGTACTCCTCTGGGCGGAGGCGGCCAGTCAATTGATAACAGAGCTCCTTACTTATCTGTAAATACTTTTATCTATTTAGGTGAATAACTGTTATTATTTCATAGTAAACCATCAAACAAAAAATCATGAGTAAAAAAACATTATTATCAATTATATTCTTGTCAGTCATTAATACAGTCTACAGCCAGATCGGAATAAATACATCCACACCTCAATCAACGCTGGATATTAATGCCAAAAATCCTACCGGTACTACCACTAATACAGATGGAATGCTAATTCCGAGGGTGGACAGACAGCGTGCACAGAACATGGGAACGGTAGAAGTTTCTACAATTATATATGTTAATGATTATACTACGGGCAGCCAGACAGCAAAAGCCCAGAATATTGATGCTAACGGATTCTATTATTTCAATGGAAGTGTTTGGGAAAAAATCAACAAAACTCTTTTATCATACCCGATCGGAAGTATTACACAGTCATTTAAATCTGCGGATTACAGCGGATGGTATCTTTTAAACGGAAGAGCAATCTCTACACTTCCGGCTGCAGCGCAGGTAGCGGCGGCAAGTTTAGGTTTAACGACTACCCTTTTTGATGCCACAGACAGAACTTTAAAAACTAAAAACGCGACAGAAAATATAGGTGATACAGGAGGAAGCGATTCTTTTACCATTTTACAGAGCAATCTGCCTAATATCAATTTAACCACTACTGTCAGCGGTACTGCCTTGTCTGCAGGATCACACACTCACGGTTCAGATACGGGAGGTTCATTTTTATATGGTGGGACAAGTAATGGGAACAATGGCACCGGACATGGAGGCAATATAAGTCCCACTTTGTTTGGAGGTGTGGGGATAGGTATTACAAATGTTTCTGGAAATCATGCCCATAGCTTCTCCGGAACGACATCTACAACATTAGGTTCGGGTCAATCCATAAACAATCGGTCTGCCTATGTTGTTGTCAACTCTTTTATCTATTTAGGGCAATAAAGTTTTGAATAATTAATATTATATAAACCATATTTGTCCTTGTTTTATGGAGAGAATTTTCCGTATTCATAAGGATAAATATGGTTTTATTTTAAATTTTTTTTCAAGCTGATAAAAGCTGACCGCAAAGTTCTTATTGTTAAATATCAATAATTTGCATAAGTGGAAAGATCTACAAAGAATTTTTATTTGTTGAAACTGAACTTATTATCCATTAATAACTTGTCTGAGAAGCTTAAACTCTTTACTATATAAAAAGAAAAAGGTCTCAAAGTCTCCTTGCGAGCTCATTCAAACCCAGCCAAAGGAGAAATGATGTGAATTGTAATAGATGCTTTTTCGCAGCATAGAAAAGATCAGCTCCAGTAAAAGATTAAAAAAAACTGTTTCACCGATTCATTTTGCCCGTTCATCGAAAAATTCATCAAAATAACAGGATTTCGACATAACTTTACATTAGAAAAAGAGCAATACCGCTCAAACTTAAATCTTACAATTATGAAAACAAACATCGGAATTACAGAAAAAAACACTGAAGCAGTAGCAGAACAATTGGCCAAATTATTAGCTGATGAAACTGTACTTTACATCAAAACAAGAAATGCACATTGGAATGTAAATGGCGAAAATTTTCACGCCAATCATATTTTCTTTGAAGAACAGTATAAACAATTGGATGAATTGATCGACAGCGTTGCAGAACGTATGCGTAAAATTGGTCATTACGCACCGGCTACAATGAAAATTTATCTTGAATTAACCCACCTTACCGAATACAGCGAAAGAACCAACGACGGGCCCGGCTTTATGAAAGATCTCTTAAAAGACCACGAAAGCATTATCGATTTTCTGAGAGGAAACATCACGCCTTTTGCTGAAAAATACAAAGATTACGGGACAAGTGATTTCATTACAGGTGTGATGGAAACCCACGAGGAAATGGCCTGGATGATCCGTTCGTATTTCAGATAAACAGACTGGGAAGGCCTGAAAATAAAAAGGAATAATTATATTTGTGTACATCCTAAATAACTATCCCTATGAAAGCTTTAATTGTCGATGACAATGAGATTGCAAGAACCACTTTGGCGCATCTGGCAAAACAGATCCCCAATCTGACCATTGTTAATGAATATTCCAACGCTATTGAAGCTTACAACCACCTGCAGACCAATCATGTAGACCTGATATTCCTGGATATTGAAATGCCGGAAATGACAGGGATCGAACTTACAAAAAACCTTTCCGGGAAAGACGTTATTATCATTTTCACTTCTTCCAACAAAGAATATGCACTCGAAGCCTTCGAGCTGAATATCGCAGATTATATCCTCAAACCAGTGATGCCTGCGAGGTTTTTACAGGCGGTGAGCAAAGCACAGTCAATTTTTGAAAGCAAAAAAGAAGATGTGGAAGTCACCAAGGATGAGTTTCTTTTCGTCAGAGATTCCAATATCACGAGACGTTTGAAGCTCGACGATATTTTCTATGCAGAAGCAATGGGCGATTATGTAAAATTCTACACGCGGGAAAAAATGTTTGCCATTCACGGTAAGATGAAAACGGCTGAAGAACGCTTGCCGAAAGATGCTTTCATCAGAGTCCATCGCTCTTATATCGTTTCCGTCGGCAAGATTGACACTTTACAGGATGGCGGAATTATGATCAACGGAAAGTTCATTCCTGTTGCAGATGCTTACCGGAAGGCACTCAACGCGAGGATGAATGTTTTTTAATATTTTCCTTTTGTCTGTTTAATTCTGGTCATTCATTTTAGCATTAATTATGAAAAATATATCCTCGGTAATGGGCAACAAACGTTTCAGTTATTTCATCATTATTTCGTTCATTATTGGTACTTTCCTGCTGATCATTGTTCAGATCAATTCGGCTAAAAACACCAAAGAGCTGATAAAAAATAACAATACCCTTCTCAACGAGTTGCGATCGAGCAATCATCTGAGAGAAATTGACCGTGATATTCTGGGTGTGGAAAGCAGAATCAGGGCTTCGATAGCGACTAATGATACAACGCATCTTAACGGCGTCGACCAGAAAATTGATGAAGTGGAAAATTTCCTCGATTCCCTGTCAAAAGACAATACAGATCCCGAAGAGCAGAAACTGATACACAGACTCAGCGAGCTTGCATTGGAGAAAAAACTCGTCAAAGAAAAATTGCTGCTCCGTTACAACACCATTGGAGATATGGATGATCAGACATCAATTGCCAACCCGAGAGCCAGAAAAATTTCCAATGAAATCACCAATATAACCGCTAAAATTTACAAAAGCCGAAGACTTCAGATGGTGGAACTCAGCCAACAAAGTGCTGAGATGGGTAAAAAAGCCAAATTGTATGACATTTCATTACTGGCATTATTGGTTTTGAGCGGCGGAATTGTAGGTTTTCATATCCTCCGCCAGTTCAAAAGACAACGTTTACTTATTCAGGAGCTGGATATTTCCGAGAAAAAAGCCTCAGTAGCTGCACAGACCAAAGAAAATTTCCTCGCCAATATGAGTCACGAAATCCGTACTCCTTTGAGTGGAATTTTAGGTTTTACCAATTTATTACAAAAAAGGCCTTTGGATGAAACTTCTAAGGAATTTGTTTCATCGATTCAGCGGTCGGGAGAAAACCTGATGACCATTATTAATGATATTTTAGATCTTTCTAAAATTGAGGCCGGAATGATGCGCATTACTCCGGGAATCTTCAGCATTAATGGTTTAATCGATTCTGTGGAAACACTTTTCCTGGAACGGGCAAAAGAAAAAGGACTGATCATTTCAAGTACAGTAGATCCGTCGATTCCGGATACACTCACGGGCGATGCTACGAGACTCACGCAGATTTTAGTTAATCTGATCGGAAATGCCATCAAATTTACTCATCATGGAAAAATTGACATTGAAGTTTACAACAAGTCTCAAACTGAAAAAAATATTGTGCTGGGATTCAAAATTTCTGATACCGGAATCGGAATCGATAAAGAAAAACTGGGTGAAGTTTTTGAAAGATTTAACCAGGGTGAAGATTCTATCACACGAAATTTCGGAGGTACCGGCTTAGGATTGTCCATTGTCAAAAATCTGGTGATTTTGCAGGATGGAAGTATAGAAGTCAGCAGCGAACCGGGAAAAGGAACGACTTTCGATTTTTATATTCCTTACGGTATTTCAGAAGAACAGCTTACTACGATTACAACCGCAAATACCGATTATTTCAAGGATAAAACCAATACTCCTTTGCGTGTTTTGGTGGTGGATGACAATGCGATCAACCAAAGCCTGATGAAGCATCTGCTTTTACAGTGGAACATCAATTTTGATATCGTTTCTAATGGTTTGGAGGCGGTAGAACAGCTAGTTAACCAAACGTATGATCTGGTTTTAATGGATATTCAGATGCCAAAAATGGACGGCTATGCTGCCACTCAGCAAATCCGTGAGGTGCT
Source organism: Chryseobacterium wanjuense (assembly GCF_900111495.1). Lineage (NCBI taxonomy): Bacteria > Pseudomonadati > Bacteroidota > Flavobacteriia > Flavobacteriales > Weeksellaceae > Chryseobacterium > Chryseobacterium wanjuense. Next base: position 714,461 of record NZ_FOIU01000001.1, on the reverse strand, counting down.
GAAATTAGATATTCCCATTATCGCAATGACTGCACACGCATTAGCAGGCGAACGGGAAAAATGCCTGAGCCGGGGAATGAATGAATACATCTCTAAACCGATTAAAGAAGAAGAATTGTTTAAATTAATAGCCAATTTCGGATTGCAGAAAACAGAATCATCAAAAATTACAGCAGAAACAACTCCTGTTACATTCCAATATATTGATTTAAGCTATATGCAGTCGATAAGTGGTGGCAATAAAAGTTTCGAACAAACCGTTACCAAACAGTTTATTGATAATATTCCTCCCCATTTGGAGCAACTTTCAACCGCTTACGAAAATCAGGATTTTACCACTGTAAAACTGAGAGCACACGACCTGAAATCAAGTGTTGCAATCATGGGACTTCTACCCATTTTGGAGGAAAAGCTTACGGCACTTGAAAGGTCAACAGAAAAAAATACGACAGCGCAAAATGATTTAGAAAACGTAAAAAACATTCTCAATTTTGCACTTGACGAAGCGAAACAATTTCTCAAACAGCTATAAATCGAAAATTATGGAAACTCAAGGTGCCTCTGTGGTCATTACCCATCACGTTCTGGACGGAAAACAGGCTGAATATGAAAAATGGCTCGATGAAATCCTGCCCGTTTCAAAAAGTGCTTTGGGCTTTATTGATTGGCAGATCGTGCGCCCGATTCCTAATCTTACTTTTGTGTATACCGTTATTATCCGCTTCGATACCATTGATCATCTCAGAAGCTGGATGGAATCTGACGCACGCAGAAAATTGATTGAAAAAGCACATCCGTTATTCACCAAAGAAGATAATTACGAGATCAAATCGGGTCTGGATTTTCTTTTTTATGGTGAAAAAACGGACAAAGTTCCGGTTCGCTGGAAACAATATCTGGCCACCTGGTCAGCCATTTATCCTTTATCATTGCTGATGCAATTGGTATTATTACCCGGTTTACGATTCGTGAATATCCCGGCCAACAGATACTTTGACACTTTGGTGAGCACAGGCTGTCTGGTTTTTCTGGTGATTTATGTGGTGATGCCGAATTACACGAAATTAATCAGGAAATGGCTGTATAAATGATAATATTAATGATTTATTTATACATTGAAAATCACTGTTTTTTACAGTGATTTTTTATTTGCGATAAAGGTAACTTATCGGTTTTTGTTATTCCGTCGGAATTTGAACATAGTTTTTTTTAATAATTTTAAATTCTTACAGAATGACAAACTTTTTCTTTTCCTTTCTTTAAATTTCAGACTATTCAACGACAGTTTTCGCCTGTTCATCGAAGACCAATTGATTTTGACACTTGTTGAGCGTAGCTTTACACCATCAAATAAATCAAACAATTTAATTTAAACACTTAAACTTTAAACATTATGGAAATTATTCAAACACCAGAAAACGCATTGTCTCACTCTACAGTAACAGCGATCATCAATGCACCTATCGAAAAAGTAAACATCGCAGATTGGTTGCTTAACCTTCCCGATGCAGAATATCAGAGATGCTCAACACAGCACATCGGAGCGGCAATTTCTACCACTTATGATGGCGAACCTGTATCCTTGAACGTTGAAACAATCGGAGATGCATTGATGGTACAGCATTATGTCGCTGTAGAGCACCGTCCGGATTACTGCAGAATGTTATCAATTTCAGATTCTATCACCAAAGGCGGCCGTACCAAAGTTCAGGTTTTATGGGAGCTGAAAGCCACGAAAATTGACGACAATACCACATTGTACACCAACGAAATTCATGCAACCGCTACACCGGAAATGTTTGAATATCTGAAAGAGCACAATGTAAATCTTGCCGATGCCGCCGCGTCCAGACAAGCTGCATCCGATGCCCACAACCACGAAGAAACACCCAACTTTGCAAAAAGTATCGAAAACAAAGCGCTAACAGGAAAATATAATCAACCCTTTTAATTAAAAAAGATAAAGGAGAAACACATCAGCTATTCTTTTGAAATTTTCACCGACTCTTTTTGCCCATTCACCGAAAACCACTTCAAAACCGGATGATTCCGAAGTAGCTTTACAATAGAAATAAAAACAAACTATTTATTAATAATCATAAAATCTACTGCTATGAAAACGACATCACTAAGTTTTAAATATGAATTAGAAAAAAAAGAACCCCGCACCAATGACGGTGGAACAACAAGAGGAGCTTCTGTTACAGATTTTCCTGCTTCCATCGGAATTGCCGGAGTTTCCATGAGACTGCAGCCGGGAAGTATGAGAGAATTGCACTGGCACGCCAACGCTGCAGAATGGGCTTACGTGATTTCCGGAACTGTGCGAACAACAATAATTCATCCCGACGGACATAGTTATACGGATAATTTTGAACCGGGTGACGTTTGGTATTTTCCAAAAGGTTATGGCCACTCGATTCAGGCAACCGGAACAGAAGAATGTCATTTTATTCTGATATTTGATAACGGTAATTTTTCTGAAGACCATACATTCAGTGTGACAGATTTTGTTTCAAGCGTTCCACCGGAAATTGTGGCTCAGAATTTAGGTTTAACTTTGGAAGAAGTGGCGGCTCTACCTCAGAAAGAAGCGTATTTCGCAGCAGGAATTGTCCCGGATGAAATGTCTTTCAATGCAGAAGCCCGTCCTAATGAATCTGATATAGAACTGACCAGTTTTCATCGATATCCATTGCATTCTCAACAACCGAGAATTGTTCCTGGTGGCGGTTTGCAGAGATTGGTCACGAGCAAAGAATTCCCTATCAGCAGTACAATGTCCGGTTCTATTTTGGAACTTCAGCCCGGCGCTTTGAGAGAAATGCATTGGCATCCCAACGCAGACGAATGGCAATATTTTATATCCGGACAGGCAGAAATGTCGGTTTTCTTAGCAGAATCTACTTGTGTTACAGAGCAATTCAATGCCGGAGATGTAGGGTATGTACCAATGGGAGCGGGACATTACATCAAAAATACAGGCGACACGGTTTGCAGAATTCTAATAGGTTTTAACAGTGGAAAATATGAATCCATTGATTTGAGCGAATGGCTGGCCGGGAATCCGAAAGATGTAGTCATTACTAATTTTGGGCTGAAAGAAGGCGAAATTGAAAAGTTCCCTACTGAAAAAGTATTTATCCAGCCAAAGAAATAAGATTTAAACTCAATTTCTGGAAATAATGGATAATTCCGACGATACGAAAAGCGTTTCCGCATCATCTGAATCGATTGGGATACAGGAGAAATTAGCCCTATTTTTAGCCTTAATCGCAGGATACATCGATGCAACAGGATTGATAAAATGGAAAACATACGTTTCTTTTATGAGTGGAAATACCACGCAATTAGGAGCTGCACTTTCTACTGATAAGCCAGGGGTCATCATAACGTCTGTTACGGTCATTGCCTGCTTTTTATCAGGAATTTACACGGGAACCTGTCTGTCATTATGGAAGAGGATAAAGAATAAAGCATTAATATTTTACATCGTTTCAGGAATTCTGATTTTCTATACGATAGCTGATTATTTTTATACTCTCAATATTTTATCATCCATTGGGATTATAGGGTTTTCTATGGGATTGATGAACACCATTGTGACTTCTGTAGGAAATCAAAAGGTAAATACAGATTTTGTGACAGGAACCTTGAACAGCCTGGCAAGAAACGTTGCAATGCTGAGCATGACGGATGATAAAGTGGCAAAAGTAGAATATAAATCCAACGCCATTCATCTTTTATTCTTATGGGTTGGCTTTTTATCCGGTGCGTTTATTGCTCCTTTCCTACTCGACTTTTTAAGAAACTGGACTTTTATTCTTCCTGCATTATTGCTAATGATTTGCGGATTATTGATTTCAAGAATTAACTCTAAAAACTAATTGTTACGACAATCAGATAATTTCTTTTTAAAAATGTACGATATTAAACTAGATTAACGAGAAATGAATCGAGCCATCCTACATTTGCTAAAGAATTAAGACAACAAAATATTAAAATAAATTAATCACAACATTAAAAAATTAAAAAAATGAGCACACTAACATTAAAAGACGGAACAGAAATTTTTTACAAAGATCAAGGAGAAGGACCAACATTGATGTTTCACCACGGATGGCCATTGTCATCAGATGACTGGGACGCACAGGTTATTTTCTTCTTACAAAGAGGTTACAGAGTGGTAACGCACGACAGAAGAGGTCACGGCAGATCTAGCCAGAACATCTACGGTCACACGATTGAGCAGTACGCAGCTGATGCAGCTGAATTGGTAGAATTCTTAGACCTGAAAGACGTTGTTCACATCGGACACTCTACAGGTGGCGGTGAAGTGATCCGATATGTAAATAAATATGCAAAAGGAAGAGCGAAAAAAGCTGTTTTAATCAGTGCTGTTCCACCGATTATGGTAGCAAGCGAAAGCAATCCTGACGGTGTTCCGATGGAAGTTTTCGATAACATCAGAAATCAGACTTTGAACAACAGACAGCAGTTTTACATCGATTTGACCATTCCTTTCTATGGATACAACAGAGAAGGTGCTGATGTGAAGGAAGGCATCCAGAGAAATTGGTGGAGACAAGGAATGATGGGAGGAATCGTTGCCCATTATGACGGAATCAAAGCGTTTTCTGAAACTGATTTCAGAGAAGATTTGCAAGCCGTTGATATTCCGGTTTTAGTGCTTCACGGTGAAGACGACCAAATCGTTCCTTACCAAAATGCCGCTTTAAAATCAATTAAATTATTAAAAAACGGAACAATAAAGACTTACCCAGGTTTCCCTCACGGAATGCCGACTACAGAAGCAGCAACAATCAATAAAGATCTTTTGAAGTTTATTGAAGAATAGTAAATAAGGCTTTTTTGTCGCAAATGACATTATTTTAAATAAAAAATAAGATTCTACAAAGGGCTTATTCTTAAATAATACAAACGAGTAATTTAAATAGTTACTCGTTTTTTCCGTCCTCCCGGATCAGTTCCATAACCTTTTCAAGATCACGATCTTTATTAATTACTACATCTAAGGGATCATAATTCACCTCGTAATCCGGCAATATGCCCCTGCCATGTGTTGGATTATGAGCAACTGATTCGACGCACATCCAAGGAAAATCAATTAAAACCTTTGTATTTGGCAACGTAAACTCCTGGATAACCATTCCGTTACAGCCTTCCTCACCACCTGCAGTTTCTCTGCCAATAAATTTTGTCGCTTTACGCTGTGATTTAAGTGCAGCAGTAAAAAGTGCAGCAGAAGAAAAAGTAGCTCCATCAATTAAAACATACAAATTTCCATTAAAATGGTCTAATTAATAAACAATCCCTCATAAGTTTCAATTATAATATTCTTGTCTACCAACTCAACAACCTTTGCGTAAATATGTTCTACAACAGTTTGTGCATCTCTTTGAAGAAAGATGTCAAATCTTCTTCATTTTTAAAAGGATTTATAGAAAGCCTTATTGTTTAATAATTCTCCTTTGTTCATCGTAAACTATGTAGGTTTAAAATTAACTTAGCCAGTTAGTGAAACACTACCATTTAAGATTATTATAAATTTAAAAAATAGTTGCTCATTGCCCGAATCATAAGTTTATAGTGGGAATCAGGAAATATTTTATCAATCTCGATCCACTTTTCGTCGATAAGATTAATAGCATCTTTTCGACATTGCGTAAGTGCACCTGAACTAATAATCCAATCTGCAATATCATGAATATCCTGTGAAGATTTATTGGGTTTACTCCAGAGGTTTTTCATTTTCAGACGAATTTCCGGTTGGGAAAGCTCAATAGCTTTTATCAAAGGTAATGTCACTTTCCCTTCGCGGATATCTTCCAATTCTACCTTACTTCCCTTAAAACTACCGTTCAGATCTCTCACATCATCAATTATTTGATAAGCAAGCCCAAAAGCTTCACCATAATGACAAATTGCTTTATGCTTTTCTAGGCTCAGATCTTCTAATATAGTTATGATATTTGCCATCATTTTAATAGGAACACCTGTCTTAAGTATATGGATTTCTCTCATGCTTTCAGATATTGAATAGGTATCACCCGTTTCAAAAGCCTGAGGAAGTAAATCTGTAAAAGTTCTGATATCTAAAGCCTGCCCGGCATGACAAAGTCTCATTGTATCAAAATATGCTTCGTATACTTTTTTCATTTTAGAATCAGATAAATGTGTCATATTGCGAATCAATATTTCGCCCACAAAATATCCGAAAGTGCCGGAATTTATTGCTGCAGGAATTCCATAAATGACGTGGCAGCTTGCATCACCTCTTCGCAATGGCGATTGATCCTGAACATCATCAATAATAAGTGAACTACAATGGATTAATTGAACAAGTGCAACAAAAGGATCGTATTGAGAAATATTACCTTCACAAAGACCTACTAACAAACGTAATAAATGAGAACGCCATCCTTTTCCTTTTCTGTCAAGCATTTCAAGTAAAGGTTTTATTAAGGCCTCATGAAGTATCTCGGACGGTACAGCATTCAAGTATGATGAATAATAATCTTTCATCAATTTCTTAATCTTTTCTTTTTCATGGGGATATGGTACTACCTCATGGATAATATCCAAAACCTCTTCTGCTGCCTGATCTAAAAGATCATTCATATTATTCCATCCTTTATCTGTTGTGATTTCTACGAAAGCATTTCCTGTAATTTTTTCATTTTCTAATGTACCAGAAACCTTTGCCCGTCCTTCCCAAAATCCCGGAGCATATAAGAATGTCATAACTTCCTGATCTGAAAGTTCTGCCTTTACATTAAAATCAAGATTCCACGCTGGAATTTTCACTTGCCATTCCACAGGATATTTTGCGCAGGTCTTTTTACTTATATAATAGTCAATTATTTCAATAACAATGTTATCATCTTTAAGCGTAAAAGACTCTCCTTTTTCATCAATCCAAACAATAAGTCTATCTGATTGCGTTGTATTTTTGTCAGTCAGGGAATAAAAAGTAAGCTGACAATGATTATCAAATTGTATTGCAAACCACATCCAATGTTTTGAAGTATTTTGCTCCACTTTTTGAGCAGGGTTGTACGATTCGCTAAATTCATGATCATACCATCCAGACCCTTTTACCCGAAAAGTTTTATTATTAAGAGTAATATTACCTTCTACAGCATTTTCCGGAATAAAGTAATAATGCATATTGTTGGCTGCATTCATTGATGATTTCACAAGTCCGTTTTCACCATGATGAACAGGATTTTTAAGAGGAGTAAAGCAAAAATTAACATTACTATTTCCTATCTGATTACCAATTTTAACAAGGTAGTTCCCTTTCTCATCTTTTTCAAGATGACCAAGATCATAATTTAATTTTAATTCATTGTTAGAAGTAACAACACTTTTTTTCATAAGAAAATCTGGAGCCGGAAAATTTCCTTTGTCAATAATTTCTTTAAAGGCATTATCAATTGGTTTCAACTCTTTCTTTTCTTTCAAATCATCACTAATTTTAGACAAAATCTTATCGTCATGGCTGGTCTCGCTATGGTATTTTTGATCTTCTATATCAACCAAAGACCAGGTAAGCGAATGAGTAAACTCAAAAGGAAATACATTAAAATCTCTAGCAATTCTAAAAAATGAGCAAAAGAACGCAAAAGCTTTTCCTGCATCATCTTCAACATGTGCATGAAAATACCACCATTCTAAATTAGATGTCTTATGCGGTAAATCATCAATAAGTAAATTAATACCTATCTTTTCGGAATTATTTTCAACAGAATAATTTTTCATTTTCAAAGTTAGAAGTTTTTATATTAGGTTATGTTCTCACAATCTATGATAATTTTTTCATTAAGAAAATAGGGATTGAGATACAACAAAGGTACAAACATTCATAAATAAGCAAATAACAAAACAAAATAACCATATATTTGAAGCATAAAAAAATCCCTATAAAAAGGGACTAATACAAGTTTATTATATATTTTACAATTGTTTGTTTTGCGCTGGTTACTTTCCGATACAAAATCTTCATTTGTTTTGACAATCAGCCTATTATGATTTTAAAGATGTACATAGGGTGTACAATTTTCAATATTTTCGTTACTTTAATTAGTTATTTATTTCTCTTTTAAATTCACTTATTATTAATTCTAATAATTGATAATAATATTATTTCTCAAATTTATCACTAGATTTTATCCAATTATGCCATTAATTGGGAACACTATAGGGAAGATTCCTCGTTGTCCAATAATTTATTCAATTGATTTTCAAGCTGTTTTTTATCCGGTACAAGACCGGAAAGAGGTGATAATTCACTTTCTTTCCGGTTTTTTCTAACTCCTAACTCGTTATTAATATGATAGATATATGACAATAGAACATTAGCCTTGGTGGTTCGATAATGATTTTCAAAAAATTCTAATTTTTCGGGGAATATCGAACCAACTATTTTACGTTTTACCTCAATATCCCCATCAGCATAGACTTTAGACAGGTTTACAAGGTTCGATAATGCTTGGTCTAGTAGTTTTGGAAAATCTATTTTTTTCTTATCTTTTACTTTGGATAGTTTGCTCTCTAACTTATCAATCTGATCTTTGCAATCAGCCTTGATTTCTAGGTATTCGTCATTATCAATAACATCTTCTAGCAATTTGGTTCTTGCCGATTTCAACCTGCTGTTTAAGCAATCAATTTCTGATAGTATTGTTTTTCTTTCATGTTGAGGATTACTTATAAACTTTTCAAAGTTTTGTTTCAATACTTTCCTTAAATATTTTTTAATGGATTCCCTCATCTCTAATGCTTCCAGTAATTGAATAAATTTGTTATTGACAATTTCTGATTTATAACGATATCCACAAGACGATTTACAGTGGTAATAGTAATACTTCTGTCCTGTCCGCCCTGTTGATGCACTACCTGTTATCAAATGATGACATTCAGGGCAAACCAGAAACCCACGAAGTGGAAGATTTTCATCACATAATATCTTAGCATTAGGTCTAGCAGGATTAACATTTCCATCCATTACACTTTGAACCTTTTCGAATAATTCTTCACTGATCAAGGGTTCATGAATACTTGGAACAAAATGAGCTTCCTCTTCATTGTACTGTTCAATATATATTTTTCCGCAATATGCCGGATTCCTCAGTCCGGCAAGGAAAGCGCTAATCTTTATTTGCTTACCTCCACTTTTGTTCATCATTTCCATTATCTGACTTGCTGAAAATATACCTTTGCCATTTCGTTGAATGCCCATTTCATGTTGGAAGCCTCCGGTTCTTTTTAAGTGACATACTTTCTACCATTCTCTGTTATTTTATTGACATACCCGTAAGGAGCTCTCCCCATTAATCTACCTTCTTTTTTAGCACGACGCATTCCGTAATAAGTATTTAAGGCACGCCTGTCGTTTTCAACTTCCGGTGCTGCAAGATAGATAGCCTACATCATTTTATTTTCAGGAATGGAAAGGTCTAAAGGTTGTTCGATTGCTTGTGGCTCAACGTTATACTTTTTGAGTAAATTTATCATTTGATAGGCATCACCTGCATTTCGGCTAAAACGATCCCATTTTGTAAATAATAATAAATTTGTCTTAGAACTTCTTTTCTTTAGTGTTTCAAGTAATTTTATCCACTCAGGTCTGTTGAAGGCCTTGGCCGAGTAATCTTCATAAATGATTTCACCAATTATGATGTGGTAATTTTCACAATACCTCCGTAATCTCTCTTCCTGATCTCTTTGGGAATAACCTTTAAAGACAATCTTTTTATTTGGTATATACATAACTGAAGATTCGAAACTCATTTAATAATCAAAAAACATTATTTAATATTTCCTTTATTTAGATTTCTGAAGTTGATGAGAAAATAAAAAGTTCCTCTCACAAAGGGAAAATCTCACTTAACATAAGGTGATGAAAAAAATCATTTATTATTCTCAAATATCTGTGATTTATAATTTTAAACTAAAGCGCAAGATCTATAAAGTTATACTTTAAATCATATTACTTCCAGCTTTTTGATTAAAAATTTGCCCATAAATGTATTTTTTTTACTCCGTTTTTTTGTATGTGGAATTATTTACTTTTCTTAAGTCATACTAGCAGTTAGAGAAATTAGATTAATTATAACATTCAAGAAATAAAGTGCAAGCCTATAATTTATTTACTACTTAAAACAGAAGAATTCTCATATTCCTTACCATGTTTTACTCACTGCAATCCATCCTCGACTACCTGCACTCACATAATAAGCGACATAACCGACGGTTCCATTAACTGGTATACTAACGGAACCATTATTTGGACCAAAGATTGAATTGCCTGCCGCGACTGCTGCATCAATTGGTGCTAAACCAACATTTTTTATGTAGAATAGTTTACCTGAATCAGCAGGACCTGTAATGGCTGGCAATATGAAGTTTGCTGTTCGCTCATAGTAACCAATCGGATATGACAGGTCAAATGCGGCAGTAAAACTTGATTGCACCACATTTTTCCACGCAGGAGTACCTGTACCATTGGAAACTAAAACCTGTCCTGAGTTACCAGATATTCCATTCATTTGAAGTGGGCTTGTTGTACCAAAGAGATTGGCAGCTCCAGTAACAGAAGTCGCCCCTTCAAGAATAGTAGTACCACTTACATGAAGCTTAGCTGTAGGTGCAATAATTCCTATTCCTACGTTCCCATTATTTTTAATAATCACTCTATCACTATAACCTCCTCCATTTGAAGATTTAAAGATAAAATCTGCTTCACCTAATGAAGTGCCAGTAAAAAATTGTGACCCTATCGCCCAATGTGCATATCCCCCTGCTGCGGTATTAGGATTAAATCCAATTAAAACATTTTGATTTATTGCTGGAGTTGCATTATACCCCGCAAATCTTATTCCCACATTTCCAGAATTTACTTTCCTAGTAATTACTTCAAGAGTTGTCGTTGGTGATGTAGTTCCTACACCTACATCTCCTGTTGGTGAAACAACAACGTCATTCTCTTGTTGAACAGTCGTTGGAGCACCTGTTATTGGATTATCCTTTGCTCCGTCAACATGGAATGTTCCTTGCGGATTTACTGTTCCTATTCCTATATTTCCTGTACGATTAGCTAAAGTCCCATTAATATTGGTTCCAAAGATTATGCTTCCAATATTCATTTGGTTATTACCATTGGGTAAACCAGCTTGTCTTCCTACTATTATATTTCCATCTCCAGATGTTAATGAAACACCTCCTGTACCTTCATTTCCTGCATTGTGCCCAATCCCCACATTCGCGGTTCCACTAGTTAAATTATTTAATGAGGCATAACCCAATGCTGTATTAAAACCACCAGTAGTAATAGTTTGCATGGATAAGTGTCCTACTGCCGTATTAAAACCTCCAGAAATAGTACTAGCAAGGGCTCTTGAACCAAAAGCCGTGTTGCTTGTACCTGTGGTATTGGCATTGAGAGCCTGCCAGCCAAAAGCCGAGTTATTACCGCCTGTAGTATTAGCGGCAAGAGCCTGATGCCCAAAAGCTGATGAAGCAGGTCCTGCACTGTTACCTAAAGCATTAATACCAAATGCTGTGTTTTGTATTGCTGAAGAAGTAAATGGTAAAGAATTAAGTCCAAATGCAGTATTTAAATTACCTAAAAAACCAGCATCAGCATTATTCCTTTTAAAAATAAGGTTTTGATTGTCTGTAGTTCCAATAAAATTATTAGCAGGATTTGTTCCTGCATTTCCTATAGTTTTCCAATCATTGTTTGTTGCTGTTGTGTTGATTGCTGTCCATTTCGTTCCATCAAAATAATAGAAGCCTACAGTATTTATATCTATAGCGGTTCCAGCTGCGGTTCCAGTAGAGGCATCATTTACATATATTAATGTAGAAACTGTAGGTGTTGTCATAGACTGAGCACGCTCTCTGTCAACCCTTGGAACTATAATACCATCTATATTAGACGTATTGCCTGTAGGGTTCTTGGCTGTTATGTCTAAACTTGCTGCAGGATTAGTTGTATTTATCCCAACCTGAGAATATACTAATAAGGAAACAAGCATAAAGCAAAAAATTGTAATTTTTTTCATAGTGTATATATTTAGAATTTATAAAATATAAATCCCTCCTTAATTTGGGAACTTTCTTCTTTCTCATCACAAGCAATAATTCAAGTAAAGCAATAAGAAGGGATGTATTAATTCATTTACATTTCAAATTTGTAAGTGTTTTTATTTCAATTATTTGTATCTATTTATATTGCAGATTATTGAAGCAGCTTTAGGGGTATAAAATTACGGGGTACAGATCAGATTGCATTGTATTATAAAACGAAATATTATTAATGACTTTCATCAAGTCTTATGATAAAGGCAAGAAATTTAACATCATCTTAAATTAAACAGGCAAAAGAGTTAATAATTTATAATTCAGCAATAGATAAATAACTACGTCCGCCGAGTATTGGTCTAAGGATATTATTATTCTGCATCCAACCAAAGACTGCCAGTTGTTGTCCGGCAATCATCTGAAGGATACCATTTATACTTATTGTAGGACCTGCCTCGCTAGAAGCTGCTGAAACAGAAAATATATTGGAGTTAGCTAATACCAGAGTTCCATTTACTCTCGCATCCAGATATAATTCATTTCTTGATGTATTCCAGTCGCTAGTACGGCTCAGACTCACATTTGCATTAACAATATAAAAACCAGTCCTAGGGGCAGTAAATGTGTTTATTGCAAAATTATTTCCTTCATCAAAATTTTCTGTATAAGACAATTGAGTGAAGGGACCCGAATCGGAATTACTGTTACCGGGGAAGCTGGCTGTACTCACACTTCCCTTAAATCTAGCTTTTTGGACATCTTGTATTACAACATTTCCTGTTGCATCTACCCCTAATGTAGCTGCATTTGCAGTTGCAGTACTGGCACTATTCATATTGGTAAATTTGAGTCCAGATGCTCCAGCTAGTCCGGAAGAAACTTCTAATCTGGAGCTTGGGGAATCTAAACCAATGCCTACATTTCCATTATTTTTAATAATCATCCGGTTACTATATGCTGCACCATTTGAAGATTTAAAAATGAAATCAGCACTGCCTTGTCCTGTGGCGGAAGCTAAAAACTGAGCTCCAATTCCCCATGGTGCATTTCCACCTAGAACGGTATTGGGATGAAAACCGATCAGTATTGATTGTCCAGTTAATGCGTTATTGCTATTAGCGCGCAATCTCATGCCAATGACATCACCAGTTCCTGCAGTAGCTAGTACATCTATTTTATTAGCAGGAGAGATGGTGCCAACACCTATATTTCCTAATGATGATACTACAAAGTCGTTTGCTTGTGCGTTTGCGCTAGGTGTACCTGTTGAAGGATTATCTTTAGATCCATCTACATGAAGAATTGCCAGTGGAGACGAAGTATTTATCCCAACCTGAGAATAGCCCGATAAAGAAGCAACCATAAAACAAAAAAGTGTACTTTTTTTCATAATAATAATATTTAAAGGTTATAATTAGATGTAAAACCCCTTCTTATTTTTTGGGAACATTCTTCTTTCTCATCAGCAGCGTTTCTAGGGTCAGTAAATAAGAAGGGAGTGAAGCTTATTTCAGTATTTTTTTTACTGGATTTTATATTTTAATAGCTGGCTTTCAATAGATCTTCCAACTTTATATCTTTTATAAAATAATCACCATATTGGAAATCGTTAACTGAATAAAATATCAGCGATATCCGCCGAAAGCAGGCATACCAAGTTTTTATTTCATTACGTACAAACTATTGACAATAATCTAATTCATATAAAAATAATTTTGATTATTTATTATTTAGCATCAATAAAATCTGATTTCAATTAATTGATTATTACAGTGTAATATTTACGAAAACATTAACAAAACCTAAATATTATTATTAAATTAACATACTAACCTCTCAAAGGTAAATAAAAAATATTTCTCATACAATTGAATAATTATTTTTTACAAACACATTCCTCCGGCCACCTCAATCCTTTGTCCATTAATCCATCGAGCTTCCTCAGTGCACAAAAAGGCAATAACCCCTCCGATATCATCTGGAATTCCCACTCTTCCTAAGGCTATTCTACTGGCAATTATTTTGTTTAATTCCTTGTCATCTCGTATTCTTCCATCTCCAAAATCAGTTTCTACAGCACCGGGAGCTACGACATTTGCCTTAATTTTCCTATTACCCAGTTCTTTTGCCATGTATCTTGTCATCATTTCCACAGCAGCCTTTATGGAGCCGTAAACAGAAGAGCTAGGTAATGCAATTCTTGCCAGTCCTGATGAAATATTTACAATTCCACCGCCATCGTTAAGATAAGGAAGCATTTTTTGGGTTAAAAGGAACATTCCTTTGAAATGTATATCAATTATGTCATCAATTTGATCTTCTGTTGTTTGACTAATAAGTGAATTTAATGCCGTTCCAGCATTATTTATAAGGTAATCTATAGCTGGACTCCCTCTATGTTGCTGTAAATATGATGTAACGTCTTTTACAAATTGATCAAAACTTTTAAAATCCTTAGTATTTAATTGATAAGCTACAGCATGTCTTCCCTTCATTTTTATTTGTTTTACGACAGTTTCGGCTTCCTCTTTGCGGTTATTATATGTAATGATTATATCCAGTCCTTTTTCAGCAATTTTCAAAGCAGCGTTTCTACCTATCCCACGGCTAGCACCCGTTATTAATGCAATTTTTGTTTTCATATTTCAAGTATACATAGATATTAATTCCCCTCCACATAATGTATTAGTAATTCGTCTATGTTAGAAGAATTACCAGTAGGATTCTTTGATGTTACATCTAAACTCGCTAACGGATTTGGAGTATTTATCCCAACCTGAGAACATCCAAATAAAGAAACAAGTATAAAGCAAAAAACTGTAATTTTCTTCATAGTATATATATTTAGAAGTTTGTAAAAATATAAACCCTCCTTAATTTGGGAACTTTCTTCTTTCTCATCACAAACACTAATTCAGGCTATATATAAAATATTATTAAGGATTAAAGAGAAATACAATATGATATTTTTTTAATTTAATGCGAAATAGGCTTTTATTGTTTTAAAGGTATATAGAATAATACCTCTTACACAAATTTTAATGTATTAATTTTCATTAGTAATCAACCAATTTTTATTAAAAAAACATTAGCTTAAAAAAAATAAACAACTGATTATCAATTCAATTAAATTATAAACCCATTAATAATTTAAACTCAAAATCATAATCAACTACAAATAAGTTTTGTTTCTTCGTCAATTGATTAAAATAATAAACAACCGGCATTATAACTAGTGAATTAAAAAAGAAATAAATTTTTGCAAATTTAGCTACCAAAGAGTCCTCTCTTTATAGAGAGGATTTTCAACACAAGACACAGATATAAAAAATGATTTTTTATTTAAATAAAATGTTTAATGTAAAATTATTCAACCGTTAGCTCTATGATAAACTTTCTTGCTAATATCCAGGTTCTTTTAACCTTTAACAGATTAAGATAATCAACTTTAGATTCTTGTTCAATTAAATTCGACCTTTCACCAAAGGCATATCTTCAGAAAAATCATCCAGACTTAAAAACTTCCTCATTACAGGGTAATCCTAATTCTTTATGCGATTTTCCTTTCAGTAACTATTACGATATTCCGCAATCGGGCGAACCACCATCGTATACTCTTTGTGCTTTTCGGGAGATGAGGCAATTAATTTTAAAATCCCTCAAATTCATTAGAATTATCATTAACTATTATAGTTTATAGAGGTCTTGAAACCATCGGTTTTGTAGCTTTTGCACCTTGAACCCAAACAGTATTTTTAATATCTATTAATCTTCGCTTAAGAATGCTTTTCTAAGATCATCGGGATGAATATTCAAAAAATATTCATCTATTATAATATCGGTTTTAAGAATATTTTTATATGCTTGGTGTCTCTAATAGGTTACATATACTAAATATAATCAGTATACCATTTTTTTTTCATCATCATAATTTTTTAAATTTTATAAAACAATTTTTATTTCTTAGTAGAAGTAAAATTACATTGTTAAAATTATTTTGTATCTGCTTTCAAGTCTGTAACAAAGACATAGACAAAAATTTGACAATTTTTAAATATATTAATTTGTGATTAAAAATAGAATTGTGAGTAGTTTTGAATAAATTATTTTAAGCTTGTATCTTCCAATTTTAATTATTGATCAAAACTTGAGTTTTTTAAAAATATTTTTGTTTACAGGTACGGAGTTTAACTTGATCAAGCAAATCATTCGAGCTGCATTGATTAATTGATCTATTTTACTTTAACTACATATTCCTATCTAACCATATTTTTTCAAGCTCCAAAATTATTAATAATAATTTCTGGCTTTTTTGCCTTTTATAAAGTATGTGACTTAAAGGATTTGAACAAAGTATTTACTTTTCTATAAATCCAATGATATTCTTTGTACCTTACATAGTATTTTCAGCTTCTTTTAAACAATCTAATTGAAAAAGAAGCTAATAAGCATAACACATTGGCCCCTTCAGATTTATTAAATCAATAAAATAGATAAAAAATTTTATCAAAAACATATTAAAAATCTAAAAAACTATTTATTTTTAATTTTAAATCATGCATAACAGTTTATTATAAGCAATATGAAGCAGCATAAATAATTAAATTTGTAAAAACTGTAAAAATAACATTATGAAGAAAATTTTATTATTTCTGATCGGAATGTTGACATTTAATTCTTGCACACGTCCTCAAAATGAACTTAATCAATATTTTTTTGATATTAATCAAGAAGTTTCCATAGCCGTTGATGAACACCAACCGGAAAGGATCAAAGCTATTTATGACCGAGAGCTTAAAAAATATAAAGAATTTAAAACTAATCAGTATCTAATAAGCAGCAAATTTGTAGAACTTTCCCTTTATCAAAATAATTATAATAAAAAAAAGCAACTATTGCTATATAAACTTATCCAAATAAACAATGGTCAATACAATTATATTTCTATCGTATGTAATTACCATCTTTCCATCCAATACGAAAATACTTCTCCTGAACTCTCTCTAGAATTTCTGAATAAAGCTATATGCCTTGATGAAAAATCAAAAAAGAAATATTTTCTTCCTCACTTGTATCATCAAAAAGGTAGATATTACTATAAATCTAAAGATTACAACAAAGCATTAATCTATTTTAATAAATCTTTAAAAGCCCTTGATAAAAACAATATTCTTTTTATAGCCTCAATGCATAATAATTTTGCATTGTGTTATTACAAATTAGGGAAAACAAATTTAGCTATTAAGGAGACCAATAGGGCAATACAATTATTAAAGGAAAAGAAAAATAAAGTTGCAGAAGATGATCTTTTTTTATATTATATACTAGGAAACCTAGGAGATTATTATATGGAACTCAAAAATTATGACAAAGCAAAAGAATTATATAATGCCGAATTCAATTTTGACAAGAGCGGCAATTTTCTAAATGAAATTATGGGTCCTAGCAAAAGATTATTTAATTTGCTTACTCTGACAAACGACCATCAAGGTCTCAAAGAACTTATTGTATATCTGATCAAAAAAGAGGAAGAATTAGTAACAATACAAGACAAGATACAAGCTAACAAATTTATTCAAATTTATTACGCGAATCATAATGATTTTCAAAATTTAAAAATATTTTCTGAAAAAGGTATCAAACTGAATGACCAGTACAAGGCTCAGGTAGAGAAAAGTCACATGGAAACCTCTGATCTACTTAATCAATATATTATAAAAAATGTAAATCAAAAATATGATTATGAAAAAAAAAGAAGCTTTTTGCTTAAATTGGTTTTCTTCCTTTCCATTATTTTATCTGCAACTATCATTATATATATTATTACTCATAATAAAAAAGAACGAGAGTTGATGGAGAACCAAAAAATTATCCTTGAAGATAATAAGAAACTTCTTGAGCAAGATCTAGAAATTCAGGATCAGAAACTAAAGAATTTATATTTAAGACTTAATCTTAAAATGGAAACGGAGAAAGCTTTTCTTGAAAGTTTAAAAAATTTAAAAAAACTTAGAATTCAAGAACCAGAGCAGATCTTAAAAGATCTTCTGCTGAAAGTAACAAACCTACTTGACATCGACAAAAGGGATTATGATTTGTTAACAGAGAGTTCTTTACAAAATGAACATTTTATCAAAAAACTTTCACTGCAATTTTCACGTCTGACAAAATACGAATTGAAACTCTGTGTCTACTTTAGACTTGAGCTTTCTTCAAAGGAAATTGCTTCTTTTGAAAATACAACTCCAAATACTATAAGAGTATATAAGACAAAAATAAAAACAAAAATAGGTCTCGATAAAAATTCTAGCTTAGATCAGTTTTTAAAAAGTGTCTAAAATGTTAATTAAAAGAGAGGAAATACTCGTTCTTCTAGATGATATATTACAGACCTCATGCTTCATTAGGAAATCTAAACCAAAATAAGTTCATCGAAATGCAATCAAAAAAGAGTTTACAACCCCGATGTTCTATGTTAATATGCAAATTATTGTAAGATTAAGTGGGTAGTGTTTCACTAACTGTGTAAGTTAAAAAGTTATTCTGGAAAATTTTGAGCCCTTATAGCTCAAAAAATTTTACGGAAATAACTTTTTATTAATTTTAAACCTACATAGTTTATGATGGACAAAGAAGAATTATTAAACAACAAGGATTTCTATAAGTCCTTTAAAAATAGAGAAGACTTAATTTCTTTCTTCAAAGAAATGCACAAACGAGCTGTAGAGCATATGCTTGATGCAGAACTGGACTCTCATCTGGATAATGAGAAACATTAGAAATCTACCCACTGGAAATTACCGAAACGGTCACGGAAGCAAGAAAATAAAGTCGTCGTTTGGAGAGTCTGAAATTAAAGTTCCCAGAGATCGTGAAGGAAATTTTGAGCCCGCATTAGTTCCCAAAAGGCACAACATTATCGATGGTTTGGAAAACATCATCATCTCATTCTATGCCAAAGGAATGAGCGTATCAGACATTGAAGAACAGATCCGTGAGATGTATGATTTTGAGGTTTCTACTTCCACCATATCACGAATAACCAATGCTATTGCAAGTGAAGTGGTGAATTGGCAAAACCGCCCGCTTGAAGATTTGTATCTCATTGTTTGGATGGATGGCATTGTTTTCAAGGTAAGGGAAAACTCCAAAGTCATTAATAAAACCGTTTATCTGGCTGTGGGGTTAAACCGTGACGGGAGAAAGGAGGTGTTAGGAATGTGGCTTGCAAAAAATGAAAGTTCAGCTTTCTGGATGGGCGTTCTCATGGATTTAAAAGCCCGTGGTGTAGAAGATATTCTCATCACCGCCACCGATAATCTAAACGGATTTACCCAGACTATCCGTTCTGTTTTTCCTGAATCTCAAACCCAAATTTGTGTGGTTCATCAAATCAGAAATGCCTGCAAATATGTAGTTTGGAAGGACAGAAAAGAATTTCCTGCCGATATGAAACATATTTACACAGCTCCAACAAAACAAGCAACTGAAGCAGCTCTGGGTGATTTTGCAGACAAATGGGAAAGTAAATATTCTTATGCTATCCAATCCTGGCGAAACAATTGGGATGAGTTGACCGTATTCTTTGAATTTCCTCTCGAAATCCGAAAAATCATTTATACCATTAATTTAATTGAAAATCTCAACGGAAAAATCCGTAAATACACCAAAAATAAAATGTCCTTTCCTACCGATGATGCCGTAATAAAATCAGTGGATGGCATTAAAAGAAGCTGCTAAAAAATGGACGATGCCTATCCAAAATTGGGGTATTGTTCTCAATCAATTTATACTTATTTTTGAAAAAAGGCTCAGATTATAAAATCCAAGCCTAACTTTTTAACTTACACACTTCGCTGGAGAATATCTTTTTTATAGTTATAGGCTATTGTTTAATTTGTTTCATTTGTATAACCCAGGTCTGTTTCTTTTTCACTTTTACTAAGCATCCAATTCGTTTTTAAAGTAGTGTAAGTATAAATACCTTTGTTGTTATAAAAACTATGGTCTCCAGCTCTGGTCACTAATCAGCATAATATTTTAAGTTTGGTTATTAATTATATTAACATTAATTGATAACTAGATATTAATGTATAAGCCACTGCGTCAAAGTATCACATTTGTTATTCTCTAATTGTATTGCTTAATTTTATGGATTTGCCGATTACTAAGCTTTCATTTTATTTATTACATTTTCTTACTAAATGCTACCATATATACATAACTCAATGGTTACAGTTTTTTCGGTTAAAGACTTTTTTTAATGAAAATAAAAGCATGAGACCTTAAATTTTAAAGTACTCATGCTACAAACACTAAGAAAAATATTAGTCTTTTTTTACTCTAATTTTAAGTAGAATAATTAAGATTACTTATAATAGCATTTATGTTATTGCTTACGACTAATTGATCTTCTTATATACTTCTTATAAATATTAATTTAGGCATTTACTGAGCAACACAAATTTTCTTTATAGGATCAAATACTGATCCATTAGGACAAGTATAAATATATCGATACAAATCTCCTCCAATCCTAATACATCTATAATATTTCCTTACATCATGAGGATATGCATATACTCCTTCTGCCGTACATGGAGCTAAAACTCCAACTGATATAATACAAGTCTTTCCACCTATGTTAATCGCAAAATTTGCTGTACCCGCCGCAGAAGGCGTTCCTGTTATAATATAAGTTAACGTTCCAGTTGCGTTAAAATTTCCTGCAGATAAAGTAGCTGTTAAACCTGTTACTCCTGTAGAAGTGACAGTCTGCCCATTATGAGCCCCCCCATTTCCTCCTGTATAAGGAATTTCAAATGAAACATTAGATGCAACAGCTCCCAACTGTAAATTTCCATTTCTTGTAACACTAGCACAGTCTAAATTTGTAATCACCCCAGTCGGAGCATTCACAATTCTTGATAAAATACAGGTCTGCCCCCCAATATTAATAGTAAAATATGCGGTACCTGCTGTCGTAGGAGTTCCAGTAATAGTATAGGTAAGGTTTCCTGACCCGTTCGCAAAGTTTCCTGCTGCTAAGGTAGCCGTTAGACCTACCACTCCTGTCGAATTTACAACTTGTCCGTTATGAGTACCTCCGTTTCCACCTGTATAAGAGATTATAGAAGATACACCTGCTGCTAGAGTTTCGGATGTTAAAGTTCCGTTGTTTGTGGCACCACCACAATTTAAGTTTAGAACAGATCCAGGTGCAGCACTCACAGTTCTGGAAAGAGTACAAGCTTGTCCTCCGATGTTAATGACAAAATTCGCTGTTCCTGCTCCTGAAGGAGTTCCTGTAATTGTGTAAGTTAGGCTTCCTGCTCCATTATCAAAATTTCCTGCCGTTAAAGTAGCTGTTAAACCCGTTACTCCTGTAGAAGCAATAGTCTGCCCACCATACGTTCCGCCATTTCCGCCATCGTAAGGAATTACCGAAGACACCGATGCATTAGTTCCTGTTAAAATAGTCCCGTTATGAGTAGCCCCTCCACAGTTAAGCGTAGTAACCACTCCAACTGGAGGAGCTGTAATAGCACAGGTAGATACCCACGATGCAGAATTCCAAAATTCCATACAGTTGGTATTAACATTATACACCATCAATCCAGCTGGTTTTGGGTTTAATGCATCTCTTTGGGCTGTCGTAAGTCTTGGTGGTAGAAATCCCTTATTAGTAGCATTTAATTCTAATATGGCACTATTTGCAGGTGAAACAGTTCCTATTCCTATATTTCCGTCGGGAGACATTGTTGCAACTGTTATTAAAGACTGATTTTCATCTCCATAGGTACCCGTAGCATTTTTTCCGACTTTAAATTGAAGACCGGTCTCAGCTCCTGATGCATTGATAGAAGGAGCACTCGTGTTGTTAACATCAAACCAAATATTATCCCAACTTCCAACAGAATTTCTAAGTCCAAAAGTAGATCCAATAATATCTAACTTAGCTTTAGGTGCATTTGTGTTGATACCGACATTTCCATCGGAATGAATACGCATTTTCTCACTCGTAGGTTTCCCTCCTGCACCTGTCCAGAAACCAATAACTCCGGAGGTTGTGTCTCCCCAAGATAAAATTCTTGTTTGGCCTAGCCCATAATCAAAAGTCCCAGCTGAAGTTTTATCAATAGCTGCTCGTCCCCTAACTGACACCGCCCCACTTATGTCTAACCTTTCAGCCGGAGCTATCGTTCCTATACCAACTCGATCAGCTTTGGCATCCACCGAAAAGGTGTCGCCATCAATAGAAAAAGCGTTATTAGCTGTTGAAGTAAAAGCCAACTTCTTATCATTCTGGGTAACAACTCTATCGGCTTCTAAAGTTCCATCAGTGTTATACAAATTGATGGGAGCATATAAAACAGGGTCAAAATTTAATCTTACCCATCTTTCCCCATCAAAATAATAAAATCCTACCTGATAAATATTTGTAGCGATTCCTGTCGTGGATCCCGTTGTTACATTATCTACAAAAATTAAAGTTGAAACAGGTATCTCTTTCATAGATTGGGCTTTCTGTCTATCAACTCTGGGGATCAATAGCCCTTCGGGATTTGTTGTGGTGCCGGTTGCACTTTTAGCCACAATATCTACAGTCACTTTGGGTTCTGGCGTATTGAACCCAACTTGAGCAAAGGTCATAGTACCTAATACAAGGAACAAGCTTGTAATGGTTTTGTTTTTCATTTTATCTAGTGTTTAATAATTTGAATCGTTGAAATATTCGAATGCAAATCTAGAGCAACTGAGGACAAATAACGATACTGCAATTTCACTGTACAATATAATTTCTTAAATTTCAATCACTTAATTATTCAATGCAGTAAAATTGCAGTACCTCTATAATTCGTCATCGCTATTGAAAAATGTAATAAAAAAATCGTTTTGTAACTATCTTTCATATTTTAATTAGATACTGTATACAGTAAGATGCTATAGAGAAGTTAAATTTGCAACTATTTTTGAGACAAAATTTATATACTTCTTTATGCTACATTTTTAGATGGATTAGACATTAAATTTTGACACTCTTTCATGGTTAATTTCCTAAAGCAGAAATCGAAGATTCGACGGAGTCAATGCCCTCTCTGAGTATTGTAAATGTTTCTATATATTCAAGCAGAGAGTTTTGACATGATTCCTAGTTTCATATCTATTTTGACAAATAAGTTCTGTTTTAAGGGTCTTGAAAAAGCTCTCTGCTACAGCATTTCATTTTCCACTCATGCTGCGGATAATGGTTTCCCGATTATTGACGTATATTCTGTGCAGGCATATGGTATCCTTCTAAATGAAATTAAACTGTCTTGATCCTGTATAAGGATGGTGAAGCCGTGCCATTTTTAAGGCATCAATACTGATGTCCTTAGCTTTCATCGTTTTACTTAGCTACCACTCTAAACCTTTCTGCCAAACAAATCAATGACCGTCATGAGATACAACCAGCCTTGACCAGCGCGGATATAGGTAATATCGGAAACCCAGACTTCTTTGCTGTTGTTAGCCTGAAAATTTTGATTCAAATAATTCTCTACAAGGGGGATATCTGTGCGAAGAATTGATAGTTTTCTTAAATTTTTTCTTTACTATACTTCTCAGGCTACGTTCTCTCATCAGTCTCGCAACGAAAGGATGTGAAGTTTTCATCTCTTTTGTTTCTAATTCCCTGGTGATGCGAGGACTTTCATATCTGTCACGGCTCTAGTGATAAATACTGAAGATCTCAGCAGATAAAACGGCTCTTATTTCTGATCGTCTAGTAGATTTTCTTTTCTTCCAATGATAGAAGCTGCTCCTGCTTAACTTTTAATACTTCACACATCCTCCCGACAGGAAACATCCTAATGTGATCCTTGATAAATTTATATCTTACCCGTCTCTCCCCAAGAAGATGCCTACTGCCTTTTTTAAGATGTCACATTCTAGCTATATTGGTAGTGTAAAATTGAACAACAGAAATCATATAAAATCACTACTTTTTCGTAGTAACGAAAGGTTTACAATTTTTTTAAAAAAATCTGCCAATCATTGATGGTATTGATTTACAAAAAAGCGTAAAAATTCATTTACGCTTTCATTTATTTGAATTATTGAAATTTACTTTCTTTATTTTTAAAGATTATTTCAATCATCTTTTATGTAATCTATCCGATGAGAGTGTATTAAACATTATTTTTTAGATTTTACAACTAGATTAGTATTTTTTGTCTTATATATTCTCATGCTGAAAAAAAATGCGGATCGGCAGGTGGAATATTCAAACTTGTATTGGTAGCATCAGGATCTGTTACATCATTAGGCCTTAAAATAGTAGCTTCGGCCTGCTGGTTGGTTCCTGATGTGGTAGCTGTAACTCCTGCAGTAAAAATATATGTTATTTCACATCCGCTGGGAAGATTAAGCTTAGATGTATATTTCCCGGTCTGGGAGTTGTAAATTATTACCGCTCCTTGGCTACCGCATCCATTACCCTGAAACACTACATTCTGATGATTAAAACCAGATGGGAGAGAAAATGTAAATGTTGCATTTTCGACACCGCTAGGTCCATCATTTTTCACCTTTACTGTATAAAGCACCTGATCACCAACAACAACACTTGTTTTGTCCGGCACAATTTGTGTGACCTTCAGATCGGCAACCTTGACCGTTACATCAGCTGTAATATGGGCAGGTATGCCAGGAATGAAAGTCCAGGTATCGATAGACCTGCTATCTCCGAACAGTCCCGTTGTACCTGTGCCACCTTGTCCCCAGATGTGGCCATTCGAATTACTGCTTACGCCGGAGCTTCCTGATAAATGGCTGTTATTTTTCGGGTCAGAAAAACGTCCTCGTGGCCCATTGATAGGAATTAAAACTCTGATATTATAAATTTTCTGTTTGAATGAAGTTAATGAATGCTAACTCTCCGTTAATCCTCATTCCAAAACACCATATATTTTTACATCCTTGAATAAGAATAGGATCTTCGTCTTCAAAATCTTCTTCTATTAATCTTTTCCTTTCTTCTTGATAAAAATTTGGATATTGAGTTATATCTATCTCCCTAAGCCATTTCCTCATAGCTTTTTTCTTTATTTTCGGCTTCTACTTGAGAGATAAATGTTCCCTCTGAATATTGTAAAATAAAACTAAATAATTTCATAATTAACGATTTCTTTTTGCGTTTCTACTGTGATTTTCTCCGGTTTCTTGAGCTTTTTTCCGTCAATGCTTCATCTGTTTTTCTGCAACATCCATCTCCTTCTGTATTAAGACTACGATATCCATTTGGAGGATTTAAGCAGTCTGGTGTCGGGCGTGAATTCGGTCCTTTTGGTTTGGAGCATTCCTGGAGCCAAGAGCTGTGAAACCAACATCTAGTTCAAAGGCTTGATTTTAAGCAATCATTAAAATATTGCATTATTGAAAAGTCTGCAATTAAGCCCGCAGGAAAGTGTTTTTTTACTGCACCATAAAAATACCTGATCAATAAGAATCCTCATTTTGGATTATCAATTCCTTAATATGGTTTATCAGAAGGTCAAGATACATGGGATATTTGTAATATCAAAAGTGTTAGACAAATTTAAATATCAAACAAATGAACAAAACAATACTAATCACAGGAACATCATCAGGCTTTGGTGCCGCAACTGCCAATTATTTTGCTGCAAAAGGATGGAATGTTATTGCTACAATGAGAGATACCACTAAAAATGGAAATCTTGAGAAGTCAGGAAATATTTTTGTCACTCAACTAGATGTTCAGGACAAGAATTCAATTGATAAAGCAATCGTTGAGGGCATAAACCATTTCGGAAGTATTGATGTAGTGGTAAATAATGCAGGATATGGGCTTTTCGGAATTTTTGAAAGCGCGTCTCGCGAAGCCATCCAAACACAATTTGATGTGAATGTATTTGGGGCTATGGATGTCACAAGAGCTATTTTACCTTATTTCCGTTCCAATAGATCAGGTACTATCATCAATATCAGTTCAGGTGCCGGTGCTATTGGCTTCCCTATGGCTTCCGTGTACAGTTCATCCAAATTTGCTTTAGAAGGATGGACAGAAGGGTTAAGATATGAATTAGTATCATTAGGTATCACTGCAAAAATTATTGAACCTGGAGGTGCTATGCAAACCGGTTTTATGAGCCGTGTGGGTGGCGAAAGTGCAGGTTTGAATTTGATTGAGGATTATCTGCCTTTTTTAGAACAAATTGGTAAAGTCTATGGTGGCATGCAGGGAACGGCAGACGCCGATGCAGTAGAAAAAGTAGTTCATGCCATTTATGAAGCTGCCACAGATGGAACTGATCGCTTGCGTTATTCTCCTACTGACGACATCAAGCCTATTCTAAATGCACGCCGAAATACTTCTGAGGAGGAATATCAGACGTTTACAAATAGTATTTTCCTAGCGAAATAAGCAGATAAATTAAAACGGTCTTTATAACAGGTGCTTCTTATGGACTAGATAGAACTGATGTTGCTCGCTTTTACATTAATGTCAATAAGGGGATATAGATGAAGTACTTATTGACAAAATTCAAGAAATTCATTGACCTTTAAATTTTAAATCAAATAATATGAGTACAATATTCATTACCGGGGCATCTTCCGGTTTGGGAAAAGCAACAGCAAAGCTGTTGGCATCCAAAGGCTGGAACGTAATTGCAACGATGAGACATCCTGAAAAAGAAACTGAACTGAATGTAATCAAAAATATCCATCTTTTACAGTTAGATGTGACAGATCTTTCATCTATTGAAAAAGCGGTAGCGGCAGCTGTTCAAATTAGGCCTGTAGACGTTGTTTTCAATAATGCAGGATACGGACTGACAGGTCCATTGGAAGGATACCGAGATGACCAGATTACGCGACAGTTCGATACGAATGTTTTGGGCGTGATCAGGGTGACAGAGGCATTTCTTCCTCATTTAAGGGAAAAACGTAGTGGCTTAATTATCAGTATTACCTCTATAGGCGGACTGGTAGCATTCCCATTTGCTTCTATTTACCATGCGACAAAGTGGGCTATTGAAGGTTGGAGCGAAAGCCTGTCTTTTGAGTTAGCTGCACATAATATTCAGATAAAGACCATTTCTCCTGGCGGAATTGCCACTGATTTTATGAGCAGGTCTTTAGATTTTGGGAAGCATGAGGCCTATGCAGAGCAGTTTGACAAGTTTTTAGCAAGCTTTGAGAATAATGAAAGCCCGCTTCAATTTTCAACTGCTGAATCTATTGCCGCCATAGTTTACGAAGCAATAACCGATGGTAAAGATCAACTCCGCTATCTTGCAGGCAATGATGCCATATCGACGTATCAGCAAAGATTAGATATTGGTCAGGAAAAGTTCAGAAAACTCATTGCAAAAGGATTGGTGGGCTAAACCCGTTGTAGTTAAAAATAGCTAATTTTATACCATCAATCCCTGTTTAATAAAATTCATAAATTAATCATGATCGATAAATCAGTTAAAAAAAAGGAACTGCATTATTATAAATCAATTAGTGATTTATGTAGAGGGCTGGGGGTTGCCAGTCCTCTACATCCCCTTATTGTTTCTGTCAATCATGCTGACATTCCTTCGGAATCGGAAGTACAATACCTTGTTCACGATTTTTATATGGTATCCTATAAAAGTAACTTGAAGGGCAAATTGAAATATGGGCAGAGCTACTATGATTTTGATGAAGGTGGATTAATATTTGTAGCCCCGGGACAGGCTCTTTCCGTCATTGATGATGAGGTGTGTAGTGGACGTAGCCTATTCATCCATCCAGATTTTTTTGCTGGACACCCACTTGCGAGGTTAATAACAAAATTCGGATTTTTCAGCTACAATATAAATGAAGCGCTTCATCTTTCAGAAAAAGAAAGAAATAAAGTGCTGATTATTTTTGAAAATATTAAGGAAGAAATCGAAATGGTAATAGACGATACAAGCCAAGAATTGATTATTTCATACTTTGAAGTTTTGCTCAATTACAGTAATCGTTATTATAAGCGGCAGTTTATCACCAGAAAGGCTATAAGTAGCCCTTTAATAGAGCGTTTCGAAACACTACTCAACAACTATTACGAAGACGAACAGTCCATTCAGAAAGGTATCCCATCAGTTAATTATTTTTCGGCTTTGCTCAATGTATCATATGGGTATCTGGGCGATATGCTAAGAAATATGACTGGAATGAATACACAGCAGCATATCCACGCCAAATTGATCGAAGTTGCCAAGCAGAAGCTGTCTACATCAGAACTTACTGCAGCTGAAATTGCCTATGAACTGGGGTTCGAGTATCCTCAATCATTTAATAAGCTCTTCAAAAACAAAACGGGATTGACACCATTGCAATTTAGAGAACACCTCAATTAAGTTATCAATAAGCTAAAAAAAGTAGATTTATGATTATACAGAGAATAAAATTTGCTTACGTATTTTATTTCCTGTTAATTTTTATTCTCTCTCAAAAATATTTAAATACAATATGCATATCTTAAAAAATCTTCAAGCCATATTTCTGATCATGCTGGCCAGTGTGAATGTGTGTGCTCAGAATATCCAGCAAAAAATAAAAAATACTGTTGATTCCATTTACGCTGCTAATCTAAAAGCAGTTGGTTTTGCAGTCTACGTTGAAGCGCCGGACCAAAAGCTATCTTTTGGCTATGCCACAGGTTATGAAAATAGAGATACCAAACATAAACTCTCTATGGACCAGCCTGTATTGATAGCCAGTACAACCAAGCCCTATGTGGCAGCCTCCATATTAAGACTTGTTGAAAAAGGAAAACTTGACATCGAGCAGCCCATCAAAGATTATCTCAGCCAGCGATCAGAAACAGAACTTACCCAGGCAGGTTATAATACATCCCGTATAACAATAAAAAATCTACTTTCACACACTTCAGGCATCAGGGATTATGTCGATGCCGAATATTTCAAATTTATTGGTGAGCACCCAAAATACATCTGGACAAGGGACGAACAGATCGCTAAGGCTACAAGGCTTGGAAAACCGCTTTCACAGCCTGGCGAAGGTTTTAAATATGCAGATATCAACTATGTACTTCTAACCGAAATAATTGAAAATATTACCCATCTTCCCTATTATCTTTCGATCAGAAAGCTGCTCAGCTACAAAAATAATGGACTGCTGATTACACGCTTCGCCAAGTTTGAAAAAGAAAGAAAAAATACTCCTGAACAGGCTCACCAATATTGGGATGAATTTGGATGGGATACTTATAATCTTGATCCATCTTGGGACTTATATGGCGGTGGTGGCATAATTACCAATGTAAAAGAAATGTCAAGTTATTTTCAACAACTGTTCAATGGAAAGATTATTAAAAATAAAAGAGTACTCGCTTTGATGACACAAGATGTTCTTCCTAATTTAGAGGTAAATTATTGCCTTGGAATCCGCAAAATTACATATGCAGGAATCTTAGGTTATAATCATGGTGGTGGCCTCGGGACAGATCTTATCTATATTCCAGAGCTGAACGCATCGATTGCAATTGCAGTATTAGAAGCCTCACATCGACCGATAGCCGTAGAAATAAGTAAAGAAATAGTTAAACTTTTAAAATATAATATGCAGGATATAGTTGAAACTTCACAAGCTTTATAATTTCTCATAACAAGAATAAAGAAATTTATAGAAAAAATCCTCTATTCCATATTAAATAAACTTGAATATGAGGTATCGATTTTAATTATGATCTGTTTCAGCGGTTTACTATTGCTGTATGTTCGACTACACCATAAAATATTTAATTATGATTATTAATGAGACTTTACTATTAGAATATGGCGCAGACTATAATCATTATAAAGATAATGATATTATTTTCCATGCAAGAAGCCAGCCACATTTATTTTCTCAGGTAGCAGGAGCATAGTCTCCTGCTATTTTTTTATTATTTTAATGAAATGTTATTGTTTATCTTAACTCCAAGTGATAAGGAAATTCTTGTCAATTCAAGTTTAATACCGTGAAAAAACAGAGAATTAATGAACTTATTTAAACTTATTTAGAAATAAGTTTCCAGAAAATTAGCAATTTAGAGTTGCAAAAAAAAGAACTAAAATTTGGATCGCATTAGCAAAGATAAATTGGAAAATGCATTTTATCTCATTTACGCAGAGACAAACGAGGATTTTCTATGAGATTTGATTTAGGAATTAAATAAAAACTCCCGCTTTCAGTAGGAGTGTATTCTGGATTCTAGACCTTTTAATTCAAATACTGTAAAATATTTTTCTTCTCCAAAGTAAACGTTTGATGAGATGTATTTTAGTTCTTCTTCATATTCTTTGGCAAAAGTATAATTTCTGTCGTAGGTTATAAAATCTGTAGAATCCGAAAAGTCGTACAACCAATGCTAGTAAAATTGTCAGAATTCGTAATATGCGTTTCTTGTTCACTGTGTCTTTTTAAAATAGCCTATAACTTTCAAATTTACACATTGTATCAATCTGATTTATATAACTACAGCTTTGTAAAAGTAAATAGGATGTTATAATTAAAGTACACAATACATAAAAGAAAAAACTCCATAAAGTGCCAGAGTCTTTCTTCAATGTTTCATCCTCTTGAAAATTCAAATGTTGTGCTGAAAAGCATGTATTATCTGAAGTTTTGTCAAGGTTTCTATACTGCCCAGTTTGTCTTTTTTATTGCTGTTTATGTTATGGCTTTCAAATAATTCTAATGAAGTGTATTATAAATTCTTATCAGCTCTACCAGATTGGAAATTTTGAGTTTCTTATATAATTTTCTTTTATGTGTGGCAATAGTCGATTCTTCAATATTTAAAAGGTTCGCAATTTCAAGATTTCCGTTTCCCTGGGCCAAAAGTTTGAATATTTCAAGCTCCCTTTGTGATAATGTCTCTACGGGTGAATTCTTATTCTCAATCATTTGGTTAATAATATATGAGGAATAATAATGCCCTTTCTCACAAATTGAGCTAATGGCTGAGACAATGTCATTCGGGTCACAAAGTTTGCTCAGAAAACCGTGTACTCCTTCTTTATAATATTGCAAAGCGATATCTTCTTCATAAAACGAAAATATTAAGATTAGGATTTCTTCTCTTAACATTTTAATTTCTTTCACCATTGATTTATAGATGGTGCCAGGCATATCGATATCAAGAATGATAAGATCATAATTCTCAGCTTCCAGCTTCTCTTTGACTTCATCATAAGTCGTAGCAAAATCAATGGATACTTCCGGAAATGTTTCCTTTACAATGATTGATGTTCCTACACGTACAACGTGATGATCATCAGCTATTAGAATTTTATTTACCATGTTTTATTAGACCGATTTAATAGATACACCTTCTCATTCTGACATTTTTTCATTCACAATGTGACATTTTTTCCAAATATTGGCCTTGGTATATCGTTTGCAAATTTTTGATTGAGATCATTAAAATATATTGTTTAACCTTTAAAAACTCGTTTATTATGTCAATCGTAAAAAGAAACAATGGCAGCTTGCTCCCTGCCAATCGTACACTGTTCGATGACTTTTTCAGCCGCGAACTTTTTAACTGGGGCAACAACAATTTTTCTTCCACCCTCAGCACACTTCCTTCGGTCAATATCAAGGAAAATCCTGAGAACTTTGAAGTGGAAGTTGCCGCACCGGGTATGGAAAAACAAGATTTCCAAATTACCCTGGATGGTAATTTTCTTACCATTTCTTCTGCCAAGAAAAACCAACAGGAAGAAAATAATGACAATTACACCCGCAGAGAATTTAGCTATCAGTCTTTCCAACGCAGCTTTGAGCTGGCCAAGAATGTAGTGGATGAGGATCGTATTGAAGCTAAATACGAAAATGGTGTTTTAAAACTCATAATCCCGAAGACGGAAGATGCCAAAAAGAAAGCTCCCCGCCTAATCGAGATCCAATAACTATCACTTTTTTACATCTATATTGGTTTTCCTGAATTCAGGAAAACCAATTTTCTATCAGATCTGCCAACCATCAGTCTATTTTTAATTTGTAACATTGATTAAGGTTATGAATGGATTACTCTGGTCAATATGCCTACTCTGTCTTACCACATTAGGAATAATGTTTTTGCTCAAGAAACTTAAGCAGCCTTACCTGATTGCCTATATTATGGCCGGTATTGTGCTCGGACCTCACGTATCGGGGGTTTTCACTGAGCCGGACGAGATAGAACTTGTCGGCGAAATAGGAATTATGCTCCTGATGTTCTTTCTGGGAATGGAAATTGATGTTCCCGATAACCGAAGTTTGCTTGTAAAACCTGTCATAGCACAAAGCATAAAAATACTTTTGAGTATCATCTGTGCCTTTTCAGTAGGCTATATTATAGGGCTTTCTTTGAACAGTATCATTCTTATCGCCGTACTTTTTGTATTTAACAGTACTGCAGTAGTCAGCGAATTTTTGAAAAAACACCATACTTTAAAAACAACCTTTGGAATAATGATTCTCAATATGCTGATTTTTCAGGATTTGCTGTTAGCTCCTGTCCTAATGATGCTCAAAGTCTGGAATAAGGATGATTCCAGTTTTGTGAATAGTATGCTTCCCATTTTGGTATGTATTGCTATTTTTTTTGTTCTGAAAAAAATAAGGACTGCCCAGGAGATCAAATTACCGGAATTTTTCAAGACCATAGAAAACGACCATGATCTACAGGTTTTTTCGGGACTTCTTATTTGTCTGGGATTCGGACTGCTGGCTGAAACAGCCGGATTAAGCAGCGCCTTAGGGAGTTTTATTGCCGGTGTTCTGGTAGGAAGGATAAAAACATTCCACTGGCTTGAGCATTCACTCATTCCTTTCAAGATTTTCTTTGTTACCCTTTTTTTTGTTTCCATAGGGCTGCGTATTGACATTTCTTATCTTTATTTTAACTTCCGCTTCATCCTGTTAGGAGCATTTTTTGTTCTGATCAGCAATAGTATCATGTCAGCTATTATTTTCCGCTTACTGAGATATAACTGGAAAGACAGCTGGTATGGAGGAGCCCTGCTCTCGCAGACAGGAGAATTCGGTATTCTGGCATTGTCTATAGCCTATAAAACAGGGATTATCGAATACAGCTTATATAAAGACGGACTTGGCATCACATGCTTATCACTGCTACTCTTTACGATATGGATTTCGGTGCTCAAAAAACTTATTGAAAGAAAATCAGTTATCCCACATTAAATGGACTTGAATATGTGGTATCGATTTTAATTCTCCTCTCTTCATTGGTTTATTTATTGCTGTATGTTCAATCACTCCACAAAATATTTTGATATGATTTTAATGAGACTCTAAACTCCAAGAATTTCACCAATAGTCAGTCATCAATAAAATCCTCGGTAAGGATTTTTTATTGCCATAATATGATATGCATAAAAGTTTTTTATCATTATTCCAACCTCGATCACTATTAAAATAAGATTGAGTATTTACTGTAACTAGTTGGGGGGGGGGGGGGGGCCAGTCATTCTCTTTGGGAATTTCAATAGTGCATCGGAGAATTGTAGTGATTCTAATTTTATCTTCTGGAGCTGTAATACCAATACTGAGCATATCTATATTTTTCACAATAATGCAATGAAGTTATAAATAAAAATGTTTATAATCCATTATATAAATTTTCATTTACACCTGCTTTTACATTTGTACATATTTACATTTTTAAATTCTCTTCAAAAAATTAATATATACATTAATCAACAAAAAGTATTGCAATATATTCATATTAATAATAACCTTTACAATAGCTTTTGTCAAATATTCCTTATTTCCGCCTGACGATAAATAGTAACAACCTCCTTTTCCTAGATTTACAATGTATTTCTTTTTTATTCAATTCTTTCACAAACAGAATTACTCCAACCATAATTCTCCCGATCCTGTATAAAAATACCCCCTTTCGTATCATTTTGAGATTATTTAATATGAAAGTGCCAACTGGCCTATATCAATCAATATTATAGGGAATAATCGCGACAATAGATGAATGTGAATTATCAAACCTCATGACCAAATATTTTCCGCCATTTTGCAATGGTAGTTCTGCTCATTTTAAGTTTCTTTGACATAAAATTATCCGAAAGATTGTGTTTTTTTTGATAATGCAATAATCTTAACACAGTTTTTTTATCGTAATTTTTAAGCTGTTGGTTTTTTTTCAAGTTCTTTTTCGACGAATCAGAGACCAGTGCATTAATCTTAAGAACATCTTCCATTGTGTTTAAATTATTCAGAAGATGCAAAATTTTCGGATCATCCAATTTCTCAGGCTGCTTCTCTTTTAATAGGTCATAATAAATTTTTTTGTAATTAGGCCGCATAGAATTCTTAATTTATTAGTTTATTGATATTGGTTGGTATATAATAGGCACCCACCGATAAGGCTATATCTTATCACTAAATATACAAAATTACCACTCGATTGGTCTTCCGCCGGCTCTTCCTTTTATTCTTGCAGATTGTAAACCGGCATTAATTCTTTCTCTTATCAACTCTCTTTCATATTCAGCCAAAGAAGCCATTGTTTTTTAAGATTGTTATGTTCCTATCTGACTTCCGTATATTTGTTTCCTGCCTTCCCGAATTTCTATCCTGTCAATTAACAAAGCTAAAGAGCCTGGATTTGCATTTCCTTTTGTTACAGCTTCTTTCATCATTGGTAAATATTTTTTTTGCGTTTCCAAATCTGAATGTTGAATGACAAGAAATAATGCACTATTGGCTTGTGCGCCTACTTTGTCTTTACCAACCCAACCTTTTTCATCTAATATTTTTTTTACTTTTAATACATTAATTGAGTCTTTCTGAATTGTTAGTTTCCAAAGGTCTTGCATTTCTTTAGAATCTTGAGCGAATTTTTTTTGAGTTTCATTGATTTGAATTCTATATTTTTGGTCTTCGTCAAGAATTGTCAATAATTCAGCCTGCAATGGTTTGTCATAATTTGCTTCCATTAACTCTAATTTTTTTTCTAACTTTTTAATTGTTTTCCCCCATTCTTTTTTTGAATGTAAATTTTCTAAATCAGTATCAGAATTTAAGTGCTTTAGATTTGTCCAACCTTGCTCTATTGATAAGTTCAATCATTTAAATGCTTTTTTTGTATTTCCTGCTAAAGAAGATGCGCATGCGCCATTATATAAGTGATTGGGATTTTTACTTTCAATTTTAAAAGCTTTATTATATAAATCAGTAGACATTTTATAATCTTTTGTTTCATATAATTTATCAGCTTCACTTATTAATTTTGAATATTCTTGAGCATTAATGCTTGTGAATAAAAATAATAATAACAAAGTATACATATTGTTTCTCATTTTTTCTGTATTTAATTGCTAAATTTTAGATATTTAAGTTCTGTTTTCAAAATGTCTGCTAACTTTCAAATTTACGCATTGCGTCAATCTGATTTATATAACTTTCGTAAAGCCATGTATGCTGCTAATATAAAATTTATTTTGATGATATGATTGTTAAGTGTTTACCAAAAAATTTTCATTCTAAGTTTTCGATGGATTGACAAATCTTTTATTTTTAGGGTAAAAACATAAAATTACCTCCATTCCTCAGCTCAAACTACCTTTAGCCACATTCAGCAACTCGTCAATCAAAACTTATTTTTTAGTGATGTTTTAAATTGAAATGTGATCTTAAAAACGTTTTTTAAAAAATTAAAATGAATCGTTTTTGAGATTTATTTTAGTCGTTTCAAGGTATGGGATGGTCACTTTGTATATAAATACACTGTGGAACAAACAATTATATGACTAAAGATTTTTTTTTTCAAAACAGAGTAAGTTCAATAAGATAACTTAACAAAATATAACCGACTATAAATCAATTAATTAATTATTTTTCTTTTTTCATTTTCGAAAAATGGAAAAGCTTTTTATTTTGTAAAAATTTTCTTCTTTATATTTTTACAAAAAAACTACAGTGTAGTCTGACAATTTATACTAACAAAATCTATACAATTTATTCAAGTAGATTCTAAAAACAACGAAAATGAAAAAACAACTCTTAATAATTTTTGCTTTAATCTTAGGGATAACCATTAATGCACAAATAGGAATTAACACACCTTTCCCCGTTTCTACATTATACATTAATGCTAAAAATCCTACCGGCACTTCCACAAATGTAGACGGCTTGGTGATTCCCCGTGTAGACAGGCAGAGAGCACAAAGTATGGTAGGTATTGTTGTTTCTACCATGATTTATGTAAATAACGCTGCTACCGGCTCTCAGGCCGGTAACGCTGTAAATATTGATACTGTAGGATTTTATTATTTTGACGGCAATGTATGGCAAAAGTTTATTACAACAGCAACAACACAGAAAATATTTGCATATATTGGTAAAAACCAGGCTCAATTAATGCAGCAGGGTGATATTGTATGGCAAACTAAAACAGGAGTCAATGCCGACTTAATTAGTGTATCAGGCAGCAACATAACTTTACCTCCCAACAAAACATTTTTATTGCATGGCAATGTAAGCTGGCTTTACAGCTCCACGGTACCAGATGGTGAAGCATGGATGAGATTTCATTTTTTGGACGCCACCACAGGAAACCGAGTAGGTGTTGTTAATATTACAGGGTACCAGGAGGCTAGTACAGAATCTGTGAAGGACGCAGGAATAAGTCTCGCCACTTCCGTTATCCAAACGGGTAATACGCCTGTGACTGTTAAGTTAACTACTTTCGGACCTTCATATACCTATGGACTTTTTCCGAATGATCCCTTAGGCAAGACCCCTGCTACCTATATTCTTATCCAGGAACTATAGCAATATATGAAAATTAACAACAAGAAGATTAAAATATCCTTTACTTTGTAGTAAGTTCTTTTATAAGGACCATTTGGAGTTGTTATGATCCCTTTGGATTTTATGGAAAATCTATTATTTATGAAGATAGGTATTAAGATCACTCCCTTAACACATGCGGTACCCTCCCAACATTTGATATGCAAATATATTTATCTCTATCAATTGGAGAAAGTTGATAATGAAAATATCATCACTTGAAAGCATTACATCCGTCACTAAGATGTAAATCTCAGTAATATTGACCATGTAGTATCCACTAATTTCGGAGCAAACTGACCCCCTAATTTCAGTTCAAATTGACAACCTTGTATTCGAAATTTGCAATAAAATACTACAGATTTTTTCATGTTGTTACAGTCATATATTCGTAAAAAAATTACAGGTTATGGCAAATAAAATAACAGACATGAGTAAAATTAGAAAAGTCATTAAATTCTATAGAAATCGTACATACCATGAAAAATATAAGGAATAGAGAAATTGTAAGAAAGGTTCTTACTATATATCCTTAGTTTTTCCAAAATCAGCAATTCATTATAACTAAAAAAATTTTGTGTTTTAACAACAAGAAAGCGGGAGTATTCTTACTCCCGCACACAAAAACACTGAATGTATATACTTTAGTATCAACAGTGAAATTTGATTAAATAGTTTTTAAACTTTTGTCAATGCCTTAAAATACGATCAGATTACATCCCAATCGAGTAAAAATAAAGTTCGCTCTTGTTGTCTCAGATGATTAAGCTTGCTTGTAAATTAGCTAGAAATTACAAGATCACATAGGCAATTTATTTAAGATTACGATATTCCTCATAAGACATTTCACCGTTCTTAATTCTTTGTATCTCTTCAAGATGCTTGCTAATATTTTGATCTAGTTCAGGATCAATGGAGATAGAGCTGTTATCTTTAATTTTATATTGTCCATTTAATACCCCAAAATAATAATATTTAAAGTACATGTCAAATTGTTGCGGAGTCAAAGCGTTTGCACTGAGTAAATAACCTAAACGGACAGCAGATCTTCTTTGCGATGGAATACCGTGATGACTAGGATCCGTTATATTAAAGTCACCTATAGCTGCAGCATAATTAGCGGCTATCGCAACTTGTTGAAAACTGACCTGGTTGCGTCCAAGATAATATCCAGACAATCCGTCTGCTTCAAGCTCTATACCTCTTGAAGTATTTTCTGTTATTATTTGAGGCAACTGGAACTTGTATTGAATCTGGTGCCCATACTCATGCCCTAGAATGAATACATTACCGATATTTCCTGCTTTACTTTTTGCGTCATTATAAAAAGTATATCCATAATAAATCATGGAGCCATTATCGTATGATATGGCATTCATACTCCCGTTTGGATCCACTGGGTCATTTACAAACATCATTTGAACAGGAATTCCCCAAAAATTAATTAACTTATTCAATTCAGATCGCATGAAACTCGTATCTTCCGGATTGTTCAGACCAGCAAGAAGTACAGATGTTTGAGTCCAGCCCTGCCGATCTACTGCTGCTGCCTGTTTGCCTTCTAAAATAGTTTCATCATCGTTTGTGTTACATGAGGTTAATATAACCATTATGGATTATTATAAGGACTATAATTCAAATCAATCTCCCTATCCTTATATGGTTCCATTCAGCAGAAGACAGCTGACCAGTTTAACAGGCTTATGCATTGAAACGGTTATCCGGACCGTCAAAAAAATGGAAAAGGGAAAGTCTTGAGAATTGAAAAAGGCAAAATTTATTATTAAATGATTTGAGAGTTACCAATGATAAGCAATCGTAAAATAGTTTTTTATTCTGTTTGGTTAGGGTTCCTTAATCCATCGGAACGTTAGGTTAATCCGCTCTTTCATCGGGACTGAAGATTTAGCAATACCATGGCTCCCAGTGCTCCTGCATATCCCCTTTCATAATCAGCAAAGAGTCATGCGGAAGGGGCAGGCTGTATTTGCTTTGATGATGATCCATTTTTCTAAAATCAAAATTTCTGGTTTGTCCCAAACTGATTGACGCAATCACAGGCCTTTTGCCGTAACGGCTTTCCTTATCCACCGAATCATTATTATCACGGTACAAATTGAGCAGTACTCCGTTGAACCGATAGCCGAATTCTTTTTCTATCCTCTCTTTAAGCAGCAAGAGTTCAGGTATCCATGAATCAGTAGGTAAAGAATTTTCCTCCGGGTTATAGGATTTATTACGCTCACCGTACCAAGCCGTAAGGCGTGGTGTTAAAACCATTTTATCATACATCTTTTGGGTCCGCTGCTCCCAGGGAACAGTATGCAGCAGTTGGTCTTTGAGCATGTCGGCTTCTGCTCTGCTTAAAAAATCTTCCTGATATTCTATAAGGTCTTTGGGAAATTCATAAAATTCTTTTGCATCAAATAAACTCAGCTGATCCATTGTAATTCTATCTTAAATTCTTAACTTTATGCTGTCCCATTCAAAAAAGGGATTTTTTTTTCATCATTTGTGTTTTATAACTTCCCTTCGGGGAAGTTTTTACTCATTGTTATTCAAATGAAAAAGTTTCGTTTCCAAATTACTGATACTCCGTTTTGCTTCATCCACCAAATCTTTAAGCTTGACATGATCCGGAAGATAATGAGGTTTATAATCCTGGGGTAAAATCCCTCGTACATAACGCCATATCTGGATCATATCCTTTAAAGGAATATCGTACGGATCATAGAATGTATTATCTGCGACTACCGTTATACTTCGGGTATTTTTTTTTACAAATGTTTTGAAGGTATAGCCCTGTTGGGTGATAAACATATATTCTTTTCCCTTTTTTAAATCATCCAGGGTTTCGACATATTCCCCTATCACACAGGTTCCGTCAGCAAAAGGCGGCATTGAATCCCCGTCAGCCATAAATCCCCTGAATATTCCATGCCCCAAAAACGGAAGCTGGATTCGCGGAAGGCTTTCAATATATTCCGGATCACTAAAGCCTTTCAGATACCCCATAGAAGCTTTCTGAGGGACAATTTCAATATATTTGTTTCCTTCAGGATCAATCACTACGGGCAGTAAAATTTTATTGTCTGGAAGATTTACCAGGCTATCCAAAGGATATTTCCTGATATCGATACTCACCAAAAGGTCGATGCTCACTTTATGATACCTTGATATCCTCAGCAGGATCTCAATAGGTGGCTCCGATCTGCCATCTTCATATTTTGCATACCGCTCTCTTGTAATGAAAAGAGCATCGGCAAGCTTCTGTTGCGATATTTTTTCCTGATCTCTCAAAAACCTGATATTTTCTGCAAAAACTGACATTGGTATAATTTATACCAACAAATATAAACAATTTGATCCAAATAGTATCTAATTTTACACCGTGAACCGAGCGATTGTACATATGGACCTGGATACATTTTTTGTATCCTGTGAGAGGCGTAATAACTCCCAGCTTCAAGGTATCCCTCTGATTATAGGAGGCGGAGACCGGGGAGTGGTAGCTTCTTGCTCGTATGAGGCAAGGAAATTCGGAGTCCGTTCCGCAATGCCGATACGCATGGCTCAGAGGCTTTGCCCTGATGCCAGGATAATTCGCGGGGATTATGAACTGTATTCCAATTTATCACATACCGTTACTGAAATTATCCGGGAAAAGGTTCCGGTCATGGAAAAGGCAAGTGTAGATGAATTTTACCTTGATCTTTCCGGAATGGATAAGTTCTTCGGATGTTATCAGTGGACACAGGAAATTGCATCAGCCGTTACCAAAGAGACAGGACTTCCTATCAGCTTTGCCTTATCGACGAATAAAACAGTCTCAAAAATCGGGACGGGAGAGTCAAAGCCTGTAGGAAGGCTTGAAATTAAGGACATGGAGGTAAAACCCTTCTTAAATCCCTTGTCCATTAAAAAAATTCCGATGGTAGGAGACAAGACTTTCCAGCTTCTTTCAAGAATCGGTATCCGTACCATCCACACCTTATCCGAGATGCCGGTGCTGGTACTTCAGCAAATGATTGGGGTTAACGGGAAAGAGCTTTGGAAAAAAGCCAACGGCATTGATGAAAATCCGGTTATCCCCTATTCTGAAAGAAAATCCATCTCAACCGAAAGGACTTTTTCAAATAATACGATGGATATTATTGAGCTCAAAAGACTCATATCCGGGATGGCAGAACAATTGGCCTATCAATTGAGGCAGGAAAAATGGCTGACCTCTACAGTTATCATTAAAATCCGTTATGCCAATTTCGATACGGAGACCAAGCAATGTAAAGTAGCCTATACTGCTGCTGATCATACGCTTTCGAGAGTGGCGCTGGAGCTTTTCAACAAGGTGTATACAAGACGGATGAGGCTCCGGCTGGTCGGCTTGCGCTTTACAGGCTTGGTCCACGGCAGCCATCAGATGAATCTTTTTGAAGATACCGAAGAGCAGATGAGGCTCTACCAGACCATGGATTATCTTAAAAATCGATTCGGAACGGGGGCTGTGGGCAAGGCATCTGGTTTTGATTTCGGAAAATAACTTTAACATCTTTACTATGTTTCTCAATTGTCATTCTTTTCACAGTCTCAGGTACGGGACCTTATCCGTTGAACAGCTGGTAAAACAGGCATATGAACAGGATATTAAAACTTTGGTTCTGACAGATATTAATACCGTTACCGCAATCTATGATTTTAAGAAAGAATGTGAAAACTACCATATCAAACCTATCGCAGGAGTCGAAATACGAAAAGAGGATCGGCTTCTTTATATCGCTATTGCCAAAGAATTTTCGGGAATCGGCGAAGTCAATGTCATGCTGACGGATTACCATTGCCATGGCCGGGAACTTTCTCAAACTGCACCAGAATTCAAGGATATATTTGTAGTCTATCCCTTGGATCAAATTCCTTCCATCTTAAAAGCAAATGAATTGATAGGGATTCGTGAAGACGAGCTTACCCTTTTAATTCGTCCTGAGCTTGCCCTGCTGATTCCAAAAATGGTGATCCTCCACCCCGTTTCTTTCAGCACAAAAAAAGAGTACAGCCTTCATCGGATTTTAAGGGCGATTGATAAAAATATATTGTTATCAAAATTAAGCGACCAGGATATAGCCCGTCCATCAGAATATTTTACATCTGAAAACACCATCCTGGAAGCTTTCCGGCAGTATCCAAGGATTATAGAAAATACAAAAAAAATCTTAGAAGCCTGCAGCTTTGATTTTGAATTTAAAAAGGTCAGGAATAAACAATGTTATACCCAGTCAAAAGAATCTGACTTAAAGCTATTGACAAGATTGGCATATATAGGCTTAAAAAGACGCTACGGAACGGATCATAAAATTGCAGGAAAAAGGATTGAGAAGGAACTGGCAGTCATCAACGAGCTTAACTTTTGTTCCTATTTCTTGATTACATGGGATATTGTAAGGTATAGCAACAGCCTGGGGTTTATGCATGTGGGGCGTGGAAGCGGGGCCAATTCAATTGTCAGCTACTGCCTAGGCATTACCGATATCTGCCCGTTGGAACTGGATCTTTATTTTGAACGGTTCTTAAACCTTAACCGGATGACCCCGCCGGATTTCGATATCGACTGGAGCTGGCAGAACAGGGATACCATTCTGGAATATATCTTTAAAAGATATGGGAAAGACCATGTGGCTTTTTGTGGAACTAATGTAGAGTTCAAGCACAAATCCAGGTTCAGAGAAGTAGGAAAAGCTTTTGGGCTACCTAAAGAGGAACTCGACGAATTGACGAAAAAACCCATGGAAACCCATGAGTCCAATTCAGTGATCCAAACCATTCATAAGTACGTTAAGTTATTGGAAAGCTTTCCTAACCAAAGGAGCATGCATGCCTGTGGAATTCTGATTTCAGAAGACCCCATTACGAACTATTCCGCTTTGGAAATACCGCCTAAAGGATTCCCTATCGTTCAGTTTGATATGAACGTAGCGGAAGATATCGGGCTTGAGAAATTTGATATTCTTTCCCAAAGAGGTTTGGGAACGATCAACGATACAGTCAATCTTATCAAGAAAACCAGAGGCATTAACGTTGATATTCGCGATACAACCCTATCCAAGGATGAGGAAAAAGCCAATGAATATCTGGCCGTAGGGAAAACCATCGGGTGTTTCTATATAGAATCTCCGGCCATGCGGGGACTCTTAAGAAGATTAAAATGCAGTGATTACCGCACCCTTGTAGCTGCTTCTTCCATTATCCGGCCCGGTGTGGCACAAAGCGGTATGATGCGGGAATACATCTTCAGGCACAACCATCCTGACCAATTTGAATATTTTCATTCGGTGTTTCAAGAGCATTTGAAGGAAACCTACGGAATTATGGTGTATCAGGAAGATGTGATTAAAATTGCCCAGTACTTTGGAGGACTTTCTTTAGCGGATGGGGATATCCTACGAAGGGCAATGAGTGGCAAAGGCCGCTCCATTAAAAAGCTTCAGGAAGTAAAAGCCAATTTTTTTAATTCCTGTAGAGATAAAGGGCATTCGCAGGAGTTGACCGCCGAAGCATACCGGCAGATTGAATCTTTTGCGGGATATTCTTTCTGTAAGGCGCATTCGGCATCCTATGCTGTGGAAAGCTATCAGAGCCTCTATCTGAAAGTATATTATCCGTTGGAATTCATGGTTTCCGTGATTAATAATCAAGGAGGTTTTTACCGTACTGAAGTTTATATCCATGAGGCAAAAATGTCAGGTGGAAATATTCAGGTTCCTTGTGTTAATACAAGTGAGTTTCAAACCATATTGAAAGGGAAAAGTATCTATTTAGGACTTATGCTTTTGGAAGGCCTGGAAACAAGAATAACCAATACTATTGTTGAAGAACGTGAAAGAAACGGCAATTATACATCGTTGGAAGATTTCATAAGGCGTATTCCCATCGGTATTGAGACTGTACAAACCTTGATATTCGTCGGAGCATTCCGCTTTACCGGGAAACC
The DNA here is from genome assembly GCF_900111495.1 of Chryseobacterium wanjuense. Classification (NCBI taxonomy): domain Bacteria; kingdom Pseudomonadati; phylum Bacteroidota; class Flavobacteriia; order Flavobacteriales; family Weeksellaceae; genus Chryseobacterium; species Chryseobacterium wanjuense. The sequence goes on along the minus strand of NZ_FOIU01000001.1, from coordinate 670,522 downwards.
TAAAAACGAACTGCTTGTTGAAGCCCGTATATTGCTGGTGAATTTTAAACCTGAAAACAGGGGCATGTTATTATTTGAGGAAGCTGTTCCTCAGCATCGATTACCCCGGTTAAAACGAGAAAACTTTGAAGATGCTTTTGATGAAATCGAACTCATCGGATTTCCTGTTTCATGCACTCCTTTTGATCTGCTGCAAACCAAGTACCGAGGCTCTGTTTTTGTAAAAGACCTTTTACAGTATCATAAGAAACAGGTAAAAATGTTGGCCTATCTTATTGCCAGGAAACACGTTCCCACAAAAAAAGGAACCATGTATTTCGGAACCTGGATCGATGTAAATGGTCATTACTTCGATACGGCACATTTTCCGGACAGCCTGAAAAAATATGATTTTCAGGGCGGCGGCTGTTATTTGCTATTGGGAACCGTGGAAGTTGACTTTCATTTCCCTTCCATTACCATCCATAAAATGGCCAAAATGCCGATGATTCCCGATCCCCGGTATGCTTATGATAAAGATAAACAATACGATATCCACCGCCACATCAAGGAGGATGTGAGTATGACCTTCAGGGAACCTTATCCTCAGGCGCATGAAATAGGACTACCCCGTCAGATGTTCGGCACTCAAACAAAAAGTTAAAATTGCTTTATAAGATAAATATAACTTCAATCTTACTATAAGCTGAAGATATCAATTAAAGCAAATTCATCAGCATTTAGTGAATATTTCATTATACAAAGGAGTATAACTAAAATTATTCACAAATTACTTGCATACAATTAATGTTTTTTATAAATTTACCCTACCGCTTCGCTTAGTGGTAATAGATCTTTTTGCCTCTCGCCCCTGAGAGGCAATTTTTATATATAAAAAATTCACTATCTTTATAAAAGGTTAACGATCAGTTAGTTTACAACCTTATCAATAAGCTTCTCTTCTGAGAAGCTTTATCTTTTCTAGTTATAATTCAGTCCTAATAATCTATTCAAATAAAATACTGTTTTACAGACAAACCAGAACTTTTACCTGAAGATATTCTAAGCCACAATCCTGACTCTGACTTACTTGACCGATTATTTCTCTATTAGCCCCTTATATTTGATACAGCAAATTGTAATCAGGTTAAGCAGAATAATCACTGAAAAGTAATAATAGTACTTTTTATATGCCTGAAATACAAAGTATATGAATGTAAGATCGAAAGTAAGAAACATGATGGAATTTTTTTGACCTCGTCTATTTCCAGATTAACATCGATCTTATGCCCCCAACAATAGGAATAGGAATAAGACTAAATTATTCGATCTACTGGATATGAAATAGGATTTCTAGGAAATATTTTGTCCTTCTAAAATTTCGAAGATTTCATTAGGGCTGTGAAAAGTTATTATTTCCAACAACGGGTTTGCTACAAAAAAAAATTTATTATAACAGGAAACTACTTGTTAAAATAAAACAAACTTAGTTAAATAAACCCCAATCCCTTATGCTATGGGTTGGGGTTGGATTCTGAAAAGTCTTGAATACCATTCTCTGGTTAAATGTAATTTAGCTATGTAATCAATAAGGATTTCTTTTTGGCAAAAACTATTTTAAATATTTATTACCAAAAGGACTCCGTATCTGACAATAATTACAAAATAACCATTATCAAGAACGGCCTCTTAGGAATAATTAGTTATTAGTTTTCTCAAAGTTAATTCCTTTACAGGCTATCAAAAAACACCACTAGTGGGTAAAACCAAAAAATCACTGGTACCGGTGATAGAAGACAATAAAATCTCATGCGTCTTGTTTAAATTCTTTTGATATTTCTTTTTACCTATCCTTTGTAATAAACATAATATTTAACCTTCAGTTAATCCAAAATTAAAAATGTTTTAATTGCAACTTTCATTTTATCATCTGATCATTTTATATTTATAAATACACTTACAAAGCAAGTGTCTACACTTACAGGCAATATCATCCCATATAATCATTTTTAGTATCATGGCTTGTGCTTCTTGAGTATATTAATAGCTTAATTCACTAAAACAATATTACCATGAAAACAAAAATTCTGCTATTATCTTTGGCTCTTTGTGCCTGTATATTCAGCGCACAGATGCCCAAATGGACGGTAGGTAATTCTTTAATAGATTTTTCTGGGACCTCACCCACAATTATCAATTCATTAGGCATCAACACCGGTGACCTGTGGTCTGTAAACGGATTTTATGATGAGAACAATAATCTTCTTTTCAACAGGACAGGAGGAGGAATCAATCAAAATACCTCATTTGCACAGGAAATGGGAATCATCAGAGTGCCGGGAAGCTGTAACAGGTTTTACCTTATCGGAATTCCTCCCGCACCGGTTGGCGGAACAACATCATTATATTACAGCATGATTGAGGTTTCCAACGGATCTGTGAACTATGTTCCCGGCTATTATATGGTTAACCTGGGATCCATGAATACATTAATGGGATCAATAGCCATTTCTAAGTTAAAAGCCGATAATACACGTTTTCTTTTTGCAACGGCAGGCGAAAGCAGAAGATTTAGAATTTCAAATACCGGTATCACCTATGAAGCAACAATTATTAGTAATATCAATGATATTTCTGATGAAGCAGATCTTTATGAAGATCCGGTTTCCGGAAATATGAAGCTGGCTCTGGCTACTTATGCAGGCTTTAAGGTGTATAATCTGAACAACCAGGGCGGATACATCAGCACATGGTCTGTACCCTCATCATTTGGGGTACAGAATGTAAGGGGGCTTGAATTTATTGACAGTAATAGGCTGCTCGTTTCACAAAATAATAATGTTGCGCTGAAACGCGGTCTTGCAGTCATAAACATGGCTTCTGGCAGCATATCCTATATTCCGGGCTCTCAACAATACCTTGACTCACATATTGAAAAAGCGATCGATGGAAAGTTCTATACTACTTCGGGAGAATTTCCTCCGTATAAATTGGCTTCGGTTGATATTGTGAATTTAACAGCTACTGAGGTTGTAACACTTCCGGCTATCGGCCGTTACCATGTAAGGGCTCTCCCCGAGCAGGTGGATAATGAAAATTATTTTACTGTCAACCACAAGCAAGATCTGGCATCATATGACAGCCCTGTGGATACAGGTCTGGAACCAAACCCTAGCGCAAACACATGGATTAATATCTACCAAAGTCCCGATATATGGAATAGAGTAACTAATTCCGGGCTAAACCTTATCCATGAAAATCCGGGATATTCGGGTCCGGGCTCCAATGTTATGAGATTCAGAGTACACAACCAGAGCTGTCATACCTCATCCCCTAGTTATGCAAGACTTTACTGGACAATGGGGTCAACGGGTGAAACCTGGCCTGATTCCTGGATAGGTGTGGGAGTAGGAAACATCGGAGGTATTGCGGCAGGAGGTGAATTGAATATTCCTTATACGGGCTTTAATCCTTCGAATATATATGTTCCGGGTTATGGTTTTAAGATACCGGCTTTGGCACCCGGAGAGGAATACATTATAGATGCAAAGTGGCATCCTGTAAATCCAAGCATTTATGGAGCCAATGCAGATAATGTGATCTGTTTTCTGGGAAGAATAGATGATCCCAATGACCCGATGCATAATGAGCAAGTTGGACCTATTGAACCCAATGTAGTGAATAACAACAACATCGTTACCCGAAACACCAGACTGGTAAACCTGAGCGGTGTATATCCTTTCAGTGGAAGCGGCTTCTTCATAGGTAATTATTTTAATGATGAACATCATTTTGACATCCGTTTCGAGCGTGTAAAAGATTCGGGAATACCATTTGAAAATGCTGGCAATGTTACCATAAAACTCGATCCCAGAATATGGCAGAGATGGATAGAAGGCGGAAAGCAGGGAGAAGGGATACAGATCCTGAATTATGACCAGCATGAAATCCTCGTCACAAATATATCGAAAGCCATATTAAAAAACATACGGCTACAGGCAAAAGAATCGTTACCTGTTACAGTCAATTTCAATCTGGTTAATATGAATATCAATACTCTTCAGGAATATGATTTTGCCGTTTCTCAGGTCGCATCTGATAAGCCATCAGAGCAGTATGGCAGTGTATGCCATTTTCTGGTAGACATAAACAGAGAAGACCAAAATGAAGAATATCTGGAAAAACAAAGCGGTAATTCCTACTCATTATTTTCGGATGATCTTAAGCTGTCTCCAAATCCTGTTTCAGATATAGCCTTTCTCAGCTTTACTTTAAAGAATGATGCGAAAATTACCGCAAAAATAACAGACTGGCATGGAAAAGAGATAAAGAGCCTTATTTCCAGTGAACTGAAAAAAGGTAAAAATAGTATTCAATTCTCTACGGCAGGTCTACCGCAAGGAAGTTATATGGTAAATATCAGCTCAGGCCTTGAGAACAAATCCCTGCAGCTCATGGTAAGACATTAATTATAAATTTTACATTGTAAAGGTATAAAGGTTGTTTCACTTTTGAGACAGCCTTTTTTGGCTCTGGTTTTTAACAAGAAGATCTTTTCTTTTTTCATTGAGTTCCTGTAATCGCTCCATCCGGTTTCCGTCTCTGCTCTTCTTTGTAGTCGAAACAGATAATCTAGGTAATTATATACCTAATTGTACAAAATAGTATCTTTATTTAAATTATGAGTTTTGCTATTAAATACAAATTTAAACCTGACAGATCATTGGCACTTACTATTTTATATTTTTGATTTGGTACACTGAAATATATAGTTGCCCAATAATAAAGGAGATGGCTTCCTGTACTTCTTTTCTTCCGTCTTGGCTTTTCAAATCCAGTCCGCAAATGTATTATTATTGGAAGAAGGGTGAATAAATACTCATTCATTTTCGTGGTATTTTCTTACAATTAAGAAAGATTACTGCTTTAAAATATTATGGATAATCTTAGTAAGCTTTTTGTAATTTCTTATAAAATGATTACTTCATTTTGTTATGCTTTACTATAAAATCCAATGCATTTCTTTCAATCTCCTGGCTAGATTTAAAGGAATTACTTAATAACCAAATATCTATCTTTTTACGATCAAAGAATAATTTTTTACCGTTAGGTTTGGAATAAGGAATAAGGTTATGATGAACCAATTTATAGATATAAGACTTTTTAAATCCCGTATAGTCTGACAATTCATCGGTATTCAGGATATCTTTTAAACCAATAATATACTTTTCGATTCTATTGAGCTTGCTTAAGATTCTATCATTTTCCATAATAAAGTTCTTTTATTAAGCAAATTTTGATCAATACGATTTAAGCTTATTGAAATGAGCATTAATTGGAATATAATGGCCTACTTTTTCCTATTTTTACGAATAAATATCACTAAGATAAACATCACAAGCTCTTACGTCTTATTAAAAATTGTCAATCTTTATGATCAATTCAGGGATTATCTCAGCAGCCTCTTTCATTTTTTGATCCACTATTTTTGCATAAATTGCTGTGGTTCTTATTTCACGGTGTCCCAGCCTTTTTGAGACGGTGTATATGTCGGCTCCGTTTTCCAACAAAAGAACAGCATTCGTATGCCTGGCACTGTGAAAGGTAATATGTTTAGGAATTCCGGCACGATTACACCAGCGAACAATCTCAGTATTGTAGGTCACTCCATATTTTAACCCTCGAAAAACCCTATCTTGTTGATCCTGTCTTTCACCCAATAGAGCCCGAGCCTGAACAGAAATATAAAGATATTCCACACTGTCAGTTTTTTCCTGCCTAAAATTAACTCTACTCATTTCTCCCTCATCACGAACTTCCGACCATATTAGCATGTTGATATCCGACCATCTTAGACCCGACAAGCAAGAAAACAAAAAAGCCCTTTTTAAAACCGGATATTTGCATTCAGTTTTAGCCAGTGATTGTAGTTCGTTAAATGTCAGGTATTCTCTTTGGCTTTCCGCCTGTTCAAAAGACTTTACTTTTGAAGCATAATTAATAGTTAGATACCCTTCATCAAAAGCACTTCTTAGGCAAGCCTTGAATTTATTAAAGTAAGAATATTTAGAATTCAACGATAACGGAAGATCACTCTTGGTCTTAGCGTCTTTGTCAAAATAATCTTTAACCCTTTTGATAACAGTTGGATCAATTTCTTCAAAGAGTAAATTTTTCGGTAAGATTTTTTTTAAGTGGTGAAGTGTAGAATACCAATTTCCATAATTGTTTACTGAGCTTGATTTTTCTTCCGTTTTTTCTTCGAAATATTCCAAAAACCTTCTCTTCCCTTTTGATGTATTTTTAATATCAAATTTTCCCTGAACATACTCTGTTTTTCTTATAGCCAAAATATCTTCTGCTAATTTTTCATTTTCTTTATTAGCTTTTTTTTCAGAAGCAGATTTGGGATTTTCATACAAATAAATTTTCAGGTATTCGAAATCCCTTATATGAATTCGTTTACCATTACTATCTGTATTTGATCCTTTATAATATTCTATATACAGACTTATTCTTCCATCTTTAAGTTTCTTCTGTTTTAGTGTAATCAGCATATTTGTAAATTAAGGTGTACAATTGTACACCTTTTCTTATTTGAGGTGTACATAAGGTGTACCAAATATAAAAATAAAAGATCACATGAGAAAGTAAAAAAAACAGTAAATAACTGAAAATAAACTAAAAGAAACAATAAGAATTCAAAAGAAAACATATTTACTTTCCGATACAAAACTTAGAAAAAATATTTCCCAAAACCTCATCATTCGTCACCTCACCTGAAATTTCGCCAAGATGTTCCAGGGCATTTCTAAGTTCATACGCCAGCAATTCAGTTGAAATCTGGAAAGTAATGGCTTCCTTCACTTTATGAACAGCAGCCAGAGACTTTCGTAGAGCTTCAAAATGGCGCTGATTGGTGATCACCACATTATTTTCTTCAGTTTTTAATTGTTCAACGTAAGAAGACAATTCATTCTTCAGATCCTGAATATTTTGGTTTTCAACTGCGGAAATTTTAATAAAATCAAACTCCTGAGAAATCTCGTTTCTGAAAATTTCCTCCACTTTTTCATATTGAGTCGGAATCACTTCATCGATTTTTGTGGCGCAGATAATCAGTTTCAGATCATCTCTCAGCAAAGATTTTATCATTTCGATATCTTCGGAAAAATCTTCTGTTCCCGCATCGGCCAAATAAACAAGAACATTGGCGTTTTCCACTTTTTCTTTGGCTTTTTTCACTCCGATGGCTTCAATTTCGTCCATCGTTTCCCGTAATCCTGCGGTATCAATCAAACGGAAAGCATGACCTTTAATATGTAAAACTTCTTCGATCGTATCTCTTGTCGTTCCGGCTATATTGCTCACAATCGCCCTTTCTTCTTTCAACAAAGCATTCAATAAGGTTGATTTCCCGGCGTTCGGTTTTCCGATGATGGCAACCGCTGTTCCGTTTTTGATGGCATTTCCGTATTGGAAACTTTCAATCAAGGAGTTTAATTTTAATTCAATTTTATTTAATAATTGAACCAATGCCGTTCTGTCCGCAAATTCCACATCCTCCTCTGCAAAATCCAGTTCCAGTTCGATTAACGAAACAAAATTCAGCAAGTCGGTTCTCAACAACGAAATTTCATTGGTAATTCCACCTTTCAGCTGATTGATGGCTACCTTTCTTGAAGCTTCATTTTCAGAGGCAATGACATCTGCAATGGCTTCAGCCTGAGAAAGATCAATCCTTCCGTTGATGAAAGCACGAAGCGTAAATTCTCCCGCTTTTGCCATTCTCGCTCCATTTTTAATAAGGGTTTCAAGAATACGTTTTCCAATATGCGGCGAGCCGTGAAAAGCAATTTCCACAGAATTTTCTGTCGTAAAACTTTTCGGAGCCAAAAAAATCGAAAGCATTACCTCATCAATCGCTTCTTCGCCATCCACAAAATATCCGTAATGGATGGTATGCGATTTTTGTTTTTCCAGATTTTTGGCAGGAAAACTCTTCTGAACTATCGGTAAAGCCTCATTTCCGGAAACCCTGATTATCCCCAAAGCTCCCACTCCATTGGCCGTAGCCAGTGCACAAATGGTATCGTTATTCATGCCGCAAATTTACGGTTTTTTAATGGTAATTTTTAATTCTTCAAATACAGTTCTTATACATTGCACCGCCACAATCAGAAGTTGTAAATTAAAATTCGCTACTAAAAGAAAAACCTTATAATGAAAACATTATAAGGTAATAGAATATATAAAATTTATGTTTTATTGAGAAATAGGAATTGCAGTTATAATGTTTTCACCCCAAATATTTGCTCCTACCCTTTCCAACCAGGTTGCTGTACTTGTAAATGAAGATGTTGTACTGCCTACAATTAAATAATACGTTTTATTAGCTCCGGAAGAATTATTTATCAAAACGCTTCCTTGTGCCAAGGCATATTTATAAACATTTGTCATGACTACTGTTGGTCCGGAAATTTGAGCACTTATATATCTTGCATTGTTAGAAAAATCGTTTGTTAGTGTAGGATTAAGGGGTGTATTATCATCAGTGAAGCTAAAACGAAGCCACATATACTGATCACCTGTAAGTGCATCTCCAGTTATTCTTAAAAGCTGTGTGACATCTACTCTCCAGCTTCCTGGAGGAAGGGTAATAAATGCATTTGTTTTATCCCATAATGCCGTCGTTTTGAAAGTATAATTACCGGCTCCTACATTTGAAGGAAATACTCCCATAATGGTAGTCAAAGTAATAGGTTTCCAGAGCGCGCTTCCCGAGGCATCTGTAGTTAATACGTATTTATCCGTTTGAGAACCATCAACTACCTTGATCCCCGAAATCGGTGCAGCAGTTGTTCCACCTGTCTGAATCTCTAGTTTAGCAGTAGGAGCAGTAGTTCCTAACCCTAAGTTTCCTGTTGAGGTTCCTACAATATCATCAGATTGTTGGGCAATATTCGGAACACCTGTTGAGGGGTTATTTTTTTGTCCGTCAATATGAAAAGTAGCTTGGGGATTAGATGTATTGATCCCTACTTGTGCATAAGTTGTGTGTAATAAAGAACAAAAGCACATTAAAATAATAATTTTCTTTTTCATTCTTATTTATTTAGTGTAATGTAAAGTTAATAAAATTAATTCAAAAAATATAGATATTATTCTTTTTTAATAATATCTATATTTATTTCAAGATTATTTAATAAAAAAATTAAATAATCAATCATTTTTTTTCATAATTGAAAATTAATGATCAGGTATGACAGTACTCTTCCAGACTTACTCCGCTTAAAATATTCAAATTTGACTTTTCCATTTAAATGATTATTAATAAAATAAAAAAATCATCCCAAGAACTGAGATGATTCGCTGCTTTGAATTTACTAAATGTATATGAAGATATGAATGATGTGTCATTTTGTTGATACAAAGATAGCTTGCCTTATTTCCCAATCTATCAGGATAAACCCTAAAAATTATCCGTGAAAATACGGTTGTATAAA